>NZ_RFFG01000073.1 GCF_003696215.1 Actinomadura harenae | reverse complement strand
CGGGCCGCCGGGAGGACCGGCCCCCGCGCCCCCGGTTCCGGGCGTCCCGGCGGGCGGGCCGCGGAGACGCCGCAGGTCGGGCGCGCACGGGACGCCGCGCGCGGCGAGTCCGGTGCCCCGGTGCGTGAACCCCGGAGGGGGCGGACTACAGTGGACCCGCGGTTGAGGCGACCGGTACGACGCCCACCGCGACAGCAGCAAGACCGGATCGGGGCACCCGCCCCGGGACGGCCCGAGGATCGCGGGGGCACCGCCAGGTGGACGCGATCCGGCGGACGCGAATTTCCCTTGCCTAGTTGGACGTGGACCCGATTGTGACGGTGCTCAGTAACAAGCGCGGGGTCGAGCAGCTGGACGGCCCGATGCCGGGGGCGGCATCGGTCTCGGCCCCTCCGGCGGCGACCTCGGCCGAGAGGCGGACGCTCGGCACGAGCGTCCGCGCCTACGTGGCGCTCACCAAGCCCCGCGTGATCGAGCTGCTCCTGATCACGACGATCCCGGTGATGTTCCTCGCCGCGGACGGCCTGCCCTCGCTGAACCGGGTCCTGCTGACCTTCGCCTTCGGCTGGATGTCGGCGGGCGCGGCGAACGCGGTCAACTGCTACATCGACCGGGACATCGACGCCAAGATGCGCCGCACCCGGCGCCGCCCGCTGGCCCGCGCGCAGGTCCTGCCGGGCCGGGCGCTCGCCTTCGGGATCGCGCTCGCGGTGATCTCCACGGTCGGGTTCGCGCTCACGGTGAACGTGCTGTCCGCCGCGATGTCGCTGTTCGCGATCCTGTTCTACGTCTTCGTGTACTCGCTGCTGCTGAAGCGGCGGACCTCCCAGAACATCATCTGGGGCGGCATCGCGGGCTGCATGCCCGTCCTGATCGGCTGGTCGGCCGTCCGCGGCTCCGTCGACTGGACCCCGTTCATCCTGTTCGGCGTGGTGTTCCTCTGGACGCCGCCGCACACCTGGACGCTGGCGATGCGCTACAAGGAGGACTACGCGGTCGCCAAGGTCCCGATGCTGCCGGTCGTCGCGTCCGAGAAGCGGGTCCTCGGCGAGAGCCTCGCCTACACCTGGGCGACCGTGGCGTGCTCGCTGCTGCTCTGGCCGGTCGCCGGGATGACCCCGGTGTACGGGGCCGTCGCGATCGTCCTCGGCCTGGTCTTCCTCGCCGAGGGACACCGGCTCTTCAGGGACGTCCTGCGGGGCGTCACGGGCGTCCACCTGCGTCCCATGCGCTTCTTCCACCTCTCCAACGTCTACCTGGCGCTGCTGTTCACCGCCGTCGCCGTGGACCCGCTCCTGCACTGACGCCGCCCGCGCCGCCGCCGCCTCGTACCTGGGCCGGCGGCGGTGACCGTTCGGGCAGCCGGCGGGGGCCGTCCGGTTCCTGGAAGATCGCCGCAGGTCGGCGGGGTCTTGTCCGCACGGCCCTTACGGGACCGTTACGCTCCCGCTATGGCGCGCATTGATCCCAAGGCGGTGCTCGAAGGGCGGATGCCGGGGCGTCCCCCCGTGGCCCTGGTGATCGGACTCACCGTCTCGTCGCTGTGCGCGCTCGCCGCGCTCGGCATCGACGCCCTCTACGGAGGCGCGGGGTTCTGGGTCGGGATGGTCCTGGCGATCCTCCCGATCCCGCTGCTGATCGCGCTGGTGCTGACCCTCGACCGGATGGAGCCGGAGCCGCCCCGCGCCCTGGTCTTCTCGTTCATGTGGGGCGCCGGCGTCGCCGTGCTCGGCGCGCTCGTCCTCAACACCCTCGGCCTGCTCTACGTGACCGTCCCGATCTTCGGGGAGGTCCGGGGGCACTTCGTCAGCGCCACCTTCGGCGCCCCGGTGATCGAGGAGTCGCTGAAGGGCGCGGTGCTGTTCGGCCTGCTCTGGTGGCGGCGCAACGAGATCGACGGCTTCGCGGACGGCATCATGTACGCCTGCATGGTCGGCCTCGGCTTCGCGATGATGGAGAACGTCACCTACTACATGCGGGCGTTCGACCTCGGCGGCACCAAGCAGCTCCAGACCGTCTTCATACTCCGCGGCGTCGTCGCCCCGCTCAGCCACCCGCTGTTCACGTCCATGACCGGCATCGGCGTCGCCTGGGCCGCCACCCACCGGCGCGGACGCCTCGCCGCGCCCATCCTCGGCCTGCTCGCGGCCATGCTGCTGCACGGCCTGTGGAACGGCGCCGCCGCCATGGGCCTCGGCGGCCTCGGCTCGGTCTACGTCCTGGACGCGGTCGTCCTCGCCGCCCTGCTCACGGTCGTGTTCGTCGAGCGGCACAACACCGTCAAGCGGATCGAGCTCGTCCTGCCGATGTACCAGCCGACCGGCCTGGTCACGCCCGCCGACATCCGGATGCTGCGGTCCATCCCCGCCCGCCGGGCCGCCCGCCGCTGGGCCCGCACGCTCGGCGGGCGCGGCGCCGCCAAGGCCATGGAGGACTACCAGCTCGCCGCGACCGAGCTCGCCCTGCTGCACAAGCGCGCCGAGCGCGGCGTCGCCGAGCCCCGCTGGTTCGAGGCCCGCCGCGACTCCCTGCTGGACCTCATGGGCCTGGCCCGGCAGACGTTCCTGCGCACCGCGCCGCCCGCGCAGCGGCAGGGCCCGCCCTGGGCCGATCCGGGGCCGTCCGGGTTCGTCCCGCCGCCTGCCCCGGGCCCCTACGGCTGACCCCGGCGACCCGCCGTCCGGCGCGTCCCGTGCCGCGCCCGTTTCGCCGCGTTCAGGGTCCGACACGCCCCTACCCTTGGACGGGGGCCGGGTCAAGGCTGCGGGGCCCCGGCCATACGATGAAGGGCGTGGCCGAACGATCCGAGACCGCTGCTGACCCACGCCCGTCGCGCAATCCGCTGACCCGGGTGATCGACTCCTTCTGGAACCCGACCCCGGCGTCGCTGCGGCTGCTGGCGCTGCTCGGCGTCATCGGCAACGCGCTGATCGTCGCGACCGGCGGCGCGGTCCGGGTGACCAAGTCGGGCCTCGGCTGCCCCGACTGGCCCCGGTGCACCGGCGACAGCCTCGTCCCGACGCACAACCCGGCGCACTCGGCCACCAACATGGCGATCGAGTTCGGCAACCGGATGCTCACCTTCGTCGTCCTCGCGATCGGCGTCCTGGTCTTCGTCGCCGCGCTGCGGCTCGTCCCGCGCCGCAAGGACCTGGTCCGCTGGGCGCTCGCGCAGCCCATGAGCGTGGTCGCGCAGGCCGTCATCGGCGGCATCGTGGTGCTGTCCAAGCTGCACCCGGCGGCCGTCGCGCTGCATTTCCTGATCTCCCCGGCCCTGCTGATCTTCTGCGTGGGCCTGTACGAGCGCTCCGGCGAGGGCGACACGGCACCGAAGCGGATCGTCCGGCCGCTGCTCCGCCGCATCTCCGGGCTGCTGGCGGTCGCGGCCGCCGTCGTCCTGGTCGCCGGGACGGTCGTCACCGGCACCGGCCCGCACGCGGGCGACGACAAGGCCCGCCGCTGGGGCTTCGCCATCGAGGACGTCACGCGCGTGCACAGCGGCCTGGCCTGGCTGACCGTCGGGCTGACCGTCCTCGCCCTGATCGTCGCCTTCCGGACCGGCGCGCCCGCCGTGTACCGCCGCCGCGTCCTCACCCTGGTCGGGCTCGAGGTGGCGCAGGGCGCGCTCGGCTACATCCAGTACTTCATGGGCGTTCCCGGGCCGCTGGTCGTGCTGCACATGCTCGGCTCGGTGCTGGTCTGGATCACGGCCCTGCGCATCCTGTTCGCGACCCGCGACCGGGGCCCCATGCCCGCCGCGGAGACCATCGCGCCGGCCGCCTCGTCCCGCACCGCGCCCCAGCCCGCCTGACCCCGCTTCTCCGGGGCCCGCTGATCTTCACGGCCCGCGGCCGTCCGATGACCGCAGGGGCCCGCCCGGAAACGACCGGACGGGCCCCGCGGCGCTTCGTCAGCCCTTCTTGGCGAGGAACTCGCGGAGGCGGGGGAGCGGCCAGGTGTTGATCACGTCGTCGGGCGTGATCCAGGCGCGCTGGGCCGTGCCGACCGCGAACCGGATGTTGCGCATGTTCCCGACCGAGTGCGCGTCGGTGTCGATCGCGAACCGCACGCCCAGCCGCAGCGCCCGGCGGGCCAGGTCGGCGGGCAGGTCGAGCCGGTCCGGGAACGAGTTGACCTCCATGGCCGTCCCGGTGCGGGCGGCGGCGCGGAACACCTCGTCCCAGTCGGCGTCGACCGGGGCGCGGCGGCCGAGGGACCGGGCCGTGGGGTGGCCGATCACGTTGACGTGCGGGTTCTCGCACGCGGTGATCAGGCGCCGGGTCACCTCCTCGCGGCCCTGGGTGAAATGCGAGTGGACGGACGCCACGCACACGTCGAACCCGGCGAGGAAGTCGGCGTCCCAGTCGACCGAGCCGTCCGGGCCGATGTTCAGCTCGGTGCCGTGCAGGATCGTCAGGTCCGGATACTCCTTCTGGAGCTCTCTGATCCGCTCGCGCTGGGCGAGCATCTTCTCGTCGGTCATCCGCTGCATGACCAGGTCGGGGGCGTGGTCGGTGACCGCGTAGTACTCCAGGCCCCGGGCGGCGGCCGCCGCGACCATCTCCTCCAGGGACGCGACGCCGTCGGTGAGGTCGGTGTGGGTGTGCAGGTCGCCGCGCAGGTCCTCCACCTGGACGAGCCGGGGGAGCTCGTCCTTCTGCGCCGCCTCGATCTCGCCGGTGTCCTCGCGCAGCGGCGGCGGGATCCAGGGCAGGCCGAGCCGCCGGTACACCTCGTCCTCGGTCTCGGACACGACCAGCGCGCCGGACTCGGCGTCGAACAGGCCGTACTCCGACAGCTTCAGCCCCGCCCGGACGGCGATCTCGCGCGTCCGGATGTTGTGGGCCTGCGAACCGGTGAAGTACTGGAGCGCCGCGCCCCACGACTCCGGCGGGACGACCCGCAGGTCGACCTGGAGGCCGCGCGAGGTGCGGACGGAGGTCTTCTTGTCACCGCTTCCGATGATCTCGGTGACGAACGGAAGCGCCTTGAACGCCTCCATGATCGGGTGCGGGTCGTCCGAGGCGGCCAGGACGTCCACGTCGCCGATGGTCTCGCGGCGGCGCCGCAGCGACCCGGTGTACTGGCACCGTTCGACGCCGGGCAGCGCCGAGATCGCGGCGACGACGTCGTCGGCGAGCTCGCTCGCGACGTCGACCGGGGCGCGGTCGCGGGTCTGCGCCAGCAGCTCGATGCCGTGCCGGAGGTTCTCGACCGACTTCGGGCCGAACCCCTTGAGGCCCTTGAGCCGCTCCTCGCCGATCGCCTCGGACAGCTCGGCGACCGAGGAGATGCCCAGCTCGTCGTACAGCTGGTAGGCGCGCTTCGGGCCGAGCGTGGGGATCTCGGTCAGCGCCCGGACCCCCGCCGGGATCTGGGCGCGCAGGTCCTCCACCTGCCGGATCGTGCCGGTCTGGTTGAAGTCGAGCAGCTTCTTGGCGATCGCCTCGCCGACCGTCGGGATCTTCCGGAGGCCGGGGAGGCCGAGGCCGGAGATGTCGTCCGGGAAGCCCTCGACCGCCCGGGCGGCCTTCTCGTAGGCCCGGATCTTGAAGGCGTCACCGCCGGTGATGGACAGGAGGTCGGCGAGCTCTCGCAGCAGCTCGGCGGCCTCCTCGTTCGCGCGTGCCATACCGGCAGCCTACGAGGCGCCTACGACAGAACCCGGGCCGGGCGGGCGGCCGTCAGCGGAGCGGGGCGACGGGGCCGTCGGGCTGCTCGGTGCGCCCGCGGACGACGGCGTGGGCGATCTCCCCGGCGCGCTCGTCGGAGTACGCGCGGAACCCGTCCGCGGTGACCACGGCGAGCGACGGGTAGATGCGCCGGGACGTGTCGGGCCCGCCCGTCGCCGAGTCGTCGTCGGCGGCGTCGTACAGCGCCTGGACGGCGACGAGGGCGGCCTCGTCCTCGGTCAGGTCGTCCCGGTACAGCTTCTTCAGCGAGCCCGAGGCGTACGGCGATCCGGAGCCGTCCGCGTGGTACCGCCGTACCTCGCTGGGCGCGCCGGTGATGTCGTAGGAGTAGATGCGGCCGACGTTCTCCTCGACGTCCCAGCCCGCGAGCAGCGGGACGACCGCGAGGCCCTGGAGGGCCTGCGCCAAGTTCGCCTGGACGACCGCGCCGAGCCGCCGCGCCTTGCCGGGCAGCGACAGCGGGACGGTCTCCATCTTCTCGTAGTGCTCCAGCTCGACCTGGAACAGCCGGACCATCTCCATCGCCAGGCCGACCGTTCCGGCGAACGCGACCACCGAGTGGTCGTCGCCGCGCTGGACCTTGTTCAGCTCGCGGTAGGCGATCTGGTGTCCCTGCGTGGCGCGGCGGTCGCCCGCCATCAGCACCCCGCCGGGGAAGGTGAGCGCGAGGACGGTCGTGCCGTGCGGCAGGTCCAGCGGGCGCGCGCCCTCGGGCGTCCGGTTGACCGGCAGCAGATCGGGCGCGTGCAGGCGCAGGAAGTCCACGAACGACGCCTGCCCCGCCTCGAAGAACTCGGGCGGCAACCCCTGGTCGTCGTTCAGGCCGGTCACGGCGGCTCCTCTCGCTCTCACCGGGACGCCGGATCCGTCCCGAGATCGATCCTTGCACGGTACTCGGGTCGCCCGCCACATCCCGCCCCTACGGGCGGAACGGTCAGGATTGAGGGGCCTCGGGCGGGGTCTTCTCACCGAGGGTGGCTCCGGCGCAGGCGGCCATGACGCAGACGATCGCCAGCCACTGCAGGCCGGACAGGACCTCGCCGAGCAGGACGACGCCGACCAGCGCGGCGACGGCCGGCTCGAGGCTCATCAGGATCCCGAACACGCGGGCCGGCATGCGGCGCAGCGCCTCCAGCTCCAGCGAGTAGGGGATCACCGACGACATCAGGCCGACGCCCAGGCCGAGCAGCAGCAGCCGCGGGTCGAGCAGCCTGTCGCCGCCCGTGGCGACGCCGACCGGGAGCATCGCCGCGGTCGCCACGACGCTGGCGAGGGCGAGGCCGGTGGAGCCGGAGAACCGGCGTCCGGTGGCGGCGCTCAGCAGGATGTACAGGGCCCAGCCGACGCCCGCGAGCAGCGCGAACCCGACGCCGACGAGGTCGGTGGCGCTGCCGCCGCCCCGGGCCAGGAGCAGGACGCCGCCCGCGGCCAGGGCCGTCCACAGCAGGTCGCGCGGACGGCGGGACGCGAACACCGCGACCGCGAGCGGCCCGAGGAACTCGATCGTGACCGCGACGCCCAGCGGGATCCGGGAGAACGACTCGTAGATCGCGAAGTTCATCAGCGCGAGCGTCAGGCCGAAGCCCGCCGCGACGGCCAGGCTGCGCCGCGAGTGGTCGCGCAGGACCGTCCGCAGCGCCTTGCGGGCCACGAACGCCAGGACGGCCGCGGACGTGACCAGCCGCAGCAGGACGAGCGCGGCGGGCGGCAGCTCCCCGAACAGGTGCTTGGCGATGCCCGCCCCGACCTGCAGCGACAGGATGCCGAGCAGGATCAGCGCGGGCGGCGGGACGGCGCCCAGCGAGAACCGGGCGGCGCGGCTCGCGCCACCCGCCGCGGCGGCGGCCGAACCGGGGGCGTCGGCGAGGGCCACGGACCTACTCCCAGCGGAAGAATCGGGCGGCGAGGGCGAGACCGGCGACGGCCCACACCGCGAGGACGAGCAGGGGCTTTCCGGGCAGCGTCGCGCCGTGCTGGAGGACCTGGCGCAGCCCGTCGGCGAGCGCGGAGATCGGCAGCAGCTCCAGAACGGACCGGACCCCCTCCGGGAACTTGGTCAGCGGGAACACCACCCCGCCGACGGCCAGCAGCAGGATGTAGACCAGGTTCGCGGCGGCGAGGGTCGCCTCGGCGCGCAGCGTCCCGGCCATGAGCAGGCCGAACCCGCTGAACGCGGCGGTGCCGAGCAGCAGCAGGACGGCCACGGAGAACGGGTCGCCGTGCGGGTGCCAGCCGAGCGCGAGCGCGACCGCGCCGATCACGACGTCCTGGAGGACCTCCACCAGGACGACGGTGAGGGTCTTGGCGCCGATCAGCCCGGCCCGCGGCAGCGGCGTCGCGCCGAGCCGCTTCAGGACGCCGTAGCGGCGCTCGAAGCCGGTGCCGATGGCCTGCCCGGTGAACGCGGTCGACATGACGGCGAGCGCGAGGATGCCGGGGGCGAGGAAGTCCACGCGGCGGCCCGTCCCGAGGTCGAGCAGGGACGTCGCGGAGAACAGCGTCAGCAGGACGACCGGGATGATCAGTGTCAGCAGCAGCTGCTCGCCGTTGCGCAGCGTCGCGCGCAGCTCGTAGCCGGTCTGCGCGGCGATCATCCGGGGCAGCGGGACGGCGCCCGGCGCGGGCGCCAGGTCGAGCCGCCCGGCGGCGCCGGTCTCGGCTGGGGTGGTCACGAGCGCAGCTCCCGTCCGGTCAGTTCCAGGAAGACGTCCTCGAGGGTGCGGCGCTCGATCCGCAGGTCCTCGGCGAGGACGCCGTGCGAGGCGCACCACGCGGTCACGGTCGCCAGCAGCTCAGGCCTGACGTCGCCCTCGACGAGGTAGTGCCCGGCGGGCGACTCCTTGGCGGCGCTGCCGACGGGGAGCGCGGCGAGCAGCTCGTCCAGGCCGAGGCCGGGACGGGCGCGGAAGCGCAGCTGCCGCTCGGCGCCGGTCAGCTCGGCGGGGGAGCCCTGCGCGACGACCCGGCCGTGGTCGACGATCACCACGTGGTCGGCGAGGCGCTCGGCCTCCTCCATGTAGTGCGTGGTCAGCACCACCGACACCCCGGCGTCGCGGAGCCCGGCGACCAGGTCCCAGGTCGCGTGCCGGGCCTGCGGGTCGAGGCCGGTGGTCGGCTCGTCCAGGAAGACCAGCTCGGGGCGGCCGACGAGGGCGACGGCCAGCGACAGGCGCTGCTGCTGCCCACCGGACAGCCGCCGGTACGGGGTGCGGGCGTGCTCGGTGAGGCCGAGCCGCTCGAGCAGGGCGCCCGGGTCGAGCGGCTCGGTGTGGAACGCGGCGACGAGCCGGAGGAACTCGCCGGCCTTCGCGGTGCCGGGGACGCCGCCGGACTGCGGCATCACCCCGACGCGCGGTTTGAGCGCCCTGGCGTCCGCGACCGGGTCGAGGCCGAGGACGCGGACGGTGCCGGAGTCGGCGCGGCGGAAGCCCTCGCAGATCTCGATCGTGGTGGTCTTGCCCGCGCCGTTCGGGCCGAGCAGCGCGGTGATCTCGCCGCGCGCGGCCCCGAAGGACGCCCCGTCCACGGCGGTCTTCGCGCCGTACCGCTTGACCAGCCCGTCGAGCAGGACAGCGCTACCGGATGAGGTGGTGTCGTCTCCGGGGGGTGCCATGTCCCGAGTTTATGACCGGCCCTTCCGCGCTCCGGCCCGGGATGCCCTCGGGGCGCGGTGACGGTCGCCACGTCCGTGTCCGACGCCGGTTCCGAGGCTCTTCGCGGGGACTGCGCGGGGACGGGACGTGATCGCCGCCACCCCGTCGAGGCGGTCCTTGTGATCCGGGACGCATGCGGGGGAAAGTCCCGACAAAGCTTCGGTGATGGGACGTCCCGTCGGCGTGGGGACGGCCGGGGGCGGTGGCAGCGTGGCCGTCATGGCCGCTCAACTGCGCGCACTGCGCAACCGCATCCGCTCGGTGAAGTCCACGGCGAAGATCACCCGGGCACAGGAACTGATCGCCGCCGCCCGGATCTCTCAGGCGCAGCTGCGGCTCTTCCAGGCCATGCCGTACGCGCGGCAGGTGACCCGGGCGGTCGAGGCGCTGATCAGCCACCACGTCCAGATGGACCACGCGCTGCTGAACGAGGACCCGGACACCTCGCGGGTCGCGCTGCTGGTGCTGAGCAGCGACCGCGGCTTCTGCGGCGCGTTCAACAACAACGCGATCAAGCAGGGCGAGGCCCTGATGGCGAACCTGCGGGAGCGGGGCAGCGAGCCCGTCCTGTACGTCGCCGGGCAGCGCGGCATCGACCACTTCCGGTTCAAGGACGTGCCGGTCGAGCGGTCCTGGCACGGCGACTCGGGACGGCCCGACTACGCGACGACCGCCGAGATCGGGCAGACGCTGCTGGAGGCGTTCGACCGTCCGACCAAGGACGGCGGCGTCGGCGGCGTCCATGTCGTCTACAACGAGTTCGTGTCGATGCTGTCGCAGAAGGTCAACGTCCGGCGGATCCTGCCGCTCGAGGTCGAGGAGGTGGAGGAGGGCGAGGTCGAGCTGGGGGCGGCGTCCGCCTACGAGTTCGAGCCGGACCCGCTCCTGCTGCTGGACGGCCTGCTCCGCCAGTACGTTAACGGCCGCCTGTGGCACATGCGGCTGGAGTCCGCCGCGGCCGAGCACGCCGCGCGGCGGGCCGCGATGATGGCCGCGACCGACAACGCCCACGACCTGATCGAGTCGCTCACCCGGCAGGCGAACGAGGCCCGCCAGGAGGAGATCACGATGGAGATCAGCGAGATCGTCGCCGGTGCGAACGCGCTGAGCGGCTCCCGGGGCGACTGACCCGCCGCGTCCCGCGCCCGCCCGCGTCACGGCGGGGGCGAAGGTAAAGTCTGCGCCAAAAACTGGACACAAAGCCCAAAAGCGGCTAAAACCGACCCTCAACCGGGAAGTGCGGCGAACAGGGGGACGGGACCAGATGGCGCTGACGGCGGGTGAGCACAGGACGCTGACGGAGATCGCGCGACGACTGACCAGCGACGACCCCGAGTTCGGCCGCCGCCTCTCGGCGTTCGGCGGCTACGAGACCAGCGCCCTCGGCCTCCCGTCGCGCTGGACGCTCGTCCCGGTGGCCCTGGTCGGCGCGCTGCTCGTCGGCGCGTTCCTGGTCGTCTCGGTCATGACCTCGGGCGCGGGGGCCGAGGGTGGTATCGACGGCGCGGACGCCCCCGCCGGGGCGACGGTGGCCTGCGCCGGGCGCCCCGCCCAGGCGCTCGCCGGGAACTGTCGCGGCTGACCTCCCGGAGCCTTCTCCGAGCTTTTACGGGCAACGCCCCGGCCGATGTGAAATCGGCCGGGGCGTTGCCATTTATCTGGCGAATATGAGAGCCGTGAGTGGCCTCCGTCACCACCCGCCGCCGACGCCTATGCAGCGTGATCCACGGGCATCGTCCGGGACGCAAAGAGCGGTAAAAGAAGACGCCCCGATCCATCGACGATGAGAGCCGGAATCTCACCGAACACCCACACGTACGGGGGTTCACCGGCCAGGACGTGCCAAGTGCGGGTCATGTGCGACCCTTCGCGCGGTAAACGTGAAAAGCCTCTGACGCCGCTCGCATTTCGGGCGTACTAGCGTCTTGATCGTTCGCGAGTTTTCGTGAACCCGCCCAGGGGTAATTCCCCGCATGTCGCATGATCCTCGATGCGGCTGGCGAAATCGGATCGGTCGAGGGGGCTCTGATATGAGCGATCGTGCGACACCGTCGACGCCGTCGACGGCATCGGCCTGGGAGGCGGCCGAACTCGGCAAGGCCGGGGAACCGCATCCGGCCCAGGCGCTCGGTGAGGCCGGGAAGCTCGGTCTCCCGCAGTCCACCGCCCTGGTCGTCGGCAACATCGTCGGCACCGGCATCTTCCTTCTGCCCGCGTCACTCGCGGCGATCGGGACGATCAGCTTCCCGGTCATGATCGCCACCACCATCGGGGCGGTCGCGCTCGCGCTGGTCTTCGGCAAGCTCGGCGCGCGCATCCCGGCGTCCGGAGGGCCCTACGCCTACGCGCGCAGCGCGTTCGGCGAGTTCATGGGCTTCTGGAGCGCCTGGTCCTTCTGGCTCACCGCCTGGGGCGGCAACGCGGGCATCGCGGTCGCCTGGGTCGGCTACGTCAACCACTTCCTGCACTGGGACAACACCGCCGGGCAGATCGCGATCGGCCTGGTCGGCATCTGGATCCCGGCGCTGATCAACCTGACCGGCGTGAAGAACATCGGGATCTTCCAGACGGTCACCACGGTCCTGAAGTTCGTCCCGCTGATCTTCGTCGGCATCGTCGGGCTGTTCTTCCTGAAGTCCGCCAACTTCGGGCCGTTCAACGCCAGCGGCGGCTCGCTGTGGAGCGCGATCTCGCTCTCCCTCGGCCTGATCCTGTTCATCTACTCCGGGATGGAGTCGGTGACGATCGTCGCCGAGCGGATCAAGAACCCCGAGCGGAACGTCGGCAAGGCCAGCGTCTACGGTGTCCTGGCCTGTGGCGTGATGTACCTGCTCGCGACCCTCGCCGTCTTCGGCACCGTCCCGCACGACCAGCTGCAGAACTCCACCGCCCCGTTCGCGGACTCCCTGAACAACATGTTCGGCGGCTCCATGTGGGGCAACGTGATGGCGGTCTGCGCGATCATCTCCGGCATCGGCGCCCTGAACGGCTGGACGATGCTGGTCGCCGAGATGCCCATGGCCGCGGCCCGCGACGGCATGTTCCCCAAGTCGTTCGCCAAGCTGTCCAAGCGCGAGGCCCCGGTCGTCGGCATCCTCGTCGGGACCGGCCTGACCACCCTGATGCTGCTGTTCGCCTACGCGTCAGAGAACACCTTCAACACGATCCTGCTCTTCGCGTCCTTCACCACCGCGATCCCCTACTTCTTCTCCGCGGCGGCCCAGCTGTTCTGGCTGGTCACCGGCGGACGCGAGGTCAACAAGGTGCGGATGGCCAAGGACATGACGGTCACGATCATCGCGCTGGTCTTCTCCTTCGCCATCGTCTACAGCTCCGGTGAGCAGGCCGTCATGCTCGGCATCCTCGCGATGCTGATCGGAGTCGTCGTCTACATCTGGACCAAGGCCCGGCGCGGCGAGTACGGCCCGCGGCGCGAGGTCGTGGCGACCACCCCCGCACCGTCCGGTCCCTCCGGAGGAAGCGGAGGGGACGCCGGAGGAGGCACCGCCACCGGATCCGGACCGGGCGGTTGAGCCCGGCGGTGGCCGGCGCCCGCCGGCCGCCCCGCTCCCGCCGCCGAACACCTGAACTTCCACCACTCAGCAAGTCAGCAAGTCAGCAAGGAGGCTGAACCATGTCCTTCCACGTCGATTCCGAGGTCGGCAAGCTGCGCCAGGTGCTGGTGCACCGCCCGGAGCTGTCGCTGAAGCGGCTCACCCCGTCCAACGCCGCGGACCTGCTGTTCGACGACGTCCTCTGGGTGCAGCGCGCGGGGGAGGAGCACGAGGAGTTCCAGAAGGTGCTGCGCTCCCGCGGCATCAAGGTCCACCTGCTGCTCGACCTGCTGCGCGAGACGATCGAGATCCCCGAGGCCAAGAAGCACATCCTCGACTACGTGATCGACCCGCACTGGTTCGGCCCGCTGGCCACCGACGGGATCCGGAACGCCTTCGACGCGATGGACCTGCGTGAGCTCGGCTCGTTCCTCATCGGCGGCATCACCAAGCGGGAACTGCTGGAGCGCATGGACGACATCAAGTCGATCGCGTTCCACGCCATCCAGCTGGACGACTTCATCCTGCCGCCGCTGCCGAACCACCTGTTCACCCGTGACACCTCCTGCTGGGTCTACGACGGCGTGTCCATCAACGCCATGAAGAAGAAGGCCCGGATGCGCGAGACGGTGAACATGGAGGCCATCTACAAGTGGCACCCGCTGTTCGCCGACGGCTACAACAAGCCGGACGTGGGCGGGTTCAACGTCTGGAACGAGGGCACCCCGATGGCCCCCGCCACGATCGAGGGCGGCGACGTCCTGGTCATCGGCAAGGGCTCGGTGCTGATCGGCATGAGCGAGCGGACGCAGCCGCAGGCCGTCGAGATGCTGGCCAAGTCCCTGTTCGCGCAGGGGTCCGCCAAGAAGATCGTCGCCCTCCAGATGCCGCAGAAGCGCGCCTTCATGCACCTGGACACCGTCATGACGATGGTCGACCAGGGCGTGTTCACCAAGTACGCCGGGATGGGGATGCTCCCGTCGTACACCGTCGAGCCCGGCGACACCGAGAAGGAGCTCAAGGTCACCGACCACAAGGCCGAGGACATGCACAAGGCCATCGGCAGGGCCCTGGACATGGACGAGATCAAGGTGCTCACGCCCCACCAGGACGTGTTCGCCGCCGAGCGCGAGCAGTGGGACGACGGCTCCAACGTCCTCGCGATCGAGCCCGGCGTGGTCGTCGCCTACGAGCGCAACACCACCACCAACAACTACCTCACCAAGAACGGCATCGAGGTGATCACCATCCGGGGCAGCGAGCTCGGCCGCGGCCGCGGCGGACCCCGCTGCATGAGCTGCCCGATGGAGCGCGACGCCTGACGCGCCCGACCTGACCGAACCATCCGCATCACCGGACCGTCCGCCCGTGTGCCCGCGCCTCGCCCGGCGCGGGCACCCCGCCCGGCCGAACCGGCGACCGGCACCTCGCCCGCACCTCGTCCGCACCTCGCCCGAACGGAGACACCGACACCATGGGTTACAACCTGTACGGCCGCAGCTTCCTCAAGGAGCTGGACTTCACCCCCAAGGAGTGGAAGTACCTGCTCGACCTGTCCGCCGACCTCAAGGTGGCCAAGCGCAGCGGCGCCGAGGAGCCCCGCCTCAAGCGCAAGAACATCGCGCTGATCTTCGAGAAGACCTCCACCCGCACCCGCTGCGCGTTCGAGGTCGCCGCCTACGACCAGGGCGCGCACGTCACCTACCTGCCGCCGTCCGGCTCGCAGATGGGCCACAAGGAGTCGGCCAAGGACACCGCCCGCGTCCTCGGCCGCATGTACGACGGCATCGAGTACCGCGGCAACAGCCAGAAGACCGTCGAGGAGCTGGCCGAGTACTCCGGCGTCCCCGTCTGGAACGGCCTGACCGACGAGTGGCACCCGACCCAGATGCTCGCCGACCAGCTCACCATGTTCGAGCACGGCAACGGACGTCCGCTCAACTCGATGTCCTACGCCTACCTCGGCGACGCCCGCAACAACATGGCGCACTCCTACATCACCGCGGGCGCGCTGTCCGGGATGGACGTCCGGATCGCCGCGCCGAAGAGCCTCTGGCCCGAACAGGACGTGGCCGTCAAGCCCGCGCAGGAGATCAACGCCCGGACCGGCGGCAAGCTCCTCATCACCGAGGACGCGCGGGAGGCCGTGCACGGCGTCGACTTCGTCGTCACCGACGTGTGGGTGTCGATGGGCGAGCCCAAGGAGATCTGGGACGAGCGCATCAAGCTGCTCAAGCCGTACCAGGTCAACGCCGAGATCATGAAGGCGACCGGCAACCCCAACGTGAAGTTCATGCACTGCCTGCCCGCCTTCCACAACCGCGAGACGACGGTCGGCGAGGACATCTACCGCAAGACCGGCCTGGACGCGCTGGAGGTGACCGAGGAGGTGTTCGAGTCCGAGGCGTCCATCGTCTTCGACGAGGCGGAGAACCGCCTGCACACCATCAAGGCCGTCATGGTCGCGACGCTCGGCTGACCACTCCTTCGACCCCTTCGACCTTCGAATCAGAGGACACCATGAGAGTCGTCGTCGCCCTCGGGGGCAACGCCCTGATGCAACGCGGGGACAAGCCCGACGCCGAGACCCAGCGCGCCAACGTCCAGACCGCGGTGAAGTCGCTCGCGCCGCTCGCCGAGAACCACGAGCTGATCATCACGCACGGCAACGGGCCGCAGGTCGGCGTGCTGGCGCTGGAGAGCATCAACGACCCGAACCTCACCCGCCCCTACCCGCTGGACACCATCGGCGCCGAGACCCAGGGCATGATCGGCTACTGGATGCTCCAGGCGCTGCAGAACGCGCTGCCCGGACGCCAGGTGCTGTCGCTGGTCAACCAGACCCTGGTGTCGGCGGTGGACCCGGCCTTCGACGATCCGACCAAGTTCGTCGGGCAGGTCTACGCGAAGGACGAGGCCGAGAAGTTCGCCAAGGAGTACGGCTGGACGGTCAAGCCGGACGGCGACTACTGGCGGCGCGTGGTGCCGTCCCCGACCCCGCAGCGGGTGATCGAGACCCGGCTGATCCGCCAGGCCGTCCGCACCGGGACGGTCGTGGTCTGCGCGGGCGGCGGCGGCATCCCGGTGATCCGCAACGACGTCGGCCAGCTCGAGGGCGTCGAGGCGGTCATCGACAAGGACCTCACCGCCGCGATGCTCGCCGAGACGCTCGAGGCCGACGCCTTCCTCATCCTCACCGACGTGCCGAACGTGGTCCGCGGCTTCGGCACGCCGGGCGCCGAGCCGATCGCGCACACCACGCCGTTCGAGCTGCGCTCGGAGGAGTTCCCGGCGGGATCCATGGGACCCAAGATCGACGCGGTCTGCGGGTTCGTGGAGAAGACCGGCGACATGGCCGCGATCGGCAAGCTCGACCAGTGCATGGAGATCCTGGAGGGCACGGCGGGCACCATCGTCACGCCGAACGCCACCTGGCCCCTGGCCAGCACTTTGTGACCAAGAGTATATGATCAACGACATAGGGTGACCGGTCCGGGACGGGCGGACCGGGCGCCCTCCCGTCGTAGCGGCGTTCAGCTGCACCGGCATTCAGCGGCCTCACCGGCTCCCGATCGAAGGCAGGGTCCACCGTGGCCACCGCTTCATCAGGCTCCATGCTGCACAACCTGTTCCGGACCAAACCCGTCGACCAGATCGTCGCCGAGGGCGGCCAGGGCGAGCTGAAACGCTCGATGTCCCTGGTCCAGCTCACGATGTTCAGCGTGGGCGCGACCCTCGGCACCGGGATCTTCGTGGTGCTCGGCGAGGCGGTGCCGCTCGTCGGGCCCGCCATCGTGCTGTCGTTCATCCTCGCCGCGATCACCGCGCTGTTCTCCGCGCTGTCCTACGCCGAGCTCGCCGGGACGATCCCGGTGTCCGGATCGTCCTACTCCTACACTTACGCGACCATGGGCGAGCTGATCGCCTGGATCAGCGGCTGGTGCCTGCTGCTGGAGTACGCCGTCTCGGTGTCGGCCGTCGCGGTCGGCTGGGGCCAGTACCTGAACGACTTCTTCCGGCAGACGTTCCACTTCACGCTGCCCGAGGCGATCAGCAACCCGCCCGGCTCCGGCGGGTACCTGAACATCCCCGCCATCGTCGTGGTGATGCTGGCGATGCTGCTCCTCCTCCAGGGGGCGTCCGAGTCCGCCACGGTCAACACGGTCATGGTGTTCCTGAAGATCGGCGTCCTGATCTTCTTCTGCGTGGTCGCCTTCACGGCCTTCGACACGGGCAACCTCAAGCCGTTCGCGCCCATGGGCTGGGCCGGGATCCAGGCCGCCGGGTCGAAGGTGTTCTTCTCCTACATCGGCTTCGACGCCGCGTCCACGGCCGGTGAGGAGGCCAAGAACCCGCGGCGCGACCTGCCGCTCGCCATCATCGGCTCGCTCGTCATCGTCACCGTCGTCTACGTCGCGGTCGGCCTCGCCGCCGTCGGCGCCATGCCCTGGACGGAGTTCAAGGCGGGCGAGAGCGAGGCGTCGCTGTCGCTCGTCCTGGAACGCGCCACGGGCCTGTCCTGGCCGTCCGCCGTGCTGTCGTTCGGCGCCGTCATCGCCATCGCCAGCGTCGTGCTGTCGGTCATGTACGGCCAGACCCGCATCCTGTTCGCGATGTCCCGCGACGGCCTGGTGCCGCGGGTGTTCCAGCGGGTCAGCGCGAACCGCCGGGTGCCGGTCGCCAACACCCTGATCGTCTCGGGGTTCATCGCGCTGCTCGCCGCCGTCGTCCCGCTCGGCCACCTCGCGGACGCCACCAGCATCGGCACCCTGTTCGCGTTCGGCCTGGTCAACATCGGCGTGATCGTGCTCCGCCGGTCCCGGCCCGACCTGAACCGCAGCTTCCGCACCCCGCTGTACCCGATCACCCCGATCCTCGGCGTCCTGTTCTGCGCCGCGCTGATCTTCACCCTGGACCATGTGACCCAGCAGATCTTCCTGATCTGGATGGCCGTCGGCCTCGTTGTCTACTTCGCCTACAGCCGCCGCCATTCGCTGCTCGGACGGCAGGGCACCGGGCCGTCACCGACCCAGAAGGGGGCGTCATGAGCGACGCCACGTCCGCGGCGAAACCGTCCGCCAAGTCCGCCAGGAACGGGAACGGGAACGGGAAGGGCAACGGGAACGGGCTTGACCGGCGCGTCCTGGTCGGCTACTCGCCCGACGACCGCGGCGACGACGCGCTCGCGCTCGGCTCGCTGGCCGCCCGCACCCTCGGCGCGCCCCTGGTCGTCGCCAACGTCCACCCGCCCGCCTGGCCCGCCCGCGGCCCCGGCTCCGTGGACGCCGAGTGGCTCGCCTACCTGCGCGAGCAGTCCGCCGCCGCGTGCGCCCAGGCCGCCGAGCGGCTCGCCGAGATGAAGCACCCCAAGCGCGGCGTCACCTACAAGGTCCACGCCCACCGGGGCAGCGGACGCGGCCTGGTCGAGATCGCCGAGGAGGTCGGCGCGACCCTGATCGTCATCGGGTCCGGGCCGCGCGGACGCCGCGACCGCGTCGCCATCGGCAGCACCGCCGACCAGCTCCTGCACGGCTCGCCCGTCCCGGTCCTGCTCGCCCCGCGCGGCTACGCCGAGGACGCCCCGGGCCGGTTCCAGCGGCTCAGCCTCGCCTACTACCGTCGCCGGGACGTCCAGGCCACGATGGACCTGATCGCGTCGTTCTCCCTCGAACTCGACGTGCCCGTCCGGCTGGTCACGCTCGTGCTGCGCCCGTCCGGCCTGCCCGCCCGCTTCCTCGGCGCGGACGACGTCGTCCAGCGCCAGTTCGACCAGGCGGAGAAGGACCTGGCCCACGCCCGCGACGCCCTCGCCGAACGCGGCGTCCAGGACGTCGAGACCGAGGCCGTCCAGGGCACCCACGTCCACAAGGCCCTGGGCGCCGTCGACATGCTGCCGGGCGAGCTGCTCGCCACCATGTCCAGCCGCGAGGGCCCGCTGCGCAAGGTGTTCGTGGGGGAGAGCTCGGGCAAGATCGTCCGCTCCTCGGGGGTCCCCGTCCTCGTGCTGCCGCGGGGCTATGCCGGGTAGCGGCGCGGTCGGATCCGGCGGCGCCGCCGTGATGGCGGACGCCGCCTCCGGCGAGCCCCAGCCCCGCCGCGTGCTCGGCCTGCCCGGCGCGACCGCGCTGGTCATGGGCAACGTCATCGGCGTCGGCGTCTTCCAGCTCCCGGCCGCCATCGCCGGCTACGGAACGATCGGCATCGTCGCCTTCGTCGTCGTCTCGATCTGCTCGGTGCTGCTCGCCGTCGTGTTCGGCTGGCTCGCCCGGCGGCTGCCGCACACCGGCGGTCCGTACGTCTACGCCCGCGACGCCTTCGGTGAGCTGACCGGGTTCCTCACCGCCTGGTCCTACTGGATCACGTCCTGGGCCAGCAACGGCGCGCTCGTCGTCGCCTGGGCGGGCTACGTGAACGTGCTCGTCCCGCTGCACGGCAAGGGCCCGAACCTGGTGGTCACCATCGGCGCGCTCTGGCTGGCCGTGCTCGCCAACCTCGCCGGGGTCCGCGGGGCGGGCGTGATCGCGGTGGTCACCACCGTCCTGAAGTTCGTCCCGCTCGTGCTGGTCGCCTTCATCGGGCTCTTCTTCATCAAGAAGGACAACTTCGGGCCGTTCGTCGCGCACGGCGGCGCGATCGGCTCGCTCTCGGCGGCCGCGGCCGTCCTGATGTTCAGCTTCCTCGGCGTCGAGTCGGCCACCGTGGCCGCCGAGGAGGTCCACGACCCGCGCCGCAACGTCCTGCGCGCCACCGTCGCCGGGACGGTCGCCGCCGCCGTCGTGTACGTCGTCGGCACCATCTCGGTCTTCGGGCTCGTCCCGCACGGGACGCTCGAGCACTCCACGGCCCCCTACGCCGACGCCGCCCACGCCATGATCCCCGGCTGGAGCGGCGCGGACGAGACCATGGCCGCCGCCGCCGTGATCTCCGGAGCCGGGACGCTCGTCGGCTGGACGCTGATCAGCGCCCGGATGCCCTACGCCGCAGCCCGCGACTCCCTGTTCCCGGGGATGTTCCTGCGCCGGAACCGGCGCGGCGTCCCGTGGATCGGCCTGGTCGCCGCCGGGGCGCTCGCGTCGGGGATCACCCTGCTGAACTACACCGGCGGGCTCCAGGCCGCGTTCACCGCGCTCGCGCTGCTCACCACCTTCACCGCCGCCGTCCCCTACGTGTTCTCCGCGGCGGCGCAGCTGCTCTGGCTGCTCACCGACCACGGCCCGGTCGGACGTCCGGAGGCGGCGGTCCGCTTCGCCCGGGACATCGTGGTCTCCGCGATCGCCGTCGCGTTCACGATCTGGCTCGTCGCCGGGGCCGGGTACTCGGCCGTCTACCAGGGCGTCCTGCTGCTGTTCGCGGGGATCCCGGTCTATGTGTTCATGCGCTGGCGGGCCGCGCGGGCGGCGGTCCTGCGGGGCGAGGACGCCGAGAAGTCCCAGATCGAGTAAAAGGCCCGGAAAGCTTGTTAGGTAAGCCTTGCCTGCGTGAGCGAGGGCACCGGCGAACGGTTGATGGCAGGGAAGGAATTACGGCACACTGATGTTGTGAAAAACGTGAGCGAGACGCCGACCAGCGCCGAGGCCGCCCCCGCGCGGTCTGCTGGCGTGCCGTCGGCGCTGCCGAGCGGCGAGCGCGACACCCGTGCGCGCGTGGCCCGGCTCATTCTCGAACACGGCCCGATCACCGCGTCCACTCTGGGGGAGCGGATGGGCCTGACGCCCGCCGCGATCCGCCGGCACCTGGACGCTCTGGTCGCCGAGGGCATGATCGAGGTCCGTCGCGACCGCCGTCCGGCGCATCGCGGCCGCGGCCGCCCGGCCAAATGGTTCGCCATCACCGACGCCGGCCGCAACGCGTTCGTGCACGCCTATGACGACCTGGCCACCAGCGCCCTGCGCTTCCTCGCCGAAACGGCGGGAGAGCGGGCGGTGGCCGAGTTCGCCCGGCGGCAGATCGCCGACCTCGAGCGACGCTACCACCCGGTCGTCCAGGGGGCGCCGCCGCAGCAGCGCGTCCGCCGCCTGGCCGAGGCCCTGTCCGCCGACGGCTACGCCGCCGCCGCGGGCAAGGCACCGCAGCCGGGGGGCGGCGAGCAGCTGTGCCAGCACCACTGCCCGGTCGCGCACGTCGCCGCGGAGTTCCCGCAGCTGTGCGAGGCCGAGACCGAGGCGTTCAGCCGCCTGCTGGGCACCCCCGTCCAGCGGCTGGCCACGATCGCCCACGGCGACGGAATCTGCACCACCCACGTCAGCTCCCGGTCCCTCTGCGAGGCGACCAGGGCCGACGTTCAGAACACCAGTGACGAGGAGACCGGAGGGTCCTCCCTATGACTACGGCTGCCCACCCCGAGCTGGAAGGGCTCGACAGGTACAAATTCGGCTGGGCCGACCCCGACGCGGCCGGCGCTTCGGCGCGTCGTGGCCTGAACGAGGACGTCGTTCGCGACATCTCGGCCAAGAAGAGCGAGCCCGACTGGATGCTCGACCTCCGGCTGAAGGGGCTGCGGCTGTTCGACAAGAAGCCCATGCCCGGCTGGGGTTCGGACCTGTCCGAGATCGACTTCGACAACATCAAGTACTTCGTCCGCTCCACCGAGAAGCAGGCCGCTTCCTGGGAGGAGCTCCCCGAGGACATCAAGAACACCTACGACAAGCTCGGCATCCCGGAGGCGGAGAAGCAGCGCCTCATCGCGGGCGTCGCCGCGCAGTACGAGTCGGAGGTCGTCTACCACAAGATCCGCGACGATCTTGAGGAGAAGGGTGTCATCTTCCTCGACACCGACACCGGCCTCAAGGAGCACCCGGAGATCTTCCAGGAGTACTTCGGCTCGGTGATCCCGGTCGGCGACAACAAGTTCGCCGCGCTGAACACCTCGGTCTGGTCGGGCGGATCCTTCATCTACGTCCCCCCGGGCGTCCACGTGGAGATCCCGCTCCAGGCCTACTTCCGGATCAACACCGAGAACATGGGCCAGTTCGAGCGGACGCTGATCATCGCGGACGAGGGCTCGTACGTGCACTACGTCGAGGGCTGTACCGCGCCGATCTACAAGTCGGACTCGCTGCACTCGGCCGTCGTCGAGATCGTCGTGAAGAAGGACGCCCGCGTCCGCTACACGACCATCCAGAACTGGTCGAACAACGTCTACAACCTGGTCACCAAGCGCGCCGTCGCCTACGAGGGCGCGACCATGGAGTGGATCGACGGCAACATCGGCTCCAAGGTCACCATGAAGTACCCGGCCGTCTACCTGCTGGGCGAGCACGCCAAGGGCGAGACCCTGTCGATCGCCTTCGCCGGCGAGGGCCAGCACCAGGACGCGGGCGCCAAGATGGTGCACGCCGCGCCGAACACCTCGTCCACGATCGTGTCGAAGTCGGTGGCGCGCGGCGGCGGCCGGACGTCCTACCGAGGCCTGGTGCAGATCCAGGAGGGCGCCGAGCACAGCAAGTCCACGGTCAAGTGCGACGCGCTGCTGGTCGACCAGATCTCCCGGTCCGACACCTACCCGTACGTCGACGTCCGCGAGGACGACGTGGAGATGGGCCACGAGGCCACCGTCTCCAAGGTGTCGGAGGAGCAGCTGTTCTACCTGATGAGCCGCGGCCTCACCGAGGACGAGGCGATGGCGATGATCGTGCGCGGGTTCGTCGAGCCGATCGCGCGCGAGCTGCCGATGGAGTACGCGCTCGAGCTGAACCGGCTCATCGAGCTGCAGATGGAAGGAGCCGTCGGCTGATGGGGCTCGACACCAGGCCTCTCTCGACCTTGCACGAGAAGGCGTCCTACGAGGTCGCCGACTTCGAGGTGCCGACCGGCCGCGAGGAGGAGTGGCGGTTCACGCCGCTGCGCCGCCTGAAGGGCCTGCACAACGGCACGGCCGACGCGTCCGGCAAGGTCATCACCGAGGTCGAGGCGCCGTCCGCGATCACGGTCGAGACCGTCGGCCGCGACGACGAGCGCCTCGGCAAGGCCCTCGTGCCCGCCGACCGCGTGAGCGCGCAGGCGTGGACCTCGTTCACCGAGGCCACCGTCGTGACCGTGCCGAAGGAGGTCGAGGCGACCGCCCCGATCGTCATCCGGCGGCACGGCGAGGACGCGTCCGGCGCGGCGTACGGGCACACCACGGTGATCGTGGAGCCGTTCGCCAAGGCGACGGTCGTGCTGACCCACCGCGGCTCGGCGGTCTACGCCGAGAACGTGGAGTTCGTGGTCGGCGACAGCGCCTCGCTGTCGGTCATCAGCCTCCAGGACTGGGACGGCGACGCCGTCCACGTCGCCCGGCAGCACGCGAAGCTGAGCCGGGACGCCCGGTTCACCTCGCACAACATCAGCCTGGGCGGCGACGTGGTGCGGATCTCCCCGTCCATCGAGTACGCCGAGCGCGGCGGCGACGCCGAACTGTACGGCGTGTACTTCGTGGACGGCGGACAGCACCTGGAGCACCGGCTCCTGGTCGACCACACCGTCCCGACCTGCCGCAGCCGCGTGGACTACCGCGGCGCGCTGCAGGACCAGGACGCCCACGCGGTCTGGATCGGCGACGTGATCATCCGTGCCGAGGCCGAGGGCACCGACACCTACGAGCTGAACCGCAACCTCGTCCTCACCGACGGGACGCGGGTCGACTCGGTGCCGAACCTGGAGATCCTGACCGGCGAGGTCGCCGGTGCGGGTCACGCGTCGGCGTCCGGGCGGATGGACGACGAGCACCTGTTCTACCTCCAGGCGCGCGGCATCCCGTTCGACCAGGCCCGGCGCATGGTGGTCCGGGGCTTCCTCGGCCAGCTCGTCGACCGGATCGAGGTCGAGGACGTCCGGGAGAAGGTCTCCGAGGCGATCGAGGCCGAGCTCGACCGGGCTCCCGCCCCCGGGGCGGTGCAGGGCCGATGAGCTTCGTGAAGGTCTGCCCGCTGGCGGAGATCCCCGCGGACGGCGCGCTCGCCGTCGAGGTGGACGACACTCCGGTCGCGGTGGTGCGCAGTGGCGAGGAGGTGTTCGCGGTCAGCGACATCTGCTCGCACGCGGAGGTCTCGCTCTCCGAGGGCGAGATCTACAACGGCACCATCGAGTGCTGGCTGCACGGCTCCTGCTTCGACCTGCGGAGCGGCAAGCCCACCAACCCGCCCGCGACGCAGCCCGTCGCCACCTACAAGGTCAAGGTCGAGGACGGCGACGTCTACGTCTCGCTCGACTCCGAGGACTAGGAAACACTGATCATGGCCACTCTTGAGATCCGCGACCTGCACGTCTCCGTCGGAGCGGGCGAGGACGCGAAGGAGATCCTGCGCGGCGTCGACCTGACCGTGAAGGCGGGCGAGACCCACGCGATCATGGGCCCGAACGGGTCCGGCAAGTCCACGCTCGCCTACGCGATCGCGGGCCACCCGAAGTACACCGTCACCTCCGGCACGGTCACCCTGGACGGCGAGGACGTCCTGGCGATGAGCGTCGACGAGCGGGCCCGCGCGGGCCTGTTCCTGGCGATGCAGTACCCGGTGGAGGTGCCGGGCGTGTCGGTGTCGAACTTCCTGCGCTCGGCGGTCACCGCCGTCCGCGGCGAGGCGCCGAAGCTGCGCGTGTTCGCCAAGGAGAGCAAGGCGGCGATGGACGCGCTGGCCATCGACCCGGCGTTCGCGCAGCGCTCGCTGAACGAGGGCTTCTCCGGCGGCGAGAAGAAGCGGCACGAGATCCTCCAGCTGGAGATGCTCAAGCCGAAGATCGCCGTGCTGGACGAGACCGACTCCGGCCTGGACGTGGACGCCCTGAAGGTCGTCTCCGAGGGCATCAACCGGTTCCACGACGGCGACCCGGAGACCGGCGTCCTGCTGATCACGCACTACACCCGCATCCTGCGGTACGTGAAGCCGGACTTCGTGCACGTGTTCGCCGCCGGCCGGATCGTCGAGCAGGGCGGCCCGGAGCTGGCCGACGTCCTGGAGAACGAGGGCTACGAGAAGTACGTGAAGGCGGGCGCGTCGTCGTGACCCTGCTGCCCGAGGAGATCAAGAAGGACTTCCCCCTCCTCCAGCGGACGGTCCGGGGCGGGAACCCGCTGATCTACCTGGACTCCGGGGCGACCTCGCAGAAGCCCGTCCAGGTGCTGGACGCCGAGCGGGAGTTCTACGAGCGGCACAACGCGGCCGTGCACCGCGGCGCGCACCTGCTCGCCGAGGAGGCGACGGACGCGTTCGAGAGCGCGCGCGAGAAGATCGCGCGGTTCGTCGGGGCGGTGCCGGGCGAGATCGTGTTCACCAAGAACGCGACCGAGGCGATCAACCTGGTGGCGTACGCGATGAGCAACGCCGCCACGTCCGGTCCCGAGGCCGACCGGTTCAGGGTGGGGCCCGGCGACGAGATCCTCGTCACCGAGATGGAGCACCACGCGAACCTCGTCCCCTGGCAGCAGCTCTGCCAGCGGACGGGCGCGACGCTGCGCTGGTTCGGCATCACCGACGAGGGCCGCCTGGACCTCGCCGAGCTCGACACGCTGGTGAACGAGCGGACGAGGCTCGTCGCGCTCACCCACCAGTCGAACGTGCTCGGCACCGTCCCGCCGGTCGAGCTGATCGCCGCGCGGGCCCGCCAGGTCGGCGCGCTGGTCGTGCTGGACGCCGCGCAGTCGGTCCCGCACATGCCCGTGGACGTGGCGACCCTCGGCGCCGACTTCCTGGCCTTCTCGGGCCACAAGATGCTCGGCCCGACCGGGGTCGGCGTGCTCTGGGGCCGCTCCGAGCTGCTCGAGGCGATGCCCCCCTTCATCACCGGCGGCTCGATGATCGAGACCGTCACGATGGAGGGCACGACGTTCATGCCCCCGCCGCAGCGGTTCGAGGCCGGGTCGCCGAACGTGGCCCAGGCCGTGGCGCTCGGCGCGGCGGTCGACTACCTGTCGGACCTCGGCATGGCGAACGTCCACGCGCACGAGGTCGCGCTCACCGGGTACGCGCTGGAGCGGCTCGGCGAGATCGCGGGCGTCCGGGTGATCGGCCCGGGCACCACCGAGGCGCGCGGCGGCGCGGTGTCGTTCACGGTGGACGAGATCCACCCGCACGACGTCGGCCAGGTGCTGGACGAGCTGGGCGTGGAGGTCCGGGTCGGACACCACTGCGCCAAGCCGATCTGCCGCCGGTTCGGCATCCCCGCCACCACCCGGGCGTCGTTCTACGTCCACAACACCCTGGCGGACGTCGACGCGCTGGCCGACGGCGTCCGGCAGGCCCAGAAGTTCTTCGGAACAGCCTGATCCCGCGGGCTGTTGAAGGACGACGAAGGCCCCTCACGAGGAAACGGAAGCCATGCAGCTTGAGGCGATGTACCAGGAGGTCATCCTGGACCATTACCGCAACCCCCTGAACAAGGGGCTGCGGGAGCCGTTCGAGGGCGAGGCGCACCACGTCAACCCCACCTGCGGGGACGAGACGACGGTGCGCGTGCACCTGGACGGCGCGGGCCGGAACGCGGTCGTCGCGGACGTCTCGTACGACGCCATGGGCTGCTCGATCAGTCAGGCCAGCGCGTCGGTCATGACCGATCTGGTCATCGGCAAGTCGGTCAAGGAGGCGATGGGCGTCGGCGAGGAGTTCCTCACGCTGATGCAGTCGCGCGGCCAGGAGGTCGACCTGGACGAGGACGTCCTGGAAGACGCCATCGCCTTCGCCGGGGTGTCGAAGTACCCCGCCCGGATCAAGTGCGCCCTGCTCGCCTGGATGGCGTTCAAGGACGCGACCGCCCGCGCCCTGGGAGAGGCAGCATGAGCGAGAACGTCACAGAGATCGAGACCGAGGCCGTGGAGGCCGTCACGGAGGCCCCGGCCGCGCCGGAGACGGCCGCCGAGGCCGTGAGTGAGCCCGAGACCGCCGAGGCGGCCGGGTCGCGCACTCCCGAGCCGGAGCCCGACGCCACCCCGGACGAGGAGGTCCTGGAGGCCCTCCGCGACGTGGTGGACCCGGAGCTCGGCATCAACGTCGTGGACCTCGGCCTGGTCTACGGGGTGAACATCACCGACGGGGTGGCCACGCTGGACATGACGCTGACCAGCGCCGCGTGCCCGCTCACCGACGTGATCGAGGACCAGGCGCACAGCGCGCTGGCGGACCTGGTCCAGGACGTGAAGATCAACTGGGTCTGGCTGCCGCCGTGGGGCCCGGACAAGATCACCGACGAGGGCCGGGACCAGCTCCGCGCCCTCGGCTTCAACGTCTGAGCCACCCGTCCCGCACCCGGTCCACACCCGTCCCGCGACCCGTCCAGGGCCGTGCCGGACGGGCTCCGGGCGCCTGACCTGAGGCGTTGCCCGAAGGCCGCACCCCGCTCCGGGGTGCGGCCTTCGCCGTCCTAGCCTGGACCCCATGCCCGACGCCCTTCCGGAGTCTCCCGAGGACCTCACGGCCCGCCGCGCCGCCTCGTTCGGCGCGAACGCTGCCGCCTACGCCGCCGAACGCCCCGACTACCCGATCGCCGCCGTCCGGTGGGTGCTGGACCGGCTCGAGGGCCGTCCGGCCCGTGTGCTCGATCTGGGGGCCGGGACGGGCAAGCTGACCGGCGTCCTCGCCGCCGCCGGGATCCCGGCCGAGGCGATCACCGCTGTCGAGCCGGACCCCGCGATGCTGGACGAGCTGCGCCGCGCGCACCCCGGGGTGACCGCGCTGGAGGGCGCCGCCGAGGAGATCCCGCTGCCGGACGGCTCGGTGGACGCCGTCCTGATCGGCCAGGCCATGCACTGGTTCGACCTGGACCGGGCCTACCCGGAGATCCACCGCGTCCTGGCTCCGGGCGGCGTCATGGGCGGCCTCTGGAACCGGGACGACTCCGCCGTCCCGTGGGTGGCGGAGATGAAGCGGATCGCCCGGAGCGGCTTCCCGGTGGCCCGGGGGCGTCCCCGGGGCCTGCCCGAGCACCCGCTGTTCCCGAACGTCGAGCAGACCGAGTTCCCGCACGTCCAGCCCCGGACGGCCGAGTCGATGGCCGCGACGATCGGCACCCACTCCCACGTCCTGATCATGGACGGCCCGGAGCGCGACGTCCTGCTGGGCCGGATCGTCGACCACCTGCGCGCCACCCCGGAGACCGCCGAGGGCGAGTTCGACCTGCCCCTGATCACCCTCACCCTCCGCGCCGTGGCCGCCTGACCTCTGCCGCCTGACCCGCGCCGGAGATCGTCCGTACTCCGAAGGATGTAGGGCCGGTCCCGCCCGGGGAGGGGCGTACGGGCCCTGCCGGGGTGCTGAGATAGGGGGGTGCAGCGCTTCACCACCAGGCAGGACGCCCTGATCGCGCCGCTCGCGTTCGCGGGCGGTGTCCTGCTCCTGCTCTCCCACGGGTACGTGCGGTGGACGGTGCACGGCTGGAGCGCGCCGGTGGGGCTGCGGGCCGTCCCACTGGCGGTGATGTGCGTCGGGATGCTGTTCCGCCGGACGGCCCCCATGACGGGCCTGGCGATCTCGACCGCCGGGAACGCCTTCGAGGTGGTCCTCGGGCCCAGCATCGGCGGGGCGGTGATCTACACCGACGCCCTGTACGCGGCGACGCTGTACGGGCCGCGCGGGGCGGTGCGGTGGCTGCTCGGGGCGACGGTCGGGGCGTCGCTGTCGGTGGTGGCCGCGGGCGGGGTGGCGGTCGGCCGGCTCGGGCCGGGGATCGTGCTCGGCGCGGTCGCCGGGACGACCTGGCTGACGCCGGTGCTGACCGCCATGATCGTCCGGGAGCACCGGGACCGCGCGGAGGCCGAGCGGGAGCGCGCCGGGCAGGTGGCGCGGCTGGCGGAGATGGACCGGCTGGCCGCCGTGACGGCCGAGCGGGCGCGGATGGCGCGGGAGCTGCACGACGTGGTCGCCAACCACCTGAGCGCGGTGGCGCTGCACTCCACGGCCCTGCTGCGCGTCCGCGACCTGGACGAGGAGGGGCTGCGGCGGGCCATGGTGGTCATCCGGGAGAACAGCGTCCAGGGGCTGGCGGAGATGCGGCGCATGATCGGCCTGCTGCGGGACGACGGGACCGACCCGCCCGCCGCGCCCCGCCTGTCCGAGCTGGACCGGCTCGTAGGGCACGTGGCCCGCTCGGACCTGTCGGCATGCCTGGAGGTCGTGGGGGAGCCGTACGCGCCGCCCGCGGCCGTCGAGCTCGCCGCGTACCGGATCGTGCAGGAGTCGCTGACGAACGCGCTCAAGCACGGCGGGCCGGGACGGGCCGAGGTGCGGCTGACCTACGGGACGGGCCTGGTGCGCGTGGAGGTGACCAGCCCGCTCGGCGGGGCCTCGCGGCTGCCGGGGTCCGGCGCCGGGCTGATCGGGATGCGGGAGCGGGCCACGCTGCTCGGCGGGGAGTTCGACGCCGGGGCGGCCGGCGGGCGCTGGGTGGTCCGGGCGGAGCTGCCCCTGGACGGCGGGGTGGACGGAAGGGAGGCGCGGTGATCAGGGTTCTGGTGGCCGACGACCAGGCGGCGGTGCGGGCCGGGATCGCGCTGATCCTCCGCGCGGCCCCGGACGTCGAGGTGGTCGGGGAGGCCGCCGACGGCGAGGAGGCCGTGGCGCTCACCCGCGAGCTGCGCCCGGACGTGGTCCTGATGGACGTCCGGATGCCGCGGATGGACGGGATCGCCGCGACCCGCGAGGTCGCCGGGATCGCCGACGTGCTCGTCCTGACGACGTTCGACGCCGACGCGCACGTGTTCGGGGCGCTGCGCGCGGGCGCGGCCGGGTTCCTGCTGAAGGACGTGGACGCCGACCGCCTCGTGGAGGCCGTCCGGACGGTCGCGGCGGGGGAGGGCGTGATCGCGCCGCAGGTCACCCGGCGGCTGATCGGCGCGTTCGCGTCCGCGCCCGTGCCCGCCGAGCCCGTCGCGCTGGACGTGCTGACCCAGCGCGAGCGGGACGTCCTGGCCTGCCTCGGGGACGGCCTGTCGAACCAGCAGATCGCCGAGCGCCTCGAGATGGCGGAGACGACGGCCAAGACCCATGTCAGCCGGATCCTGGCCAAGCTGGAGCTGCGCAGCCGCGTCCAGGCCGCGATCCTGGCCCGCGAGCACGCCGACGACCTCCGCTGACGGCCTGCCCGACCACCTGCCCTGACGGCCTGCGCCGACGACCCGGACAGGGGTCAGGGGGCCATGCCGCGGATCAGGTCCGCCACCCGGACGATCCCGAGGCAGCGGCCCACCTCGTCGGTGACGACCAGGTCGTCGTAGACGCGCTCGGCCTCCTGCCCGGCCGCGCGCAGGGCCGCGACCGCCGGGACGGTGCGCGGCACGTGGCGCGGCGCGTCGGCGAGCCGGACGGCGGGGCGGTGCGCGTGCAGCGCGTGCCCGTAGGCCCCGGACAGCTTCAGCAGGAACCGGGTGCGGTCGACGGTCGCGACCGGGCGCTGGCGGGCGTCCACGAGCACCACGCTCGTCGCGCCCGTCTCGGCGTTCAGCGTGGTCAGGACCTCGTCGGCGGTCGCGGTCTCGGGCAGCGTCATGGCCGGGAGGGTGAACTCCGAGACGCGCGGCCCGAGGTCCGAGGCCGCCGGACGCGCCGGACCGCCCCCGTCCCGCCCGGCCACCGGGACCCTGACCGGCATCCCCGGACGCCATCCGGGCGGCGCGAACGCCGGGCCCTGCGCCAGCCGGACGCCCAGCCCGCGCTGCTGGAGGACCTGCTCCTCGGTGGCCAGGCCGGGCGCGAGCAGGTGCGTGCCGAGGCCGTGCGCCATGTCGACCAGCGCCCGCACGAGCGCCTCCCGGCGCGGGTCGGAGCGCGCGCGGTGGACGAGGTCGGGATGCACCGCGACCAGGTACGGGACGGTCTCGGCGAGCAGGTCCAGCGGCGCGTGCGCGGCGCCCAGCTCGCCCAGCCCGACCAGGTAGCCGGCCCGGCGCAGCGCGCTCAGCGACGCGGCGACGGCCTGCCGCTGGAACGGGGGGAAGCCCCCGGCGACGGCGACGATGAACTCGCCGGGCCGCCGTCCGGTCGCCGACAGCCGGCGGTGCAGCTCGGCCAGCACGGGTTCGCCGCGCGCGACCGTCTCCGCCCGGACGGTGACCAGCAGCGGCAGCCGGGTGGGCAGCAGGGCGCCCGCTTCGGCGGCGTGCGCGGCGCGGCCGAGGTCGGCGCGGACGGCGTCGTCGGTGGGCTCGGGGCTCAGCCGGGGGTCCAGGGGCAGCGCCCCGGCGTCCGGGGCCAGCGCCTCGACGGCGACGACCGCGCCGGACTCCAGGTCGATGACCGGCTGGAACAGCTCCCGCGCCGGGATCAGCACTTCTTGCGGTGACACGACCGCATCATCGCTGGTCAAACCGGATAAAACGAGCGTCGTCAGCCGACGTTCACCAACATTTCGTCACCGCGCGGCGAACCTCACCGCCCGTTGGCGCAGGCGGGCGGCCCCGCTACGGCGCCCGGCCGCCCGCCAGCGCCGACACCAGGTAGGTCACCCCGGCGAGCAGCGCCAGCCACGCGTAGGGCGCGACGTCGGCGCCGCGCAGCGCCTGGACGACCAGCGCGGCGACCAGGCCCGCCGACAGCACGTCCCCGGTCATCGCCGCGGCCTTCAGGTGCGTCCGACCCCGGTGCCCGCGGCCGAACGCCTCGCTGATCGCCAGGCCCTGCTCGTCCCGCCGGTACGCCAGATGCGCCGCGTACCCGGCGAGCACCGCCAGGGCGATCAGCGCGGTGCCCCGGCGGCCGTCGGCCACCAGGACCCCGCCGACCACCAGACCCGCGCCGAGGACGAGGACGGGGACCGCCCACCGGCGTGCCGACCTGCGTTCGGGAGCCAACCACATGGGGGACATCTTTCCCGATCAACGGCACAGCGGACAGCCGTTCGCCGTACCCGTTCACCTACCCGTCCCCCCGGGCGGGCGGTGACCCGCGTCACTGTGCGCCTCACCACGTGCCTCACCGCGCGGTTCACTGCTCCGTGCTGTGGATCACCCGGAACTCGACGCCGAACGGGTCCCTGACGTCGGCCATCCGGCCGTACGGGGTGTCCCAGGGGCCGTCCTTGAGGGTGCCGCCGCCCTCCTTGACCCGCCGGACGGCCTGGTCGGCGTCGGCCACCTGGAAGTACACGACCCACAGGGGGATCTCGCGGTCGTCGTCGCGCGCGATCCCGCCGACCGGACGGTCGTCCGGGCGGGCGAGCACGTAGAACTCCATGTTCGGCCCGGCGTCCACCTTCTCCGAGCGCAGGTCGAACACCGCCTCGTAGAACGGCCGCGCCTTGTCGACGTCGCGGGTGTGGAGCTCCTCCCAGCCGAACGACCCCGGCTCGTTGACGATCCCCGAGCCCGCCATGGCCTTGCCCTGCCAGAGGCCGAACTGGGCGCCGCCCGCGTCCTTCACCATGGCCATCCGGCCGTGCTCGAACACGTCCCCGACGGGCTGGACGACCTCGCCGCCCGCGTCCGTGATCCGCTTGAGCGTGCCGTCGGCGTCGTCGGTCGCGAAGTACAGGTTCCACCAGTGGCGTCCGCCGGTGTCCTCGCCGGGGACCTCGGCGATCCCCGCGATCATCTGGCCGTCGAGGATGACGGCCTCGTAGCCCATGGCGCCCGGGCCGAGGCTCTGGAAGCTCCAGCCGAACAGCCCGCCGTAGAACTTCTTCGCGCGCGCGATGTCCGGGACGCCGATGTCGATGTAGTTCGGAGTACCGAGCGGCTGGTTACCGGTCACGTGCACCATGACGGTTCCCCTCCTTGAGGCCGGGCTGGTCCCGGCTCTCCGGCTGGTGTTCCCGGGCATGTTCACGCCACGCCCAGCGTTCGTACATGTGTTTGACGGTTTTCGGCATGGCCGGACCGTCCGGCGCGTCCACGTAGACTGATCGGCTGCGCCTCCACCCGCCTCATCCGTCAGGGAACACTTGTGATCATCGCGAACGACATCGAGCTGCGCGCCGGGGCCCGGCTGCTGATCGAGGGCGCCACCTTCCGGGTCAACCCCGGCGACCGGGTCGGCCTGGTCGGGCGCAACGGCGCGGGCAAGACCACGCTCACCAAGGTGCTCGCCGGCGACGCGCACCCCGCGTCGGGCGGGGTCTCGCGCTCCGGCACGCTCGGCTACCTCCCCCAGGACCCGCGCGGCGTCGACCTCGAGGAGCTCGCCCGCGACCGGATCCTGTCCGCGCGCGGCCTGGACGAGGTGATCCGCAAGCTGCGCGCCGCCGAGGAGCGGATGGCCACCAAGACCGGTGCCGACCGGGACAAGGCCGTCCGGCAGTACGGGCGGCTGGAGGAGCGGCTGCACATCCTCGGCGGCTACTCCGCCGAGGCGGAGTCGGCGTCCATCGCGTCCAGCCTCGGGCTGCCCGACCGCGTCCTCGGCCAGCCGCTCGGCACCCTGTCCGGTGGCCAGCGGCGCCGCGTGGAGCTGGCCCGCATCCTGTTCTCCGACGCCGACACCCTGCTGCTGGACGAGCCGACCAACCACCTGGACGCCGACTCGATCGCGTGGCTGCGCGACTTCCTCAAGTCGCACCAGGGCGGCCTGGTGGTGATCAGCCACGACGTGGAGCTGCTCGACGTGGTGGTGAACCGGGTGTTCCACCTGGACGCCAACCGCAGTGTCGTCGACATCTACAACGTCGGCTGGAAGAAGTACCTGGAGGCGCGGGAGACCGACGAGCGCCGCCGCAAGCGGGAACGCGCCAACGCCCAGCGGCAGGCGACCACGCTGCTGTCCCAGGCCGACAAGATGCGCGCCAAGGCCACCAAGGCCAAGGCGGCCCAGCAGATGGACCGGCGGGCCCGGCAGCTGCTGGCGGGCGTGGAGGACGAGCGGCAGGCCGACAAGGTGGCCAAGATCCGCTTCCCGGACCCCGCCCCGTGCGGCCGGACCCCGCTCACCGCGGAAGGTTTGTCCAAGTCGTACGGTTCCTTGGAGATCTTCACGGATGTCTCCCTCGCGGTGGACCGCGGCAGCCGGGTGGTCATCCTCGGCCTGAACGGCGCGGGCAAGACGACGCTGCTGCGCATGCTGGCGGGCCAGGACGCCCCCGACACCGGGCAGGTCGTCCCCGGCCACGGGCTGCGCGTCGGCTACTACGCCCAGGAGCACGAGACCCTCGAGGTCGAGCGCTCGGTGCTGGAGAACATGCAGTCCGCCGCGCCGGACCTGCCGCCGGTCGAGGTCCGCAAGATCCTCGGCTCCTTCCTGTTCTCCGGGGACGACGTGGACAAACCCGCCGGAGTGCTGTCCGGCGGCGAGAAGACCCGGCTCGCGCTCGCGATGCTGGTCGTCTCCAGCGCCAACGTGCTGCTGCTGGACGAGCCGACCAACAACCTCGACCCGGCGTCCCGCGAGGAGATCCTCGGCGCGCTGCGGACATTCGCCGGGGCCATCGTCCTGGTGACGCACGATGAGGGTGCGGTCCAGGCGCTCCGGCCGGAAAGAGTGATTTTGCTTCCGGATGGGGTCGAGGACATCTGGAGTGACGAGTTTGCCGATCTGGTGGCACTTGCGTGACCTGCATGGGGAGTTCGACAGATCTTTTCTGGCGGAGTGGGTAGCCGAACGCGCGGGAATGACTGATCATGGCGGGGGATAACGCAGCGGTCACCACATCACTACGGGAGGTACTCGTGGCCGAGACCCTCAAGAAGGGCACCCGCGTGACCGGTGCCGAGCGCGACAAGCTGGCGGCGGAACTCAAGAAGAGGTACGACTCCGGCGAGAGCATCCGCGCCCTGGCAGCCGCCACCGGCCGCTCCTACGGCTTCATCCACCGGATTCTCACCGAATCCGGCGTCAACCTGCGCGGTCGCGGAGGGGCGACCCGCGGCAAGAAGTCCTGACCCCGGGCCTGGTCCGGAGGGATCCCGCCCGCGCCCGGCCGCACCCGGCGCGGAGCGCGTCCCCCCGGACGGGCGGACCGCCTGACCTGCCGTCGCGGGCGACCGAGTAGGGTTCGGTCGCGACGGCGGGCCGGGTACCGTCCCCGCGCGTGCGGCGCGCGGGTCGCCCCGTCCCGCCGTGCCGACGTCGTCACAGCGGAGAAGGGGTTTGTCATGGCGGAAGCGGAGCTCAGGCGGCCGGAACCGGCCACGACGGCGGGGCCGCCCAGCGAGGCGGAGCTCGCCGAGGGCGGGTTGCGGCTCGAGGTGGACGGGGCGGTCGCGACCGTCACGCTCGCCCGGCCCGAGCGGCGCAACGCCATGACCTTCGCCACCTGGCGGATGCTGGCGGCCATCGGCCGCACGCTCCCGCCGGAGGTGAGGGTCGTCGTCCTGCGGGGCGACGGCCCGTCGTTCTCCGCCGGCATCGACCTGTCGATGTTCTCCGGCGGGGAAGGGGGGTTCCCCTTCGAGGCCGACGACGAGACGGGCGACCGTTTCATCGCGGACCTGCAGGAGGGCTACACCTGGCTGCGGAATCCGGAGATCGTCACCGTCGCGGCGGTGCACGGGCACGCGATCGGCGGGGGCTTCCAGCTCGCGCTGGCCTGCGACATCCGGATCGCCGCGGAGGACGCGAAGTTCTGCATGAAGGAGCCCGCGCTCGGCCTGGTACCGGATCTGACCGGCACCAAACCCCTGGTCGAGATCGTGGGCGTCAACCGGGCGGTCGAGCTGTGCCTCACCGCCCGGACGGTGGACGCCGCCGAGGCGGCCCGACTCGGCCTGGTCGAGCGGGTCGTCCCGACGGGCGGCCTGGACGCCGGGGTGGAGGCCCTGACGGCCGAGCTGCTCGCGGTCAACGCGGAGGCCGCCGTCGCGACCAAGCGGCTGCTGTTCGCGGCGCCGCTGAACACCCTGGACGAGCAGTGCGCGGCCGAGCGGCGTGAGCAGCTCGTCCGGTTGCGCGCGCTGGCGGCCGCCTTCCGCGGCTGACCGGCCGCGCGGACGCGGCCGGTCAAGGTCGGCCGGAGCCGAAGAGGAACGTTCCACTTCCCATTCGGTCAAGTGGAGAAAACCCGCCGTGCGGACGGCGCGCCCGTCCGCACGGCGGAGCCATTCTTACGGAAAGATCCGGTTTTCGGCCACCCCTGTGACAGATTCCGGATATTTCGGTTACCGAAGCGAAGTATCCCCGCCCGGAGCGATCGGCAGCAGAACGCGGCTGGCGCCCGGCCGGAGGGTCACCGCGGTGCCCGCCGGATACCGGAGCGTGTAGTCGTAGTCGGTGGACAGGATGATCACGCCGAGCCGGTGGCCGGCCTTGACCGTGTAGTCGGTCGGCTGCAGGTCCCAGCGGAAGGAGTAGGTCTTCCCGGGCGTGAGCGGCTCGCTGCGGGAGATCGAGGTCCGGTTGCGCGCGTCCAGCCAGCCCCGCGTGATGATCTTGTAGGGGGCCGTCTCGGTGGCGAGCTCCTGCCGCAGGGTGCAGCCCTCGTCACCGGGGACGCTCTGGCCGTAGCAGACCTTGTCCGTCGTGGTGATCCGGGCGCCCGTCGGCCGCGTGTCGGTGCCGTAGTCCACCAGCAGCGCGGTCAGGTACGGCGACGACCCGTTCAGCGAGGCCCGGATGTCGGCCTTCGGGATGCCGTTCACCCGCAGCGGCGCGGACAGCGGCCCGGTCAGGTACGCCAGCCGGTTCGGGTCGGCCTTGTCCTCGCCGGTGAGCAGCTGCTCGGCGGTGCGGGTGCGGCCCTCGTCGGTGAACGCCTGCGGGGCGCCGCCCTGGGGACGCGTCCCGAGGACGCCCGGCTGGCCGCCCGGGGCGGACCCCGGGTTCAGGCTGACCGGGAGCGTCCGGGTGCCGGGCAGCGGCCAGTCCTTCGCGGTCTCCCACGAGCCGTCCGGACGCTGGATGTCGACCTTCGGCTCGTTCTCGATGCCGTTGCGGACGCCGTACAGGTACCGGTCGAACCAGTGGTGCGTCTGCCGCAGCCACTCGTCGATCCGCCACCGGAACGGGGTCGCGTGGTTGGCCTGGTGCAGCCACAGCTTGCGCGGGACGCCCGCCTCCTTCAGGGCGTTCCACCACCGGACGGACTGTTCGGTCTTGACGTTCCAGTCGTTCAGCCCGTGGACGACCATCACGGCCGCCTTCACCCGCCTGGCGTCCTTGACGTAGTTGCGCTCGTCCCAGAAGGCGCTGTAGTCACCGGTGTCGCGGTCCTCGCGGGCCTCGATGTCGTCGATGACCTTCTTGCAGACCTCGGGGTTCTGCCGCGTCAGGACGGCCTTGGCGAGCACGTCCAGGTCCTCGCCCTGGTACTCGCCGGGGGCGATCACCGCGCCGTTGTCGCGGTAGTAGTCGTACCAGTTGGAGATGCCCGCGATCGGGACGATCGCCTTCAGGCCGTCCACGCCGGACGCGGCGGCCATGTTCGGCAGCGTCCCGTCGTAGGACTGGCCGATCATGCCGACGTTGCCGGTGGACCAGTCGGCCCTGACCGGCGTCCCGTCCGGGGCCCAGCCGCGCGCCCGGCCGTTCAGCCAGTCCACCGCGGCCTTCGCGCCCGCCTGCTCGTTGCGCGCCCCGGACGTCGGGCAGCCGGTCGACCCGCCGGTGCCCAGGCTGTCCAGGTCCGCGACGGCGTACCCGCGCGGCAGGAAGTAGTTGTCGTAGTAGCCGGGGAAGACGTCGGCCAGGTTCCGCTGGAACCGCGTGGCCGCCAGGCCGCGCGCCCCGCCGATGTCGACGGGGTGGTTCGGGACGTCGAGGATGCCCGCCCAGTACGGGCTCGGCTCCATGATCGTCGGGACCTTGAGGCCCTGCCCGGTCTCCTTCGGGCGCATGATCCGCAACTGGACGGTGTCGCGCTTGCCGTCGTGGTCGCTGTCGACGGTGGTCTCGATGTTGACGGTCTGACTGACCGCGTCCGCCCGCGAGAACACCGGCTGCGTCTCGCCGTCCCGGATCTGGACTGACGGTTTTCCTGAGGGCTTCCCGGACGGCTTTCCGGCCGGTGCGCCCGGCGTCGCGGCGGACGCGCCCGGCGCCAGCGCCGTGAGCGTCACGACCGCGAGGGCGGCCGCGCCCGCCGTGATGAATCGCTTCATGGGGGCTCCTGGGGGAGTAGAGCCTGCGGTGACTGAAATGTCACATGGGAGTGAACCCCACAAGATCCAGTTTGGGAAGGGGCCGGGGCGGTGGCCGGGTGGCCGGATCGGGGCGGGGGATCGGGGCCGGGATCGGGAAGGCGTGGCGGTTCCGGGGCGTTGTGCTCGGTGCGAGCTGAGATGCTTACTTGATTACGTTCGCTCGACGGCGTCGCTGGACGACGTGCACCGGCGGGCGCCCGCGCTCCGCGGCGCCCGCGCCGCGAGGACCATTGGAGGGCCCGAATGGGGATGCCCGGGATGCCGGGGAACGGCTGGCAGGTGATGGCCTCGTTCCGGCGCGACAGCTCGGTCACGCGGAAGAGGCTGGCCAAGGGGACCGTCAGGCGGATCGCGGGGTACGCCCGTCCCTATGTCCGCGACCTGGTGCTCTTCCTGGCGCTGAACGCGCTCGGCGCCGTGATCGTGGTGGCCAACCCGCTGCTGCTCAAGGGGATCATCGACCACGGCATCATCCCGCACAAGCAGAGCGTCGTCGTCGGCCTGGCGCTCACCGTCGCGGCCCTGGCGCTGCTCGAGGCGGTGCTCGGGCTCGCCCAGCGCTGGTACTCGGCGCGGATCGGCGAGGGCCTGATCTACGACCTGCGGACGCAGGTGTTCGGGCACGTCCAGCGGCAGCCCGTCGCGTTCTTCATGCGCGCCCAGACCGGCTCGCTGATCAGCCGCCTGAACAGCGACGTGATCGGCGCGCAGCGGGCCCTGACGACCACGCTGTCCTCGGTGGTGTCCAACGTGATCAGCCTGGTCCTCGTGCTGATCACGATGCTGGTGCTGTCCTGGCAGGTCACCCTGTTCGCGCTGGTGCTGCTCCCGATCTTCGTGCTGCCCGCCAAGTGGGTCGGCAAGCGGCTCCAGGCGGTCAGCCGCGAGCAGATGCAGCTGGACGCCGAGATGAGCTCGCTCATGACCGAGCGGTTCAACGTCGCCGGGGCGATGCTCGCCAAGCTCTACGGCCGTCCGTCCGAGGAGGAGGAGCTCTTCGCCGGGCGGGCCGCCCGCGTCCGCGACGTCGGCGTCGTCTCGGCCATGTACGGCCGGGTGTTCTTCACCGCGCTGACCCTGGTCGCCGCGCTCGCGACCGCGATGGTCTACGGCGTCGGCGGCTCCCTGGTCGTGGACGGCAGCTTCCAGCTGGGAACCCTGGTCGCCCTCGCGACCCTGCTGACCCGCATGTACGGGCCGCTGACCGCGCTGTCCAACGTCCACGTGGACGTGATGACCGCGCTGGTCAGCTTCGACCGTGTCTTCGAGGTGCTCGACCTCAAGCCGCTCATCGACGACAAGCCGGACGCCGCGCCGCTCGCCACCGGCGAGGAGGAGGCGCCCGCGATCGAGTTCGACCACGTGTCGTTCAGCTACCCGTCCGCCGAGGAGGTCTCGCTGGCCTCGCTGGAGTCGATCGCCCGCAGCGACACCGCGCCCGCCCGGGACGTCCTGTTCGACGTGGACTTCACCGCCGCGCCGGGGCAGCTCGTCGCGCTGGTCGGGCCGTCCGGCGCGGGCAAGTCGACGATCACGCACCTGGTGTCGCGGCTGTACGACGTGTCCGGCGGCGAGGTGCGGATCGGCGGGCAGGACATCCGGGACGTCACGCTCGACTCGCTCCGCGCCCGGGTCGGGGTCGTCAGCCAGGACGCGCACCTGTTCCACGACTCCATCCGCGAGAACATGCGGTACGCCCGTCCGGACGCCACGGACGAGCAGATCATCGCGGCGCTGCAGGCCGCGCAGGTCGGGGAGCTGATCGCCGACATGCCGGACGGCCTGGACACCGTGGTCGGCGACCGCGGCTACCGGCTGTCGGGCGGCGAGAAGCAGCGCCTGGCCATCGCGCGGCTGCTGCTCAAGGCGCCCTCGGTCGTGGTCCTGGACGAGGCGACCGCGCACCTGGACTCCGAGTCCGAGGCGGCCGTCCAGCGGGCCCTGGCGACCGCGCTGGCGGGCCGCACCTCGCTGGTGATCGCGCACCGGCTGTCCACGATCCGCGAGGCCGACCAGATCCTCGTGGTGGACGGCGGCCGGGTCGTCGAGCGCGGCCGGCACGAGGAGCTGCTCGCGGGCGGCGGCCTGTACGCCGAGCTGTACCGCACCCAGTTCGCCCGCCAGGAGGAGCGGCCGGCCGCGGCCCCGGTGCTCGCCGCCGACTGACAGTGATGATGGAGGTGAGCACCTCCCGTCCGGGGTCTGACCCGCCGACTGACTGACCTTGGGTCCTCAACGGGATCTGTCGGCCCTGGTCGGGAGGTGCTCGTGTGCACTCACCGGACG
>NZ_RFFG01000072.1 GCF_003696215.1 Actinomadura harenae | reverse complement strand
GCGACCAGGGCCGCGCGTTCGCCGCGCGGCTCGCCGCGGCGCACCCGATCGGGACCGGCTGGCCGGGCTGGCTGCGTCCCGACACCCTGATCTGCCGTTGCGAGGAGACCGACTACGGGACCCTCCGCGCGGCGGCCGAGGACCCGGCCACCGGCGCCCCCCGCGCCGTGAAGCTCGGCACCCGTGCCGGGCTCGGTCCCTGCCAGGCCCGGATCTGCGGCCCCGCGGTCGCCGACCTGTGCGGACGGCGGCCCGACCGGGCCGTCCCCGGCCTGGCGTCCGCGAGCCACCACCGCCGGCCGGTCGCGCAGCCGATCCGGCTCGGCGAACTGGCCGCGCCCCCCGCTGGGCCCCACGAAGAAGAAGGAGAACAGCACCCGTGAGCGGTGAGAAGAAGATCGAGAGCCTCGGCGGAGTCATCGTCGCGACCGCCCTTCCCTACAAGGAGGACCCGGCCGCGCCCGCCGGGCTCGCCGTCGACTACGACCGGTTCGCCGAGCACTGCCGCTGGCTGGTCGACAACGGCTGCCGCGGCGTCGGCCCGAACGGCTCGCTCGGCGAGTACTCGTCGCTGACCGACGAGGAGCGCCGCCGCGTCGCCAGGACCGCGGTCGAGGCCGTCGGCAAGGACGGCGTGGTCGTCGTCGGCGTCCACGGCCCCGGATCGCACCAGGCCAAGCACTGGGCCGAGGTCGCCGCCGAGGACGGCGCGGACGGCGTCCTCTGCCTCCCGCCGACCATGTACCGGGCGAACCGGGGCGAGGTCATCGCGCACTACGAGGCGGTCGCGTCCGCCGGGCTGCCGGTGATGGTCTACAACAACCCGATCGACACCAAGGTCGACCTCACCCCCGACCTGCTCGCCGAGATCGCGCAGATCGACGGGATCGTCGCGGTCAAGGAGTTCTCCGGCGACGTCCGCCGCGTCCTGGAGATCAAGGAGCGGGCCCCCGGCCTGGAGGTCGTGGCGGGCGCCGACGACGTCACCCTCGAGGCGCTGCTGATGGGCGCCACCGGCTGGTTCGCGGGCTTCCCGAACGTGTTCCCGGCCGAGTCCGCCGAGCTGTTCGAGCTCGCCACCGCGGGCAAGCTGGAGGAGGCGCGGGCGCTGTACGAGCCGCTGGTCGCCGCGTTCCGCTGGGACTCGCGCACCGAGTTCGTCCAGGCCATCAAGCTCGGCATGGAGATGGTCGGCCGGTACGGCGGCCCGTGCCGTCCGCCGCGGGGCCCGCTGACCGCCGAGCACCGCGCCGGCGTCACCGCCGACATGGAACGCGCCATCGCCGCCCTCGAGCAGCGCAAGGCCGCCTGATGCGCGCGGCCCGCGCGATCTCCGCGGTCGACTCCCACACCGAGGGGATGCCGACCCGCGTCGTCACCGGAGGCGTCGCGCCGATCCCCGGCGCCACCATGGCCGAACGCCGCCGTCACGCCATCGAGCACCTCGACGGGCTGCGCGGCTTCCTGATGAACGAGCCGCGCGGGCACGCCGCGATGAGCGGGGCGCTGCTCCAGCCCCCGCTCCGCGACGACGCCGACTGGGGCGTGGTGTACGTCGAGGCGAGCGGGTTCCTGCCCATGTGCGGGCACGGGACGATCGGCGTCGCGACGGTGCTGGTCGAGACCGGCATGGTCGAGGTCACCGAGCCGGAGACCGTCGTCCGGCTGGACGTCCCGGCCGGGCTGGTCGAGGCCCGCGTGACCGTGAAGGACGGCCGGGCCGAGCGGGTCACCCTCCGCAACGTCCCGTCCTTCGCGCTCGAACTGGACGCGAAGGTGGACGTGCCCGGCTACGGCGCGGTCCGCTACGACATGGCGTACGGGGGCAACTTCTACGCCATCCTCGACCTGGAGTCGGTCGGCCTGCCGTTCGAGCGCTCGCGCAAGGACGACATCATCAAGGCCGGCCTCGCCATCATGGACGCGATCAACGCCCAGAACCGGCCCGTCCATCCCGAGGACGGGCTGATCGGCGGCTGCAAGCACGTCCAGTTCCTCGCGCCCGGCTCCACCGCCGAGCACAGCCGGAACGCGATGGCGATCCACCCCGGATGGTTCGACCGGTCGCCGTGCGGCACCGGGACCAGCGCGCGCATGGCCCAGCTCCACGCGCGCGGCGAACTGGCCACCGGCGCCGACTTCGTCAACGAGTCCTTCATCGGGACGAGCTTCACCGGTCGCGTCACCGGCACGACCGAGGTCGGCGGGCTGCCCGCCGTCCTGCCGGAGTTCTCCGGACGGGCCTGGGTCACCGGGACCGCCACCTACACGCTCGACCCGAGCGACCCCTTCCCGGAGGGCTTCGTCCTCTGACAAGCCCTGCCGGCTTACACGCCCAGCCGCGTGCACGCCTTCCCCGGGAACCGCTCCCGGCGGAGAACGACTCCGCCGGGACGCCGTCCCGGACTCCAACCCCGAAGGGAGAAACCCGTGAGCGACATCGCCGCCGACGCGGTCGACCTCGTGATGGCCGCGGCCGCCGAGGCCGCGCCGGAGTGGGCCGCCGCGCCGCGCAGCCGGTCCTCGGCCCTGGTCGCCGTCGCGAACGCGCTCGAGGCGCACCGCGCCGAACTGGTCGACCTCGCCGACGCCGAGGCGCACCTCGGCCCGGCGCGGCTGAACGGCGAGCTGACCCGGACCACCTTCCAGCTGAAGCTGTTCGCCGAGCAGGTCGACGACGGCCGCTACCTGGACGTCCGGATCGACCGCCCCGACCCGCAGTGGCCGACCGGCCCGCGCCCCGACCTGCGCCGCTACCGGGCCGCGCTCGGCCCGGTGCTGGTGTTCGCGGCGAGCAACTTCCCGTTCGCCTTCAGCGTCGCGGGCGGCGACACCGCCTCCGCGTGGGCGGCGGGCTGTCCCGTCGTGGTGAAGGCGCACCCGGGCCACCCCCGGCTGTCCCGCCGCACCGCCGAGATCATCACCGCGGCGCTGCACGACGCGGGCGCCCCCGACGGCGTGTTCGCGCTGATCGAGGGCGAGGACGCGGGCGTCCAGGCGCTGCGCCACCCGGCGCTCGCCGCCGCCGCGTTCACCGGGTCCCAGCGGGGCGGGCTCGCGCTCGCCCGGATCGCGGCCGAGCGCCCGGTGCCGATCCCGTTCTACGGCGAGCTCGGCAGCGTCAACCCCGTCGTCGTCACGCCCGCCGCCGCCAAGGCGCGCGCGGACGAGATCGCCGACGGCTACAGCGCGTCGGTCACGCAGGGCGCGGGCCAGTTCTGCACCAACCCCGGCCTGGTGTTCCTCCCGGCGGACGGCGACCTGCTCGACGCGATCGCCCGCCGGATGTCCGGCGCGTCCACGGCGCCGATGCTGAACGAGCGGATCGCCGGCGGGTTCGAGGGCACCTCGCGCACCCTGGCGGGCCGTCCGGGCGTGCGGGCGCTGGTCTGGCCGGACGACCCGACCGCCCCGCGCCTGCTCGCCATGGACCTGGCCGCGTTCACCGCCGACCTCGACGCCGCGTCCGAGGAGTGCTTCGGGCCGCTGGGGCTCGCCGTCCTGTACGAGCGGATCGAGGACGTGGCGGGCGCGCTCGCCGCGCTCCCGGGGCAGCTCACGGCGTCCCTGCACGCCGAGGCCGAGGAGGCCGGGGACCTCGGCGCCCTGGCCGGCGTCCTCGCCGGCCGGGCCGGCCGCCTGCTGTGGAACCAGTGGCCGACGGGGGTGTCGGTGACGTCCGCGATGCAGCACGGCGGCCCGTTCCCGGCGACGGTCGGCCCGGCGACGACCTCGGTCGGGACGGCGGCGATCGAGCGGTTCCTGCGCCCGGTCGCGTACCAGAACGTCCCGCAGGAGCTGCTGCCTCCGCCGCTGCGCGACGACAACCCCTGGAACGTCCCGCAGAGCATCGCCTGACCCGGGCGGCCGACCCGGCCGCCCTGCCGCAGCGACACGGCGGCCGTCCCGGAACACCGTCCGGGACGGCCGCCGTCGCGCGTCCCGGACCGGCCGCCGTGACCGTCGCGACGGCCCGCTCCGCGCCGCCCCGGCGATTTCCTACCAAATACGTGGAGATCACACTCGGGGAACCTTGACGCTGCCGTTATGCGACTAGATAGTGATCATCATGGTTGAGCGGTCCTTCCGAATTCTGCGACCCGCCGCTGCGGTCGCCACCCTTTTGCTCGCCGCCGCGTGCGGCGGCGGCTCGTCGGACAAGTCCTCCGGCGACGGCACTCCCGGCCCCGCGACGTTCACGTACTGGACGACGAGCTGGACACCGGACCAGATCAGCCAGATCGACGCGGACTTCGCCAAGGCGCACCCCGGACTGCACTCGAAGGGGCAGTTCATCGCGAGCGCCGACCAGTACCTGCCGAAGGTCATCTCGGCGATCAAGTCCAACACCCAGCCGACCGTCCTGCTCACGCAGAACGCCTCCGACCTGCCCGAGATCGCGACGAGCGGCAAGCTCATCCCGCTGGACGGCGACCTGAAGCAGCAGACCGACGGCCTCTACCCGGGCATCAAGGACGCGCTGTTCTACAAGGGGAAGCAGCTCGGTTTCGCGCGATCCGGCGTCGGCGACATCGTGCTGTTCTACAACAAGAAGGACTTCAAGGACGCGGGCATCGCCAAGCCGCCCGCGACCTGGGCCGAGCTCGTCGAGGACGCCAAGAAGCTCAGCGACCCGGGCAAGAAGCGGTACGGCTACTACGTCCCGCTCGGCGAGGCCGAGTGGATCACCTTCGCCTGGATGCCGCTGCTGCGCGCCAACGGCGGCGACATGCTGACCCAGGACGGCACCAAGACGGCGTTCAACAGCCCGCAGGGCGTCAAGGCGCTCCAGACCTGGCTCGACCTCATGTCCGCCAAGGCCGCGCCGACGACCAGCTTCGCCCAGGCGGGCAGCTTCGACGGCGCGCCCGCGTTCGCCAGCCACACCGTCTCGATGATGGCGAACGGCCAGTGGGCCGTCGACACCTTCAAGAAGGCCGGGATCGACTTCGGCGTCGCGCCGCTGCCGCGCGGCGACGCGGGCCCGTCCACCTCGGTCGGCATGGAGGTCGCGGCGCTGCTGAAGACGTCCAAGGCGCAGGAGCGCGCGGGCCTGGAGTTCATCAAGTACCTCGCGACGCCGCAGGTCGGCGCGCACCTGGCCGCCGCGAACGGCGGACTTCCGTCCGCGCCGGACCAGCTCCAGCAGCCCGAGCTGAAGGAGCACATCGCCAAGGACCCGTACTACCAGACGTTCGCCGACGGCCTGCCGTCCGGCAAGGGGCGCCCGATGACCCCGGCCTACACCGCCGTGTCCGAGGCCCTCTACACCGAGATCAACAAGGCGCTGCGCGGGCAGGAGACGGCGCAGCAGGCGCTCGACAACGCCGCGCGGAAGGCCGACGCGGCACTGAAGGAGCAGGGCTGAGCAGGGTCGCCGCCCGGAACCCGGAGCCGCGCACGCGGCCCGGGTTCCGGGCGGCGGCCGTGGTGTCGCGGCGTCCCCGGGCCGCCGCCCGGCGGTCCCGGGCCGACCGGCGCACCTGGGGCCTGGCGTACCTGTTCGTCGCGCCCACGGTCCTGCTGACCGTGGTGTTCTCGATCGTCCCGCTCGTGATGCTCGGGTGGCGCAGCCTCCACAAGGGCAACGTCTTCGGGACGTCCCTGCGGTTCGTCGGGCTGCGCAACTACAAGGACATGCTCGCCGAGGGCGGCGGCCGCACGCTCGGCGTGACCGCCGAGTACACCGTCGCGTTCGTCCTGCTGACGATGCTGCTCGGGCTCGGCCTCGCGCTGCTGCTGAACGCGCGGGTGCCGGGGACGCGCCGGCTGCGCGCGCCGTTCATCATCCCGCTCGTGGTGCCCGCCGTCGCGACCGCGCTGATCTGGTCGAACCTGTTCGCGCCCCGGTTCGGGCTGGTGAACCGGCTGCTGTCCGGCCTCGGCCTGGACGAGGTCGACTTCATGTCCCGGCCCGGCCCCGCGCTGGCGATGGTGGTCCTGTTCGGCACCTGGCAGTTCTTCGGGCAGAACGTCATCCTCTACCTCGCCGCGCTGAAGACCCTCCCGCAGGACGTCATGGAGGCGGCGAGCGTGGACGGCGCGGGCGGCTGGCAGCGGTTCCGGCACATGCAGTGGCCGATGCTGCGCCGCAACACCCTGCTCATCCTGGTCGTCACGACGCTGACCGGGCTCCAGACCTTCACCCAGATCTACGTCCTCACGTCCGGCGGCCCGGACGGCGCCACCCGCACGGCGCTGTACTACGTCTACGACGATGGCTTCGCCAAGTTCGACGCGGGCCGCGCGGACGCCATGGGGATGCTCCTGTTCCTGATCTCGCTCGTCGTCACCGGGCTCCAGATCGCCATGCTCGGCCGGAGGGACGACCGTGCCTAGGATCCTCGTCCACCGCGCGGTGGTCTACACCCTGCTCGCCGCGGCGGTGCTCATCGTGATGTTCCCGCTGGTCTGGATGGCGCTGACGGCCGTCAAGTCCAACGGGCAGATCATCAACCCGGCGGCGCCGCTGTGGCCGACCGAGTGGCACTGGTCGAACATCCCGGACGCCTGGGGCAAGGCGCCGTTCGCGCGCTGGTTCGCCAACACCGTCGTGTTCGCGGCGGCGGCGACGGCCGGGCAGCTCGCCGCCGGGATGCTCGCGGGCTACGCGTTCGCGATGTTCGACTTCCCTGGCCGCCGGCTGCTGTTCCTCCTCGCGCTGAGCGGGCTGATGATCCCGTTCAGCGCGATCATCGTCCCGGTGGCGCAGATCCTCGGCGACCTGCACTGGCTGAACACCTACCAGGGGCTGATCGTCCCGAACATCGCGTCGGGGCTCGGGACGTTCCTGTTCCGGCAGTTCTTCCTCGGCGCGCCGCGCCAGCTCGGCGAGGCCGCCCGCATCGACGGCGCGTCCGAGCTGCGGATCTTCTGGCAGGTGTACGCGCCGCTCGCGCGGCCCGCGACGGCGGCGCTCGGCATCATCCTGTTCCTGCAGAACTGGAACAACTTCCTGTTCCCGCTGATCGCGGTGAACACGACGAAGATGCAGGTCGTCTCGCAGGGCCTGGCGGTGTTCCAGTCCCAGATGACGACGCAGACGCAGTACAACCTCATCATGTCGGCGTCGCTGATCGCGATCGTCCCGGTGCTGCTGGTCGCGGTCGCGGCGCAGCGGCACATCGTCGAGGGCATCACCCTGGGCGCCGTCGACTGAGCACCCGCCGTCGACTGAGCACCGTCCCGCGGACCTGAGGGCGTCGCCCGGGCGCGCCCTCAGCTCTGCGGGACGAGGTCGGGCCGGGGGAGCTCGCCGCGGTCCCGGTCCGCCGCCGAGGCGGCCGGGCGGTACCGGAACACGTGCCGGTACGACTGCGGCGACAGTCCGGCCACCCGGACGAAGTGGTAGCGCAGGTTGGCCGCGCCGCCGAACCCGGTCGCGCGGGCGACCTCCTCGACGGGCTGGTCCGTCGCCTCGAGCAGCTCCTGCGCGAGGCGGACGCGCTGCTGGAGCAGCCACTGCAGCGGTGAGACGCCGACCGCGTCCCGGAACCGGCGCGTCAGGGTGCGCTCGCTCATGTGCGCGACCCGGGCGAGGTCGGCGACGGTCAGCGGCCGGTCCAGGCGCTCGGCCGCCCAGCGCAGCGCGGGCGCCAGGTCGCCGTCCCGTTCGCCGCCCACCGCCGGACGGCTGATCTGCGGCTGGGCGCCCTCCCGGTGCGGCGGGACGACCATCCGCCGCGCGATCTCGGCCGCGACGGCCGCGCCGTGGTCGTGGCGCACCAGGTGCAGGCAGACGTCGATCGCGGCGCCCGAGCCCGCCGTGGTGACGACGTCGCCGTGGTCGATGTAGAGCGGCCCGGAGTCGAGCCGGACGGCGGGGAAGCGGTGGGCGAAGTCCCCGGCGTTCATCCAGTGCGTGGTGGCGGTGCGGCCGTCCAGCAGCCCGGCGGCGGCCAGGATGTAGGTGCCCGTGCACAGCGCGACGATCCGGCGCCCCCGCCGGTGCGCCTCCCGGACGGCCGCGACCAGCTCGGGCGGCGGGGCGACCTGCGCCTGCCGGGACAGCGCCGCGACCAGGACGGTGTCGGCCTCGGGGAGGTCGGCGAGGCGGTGCCCGGCGTGCAGGCTGAGCCCGCCCGTGGACGCCAGCGGCCCCGGCTTGGCGGCGTACGTCCGCAGCTCGTACCAGGGGTCCACCAGGTCGCTGCGGTCGATCCCGAAGACCTCGCAGGGGATGGCCAGCTCGAACACCGGCGTCCCCGCCGTCACGGCCAGCCCGACGACGTGTCCGCTCATGGCGGGAATTCTACGCAGGTCGGCGCATTAGTCCCTGGCGGCGGAGGGCCGTCCGCCCGAGGCTGGGATCTCGTGAAGACCGAACTGAACGGCACCGGCGCGCCCGGCGCCGACGAGGAGACCGGCGCGGGACGCCTGACGCTCGGGCAGGGGACCGCGATGTACGTGGGGGCGGTGCTCGGGACGGGCGTGATCGCGCTGCCCGCGCTCGCCGCCCGCGCGGCGGGGCCCGCGTCGCTGCTCGCCTGGGCGCTGCTCGTGGTGATGTCGGTGCCGCTGGCCGCGACGTTCGCCGCGCTCGGCGCCCGCCACCCGGACGCGGGCGGGGTCTCGACCTACGCCCGGCTCGCGTTCGGCCCCCGCGCCGCGACCGTGGTCGGCTGGTGCTTCTACTTCGCCGTCCCGCCGGGCTCGGCCGCCGCCGCGCTGTTCGGCGGCTCGTACGTCGCCGAGGCCGCGGGCGGCGGCCGGGCCACCGTCCTCGTCACCGCCGCCCTGCTCATGACGGTCGTGACCGCCGCGAACGCGGTCGGCCTCCAGGCGTCCGGACGGCTCCAGTTCGCGCTCGCCGGGCTCCTGGTCACGCTGCTGCTCGTGTCGGTCGCGCTGTCCCTGCCGCACGCGCGCGCCGGGAACCTGACCCCGTTCGCGCCGCACGGCTGGACGGCGATCGGGCCCGCGGCGTCCCTGCTGGTGTGGAGCTTCGCGGGCTGGGAGGCGATCACGCACCTGGCCGCCGAGTTCCGCCGTCCCGCCCGTGACCTGCCGCGCGCGACCGGCGCGGCGGTGGCCGTCGTCGGCGTCCTGTACCTGCTGGTCGCGTTCGCGATCATCACCGTGCTCGGGCCCCGCGCGGCGGACTCGGCCGCGCCGCTCGGCGACCTCATGGCGCGCGGGCTCGGCGGCGGGGCCCGCTGGCTGGCCGCGGGCGCCGCGCTGCTGCTCACCCTCGGCGCGATGAACGCCTACTACGCGGGCGCCGCCAAGCTCGGGTCCGCGCTCGGCCGGGACGGCGGGCTGCCCGCGTTCCTCGGCCGGGGCAGCGTCGCCGGGGAGGTCCCGCGGCGCAGCCTGGCCGCGAACTCGGCGCTGTCGTTCCTCGCGCTGGCGGTCGTGTCGGTGACCGGCCTCGGGCCGCGTCCGCTCGTCCTGCTGACCACCGGGTCGTTCGTCGCCGTGTACGCGATCGGCGTCGCCGCCGCCCTGCGGCTGCTGCCCCGGCGGAGCGCCGGGTGGTACGCGGCGGCCGCCGCGCTCGCCGCCGTCGCCGCGCTGCTGCTGATGTCCGGCCGCTATCTGCTCTGGCCGCTGGTCGTGACCGGCGCGGCCCTGCTCTACCTGCGCCGCCACCGCCGTTCGGGAGCGGGCCCGGAACCGGGAACACACGGGCCGGGCAGCGGCTTTACTCGGGTGAAGCACCGGTTCCCTATGATCGCAGGGAGAGTCCGGCGGGACGAGGGCGGGGGCGCGGCCCGTGCCGCCGGGCAGGCTGAGGAGATGAGGGGTTATGGCTGATATCACCGAGACATCCGAATGGGCGGCGCTGTCGGAGCACCAGGGGGAGCTCGCGACCCGCAACCTGCGCGAGCTCTTCGCCGACGACCCGGCGCGCGCCGAGCGGATGACGGTGACGGCGGGGGATCTGTTCCTGGACTACTCCAAGCACCGCGCCACCGGCGAGACGATCGCCCGGCTGGTCGCGCTCGCGGAGAAGGCGGGCCTGCGCGACCGGATCGACGCGATGTTCTCCGGCGCGCGCATCAACGTGAGCGAGAACCGCGCCGTCCTGCACACCGCGCTGCGGCTCCCGGCGAGCGCCGAGCTCGTCGTGGACGGTCAGGACGTCGTCGCCGAGGTGCACGCCGTCCTGGAGCGGATGGGCGAGTTCTCCGACCGCGTCCGGTCCGGGGAGTGGACGGGTTTCACCGGCAGGCGCATCACGACCGTGGTGAACATCGGCATCGGCGGCTCCGACCTCGGCCCGGCCATGGCGTACGAGGCGCTGCGCGACTACGCCGACGCCGGGATCGACGCGCGGTTCGTGTCGAACGTCGACCCGGCCGACATCACCGGGACGCTGGCCGGGCTCGACCCCGAGACCACGCTGTTCATCGTCGCGTCCAAGACGTTCGGCACGCTGGAGACGCTGACGAACGCGCGCGTCGCGCGGCGCTGGCTGGTCGAGCGGCTCGGTGACGAGAAGGCCGTCTCCCGGCACTTCGTCGCGGTGTCGACGAACGCCGAGCGCGTCGCCGACTTCGGCATCGACACCGACAACATGTTCGGCTTCTGGGACTGGGTCGGCGGACGCTACTCCATGGACTCGGCGATCGGCCTGTCGCTGATGGTCGTGGTCGGCCCGGCCCGGTTCCGCGAGATGCTCGACGGGTTCCACGCCGTCGACGAGCACTTCCGCACCACGCCGTTCGAGCGGAACATGCCGGTGCTGATGGCGCTGCTCGGCGTCTGGTACACCGACTTCTTCGGCGCGCAGACCCGCGCGGTGCTGCCGTACAGCCAGCGGCTCGCCCGTTTCCCGGCCTACCTGCAGCAGCTCACCATGGAGTCGAACGGCAAGTCGGTGCGCGCGGACGGCGCCCCCGTCGTCGCGCAGACCGGCGAGATCTTCTGGGGCGAGCCGGGCACCAACGGCCAGCACGCCTTCTACCAGCTGCTGCACCAGGGCACCCGGCTCGTCCCGGCCGACTTCATCGGCTTCGCCGAGCCGTTCGAGGACGCGAGCGCCGGGGACGGCACACCCGGCATGCACGACCTGCTGGTCGCGAACCTGCTCGCGCAGACGTCCGCGCTGGCGTTCGGCAAGACCGCCGAGGAGATCGCGTCCGAGGGCACGCCCGCCGACGTCGTCCCGCACAAGGTGATGCCGGGCAACCGGCCGACCAACACGATCCTGGTGCCGAAGCTGACGCCGTCCACGCTGGGCCAGCTCATCGCCCTCTACGAGCACATCGTGTTCGTCGAGGGGACGGTCTGGGGCATCGACTCCTTCGACCAGTGGGGCGTGGAGCTGGGCAAGGTCATGGCCAACCAGCTCACCCCGGCGCTCACCGCCGAGGAGCCGTCCGGCGACACCCCGGACGCGTCGACCGCCGCGCTCGTCCGCCGCTACCGCGAACTGCGCGGCCGCGCGGTCTGAGGCGCACGTCTGAGGCGCACGTTTGAATCATGACGTGATCCGCGGGAACGCGTAGGGCCGTCCCCCTTCCTAGGGGGACGGCCCGTGTGTTCCGGCGGCTGCGGAGCGTCAGACGGCCGCGTCGTCCCAGACCTGGGACGCCAGCAGGACGCGCAGCTCCGCGAGGGAGATGAAGCCGTCATGGTCGGTGTCGGCTCTCTCGAACCTGTCCTGGGTCGCGGCCTTGTCCCACGACAGCCCCACGCTGTCGAGCACCAGGCCGAACTCCATCAGATCGAGCCTCCCGTCACCGCCGAGGTCGGCCCGCGTGAACACGGTGACCAGTTCGTCCTCGGCCGGCTTGGTCGTCATCTCACTCCTCGTGATCGGTCGAACGGAATCCCGAATCATGTCACACAGGGGCCCCGCTCTACCGGAGATAACGCGCTTTTCGACCAAGACGTTCCCCGCTGTTCACGGCCCGGTCCCGGGTCCGTCCGGGTACGCGCCGCTCCGGAACTCCTGCGGGCTGACGCCGCGCTCGCGCTTGAACGCCGAGCTGAGCGCGAACGCGCTGCCGTACCCGACGCGCCGCGCGATCGCCTCCAGCGTCTGGTCGCCGCCGCGCAGCAGGTCGGCGGCGTGCGCGAGGCGCAGCCCGGTCAGGTACGACATCGGCGGCTCGCCGACCAGGTCGCCGAACCGCTTGGCGAGCGCCGCCCGGGACGCCCCGACCTCGGTGGCCAGGTCGGCGACCGTCCACGGCTGCGCCGGCCGGTCGTGCAGCAGCCGCAGCGCGGGCCCCACGACCGGGTCGCCGTGCGCGGCGAACCATCCCGGGGCCCGCGCGTCCGGGCGGGAGAACCAGCTCCGCAGCACCGCGATGAGGATCAGGTCGAGCAGCCGGTCGAGCACGACGGGCTGGCCCGGCGCGTCCCGGACGATCTCGTCGCCGAGGAGCGCGGCGAGCGGCGACTCCCAGGACGGCAGGACGGCCAGCGGCGGCAGCGCGGCCAGCAGCCTGCGCTCGATCGCGCCCTGCGCCAGGTAGGTGCCGACGAGCAGCGTCGTCGGGCCGTCCGGGTTGTTGCCCCACGTCCGGACGCCGAACGACATCGAGTCGCCCGGGGGCGCGCCGAACAGCGTCGTGCACCGCTCCTCGTCGTGGATGATCCACTGCGGCGGGGAGCCGGACGCGTCCGACACGGTGTACGGACGCGGGCCGCGCATGATGGCGACGTCGCCGGCCGCGCAGTGGACGGGCTCGCCGCCCTCCGGCGTCACCCACGCCTCGCCGGACCGCACGATCGCCAGGCACAGCGGGGCGCCGTCCTCGACGCTCACCGACCATGGCGGCTCCATCACCATGCGCAACAGGAACGCGCCCCGAGCCCGGGGACCGTCGAGAAGATCGGCCAGGGTGTCCATGTCGGAACCCTAGACGCTTGATTATGCGCGCGGGAGCCTCAACTATGTCCGGTGATCATCGCCACCGATTGACTAGAGGACATGACGAACACCACGAACCACGAACTGACCCTGGTCCTCAACGGCACCGGCAAGACCGGCCGGCGCGTCGCCGAGCGGCTCACCGGACGCGGCGTCCCCGTCCGCGTCGGCTCCCGCTCCGCCGACATCCCGTTCGACTGGACCGACCAGACCACCTGGCCCGCCGCCCTCGACGGCGTCCGCGCGGTGTACCTCGCCTACGCCCCCGACCTGGCCGTCCCCGGTGCCCCCGAGGACGTCGCGGCCTTCTGCAAGGCCGCGGTGGACGCGGGCGTCCGGCGGATGGTGGTGCTCTCCGGGCGCGGCGAGAAGGAGGCCCAGGACTGCGAGGACATCGTCCGCGCCTCCGGCGTCGAGTGGACGGTCGTCCGCGCGGCCTGGTTCTTCCAGAACTTCAACGAGTCCGACTTCGCCGCCTACGTCAGCGCCGGTCACCTGGCGCTGCCGGTCGGCGAGGTGCCCGAGCCGTTCGTGGACGCCGACGACATCGCCGACGTCGCGGTCGCCGCCCTCACCGAGGACGGGCACACCGGGGAGATCTACGAGCTCACCGGCCCGCGCTCGCTGACCTTCGCCGAGGCCATGGGCGAGATCTCCGAGCTGACCGGCCGCCAGGTCGCCTACAGCACGATGCACCCGGACGAGTTCGCCGTGGCGCTCGCCGAGGACGGCGTCCCGGACGAGGTCATCGGCCTGCTGACCTACCTGTTCACCACCCTGTTCGACGGCCGGAACGCCACCCCGTCCGACGGCGTCCGGAAGGCGCTCGGCCGTGAGCCGCGCGACTTCCGCGACTTCATCCGGGAAGCCGCCGCCACCGGCGCCTGGACCCTCTGACCCCCGCCACTCGGATCCACCCCACGAAACACCCCACACGACACCCCACGTAGTAGCCGAGAGGACCTCCCCACCATGCGTTTCCAGTTCGCCACCGCGTCGGCGGCCTTGTCGATCCTGATGACCGCCGCGATGGCGGGGACGTTCTTCGGGTTCTCGGTCGGCGTCATGCCGGGGCTGAACGCGACGAAGGCGTCGTCGGCGATCGCCGCGATGAACGGCATCAACCAGAAGATCCAGAACCCGGCGTTCCTGGCCGCGTTCATGCTCGCCCCGGTCGTGGCGATCGCGGCCGGAGTGCTGCTGCTCACCATGGGCCAGAAGTCCGCGGCCTGGCTGTTCTTCGCCGCCGCCGCGGTCTACTTCGTCGGGTCCTTCCTCCCGACCGCCGCGATCAACGTGCCGATGAACAACCACCTGGCCAACGTGAAGATCCCGCACGACGCGGCCGAGGCCGCCAAGGTCTGGACGGACTACTCGGGCCGCTGGACGACCTGGAACAGCATCCGCGCCGTCTTCTGCGGCATCAGCCTCCTGCTGATGGGCGCCGGCGCCTACGTCTGGGGCAAGACCAACTGACCTCCGAGGCCGCCTGAGCCCACCTGATCGCGCCCCCGGGATCCACGAGATCCCGGGGGCGCGAGGCGTCCCGGCGCCTCGCGCGTCCCGGAACGCCATCGGCTCGTCTGCAGCGACCGGCGCCGGGGCCCGGCTGATCGGCGACTGATCGGCCGCTGATCGGGGTGGCCGAGGCTGGGGGCGTTCACGAGGAACGACCGAGAGTGGGGACGTCATGAAGATCGAGGGATTCGCGTACCGGCGCGTCCAGGTGGCCGACGGGGTGGCGCTGAACGCGGCCGTCGGGGGCTCGGGCAGCCCGATCGTGCTGCTGCACGGTTTCCCGCAGACCCACCTGATGTGGCGGCACGTGGCCGCCGACCTGGCCGCCGACCACACCGTCATCTGCCCCGACCTGCGTGGATACGGCGACAGCGACAAGCCCGAGGACGCGTCCGGCGAGGCTTACGCCAAGCGGACGATGGCCGCCGACATCGTCGCGCTCGCCCGCGAGCTCGGCCACGAGCGGTTCGCCGTCGCCGGGCACGACCGGGGCGCGCACGTCGCGGTCCGCGCGGGCCTCGACCACCCGGACGCCGTCACGCACCTGGCGTCCCTGGACATCCTGCCCACGCTCGACTCGTGGGACGTCATGCGCGGCACCGCCGGCGTGGTCGGCTTCCACCTGTTCCTCATGGCGCAGCCGCCCGGCCTGCCCGAGCAGATGATCTCCGCGAGCGCGGACGCGTTCTTCGGCCACTTCCTCGACCAGTGGGCGAGCGACCCGGACGCGATCCCGGCCGACGTCCGCGCCGCGTACCTGAAGGCGAGCCGCGAGGCCGTGCCGTCCATCGTGGCCGACTACCGGGCCTCGGCGGGCGTGGACATCGAGCACGACCGCGCCGACCGCGACGCGGGACGGCGGCTGGGCATGCCCGTGACCGTCCTGCAGCAGGACTGGGGCACGGCGCTCGGCTTCGACGCCGCCGCGCTGTGGCGGGCCTGGGCGGACGACCTGGACCACCGCACCGTCACCTGCGGGCACTTCATGGCCGAGGAGGGCCCCGCCGAGGTCGCCGGGGCCCTGCGCGACCTGCTCGACCGGTGACCGCCGGACGCCGATAGCGTGGTGAACGTGGGGGAGATGTGGGGGAGGTGACGTTCGGGGTCCTCGGGCCGCTGACGGTCGCGGATCCGCAGGGACGGTCCGTGGAGGTCCGGGGCGCGCGGCCCCGGGCCGTCCTGGCGCGGCTCCTGGTCGCGGGCGGACGGGCGGTGCCGGCGCCCGTGCTGGTCGGAGACCTGTGGGACGACCCGCCCGCCAAGGCCCTCGGCGCGGTGCAGACGTTCGTCGGGACGCTCCGCCGGGCGCTCGAACCGGACCGTCCGCCGCGCACCCCGTCCCGGCTGCTGGTGACCGTCCCGTCCGGGTACGCGCTGCGCACCGTGCCGGGCGCCGTGGACGCCGGACGGTTCCGGAAGGCGGTCGCCGCGTCCGCGGACCTGGACGCGGCGGAGGCCTTCGCCCGCCTGGACGAGGCGCTCGGCTGGTGGCGCGGCCCCGCGTACGCCGAGTTCGCCGACCAGGACTGGGCCCGCGCCGAGGTCGCGCGGCTGACCGGGCTGCGGCTGCTGGCCGTCGAGCGCCGCGCCCGCGCGGCCCTGGACCTCGGCCGCGCGGCCGGGACCGTCCCGGACCTGGAGGCCCACGTCGAGGCGCATCCGCTGCGCGAGGACGCCTGGGCGCTGCTGGCGCTCGCGCTGTACCGGTCGGGGCGGCAGGGCGACGCGCTCGGCGCGCTGCGGCGGGCCCGGACCGTCCTGCGGGACGAGCTGGGCCTCGATCCGGGCGCCGGCCTGCGCCGCCTCGAGGCCGACATCCTCGCTCAGTCCCCGGACCTCCTCCCACCGGCTTCCTCCTGCATCGAGCCGCCCGCCGGGCAGCCTGCCGGGCCGCCCGCCGGGCCGCCCGCCGAGATGTTCGTCGGGCGCGCGGGGGAGCTGGCCGCGTTGGAGGAGGCGGCCGTGGCCGGGCGTCCGCGCCTGGCGCTGGTGTCGGGAGGACCGGGCACCGGGAAGACGGCGCTGACCCGCGTCCTCGCCGAGCGGCTCGCGTCCCGCGGGTGGACGACCGCGCGCGGCGCGGCGCCCGAGATTCCCGGAGCCCCCGGCGGCTGGCCGTGGCGGCAGATCGTCCGGGACCTGGCCGCCGCGGGCCTCGAGCCTCCGCCGGAGGAGCCCGAGGCCGACGGCGCCGACCCGCTCAGGGCGCGGTTCCTGCGGCACCGCGCGATCGCCGACCACGTCGCCCGGCTGGCGGCGGAACGTCCGCTGCTGCTGGTCTTCGACGACCTGCACTGGGCGGACGAGGAGACCCTCGCGCTGCTGACCGTCCTCGCGACCGCGGACGACGGCCCCGCCCGGATCCTCGTCGCCGGGACGTTCCGCGCGGGCGAGATCCCCGGCGCGCTGGCCGAGGCCCTGGCCAGGCTCGCCCGCGCCGAACCCGCCCGGATCTACCTCGGCGGGCTCGGCGCCGACGACACCGGCCGGCTCGCCCGCGCCGTGGCCCGTGCCCCGATCCCGGACGACGCCGTCCGGGCGGTGCGGGCCCGCAGCGGCGGGAACCCGTTCCTCGTCCGCGAGCTGGTCCGCCTGTGGGAGGCGGACGGGACGCTCGACGAGGTGCCCGCCGGGGTCCGCGACGTGCTCCGGCACCGGTTCGACGGGCTGCCCGAACCGGCGCGCGCCGTCCTGGCCAGGGCGTCCGTGCTCGGCGACGTCGTCGACCTGGACGTCCTGATCGCGCTCGCCGGTGACGAGGAACGGGTCCTGGACGCCGTCGAGAGCGGCCTGCGCGCGGGCTTCCTCACCGAACCCGGGCGCGGACGCCTCGCCTTCGCGCATCCGCTCGTCCGCGAGACCCTCTACGCCGACCTGCCGGGCGCGCGCCGCGTCCGCTGGCACGCCCGCGTCGCCGAACTGATCGAACGCGACCACCCCGACGACGTCGAGGCCATCGCCCACCACCTGCTGCGCGGCCCCGGCGGACCGTCCGCCGCCCGATACGCGCGCGCCGCCGCCGAACGCGCCGAGCGCCGCGTCGAGCACCACGCCGCCCTCCGCTGGTGGCGCGCCGCCCTCGAACTGGCGACCGCCGACGACCTCGAACCGCGTGAGCGGCCGGGGACGCGGGTGGGACTGGAGACGTCGGTGGGGCTGGAGACGTCGGTGGGACCGGAGACGCGGGTGGAGCTGGAGGCGCGGATGGGACTGGGGCGGGCGCTGGCGTTCACCGGCGACCTCGCGGGGGCCCGGGAACAGCGCGCGATCGCGCTGGAGTCCGCCGAGAGGTCGTCCGATCCGCTGCTCGCGGCGCGCGTGCTCGGCGCGTTCGACCTGCCCGCGAACTGGACGGCCGGCGACGACCCCGATCTCGCCGAGCGGATGGCCGCGACCGCCGGACGCCTCCTCGCCGAGCTCCCCCCGGACGAGCACCCGGCGGAACGCGCGCGCCTCCTCGCCACGATCGGCATGGAACTGCGCGCCGACCCCGGCGGACGCGGCGGCGCGGCGGCCCGCGAGGCGGAGGACCTCGCCCGGACCGTCGGCGATCCGCCGCTGCTCGCGTTCGCGCTCAACGCCCGCTACCTGCAGACCTTCCACCGCGCCGGCCTCGCCCCCGAACGCGCGGGCATCGCCGCGGAGCTGCTGGAGCTCGCGCGCGAGCACGGCCTCGTGCCGTACGAGATCCTCGCGCACCTCATCCTCGTCCAGTCGCTTTCGGCGGCCGCCGACTTCGGCGCCGCCGACCGGCACGCGGACGCCGCCGACGCGCTCTCCGACCGCCACGACCTCCCGCTCGTCGGCGTCTTCACCGACTGGTACCGCGCGATGCGGCTCGCCGCGACGGGAGCGCCGGACGCCGCGAACGCCTACCGCCGCGCCGCCGCCCGCCTCGACGGCACCGGCATGCGCGGCGTCGAGCACGGCCTGCTCCCGCTCGCCCTGCTCGGCCTGCGCCTCTCGACGGACGCGCCCGGCGTCACCGACCTCGCCGACATGGACTGGGGCCCGTACGAGCCCTGGGCACGGCCCCTGCTCCTCCTCCTGCGCGGACTCCGCGCCGAGGCCGAGCGGGCGGCCGGCGACATCCCGCCCTCACCCCGCGACCTGCTGTTCGAGGCGCGTTCCTGCCTGCACGCCGAGATCGCCCTCCGCCTGGGCGACCGGGCCGCGATGCGCCGCCTGCGCGACGCCCTCGAACCCGCCGCCGGGGAACTCGCCGGGGCCGCGAGCGGCGTGCTGACGTTCGGGCCGGTCCGGGCCTACCTTGATCGTTTGACCTCGGCACTCGCGCAGGGAACAGGGACGGCACCGTGAACCACACTCCGCAGACCTCCGGCCGCCTGATCATCGGCGGTTCCGGGCCCGTCCCCGGCGTGGCGCTGCGCCTCGCGCGGTACGACGCGTCCGGGGCGGTGACCGTCGAGCGGACGCTGCCGCTCCCCGAGCCGACCTACGTCGCGTTCGACGCGCGCCACGGCATGCTGCACGCCGTCCTCGAAGAGGAGACCGGGCGCGTCGCGTCCGTGCCACTGGGCGACGACCACGATCTCGGGGAGCCGGTCGCCGAGGCGGCGAGCGGGGGAGCGCTGCCGTGCCACGTCGCCGTCCACCCCGACGCGCCGTTCGTGTTCGTCGCCAACTACGGCGACGGCGTCCTGTCGGTGTTCCCGACCGGCCCGGACGGGCGGATCACCGCGACCGAGCCCGTCCAGGCCATCGCCCACCTGCCCGGCTCGCACGCGCACATGGCCGCGATCTCCCCGGACGGACGGTTCGTCCTGTGCACCGACCTCGGCGCGGACCGCGTGCACGTCTACGCCTTCGACGCGCTCAAGGGCCGCCTCGACCTCCACGGCACCGCGCGTGTCCCGGACGGCCGGGGCCCGCGCCACCTGGCCTTCCACCCGTCCGGACGGCACGCCTACCTCATCAACGAGCTGTCGTGCACGCTCATCGTCTGCGCCTGGGACGCCGAGTCCGGAACCCTCGAACCGGGCGCCGAGCTCCCGACCCGCCGCGACGCCGCGAACCCCGCCGTCAACTTCTCGGCCGCCCTCCGCGTCTCCCCGGACGGCGCGCACGTGTACAGCACCGACCGGGGCGACGACACGATCGCCGTCCACGCGACCGTCGCGGGCGGGGCGGCGCTCGAACCCGTCGAGGTCGTGTCCTGCGGCGGGGCCTGGCCGCGCGACATCGCCCTCACCCCGGACGGCCGCCTGCTCTTCTGCGCCAACCAGCGGTCGGGCACCGTGACCGTGTTCCGCCGCGACCCGGCGTCCGGGCGCCTCACGCCCGCCGCCGCGCCGCTCGCCGTCCCGGCGCCCTCGTCCGTCCTGCCGTTCTAGCCGCTGTTACGCGCCCGCTCCCGACGGGACGCGCTCCCCGGCCGGCAGCGGCCCCTCGTTCAGCCGGTTGCTGAACCGGCGGAGCAGCGTGGTCTGCGCCGTCTCGGGGACGCGCTTCCCGAGGAACGGGGGGATCCGCATGTTCGCCGGGTTCCGCTTGGCCATCTGGGAGACCAGGTTGACGCGGGGGCGGCGGGCCAGCTCGTATGCGCGCAGCCGGTCGGGCACGCTCCGGCTCTCGTCGGCGAGCTCGCGCCCGAGCACCCAGGCGTCCTCGAAGGTCTGGTTCGCGCCCTGGCCGAGGGTGGGCGGCATCGTGTGCGCGGAGTCCCCGAGCAGCGTGACGCGGCCCTCGCCCCACACGCGGCGGACCTTGTTCCAGCGGTGCCCGAAGAAGTCGAGGTCGTCCTCGGTCGCGGCGGCGAGCACCTCGGGCACCGGGGAGGCCCAGTGCCCGAACCGGCGGCGCAGCATCTCCAGCGGCGCGTCCGGGCGCGGGTCGGCCGGCTTCCACCGGACGTCGAACCACCACTGGAGCATGCCCGGACCCGCCGGGATGAGCCCGCACGCGCCCTCCCTGCCGGTGATCATGTAGTGCAGGGTCGTGTCGGTGATGTCGATGTCGATCGCGCTGAGCCCCTGCCAGGTGCCGAACGACGCGGGCACGACGGTCCCCTCGCCCCACAGCCGCCGCCGGACGACCGAGTGGATGCCGTCCGCGCCGATCAGCAGGTCGCCGGTCGCGGTCGTGCCGTCCTCGAACACGGCGGTGGCCGAGTCCGCGTCGTGCGTCACGCGGGCGCAGGCCACGCCGTAGCGGACCAGGTCGTCCGGCAGGCCGTCGGAGAGCAGTTCCACGAGGCGCCGCCGGGAGACCGACCGGGTGGGGAAGCCGAAGGTCTCCGCCGTGTGGGCGAGGTCCATGCTCGTGCGCAGCCTCCCGGCGGCGGTCCGCGCGTCGATCCGCTCGATGCGCCCGCCGACGCCGTCCAGGTCGATGCCGAGGTCGGACAGCACCGCCGCGCCGTTGGGGAAGATGGTCAGCCCCGCGCCGCCCGTCCGGCGTTCGGGGGCCCTCTCGAACACGCGCACGGTGTGCCCGTCCGCCAGCAGCCGCCGGGCCACGGCCAGCCCGCCCACACCGGCGCCGATCACGATGACGTCCATGATTATCTCCTGTCCGATGTATCTCCGAATCGAAGATACATCGGACAGGAGTAGAGTTGAACAGTGCCCCACAGTCATCAGGCGGCGGACCTCTACCGCGAGTTCGTGATCTCGTTCATGCTGCACAACCAGTCGGTCGCCGACCGGCTCGGCCTGCAGACGGTGGACGTGGCCGCGCTGATCCTCATGGAGATGCGGGGCCCGCTCCCGGTCGGCGCGATCTCCGCCGAGCTCGACCTGCCGTCGGCGTCCGCGACCCGCCTGGTCGACCGGCTCGAGCGCGGCGGCTACGTCCGGCGGACGCGCAGCCCCCACGACCGGCGCGCCGTCATCGTCGAGCCCGTCGAGGACGGCATGGCGAAGTACTACGCGGCGGCGTCGCTGTCGGAGCGGCACCTGGGGAAGGTGGCGGAGCACTTCGGCCCGGAGCAGGCCGCGCTGATGCTGGAGATGTTCGTCCACGTCGCCGCCGCGTACCGGGACGCGACGCAGGAGCTCCGGGACCGGCCGTCCTGACGGCCGGCCGATCACTCCGGCGCCAGGCTTTGCCGTCCTCTCATCGTTCTCTCATGAACCGCGAACGAGCCTCTCATCTGCGGTTCCTTCCCTGTGGCCACATCCGACCGCACGATCAGGAGGTCACCATGCACAAGAGGCTCGCCATCGGCGTGGTCACGGGAGCGCTCGCGGCGGGAGCCGTCGCGGGAGTGGCCGCCGGCCTCCCCGCGCTGGCCGACGGCTCCGGGGGCTCGGGGAAATCCGGCACGTCCGGGCAGCACCAGGCGGACGGCCGCGACCGCGGACCCGGCCACGGCTCCGGCCATGGCCACGGCCCGGGCGCAGGCCGCTTCGCGGCGCTGCACGGGGAGTTCACCGTGAAGGACGAGAAGGGCGCGTACGTCCTGCGGGACGTCCAGAGCGGCAAGGTGAGGGCCGTGTCCGCGACGTCGCTGACCGTCCGGAGCGACGACGGCACCGACTGGACCTGGACGCTGGACTCCGGCACCCGGGTCGGCCACGGGCAGAAGATCGACACGATCAAGACCGGCGACACCGTCCGCGTGGAGGGGGCCCGCAGCGGCGACGTCCGCACGGCCGCCTTCGTGGGGGAGCCGCCGTCCGGCAAGGACGGCAGGGACGGCAAGGACGGCGACCACGGTCGCGCCGGTCACGGCTCGAACGGCGACCACGGCGACCACGGCGACCACGAGGACGGCGGGCAGGACGCCCGGCCGTCCGAGTGATCGCGGCCTGAGACGGCGGGGGCGGCGCGCCCGTCCCCGCCCTCCGGGCCGGTCAGGGGAGCCGGACCGCGGTGACCTCGATCTCCAGCTCCACCTTCGCGCTGATGAACGGCCTGGTCATGACGGTCTTCACGCCCCAGCCGGTGCTGAGGACGGCCGTCCGGCCGACGGCGGTCACCACGCCCCCGGGGTCGGTGCCGGTCACCTGGAAGTCCATCGTGAGCGGCTTCGTCGTGCCGCGGACGGTCAGTCCGCCGGTGATCCGGAACGCGCTCTCGTTCAGGATCCGCACCTCGGTGGAGACGAAGGTGAGGACCGGGTGGTCGCCGGACTTCAGGAGCATGCCGCACACCAGGCCGTCGCGCTGCGCGTTCCCGGTGTCCAGGCTCTCGGCGCGGAGGGTCAGGCGGACGCGGGACGCCGCCGGGTCGCCGGCGTCCAGGCGCGCGGTCCCCTCGACTTCGCTGAACCTGCCGCGGACCTTGCCGCCGACGGTGTGCCTGGCGACGAACCCGAGGCGCGAGCGCCCGGCGTCCAGGGTGTAGTCGCCCGCGAGCTCGCTCAGCCCGGTCAGAGTGGTCATGATGTCGCGTTTCCCTGTCTTCGGGTGGAAGGTGGTCGTTCGGCGGTACGACGACGCGGCTGTGGCGAATGTGAGGCGCACGCGGAGCCGGGCGGCCGACATCACATTCCGGACGCCCGTTTCGTCGTGATGACGACGGACGACACCGACCGAGGGGGACGACGCGCCATGGACACCCGACACGAGCCGGACACGACGCCCCCGGACACGACGCCGACGGCACCGGACGCGGGCGCTCCCGGCGACGGCCTGGACGCGCTCATGAGCGAACGCCGCCACCTGATCAGCCTCGCCTACCGGCTGCTCGGCTCCCTCGCGGACGCCGAGGACGTCGTCCAGGAGACCTACACGCGCTGGTACGCCCAGCCGCGGGAGCGCCAGGACGCGATCGGCAATCCGGCGGCCTGGCTGACCCGGGTCGCGGGCCGCATCTGCCTGGACGTGCTCGGCTCGGCGCGCGCCCGGCGCGAGAGCTACGTGGGCGCGTGGCTCCCCGAGCCCGTCCCCGGCCGGATCGACGGCCGTCCCGGCGAGGGCGGCGGGGGCGCCGTCGCCGACCCGGCCGAGCGCGTCACCCTGGACGAGTCGATCACCATGGCGTTCCTCGTCGTCCTGGAGTCGACGACCCCTGCCGAGCGGGTCGCGTTCGTCCTGCACGACGTGTTCCGCTACCCGTTCGCCGAGGTCGCCGAGATCGTCGGCCGGACCCCGGCGGCGTGCCGCCAGCTGGCGGTGTCGGCCCGCCGCCGCCTGGACGCGGCCCGGACGTCCGCCGCGCCGTCCGCGCAGAGCGCCCGCGTCGTCCGCGACCTGAAACGGGCGTGGGAGACCAAGGACATCGGCGCGCTCGTCGCCGTCCTCGCCCCCGACGCGGTCGCGGTCGGCGACGGCGGAGGCGTCGTCTCGGCCCTGCTGGAGCCGGTCGAGGGCGCCGAGGCGATCGCCCGCCACCTGGTCCGGGTCCTCGACCTGGCGCCGGGCATGGAGGTCCTGGAGCGGACGGTCAACGCCCGTCCCGGCCTGGTCGTGCGCCACGAGGGCGCGATCGCGGCGGTGTTCACCTTCGGCTTCGAGGACGGCCGGGTGAGGCACCTCTGGGGCGTCCGGAACCCCGAGAAGCTCCGCCCCTGGACGGCGGACTGACCCCTCACGCGGCCCGGCCGAAGCGCCGGGTGGCCCACAGGTAGGGCAGGCACAGCAGCGCCAGGACGGCGGCGGCGGCGAGGGCCGGCGCCGCGCCGGACGGCAGCAGGAGGCCGCCGAGGGCCGTGCCGAGCGCGATCCCGCCGTACAGGGCGGCCGCGTTCAGGCCGATGACCACGGCGGTCTCGTCCGGCGCGGCGTTGATCAGGCGGACCTGCTGAGCGGGGGTCTGGAACCAGGTGGCGGCGCCCCAGGCGACCATCAGGACGGCCGTGAGCGGCAGCAGGCGGACGCCCGCGTGCGCGGCCCACGCGAACGCCGCCAGCGTGACCGCCAGGCCGGTGAACCCGACCGCCTGGACGCGGACGGCCCCGTGCCGGTCGACCGTCGCGCCCGAGAACAGATTCCCCAGGACGGCCCCGACGCCGTACAGGAACAGCAGCCACGCCTCCTCGGAAGGCCCGCTCCCGAGGGCGCGCAGCACCGGGACGGCGAACGCGTACAGGCCGTACCCCGCCGCGATCCCGGCCACGGTCAGTGGCAGGATCGCCAGGACGGCCGGGTCGCGGAGGGCGGCGAGCCGCCGCCGCAGGGGGATGGGCGGGGCGCCCGGCAGCGCGGGCATCGCGGCGAGGACGCCGCCCGCCGCCACCGCGCACAGCGCCGCGACCAGGCCGAGCGCCATCCGCCAGTCCAGGACCCGCCCGGCGAGGTCGCCCAGCGGGACACCGAGGGCGGTCGCCATCGTCAGCCCGCCGATCACCACGGCCAGCGCGCGGGCCCGCTGGGCGGGCGCGACCAGCGACGACGCGACCGCGCCCGCGTTCGGGGTGAACGCGGCCGCGCCCAGCGCCGCCAGGACGCGGCTCGCCATCAGCCATCCGAAGTCCGGCGCCAGCGCCGAGCCGAGGTTGGCCACGGTGAGGACGGCCAGCGCGCCGACCAGCAGCGCCCGGCGCGGCACCCGCGCGAGCAGCGTGGCCAGGACGGGGGACAGCACGGCGTAGGTGATCGCGAACACCGTCGCCGACTGTCCCGCAGCCGACTCCGAGACGTGCAGCGAGCGCGCCATGGCGGGCAGGAACCCGGCCACGACGTAGGCGTCCGTCCCGACGGCGAACGTGCCGAGCGCCAGGATCGCCGTGGAGCCGAGTCCGCGGGGCGCGTCCTCCGGCCGTGCCCCGCCGGTGGAGGCGGGGGCCTCCACCGGTCGAGCTATCGGGATATTCGACATCCCTGTTCCTCTCGAAAGCAGGCCGCCCGGGAGTGGGCGGCGATCACTTCAGCAGGCCGCTTCGGCGGGCCGTTCGGCAGGTCGCGTCGGCGGGTCGTGTCAGCCGGTCATGCGGAGCCCGCCATGCGGAGGTAGTCGCGGCGGGTGCGCTCGGCGCCCTGGGGGCTGCGCTCCATCAGGTCGGCGATCGTGTGCGCGGCGAGCTCGCGGCGCCAGGCCATCTCGGCGCGGCGCATCACCGCCGAGATGCCGCAGGTCTCGGCGAACTCGGCGTCCGTGGCGTTCGCGCCGCCGGCGCCGCGCTGCCGGACCTCGGTGCACCGGAAGAGGTCGAGGCCGTCCTCCAGGGCGGCGACCACCTCCATGACGGTGATCCGCTCCGCTGGCCGGGTCAGGGACCAGCCGCCCCGGATCCCCGGGCTGGACGTCAGGATCCCCGCCCTGGCCAGCGCCTGGAGGCGTTTCTTCAGGTACTCCTGCGGGAGGTCGAACCAGAGCGCGAGCCGCCGGATCGAGACCGGGGCGTGCTCGTCGAGCCAGCCCAGGGTCACGCAGCAGTGCAGCCCCCACTCGACGCCTTCGCTCATCCGCATAACCGGGACTGTACACATCCCGGTTCGGCCTCGTGGGCGCCGGGGGTGGTCAGAGGTGGCCGGGGTTCGCCGTGCCGGCGCCGCGCAGGAGGGTGTCGACGACGAGCGTCGCCATCGCGCCGGTGTCGTCCCCGTCCGCGCGGTGCAGGGTCGCCTGGTGGATGAGGGCGTAGTACACGCGGCGGGTCCACTCGATGTCGACGTCCTCGCGGAGGACGCCCGCGTCCCGCGTTCGGCGCAGCAGCCGCTCGCACCGTTCGCGGATCTCGGCGCTCATGCGCGCCACCTCCGGGGTGGGCGATGACACCTGGTTCGTCGCGAACGCCCAGTCGAGCTTCACCTCCAGGACGTTCGCGGTCGTCTGGTAGAGCGCGACCAGCGGCGGCGCGGTGTCGGGGTGCGCGGCCTCGACCGCGTCCGCGAGGCGCTGGATCGCCCAGGTCCCGAGGGCCTCGACGAGCGCCTCACGGGTGGCGAAGCGCCGGTGGACGGTCGTCCGGGCCACCCCGGCGGCCTCGGCGATCTGCTCCATGGTGGCCGCCGGGTCGGCGCCGAGGGTGCGTTCGGCCGCCTCGAGGATCGCCCTCACCGTTCGCTCGGCGTCCGCGCGCAGCGGGCGCCCGCCCTTCGCCGAAGCCGTGCGCTCCTGAGAAGCCGTGCGCCCTTGAGAAGCCGTACGCCCCTGAGTTGTCATGTCCAAAGCATACGTCCGAGTTGCCGTTCAGGATGAACTTGCAACATCGGTGTTGCAAGTTGTACGTTCATCGCATCGCACTTGTTGCGGCTAACGAAAGTCCTCGAAGGGTGAGTCAGATGGAGTACACGCGTCTCGGACGTAGCGGCCTGTCGGTGTCCCGGCTGGTCCTCGGCACGATGAACTTCGGCATGAAGGCGTCCGAGGAGGAGAGCCACGCGATCATGGACGCCGCCCACGGGCACGGCATCAACTTCTTCGACACCGCGAACGTGTACGGCCGGGTGCACGGCGACGGCGCCACCGAGGAGATCATCGGACGGTGGTTCGCCCAGGGCGGCGGACGGCGCGAGAAGACCGTCCTCGGCACGAAGGTGTACATGCAGGTCGGGGACGGGCCGAACGACAGCGGCCTGTCCGCGCTGCACATCCGGCGTGAGGTCGAGAAGTCGCTGAAGCGGCTCCAGACCGACTACGTCGACCTGTACCAGATGCACCACGTCGACCGGAGCACGCCGTGGGAGGAGATCTGGGAGGCGTTCAGCGTCCTGCGCCAGCAGGGCAAGGTGCTGTACTTCGGGTCGTCCAACTTCGCGGGCTGGAACATCGCGCAGGCGCAGGAGGCGGCCCGCACGCGGCACTTCCTCGGCCTGGTCAGCGAGCAGTCGATCTACAACCTGATGTCGCGCTGGGTGGAGCTGGAGGTGCTGCCCGCGGCGAAGCACTACGGCGTGGGCGTGATCCCGTGGTCGCCGCTGCACGGCGGGATGCTCAGCGGCGTCCTGCGCAAGCACCGCGAGGGCGTCGCCGAGCGCAGCGGCACGGGCCGGTGGGCCGAGGAGCTCGAGCGGCACCGCGACACGCTGGAGGAGTACGAGAAGCTGGCGGCCGACCTCGGCGAGGACCCGGCGCACGTCGGCCTGGCCTGGCTGCTCGCGCAGGAGGGCGTGACCGGCCCGATCATCGGCCCCCGGACGGTCGGCCAGCTGGACGGCTCGCTGCGCGCCCTCGACATCACCCTGGACGCGGGCACCCTCGCGAAGCTGGACGAGCTGTTCCCGCCGCCCGGCCTGAACGGCCCCAAGCCCGCCCCCGAGGCCTACGCCTGGTAGGCGAACGCGCCCAGCGCCGACGCCGGGTGCGCCCGGTGCGCCCGGCGCGGACCGCCGGGCGTCCGGCCTTCCGGGGCGGACGCCCGGTTGGTAGCGTCCGAGACCAGGACTCCCGAGGCTGGTGGAGGACGACGCATGGGCGCACCCCCCGAGCAGGCCGTCAGGCTCACCTCGCTGTCGCCGGGAGCGGGGTGCGCCTGCAAGCTCCCCCTGGCCAAGCTGGACGGCCTGTTCGCCTCCCTCGGCCCGGGGCTCGCGCCCGCGTCCGGCGACCTGCTGATCGGCGCCGCCGAGGGAGACGACGCGGCCGTCCTGCGCCTGGACGGCGAGCGCGCGCTCATCCTCACCACCGACTTCTTCACCCCGATCGTCGACGACCCCTACGACTGGGGACGGATCGCCGCGACCAACGCGCTCTCCGACGTGTACGCCATGGGCGGCCGCCCGCTGATGGCGGTGAACCTCGCCGCGTGGCCGGGCGACGACCTGCCCGTGGAGCTGCTCGGCGAGGTGATGCGCGGCGGCGCGGACGCGGCGTCCGCGGGCGGCTGCCTCGTCGTCGGCGGCCACACCATCAGCGACCCCGTCCCGAAGTACGGCATGGCGGTCATCGGCATGGCGCACCCCGACCGGCTGTTCGCGATCGACAGGGCGGCCGCGGGGAGCCACCTCGTCCTGACCAAGGCGATCGGGACGGGCGTCGTGTCGACCGGGCTCAAGCGCGGCGGCGCGGACGCGGAGACGGTCGCCGCGTCCGTCGCGTCCATGACCACGCTGAACGCGGGAGCGGCGGAGGCCGCGCTCGCCGCCGGGGTGCGCGCCGCCACGGACGTCACCGGGTTCGGGCTGCTCGGCCACCTGCACCGGATGGCGCTCGCCGCCGGGGTGGCCGCCGAGATCCGCGCCGGGAGCGTCCCGCTGCTGCCGGGAGCCCGCGACCTGGCCGCCGCCGGATTCGTGCCGGGCGGGACGAACGCCAACACGGCCTACCTGGCCGACGCCGTCACCGTCGCGGACGGCGTCCCCCGGGAGCTGGCCGTCCTGCTGCACGACGCGCAGACGTCCGGCGGGCTGCTCCTCGTCGTCCCGGACGACCCCGGCGACCTCCTCGCCGACCTGCGCGGACGCGGCCTGCCCGCCGCGCTCGTCGGACGCGTCACCGAAGGCGAACCGGGCCGCGTCACCGTCCTGTAGTCTCCGCCGCCGACTTTTGGACGTCCCCGGGAGAGGGGAAGGAAGGACGCGGGGGCGCACCGAGAGGAGAGACGATGTCGCAGGCAGACGCGTACCGAGGCCATCCGCTGTTCGCCCGGTACTACGCGCGGATGATCCCCACGCTGGACCGGCAGCTCGCCACGGTCCGCGCGGAACTCCTCAAGGGCGCGCGCGGGGACGTCATCGAGATCGGCGTGGGGACGGGGTCCAGCTTCCCGTACTACCCGCCCGAGGTCGGCCGGGTCCTGGCGGTGGAGCCGGAGGGCGTCCTCCGCGAGGTCGCCGAGGAGGCCGCCGGGCGGTCCCCGGTCCCGATCGAGGTCGTGCCGGGCACCGCCGCGCGCCTCCCCGCCGTGGACGCCTCGTTCGACACGGCCGTGACGTCGCTGGTGCTGTGCAGCGTCCCCGACCAGGACGCGGCGCTGGCCGAGATCCTGCGCGTGCTGCGTCCGGGTGGCGAGCTGCGGTTCTTCGAACACGTCCGCGCCGGGACCCGGGGACGGGGACGCGTGCAGGACGTCCTCGACGCGACCGTCTGGCCCCGCCTGATGGGCGGCTGCCGGACGGGCCACGACACCGTCGCCGCCGTCCGGAGGGCGGGCTTCGACCTCGAACGGCTCGACCGCCTGGGACGCGCCGACACCGGCATGCCCTTCCCGCCGTCCCCACAGGTCCTCGGCATCGCGCGCCGCCCGGCCTGACCTGCGAGGGAACCGATCCGTCAGGTGCGCGGGTCGGCGCCGAGGAAGGTCAGGACGGCGCGGACGCGGCGGTGGTCGTCCTCGCCCGGCGGCAGGTCCAGCTTCGCCAGGATGCCGCGGATGTGCTTGGCCACGGACGCGTCGCCGACCCCGAGCGCGCGGCCGATCGCCGCGTTGGAGCGGCCCTCGGCCATCAGCCCGAGCACCTCGCGCTCGCGCGGGGTGAGCGCGGACAGCGGGTCGCGGCGGCGCAGCAGCAGGCGCCGGACGACCTCGGGGTCCACGGCGGTGCCGCCCGCCGCGACCCGCGCGACCGCGTCGGCGAACTCCTCGATGTCGCCGATCCGGTCCTTCAGCAGGTAGCCGACGCCCGCGCCGCCCCGGGACGTCAGCAGCTCGGCGGCCGAGTCGCGCTCGACGTACTGGCTCAGGACGAGCACCGGCAGCCCTGGCCGGGAGGCGCGCAGGTCCAGCGCCGCGCGCAGGCCCTCGTCCGAGAAGCCCGGCGGCATCCGGACGTCGGTGACCACCAGGTCGGGGTCGTGCTCGGCCACGGCCGCGACCAGCGCGGGGGCGTCGCCGACCGCCGCGACCGTGGTGTGCCCGAACCGCCGGAACAGGCCGGGCAGCCCCTCGCGCAGTAGGAGGCCGTCCTCGGCGAGGACTATCCGGAGGGGGCGGCCTGGATCCACGGAAGCTCCACACGCAGCACGGTCGGTCCCTGGGGAGGGCTGGTCAGCGACAGCCTGCCATCGACGGCCGCGACCCGCACGGCCAGCCCGGCGAGGCCCGTCCCGGCCGCCGGGTCGGCGCCGCCGACGCCGTCGTCGCGGACCTCCAGCGCGAGCACGCCGTCCTCCACCCGTCCCCGGACCTCTGCCCGCCCGGCCCCGCTGTGCCGGGCGACGTTGGCGAGCGCCTCGCTGACCACGAAGTAGGCGGTGCTCTCCAGGGTGCGCGGCAGGCGTCCGGGCAGGTCGAGGGTGACGTCGACGGGCACGGGGGAGCAGTCCGCCGCGTCCTCGACGGCGGCGCGCAGGCCGCGGTCGCTGAGCACCCCGGGGTGGACGCCGCGGATCAGCCGCCGCAGCTCGTCCAGGACGAGCCGGGACTCCCGGTGCGCCCGCTCCACCAGCGCGGACGCCTCGTCGCCGGTGCTGATCCCGGCGAGGCCGAGTGTCATGGTCAGCGCGACGAGCCGCTGCTGCGCGCCGTCGTGCAGGTCGCGCTCGATCCGCCGCCGCTCGACCTCGAACGCGTCCACCAGCTCGGCGCGGGACCGCGTCACCGCCGCGAGCCGCCGTCCGAGCTCGCGCTCGCGCCCGGTGAGCAGCACCCGGGCGAGCGCGCCGCGCGCGGCGGCCGCGACGGTCAGGGCGTACGCGGCGACGGGCAGCAGGAGCAGCCCGGCGGGCACCAGCGCCCACGCCTCGGCGGCGCTGCTCACCGAGACGACCTTCATCACCTGGATCCGGTCGTCCCCCGGATCGGCGAACGACTGCGCGTACGGGGCCGACAGCAGCGCGCACGGGACGATCAGGGCCATGACCAGCGCCGACAGGTCGAACACCCACAGGACGGTGGTCATCAGCAGCGCGTACGCCAGCTCCCGCCAGGTGGCCTGCTCCCGGTACCGGAACACCGCCCACGCCCGCACCCCCGGACGCTCCGGACGCGCGTGCCCGTCGGGCGCCGGACGCCGGTCGACCATCCTCAGCCGCCACCGCTCGAACACTCCCAGCGGCACCCCGCACAACCCCAGCGCCACCAGCACGGGGATGCCGACGAGCACGACCGAGCCGACCGTCCCGAGCAGGAACACCGGCAGCAGGACCAGCAGCGACGCGCATCCGGCGGCTGCGCCGCCCGCCAGGTATCCGATCGCCCGCCACGGCCACCCGGTCAGCAGGAAGCGCCGCGAGGTGAGGGCCTGCCACGCCGTCGTGCTCGCCATCCGCACACGGTAGGGCACCCGGCCTGTCGCGCCGAACGCCACCGGCGACGGGTGCGCGGACAGGTAGCGCCTGCGCTACCTCCAAGAGTGGCATTGGCGACGCTGCGCGGGTCCCGGCCCGCCGGTTGACTTCCGGGCATGGATGACGTGGTTCAACTCCGTTCGGTGCGCCGGGTGTTCGGGTCCGGCCCCGGAGCCGTCACGGCGCTCGACGACGTGACGGCGGCCTTCGCGGCGGGCTCGTTCACCGCGGTCATGGGACCGTCCGGCTCGGGCAAGTCGACGCTGCTCCAGTGCGCGGCGGGACTGGACCGGCCGACCTCCGGCACGGTCGCCGTCGCGGGCGTGGAACTGGACGGGCTGCGCGAGACCGCCCTCACCCGGCTGCGCCGCGACCGGATCGGGTTCGTGTTCCAGGCGTTCAACCTGGTCCCGTCGCTCACCGCCGAGCAGAACGTCGGGCTGCCGCTGCGGCTGGCCGGGCGGCGCCCGAAGGCGGCGGAGGTCCGGGCCGTCCTGGCGGAGGTGGGCCTGGCGGGCCGGGCCGGGCACCGGCCGGGCGAGCTGTCCGGCGGGCAGCAGCAGCGTGTGGCGATCGCCCGCGCGCTGGTCACGCGGCCCGCCGTCCTGTTCGCCGACGAGCCGACCGGGGCGCTCGACTCCGCCGCGTCCCACACCGTGCTGGACCTGCTGCGCGGCCTGGTCGACGAACGGCGGCAGACGGTCATCATGGTCACGCACGACCCGGTCGCCGCGGCCCGCGCGGACCGCGTCGTGTTCCTCGCCGACGGACGGCTCGCCGGGGAACTCGCGGGCGCTTCGCCCGAGCGGGTGTCCGCGCACGTCACCCGGCTGGAGGCGCGCGCGTGCTGAGCATCGCCCTGTCCACCCTGCGGACGCGCCGCCTCTCCCTGGCCGGGACGTTCGTGGCGCTCGCCCTCGGCGTGGCGATGACGGCCGCCATGGGACTGGCGCTCGCCGCGACGTCCGACCCGGCGGCGCGGCACCCGCGGCCGCAGCGGTTCGCGCAGGCCGACGCGGTCGTCCGGCCCTTCCGGACGCTGACCGTGGAGACGGCCACGATGACCGGCCACCCGACCCTGGACGCCTCGAAGGGGCTGCCGCCCGACCTCGTGGCGCGCGTGAGCGCGGCCGTTCCGGTCGTCCAGGACCGCGACTTCCCCGCGCATGTGGTCGGCGACGGCCCGACGAACGTCGGGCACCCCTGGTCGGTCGCGCGGTTCGCCGGGTACCGGCTCCTCGCCGGGACGGCCCCGCGCGCGTCCGGTGACATCGTCGTGGCCGGTGACACTGCCGTGGCCGGTGCCCGCGTCGGCGACCGCGTCGGCGTCGTGACCGGCACCGGGCTCCGGACGTACACGGTCTCCGGCGTCACCGCGCCGGCGGGGTTCGAGCACGCGGTGTTCTTCGCCGACCGCGAGGCCGCCCGGCTGTCCCCGCGCGTGGACGGCCTGGCGGTCACCGGCTCCGCGGACGCCGCGCGCCGCGCCACCGGGACGTCCGCCGCGGTGCTGACCGGCGCGTCCCGCCACGACGCCGACCCCGACCCCGACCGTGAGCGCCGCGCGCTGGACGACACCGGCGTGCTGCTCGGCGTCGCCGCGGGCATCGCCGGGTTCGTCGCGGTGTTCGTCGTGGCGTCCACGTTCGCGCTGGCCGTGACGCAGCGGCGCCGCGAGCTGGCGCTGCTGCGCGTCATCGGTGCGACGCCGCGCCAGGTCCGGCGGCTGCTGACGGTGGAGTCGCTGCTGGTCGGTGTGTTCGCCTCGGCCGCGGGCTGCGCCCTGGCACCGGGCGGCGCCGGGCTGCTCGCGCACTGGCTGGTCCGGCGCGGGCTCGCGCCGTCGGGGTTCACCGTCCCGGTGACGCCCTGGCCGCTCGTGATCGCGTTCGTGACCGGCCCGCTGGTGTCGCTGCTCGGCGTGACGGCGGCATCGAGGCGCGCGGGACGGGTGCGTCCGGCGGAGGCGCTGCGGGAGTCCCGCGTCGAAGGCCGGACGATGACGCCCGTCCGCCGGCTCCTCGGGCTGGCCGCGTTCGGCTCCGGCCTGGCGACCCTGGCCACGACCGCCGTGAGCGATCCGTCGTCGGCCGCCGACCGCAAGGGATACACCCCCGCGATCATGCTGCTGATCACCGGCGCCGCGCTGCTCGCGCCCGTCGTCGTGCCCCGGCTGACGCGGCTGCTCACCTGGCCGCTGACCCGCTCCGGCGGCGCGACCGGGCTCCTGGTCAGGGAGAACACCCTGGCCGCGGCCCGCCGGACGGCGGGCGTCGCCGCGCCCGTCCTGGTCACGGTCGGGTTGGCCGGGGCCCTGCTCGGCACGGGCGCCTCGGTCGACGCGACCAGGACCGCCGAGGCCCGGCAGCGCGTCCGCGCGGACTTCGTCGTCCGGCCGAGCGGCGGTTCCCGCGGTGTCGGCGACGTGGTGCTGAACCGGGTGCGGTCCGTCCCGGGTGCGGTGGCGGTGCCGGTCGGGCGGACGTCGGTGTTCACGGTCGGCGAGGGCGGAGTGCCGCGCCGGTTCGACGGGCGGATCGTCCGGGCCGGGGACCTCGGCAGGACGGAACGGCTGGAGGTCGTCGACGGCACGATCGCCAACCTCGGCGACGACGCCCTCGTCGTGGACAAGGAATGGGAGAAGCGGCCCGGCGACCGCGTGGACGTGTGGCTCGGCGACGGCACCCGGGCGTCCCTGCGCGTGGCGGCGGTCGTGAGGAGCGGACTGGACGACGGAACGACCTACCTGACGTCCGCGCACGGCGGCCCGTCCCCGACCGGACGCGTCGACGTGGTCGTCCGGCCCGGCGCCGACCGGTCCGCCGTCGAGGGGCGGCTCCGCGCGGCCACGCGCGGGCTCGGCGTGGAGGTCGTCTCCGCTCACGCCGACGCCGAGGGGACGCCCGGCAAGAGCCGTAGCAGCCGGCTCGGCATCCTCGTGACGCTGGGGATCGCGCTCGCCTACTGCGGCATCGCGATCGCGAACACGCTGGCCATGGTGGCGGCCGACCGGTCGCGCGACCGGGCCGTCCTGCGGCTGACGGGGGCGACACCGCTCCAGGTCGCGCGGGTGGCGGCGGGGGAGGCCGTCGTCGTGGTCTGCGTGGGCGTCGCGGCGGCCCTGGGGGTCACCGCGGTCAGCCTGGCGGGGATGTGGGCGGCGCTGAGCCGCGTGACCCACGGGACGACCCTCGTCGTCCCGTGGGGACCGCTCGCCGCCGTCACCGGGGCCTGCGCGCTCATCGCCCTCCTGGCCATGCTCGCCCCGACCCTGACCCGGCCGAAGCCTGGCGCCTCCACCGCCGGGCTGCGCGACTGACGGTCACCGGCGCGGTGACCTCCGGCGGACGGCCCGCAGCCGCGAGGTCACCGTCTCCGGCGGCGCGGCGACGACCACCGACCGGGCTCTGACGTCCGCCGTGGCGACCCAGAACCGGTCCCCGAGCACCTGGACGCGGACCGGCAGGTCCAGGCGGCGGCCCGTGAACGACACCTCCACGGGCGCGCCGTCCGGCGGGAGCTGCCCCCAGGCGAGCACCCACCCCGGCCCGTGGACCGCGCCGCGCAGCAGCGACCGGGTGTAGCCGTCCGCCACGGTCACGTCGTAGAGACCGCCCTGCACGTAGACCTCCAGCGCGGCACGGCCCCGGGTGCCCCGGGCCAGGCGCGCCAGGAAGCGGCTGGTGTCGAACCTGTCCAGATCGTTCGTTGTGTCCTTGGTGGACTCCAACTCCATGACCGTCATCCCCGTACCTCGCCTCCATTGCGCGTACATCCAGCATCGGGGGGAAGACCGGGGGTTGTCGGTAGCGTCCGGTTCCGTCCGGCGGTGGTGCTGGGGCTACCCCTCGGGACGGGACGCCGACGGAGGACGGCAGCCGCGCAGCACGGGGACGAAGGCGGGCAGCAGCGCGAGCGACAGCGCGGCGACGCCGAACGCGGACGGGTCCGTCCGGGTGCCGAGGGACGAGCCGAGGAGCGTCGCGGCCTCGATCGCCGCCCCGGCCGCCAGGACCCCGGTGCCGAACCGGAGCCGTCCCGGACGAGGCGGAACGACGAACCGCGCGCCGAGGTCGGCCGCGATCAGGCTCGCCCGGACCGCGCCGACGCCCACGGCCGTCCACCAGGCGGCGAGCACGACACCGCGCACCAGCAGCGGCGGATCCGCGACGACCCCGCTCCGCACCGCCGCGACGACCGCCGCGGCCACCGCCACCGGGAGTGTGAACCGGACGAGGACGGCCCGGGCCAGCACCCGCAGCAGCGCCACGCTCGGCCTCGGCACCGGAGCGACCAGGACGAGTCCCGCCAGCATGACCGCGATCCCCGCCGACATCGCCGCCGAGTGCCCGGCGCCGCGCGCCAGCGAGGCGTCCGTCTCGACGCCGACATGGGCGACGAACCAGCACAGCGCGGTGAGCGAGATGGCCAGCGTCGTCGTGCGCAGCTGCCGCTGCGCCCGCGAACCGGCGGGCCAGAGGCCGGGGTGGAGCCACATGTCCGCGATGCCGAGCAGCGTGTCGGGCCAGGAGCGCCATCCGGCGGCGGCGATCTCCTCCTCCAGGTCCGGACCCCACTGCTCGCGGAGCGGCGCCGGGTACAGGCGCACCAGGCCGCGCGCGGCCGTGCGCGCCGCGGTGCGCGCGGCGGTCATGCGGGCGCCACCCCGAGGCTGCGCAGGCCGACGGCCGCGACGTGGGCCATCGCCCGGAGCTCCTCCTCGAGGGCCTTGCGGCCGTCGGCGGTGAGCCGGACGGGCCGCTGGCGTCCCTCGCCCTCCAGGTGCTCGACGAACCCCTTGGCCTCGAGGCGGGTCAGCGCCCCGTAGAGGCTGCCCGGTCCGAGGCGGCTCCCGGTGAGCCCCTCGATCGCGGTGTTGATGGCGTAGCCGTGCATGGGGCCGTCCGCCAGCACGCACAGCACGAGGGTCTGCGAGTCGTTGACCTGCACGGTCGTCCTTCCGACGGTTGATGCTACGCGTCAAGTATCACGCACCGGCCGTCCCGCCGCGAGAATCCCGGCCCGCTACTACACAACGCGTACTACGATGCGCGTACTATGAGCACTGTGGAACCCACCGGGAAGAAGGCGCCGACGGCGGCCGTGATCGGGGCGTGCCTGGGCGCGGCGGGCCTGTTCGAGGCGCTGACGCTGTTCGCGACCCACGACAAACCGGTCAGGGCGGTCAGCCCCTGGCAGGACGACCCGTACGACGCCGTCCTGTCGTTCACCCAGTTCGCGGTGCCGATGCTCGCGGCGGTCGTCCTCCTCCGGCTCCTCGTCCGGCGCGCTCCGGACGCGCCGGGGCGGACGGACCGCGCGCAGCAGACGGCCCGCGCGGCCGGGGCGATGCTCGCGCTCGCCGCGCTCACCCTCGCCGCCGAGTGGGCCTCGGTCATCGCCCGCGTGGGTTATGCGGCCTGGAACGGCTGGACGGCGTTCCTCATCGGCGGCCTCGCCGTGAACTCCCTGGTCACCGGGCTGGTGCTCGCACTGCTGCGGCGGTACCGCGCGCCGCGCGGATCGTCCGGGCGATGGCGGCACGACTGGCTCGGCGACGTCGTCCTGCTGTGCGAGCGGATTCCGGTGCTGCGGATCCTGGCCCGTCCGGAGGCCGCCGGATGGGTGCGGCGGCACGCCCTGACCGTCTTCGTCGCGGCGAGCACCGTGGCCGCCACCGGGATCACCGCCGCGCAGGCCATCGGCGAACGGTGGACGGACCCGCTGCTCGTCCTCTGGATGTTCGCCGTGGAGCTGACCGCCTTCCTCGCCTTCTGCGTGCTGGCCAACGCGGTCGCCGGGTTCATCGCCCGCCCGGCGCGCCCGCGCGGGCGGCGCGTGGCCGAGTCCTCCCTGGTCGTCGGCGCCGTCGCGACCCACCTCACGGTCGCGTTCCGGAACCTGCTGTGGCCCGGCGCGACGCCGCTGACGTCCGTGCCGACGGTGTTCGCCTTCACGTTCGGCGTCGGCCTCGCCGCCGGGGCCGCCGCCGTCCTGCTCCAGCTCGTCCCGGCGGCGCGGGTCAGGTCCCGCGCGGGGTAGGGGGCGGCGACGCGGGCCGCAGCACCGACAGCAGGGTCGCCTGGAGGACGTCGGCGGCCCGGTCCCGGTCGAGCGTGCCCGCGGCGACGTCGTCCGCGGCGGCGTGGAGCAGCGCGTAGACGGTCGTGACCAGCCAGCCGGTGTCGAGGTCGGTGCGGAACGCGCCCGTGGACCGGCCGCGCTCGATCAGCGCGCGGACGGCGTCCATCGGCCGCTCGTGATGCCCGCGGACCTCCTCGGCGGGCAGCGCCCGCAGCGCCGCCTCGTGCAGGCGCCCATAACGGCCGAGCGTCGGCCAGCTCTCCCGGATCAGCCGCGCGAACGCCTCCTCCGCGTCCACGGTGTCATCCGCGTCGGCGGCGTGATCCGCGTCCGTGGTGTCGTCGGCGGCCGCGGCGACGGCGGTCATGCTCTCTTCGATGGCCCGCGCCACGACGGCCCGGACGAGGTCCTCGCGCGACGGGAAGTGCGCGTACACCGTGACGCGCCCGACGCCCGCGGCCTTGGCGATGTCGCCGACGCCGACGTCCGGCGCGCGGGCCAGCAGGTCGGCCGCGGCGTCCAGGATCGCGGCGATGTTGCGTTCGGCGTCCGCGCGGCGGCGCGTGGTCCCCCCGTTCGGCATGGGCCCACCCTATCCCCTAAATCGAACAACCCTGTTGGAGTTATCGCCGGGCACGGAGTACGTTAAGTCGAACAGCGCTGTTCGGTTTATGGTTTCCCCTGCCTGAGGAGAAGATCCGTGGCTCACCCGCACGCCGCCCACGACGCGCCCACCGCGCACGGCGCGCATCACGCCCCCGGGGCGCCTCACGCCCACGAGGGGCACGACGCGTCCGGCCCGGCGCCCGACCCGCGCCGCTGGCGGATGCTGATCCTGCTGGCCGTCGCCCAGTTCATGCTGATCCTGGACGTCACGGTCATCAACGTCGCGCTGCCCGACATCGGCGCGGGCCTGCATCTCGGCCGCACGACCCTGACCTGGGCCGTGACCATCTACACGCTGTTCTTCGGCGGTCTGATGGCGCTCGGCGGGCGGCTCGCCGACGCGTTCGGCACGCGCCGCGTCCTGCTGACCGGCCTGGTGCTGTTCACCGCCGCCTCGCTCGCCACCGGCCTCGCCGGGAACGCCGCCCTGCTGCTCGGCGGACGCGCCGCCCAGGGCGTCGGCGCGGCGCTGCTGTCCCCGGCGGCGCTCGCCACCCTCACCACCGCCTTCCACGGCCCCGAGCGGAACAAGGCCCTCGGCGTGTGGGCGTCCCTCGGCGGGATCGGCTTCGCCGCGGGCGTCCTGGTCGGCGGCGCGCTCACCGCCGGACCCGGCTGGCGCTGGGTGTTCTTCGTGAACGTCCCGGTCGGCGCCGTCCTGCTCGCGGTGCTGCCCGCCACGCTCCGCGCCGTCCGCGCCGGGACGCCGCGCGACCTGGACCTGCTCGGCGCCGTCACCGTCACCGCGGCCACCGGCGCGTTCATCTACGGCATGGTCCACGCGGGAGACTCCGGCTGGACGTCCCCCGGGACGCTGCTGCCGCTGGCGGCCGCCGTCCTGCTCTACGCGGCGTTCGCCGTGGTCGAGCGGCGCGTCCGGAACCCGCTGGTGAACGTCCGCATGCTGGCCCGCCGCCCGGTCGCCGTCGGGGGACTGCTGATGCTGATCGCGTCCGGCCTGCTCATCTCGCTGTTCTTCCTCGGCTCGCTCTACCTCCAGCACCTGCGGGGGATCGGCGCGCTGCGGACCGGCCTGCTGTTCCTGCCCGCCGCGCTCGCGACCGGCGTCGGCGCGCACCTCGGCGGGCACTTCGTCGGGACGGTCGGACGCCGTCCGGTCGCCGTCGCCGGCCTCGGCCTGGTCGCCGCGGGCACCGGCCTGCTGGCCTTCCTCCCGGCGTCCGGAAGCGTCGCCCTGCACTTCCTGCCGGGCATCACGCTCGCCGCGGCGGGTGTGGGACCGGTGTTCGTCACCGCCACGACCTCGGCCCTCGCGCACGTCACGCACTCCGAGGCCGGGATGGTCTCGGGCGTCGTCAACACCTTCCACGAGCTGGGCGCGGCGATCGGCGTCGCGCTCGCGTCGACGATCGCGGCCGCGGGCCTCGCGGCGGCGCCGTCCGTGGACGGCTTCACCCGCGCGTACACCGTGTTCGCGATCACCGCCGGGGCGGCCGCCGTCCTGGCGCTGTGGCTCGTCCCTCCGGGCAAGCCGGAGATGACCGGCGGCCCGCACGTCCACTGAACCGGGCCCGGGTCCCCGGCCGGGGACCCGGCGCTCCGGTCGGGCGCGGCGCGCCATCGCCGCGACCTCGGCGGGTTCATGCCGCGCCCCGGTGTGGACCGCCAGGGCACGCTCGCGCCCGCCCGGATCACTCCTTCACGGGCGGAAGCGGCGGGCGGGGAGCGGGCCGCCCGACGGCGTGCACCAGCCGGAACACGATCTGCCCGGCGGCGAACAGCCGGGTGAACCGCTCGCTCTGCCGGTCCGCGAGGGCCAGTGCCCGGTCGGCCCGGTGCCGGGACGCGACCTCCGCCGCGACCCGCTCGGCCCGGCGCGTCCAGGACGGCGGCGTGCCGTCCGGCCGGTCGATCTGCCGGAGGACGGCGAACCCCGTCGCGGCGAGCAGGTCGCCGAGCTCCCGCCGGGTCGGGAAGGCGTTGCCCTCCGGCGCCGGCAGGACCTGGCGGCCCTGCGCCACGACGACGAGCAGGCCGAGCGACCCGCCCGGCCGCAGGACGCGGCGGATCTCGCGGAGCAGGGCCGCCATGTCCGGGACGACGTCCAGCACGCCCAGGCACCACACGGCGTCGACCGACCCGTCCCGGAGCGGGACGCGGGCGCCGTCCGCGGCGAGGACCGGCAGGCCGAACAGGCGCGCGGCGGCCCGTCCGGCGGCGGGCATCGGCTCCAGCAGGATCGGCCGGACGCCGAACCGCTCGGCGGCCCAGGCGGCCGGGCCGC
>NZ_RFFG01000071.1 GCF_003696215.1 Actinomadura harenae | reverse complement strand
GACGCGGACCCCGACCGGGACCGCTCCGGCCGCACCCCCGCCGGTGCACCAGCCAGGCGGGCCGGGACCGCTGCCCGGCCCGCCGACAGCGTCCCGGCCGGCGAGGCGTCCGCACACGCCTCGCCGGCCGGGGCCTCCAGAGAGTCCCCGAGGGATAGGCCAGCCCCATGGCGAACACCGCCTCCAAGGCGAACACGGCGGCTCCGCGCGCTCCCGGCCGGGCCGAGCGCTCCGGCAGGCCCGGCGCCTCGAGCCCGCCGCGCCGCCGCCCCGTCCGGTTCCGGCCGGGCCCGTACCTGCTGATCGCGCCCACCGTCGCGACCATCGCGGTGCTCATCCTCTACCCGATCGGCCAGCTCGTCTGGATGTCGTTCCACAAGATCGGCACCCGCGAGGTCCGCGGTCTCGACCCGGCCAAGAACGTCGGGTTCAAGAACTTCGACACCGTCCTGAACGACGACTTCTTCTGGAAGGTCTTCGTCAACACGGTGCTGTCCGCCGCCGCGATGGTCGTCTTCACGATGATCGTCGGCACCCTGGTCGGGCTTCTCCTGAACCGGCTCGGCAAGCGGATGTCGCTGCTGGTGTCGTCCGGCGCGCTGCTCGCGTGGGCGACCCCGGCGATCTCGTCCGCGATCGTCTACAAGTGGCTGTTCACGCCCGGCGGCGGCCTGGTCCCATGGCTCCTGGACCTGCTGCCCGACTGGCTCGTCGGCGGCGGCTGGGACGACTACAACTGGTTCTCCGAGCCGCTGACCACCTACGTGGTGCTGGTCCTCTGCGTCGTCTGGCAGTCGTTCCCGTTCATCGCGGTGTCCGTCCTCGCCGGGCTGAAGAGCGTGCCCAGCGAGCTGTACGAGGCGGCGCGGGTGGACGGCTCGTCCGCCTGGACGACGTTCTGGCAGATCACCTTCCCGCTGCTGAAGCCGGTGTTCCTGGTGCTCACCGTGCTGTCGATCATCTGGGACTTCAAGGTGTTCACCCAGCTGTACTTCCTGTCCGGCGGCACCGCCAACCGGGACTCCTTCAACCTCGCGATGTACGCCTACTCCGAGGCCGTGGCGTTCCCGGCCAAGTACGGGCTGGGCGGCGCGATCGCGCTCGTCCTCACCGCCATCCTGCTGGTGTTCACCGGCTTCTACGTGCGGGTCATGATCAAGCAGGGGGAGGTCGCGTGAGCGCGCCGGGCACGGGCGGGCGCGGCACGCGCATCGCCCTGAACACCGCCGGGATCCTGGTCTTCCTGTTCGCCGTCTTCCCGGTCTTCTGGATGGTGTCGTCGGCGTTCAAGACCGACGAGGACATCAACTCCGAGACGCCGCTGCCGGTGCCGATCCACTGGACGCTGCACCACTTCAAGGCCGTGATCAACGGCCAGGGCCTGGACTACGGGCTGTTCCACTTCTTCCTGAACAGCCTGATCGTCGCGATCGTCACCGTCGTGGTGGGAAGCGTCGTCTCGATCCTGGCCGCCTACGCGGTCGCCCGGACCCGGTTCCGGGGCCGGACGGCGTTCCTGCTGATGCTGATCATCGTGCAGATGGTGCCGCTCGAGGCGCTGATGCTGCCGCTGATGCTCAACGCGCAGCGGCTGCACCTGCTGAACAGCCTGGGCGGCGTGATCATCGTGTACGTCGGGTCGATGCTGGCGTTCTCGGTGCTGATGCTGCGCGGGTTCGTCGCGGCCGTCCCGAAGGACCTGGAGGACGCCGCGTCCATCGACGGCGCGTCCAAGGCCACGACCTTCTGGCGGATCACCTTCCCGCTGGTCGCGCCGGGCCTGGTCGCGACCAGCATCTTCTCCTTCGTGAACGCGTGGAACGAGTTCGTCATCGCCTTCGCGTTCCTGAAGGACCAGGACAAGTACATGCTGCCGCTGACGCTGTCCTACAGCTTCGGCCGGACGCAGGTGGAGTGGGGCTCGATCATGGCGTCCTCCACCCTGTTCACCATCCCGGTGATGGTCTTCTTCCTGATCGTGCAACGCCGGATGGTGTCCGGCCTGGTAGCGGGGGCAGTCAAGGGATGAGCCAGCGGATCGGAAACGACGAGGTCGGACGGCTCGCCCGGAGCGCCCTGCTGCCGTCCTTCGACGGCGCGACGGCGCCCGGCTGGGTGCTGGACGAACTGGAGCGCGGCCTCGGCGGCGTGACCCTGTTCGCGCTGAACGGGAACGTCCCGGGCACCGCCGAACTGGCCGCGCTGACGGCGCGGATGCGGGAGGCCGGAACGCCCCTGGTGACCATCGACGAGGAGGGCGGCGACGTCACCCGCCTCGGCGGGCACAAGGAGGCCAGCCCGTACCCGGGGAACGCGGCGCTCGGCGCCGTGGACGACGTGGCGCTGACCCGCCGCGTCTACCGGTCGCTCGGCGCGGAGCTGGGCGCGGTCGGCGTGAACCTCAACTTCGCGCCGTCGGTGGACGTCAACACCGCCGCCGACAACCCGGTGATCGGCACCCGCTCGTTCGGGGCCGACCCGGAGCTGGTGGCGCGGCACGCGGCGGCCGCCGTCGCGGGCACCCAGGAGGCGGGGGTCGCGGCCTGCGCCAAGCACTTCCCCGGTCACGGGGCCACCGTGGAGGACTCGCACCTGGGCGTGCCCGTCGTCGACGCCGACCTGGAGCTGCTGGACCGGCGCGAGCTGGTCCCGTTCCGGGCGGCGATCGAGGCCGGGGCCCGGGCGGTGATGACGGCGCATCTCGACCTGCCGAAGATCACCGCCGGGGTCCCGGCCACCCTCTCGCCCGCCGTGATCACCGGGCTGCTCCGCGAGCACCTGGGGTACCGGGGCGTGATCGTGACGGACGCGCTGGACATGAAGGGCGCGAGCGGCGCGATCGGCATCCCGGAGGCGGCCGTCCGGGCCCTGCTCGCGGGCGCCGACCTGCTCTGCCTCGGCCCGCGCGAGCATCACGGGACGGTGCTGGCCGTGCTGGCGGCGATCGAGGGCGCGGTCGCGTCCGGGCGGCTGCCGGTCGAGCGGCTCGCGGACGCCGCGGCCCGCACCGGCGCGCTGAAGGACTGGCTGCACGGGAGCGCTCCCGTTCCGGTCGACCGCGCCGCCGGGCTGGACGCGGCGCGCCGCGCCGTGCGGATCACCGGCGACCTGCCCGTCTTCCCGGCCGCGCCGCTGGTGGTGGAGCTGGCCTCGGACGGCAACATCGCGGTCGGCCCGACGCCGTGGGGCCTGTCCCCGTGGGCGGCCGACGCCGTCCGCGCGGAGGGGACCCTCGACGAGGCGGGCGACGTGCTGGAACGTGCCACCGGACGCGGCCTGGTCGTGGTCCTGCGGGACGCGCACCGGCACGCCGGGCAGCGGGCGCTGGCGTCCGCGCTGCTCGCGGCCCGTCCGGACGCGGTGCTGGTGGACATGGGCCTGCCGGTGTGGCGGCCGGAGGGCGCGGTCCACGTCGCGACCTACGGCGCGGCGCAGGCCAACGGCCGCGCCGCCGCGGAGGTCCTCGGCCTCACCAGCTGACCGGCCTCCCACTGATCGGCCTCACCAACTGGTCGGCCTCACGAACCGAGCCGGTGTCTCCCGGCGAGGGAGGCGGGGGCGGGCGCCGCGATCCGGCGTCCGCCCTCTCCCCTTTCCAGGGGTTTTTACCGGGGCTCCGATCCTGCCGGAGCGGCCGGAACGGGGGGCTAAAGCCCAACCAGTCCGATCGGCAAGGGATAATACGTTCATGCGATTGTCCGCACGGGTCGACTACGCGTTGCGAGCCGCCGCGGAGCTGGCGGTGGCCGGGAGCCACCCCGTGACCGCCGTCCAGCTCGCCGAGGCGCAGCAGATCCCTCCCAAGTTCCTCGAGAACATCCTCGGCCAGCTGCGCAGGTCGGGCCTGGTGCGCAGCCAGCGCGGGCCGGAGGGCGGCTACTGGCTGGCGCGTCCCGCCGACCAGATCGCCCTGGCCGACCTGATCCGCGCCATCGACGGGCCGCTGCTCGGCGTCCGGGGCGAGCGTCCCGAGCACGTCGGGTACGAGGGTCCCGCCGCGTCCCTCCAGGACGTCTGGATCGCGCTGCGCGCCAGTGAGCGGGCGATCCTGGAGCAGGTGACGCTGGCGCACATCGCGTCCGGCGACCTGCCCGAGGACGTCCGCAAGCTCACCGAGGACCCGGCCGCCTGGGAGAGCCCCTCCCTGATCTAGCCATGCCCGAGGGCGACACGATCTTCCTGGCCGCCCGGCGACTGCGCGACGCGCTCGCCGGGCGGCCTCTCACGCTCTCGGACTTCCGCGTCCCCCGGTACGCCACGCTCGACCTGCGCGGACGCGCCGTCGACGACGTGGTCCCGCGCGGGAAGCACCTGCTGACCAGGGTCGAGGGCGGGCTGACCGTCCACACGCACCTGAAGATGGACGGCGAGTGGCGGATCCGCCCGGCCGGGGCGCCGCCGCGCGACCCCAGGGTGCGGCTGGTGCTGGCGAACGCCGAGTGGATGGCGGCGGGCTACTCGCTCGGCACGGTCGAGGTCCTCCCCACGGGCGAGGAGGACCGGGCGGTCGGTGGCCTCGGCCCCGACCTCCTGGGCCCGGACTGGGACGCCGCCGAGGCCGTCCGCCGCCTCACCCGCGCACCCGGACGCGCCGTCGGCGAGGCCCTTCTCGACCAGATCCTGCTGGCGGGGATCGGCAACGTCTACAAGTCCGAGGTCCTGTTCCTGCGCGGCGTCCATCCGTGGACGCCCGTCGGCGCCGTCCGCGATCCGGACGGGATGGTCGGCCTGGCCCGGCGGCTGCTCATGGCCAACAGGCTGCGGCACGGCCACGTCACGACCGGCGACCTCCGGCCCGGCCGGCGCAACTGGGTGTACGGCCGGGCGGGGCGTCCGTGCCTGCGCTGCGGCACCCCGGTCCGGCGCGCGGATCAGGGCCCGGTCGCCGGCGAGCGGGTCACCTTCTGGTGTCCCCGCTGCCAGCCCGGGCCCTGAGCGCCTGGCGCCGTCCTCGCGGCGCGCCTACACCGTGGCGGCGGCCTCGCCCTTCGCGGCGGAGGGGTTCTCGACGCGGGAGAGCAGCGCCGTCCCGGCGACCATGGCGACCGCGCCGAGGCCCACGACGACCGCCGCGATCAGCAGCGTGGACGCGAGGCCGAGCGGGCCGGACACCGCGCCGAAGGCGAAGGGGGCGATCGCCGCGCCGGTGAACAGGCCGAGCTGGACCTGACCGCCCGCGCGGGCCCCGTCCCCCGGCAGCACCCGCAGGACGGCGGCGAACAGCAGGCCCGTCCAGCCCCAGCCGCCCGCGACGGTCAGCACCGCGCCGAGGACGAAGCACACCGGGTTCCCGGCGGAGGTGATCAGCAGGCCGATCCCCCCGGCGAGCATCATGCCCGCGACGATCGCCGGGTTGCGGCGCGGCGCCCGGTCGGCGGCCATGCCCGCGACGAGCCGGACGGCGACGGCGAGCAGTCCGGCGACCGACTGCATGATCCCGGCGAGGCCGGTGGACATGCCCGAGTGCGTCCCGATCTGGATGAAGTACGAGGCCATGGCGTTGGAGCCGATCGTGGCGAGCGCCGCGGCGAGCGTCCAGAGCACGAGCACCGCGCCGATCCCGGCGAGCGGCACCGCGGCGGGCTTACCGGCGGACGCGGACTTCCCCGCGGACGGCGCGGAGACGGTCTCGGTCACGGGGCCGCGCGCCAGCGGCGTCACGGCGAAGCCGATCACCGGGCAGACCAGCGCGGCCCAGAGGGCGGCACGCCAGCCGTGCGGCCCGGCGACCAGGCCCGCGAGCAGGCCGGGCAGCAGGGGGCTCACGCCGAGTGCCGCGCTGACCAGCCCGGACGCCAGCGACAGCCGGTGCGCCGGGACGCGGGCCGCGATGAACCGGCCCGCGACCGGCTGGGTGAGCGCGTTGCCCGCGCCCGCGAGGGCCAGCGCCACGCCGAGCACGGCCGCGTTCGGCGCCAGCGCCGCGAGGACGAGCCCGACGGTGGCGAGGACGTTGATCAGGGTGAGCACGACCGGAACCGACAGCGTGGCGGTGACCCGGCGCGCGAGCGGGGCGCCGAGCGCGCTCACGGCGAAGAATCCGCTCAGGATGAGGCCGAACACGGTCCCGGAGACCGGCAGCCCATGCTCGACGGGGGTGGCGAGCGCCGCGACCCCGAACACGGGTGTCATCGCGGCGACGATGCTGAGGACGACTGCGGCCAGGCCCTTCCAGGTGTTCATACCGGGATGTTCCGCCCGGAAGGGGGTCCCTCGCCAAGACCCTTGGTGATGCCCGATCGGCATTACCGTTATGGCATGGACGTTTCGACGCGCTCGCTACGGTACTTCGTCGCCGTGGCGGAGGAACTGCATTTCACCCGCGCGGCGGAACGGTTGTACGTGGCGCAGCCTGCGCTTTCCAAGGCCGTCCGGCGGCTGGAGGAGGAGCTCGGCACCGCGCTGTTCGTCCGCAGCCGCCACTCGGTGGCGCTGACCGAAGCCGGCCGCTCGCTGCTGCCCGTCGCCCGCACCGCCGTCGAGGCCCTGGACGACTGGGAGCGGCAGGCGCGCGCCGACCGCGACGCCGCCGCCCGGATGCTCCAGGTCGGCTACCACTCCGCGGTCTCCCCGGCGCTGCTGCGCGACGTCACCGAGCGGTTCGCCGCGCTCCGCCCCGACCTGCGGATCGAGCTGCGGCTGAACGACTGGGACGATCCGGCGGGCACCGTGCTGTCCGGACGCGACCGCGCCGCGCTGCTACGCCTCCCGGTCCCGGGCGCGAACCTGCTGGACCACGTGGTCATCGTCCGCGAGGGGCGCTGCGTCGTGCTGCCGGAGGGGCACCGGCTCGCCGGGCGCGCGTCCGTCCGCCTGGCCGACCTGCGGGACGAGACGTTCGTGGCGCTGCCCTCGTCGTCCGGGCCGCTGCGTGAGCACTGGCTGGCTCTGGACGGCCTCGGGACGCTGCCGCGGATCGGCGTGGAGGTGCACAACTCCGAGGACTACTTCCTCGCCATCCAGTCCGGCCGCGGGATCGCGATGGTCGCGGAGATGACGGCGCGCGTGTACCGGCGTCCGGGCGTGGTCTACCGGCCCGTCGAGGACGCGCCGGAGGCCGAGCTCGCCGTCGTCTGGCCGCGCGGAGACGCCGACCCCGTGCTGCGCGACTTCGTCCGCGCCTGCGTGGAGGCGACCGAGTCGTACTGAAGGAACGACGTCGCTCTGAGAAGCGGCGTCTTCCTGAGAGGCGGCGGCGCCCTGAGAAGCGATGGGGCCTAGCGAGGCGCGTCCGGTCCCCGCGCCCCGAGCCGCGCCGTGAGCCGCGCCTCGACGCCGTCCAGGATCACGGCGAGGCCCTCGTGGAAGCCCTCGTCGACCAGCATCTCCAGGTAGGGCCCGTCGTGCTCGGGCGGCGGGCCGTCGCGGGACTCCAGCCAGGCCATGTCCGGAACGCCGTCGAGGAAGTCGGGCGCGATCTCCTCCAGCGCGGACGCGCGGGCGTTCCACCACTCCGCGTCCGGGACGCCGGTCGTGCGGGCCGCCTGGCGCGCCTCGTTCACCGCGCGCACCGCGCCCTCCACATACCGGACGAGAACGGGCACGATCGCGCGCGCCTCGTCCGGCCGCAGCCCCGCCCGGCGCAGGACGCCGGCCAGCGCGTTGTACGCGCGGTACTCGTTCGGCCCGAGGACGGGACGCGCCTGCGACACCTGCGACACCCACGGATGCCGCAGGTGGAAGTCGCGCGTGGCCTCGGCCCACGCGCCCAGCGCGTCCCGCCATCCGGCCTGCGGGAAGGACGCGGGCAGTTCGCCGAGGACCTTGTCGTACATGAGGTCGACCAGTTCGGCCTTGCCCCGCACGTACGTGTAGAGCGCCATGGCCGTCCGGCCGAGCCGCTCCCCCACCAGCCGCATCGACAGCGCCGCCGTGCCGACCTCGTCGGCGACCTCGATCGCCGCGTCGACCACGGCGTCCACCGACAGCGCGGGCTTCGGGCCCGGCGCGCCCGGACGCGGCGCCGGGCCCGAGGCCCCGCGCCAGAGCAGCTCCATCGAGCGGCGCGGGTCACCCTGTCCCGCGAACACGGCCATACCCGGACTCCTTATGGCATAAGCTGATCGAAAATCTCTTTATGCCATAAGCATATCAACGGGAGGACGCCCATGACCCGGCACACCGCCGACAGCCACGACGTCATCGAGGTCCGCGGGGCGCGCGAGAACAACCTGGCGGACGTCTCCCTCGACCTCCCCAAGCGCCGCCTCACGGTGTTCACCGGAGTCTCCGGCTCAGGCAAGTCCTCGCTGGTCTTCGGCACGATCGCGGCCGAGTCCCAGCGCCTGATCAACGAGACCTACACCGCGTTCGTCCAGTCGTTCATGCCCAACATCCCGCGCCCGGACGTGGACGGCCTGCGCAACCTGTCCGCCGCGATCGTCGTGGACCAGGAGCGCATGGGCGCGAACGCCCGCTCCACGGTCGGCACCGCCACCGACGCGTCCGCGATGCTCCGGATCGTGTTCAGCCGCCTCGGCGAACCGCACGTCGGGACGTCGAGCGCGTTCAGCTTCAACACCGCCGAGGGCATGTGCCCCCGCTGCGAGGGCCTCGGCAAGGTCTCCGACATCGACATCGACCAGCTCGTCGACCGCGACAGGTCGCTGAACGAGGGCGCGATCACCGTCCCGACCTTCGGTGTCGACACCTGGTACTGGAAGAACTTCGCGCAGTCCGGCTTCGTCGACCCCGACGTCAAGCTGCGCGACTACACCGAGCAGCAGTGGGACGACTTCCTCCACAGGCCCGCCACCAAGATCAAGCTCAGCGGGCTGAACACCAGCTACGAGGGACTGCTCGTGAAGGTCCGGCGGCTCTTCCTCGCCAAGGACAAGGAGGCCGCGCAGCCGCACATCCGCGCGTTCGTCGAGCGGGCCGTCACCTTCACCGCCTGCCCGGACTGCGGCGGCGCCCGGCTGAACGCGGCGGCCCTCTCCTCGAAGATCGACGGGGTGAGCATCGCGGACTGCTCGGCCCTGCAGATCAGCGACCTCGCCACCTTCGTCCGCAAGCTGGACGAGCCGTCCGTCGCGCCGCTGCTCGTCACGCTGCGCGAGACGCTGGAGTCGCTCGTCGAGGTCGGGCTCGGCTACCTCAGCCTGGACCGCGCGTCCGGCAGCCTCTCCGGAGGCGAGGCCCAGCGCGTCAAGATGGTCCGGCACCTCGGCTCGAGCCTCACCGACGTGACGTACGTGTTCGACGAGCCGACCGTCGGACTGCACCCGCACGACATCCGCCGCATGAACGACCTGCTGCTGCGCCTGCGCGACAAGGGCAACACCGTCCTGGTCGTCGAGCACAAGCCCGAGACCATCGAGATCGCCGACCACGTCGTCGACCTCGGCCCCGGCGCGGGCACGGCGGGCGGCCGGATCTGCTTCACCGGCGACGTCCCGGGGCTGCGCGCGTCCGGCACGCTCACCGGACGCCACCTGGACCACCGCGCCCGGCTCCGCGAGACCGTCCGCACGCCGACCGGGCACGCGTCCATCACGAACGCGACCCGACACAACCTCAAGAACGTCGCCGTGGACGTCCCGCTCGGCGTCCTCACCGTCGTGACGGGCGTCGCCGGGTCCGGCAAGAGCTCGCTCATCCACGGCTCCCTGGCCGGACGCGACGGCGTCGTCTCCGTCGACCAGTCGCCGATCCGCGGCTCGCGGCGCTCCAACCCGGCCACCTACACCGGCCTGCTCGACCCGATCCGGACGGCGTTCGCCAAGGCCAACGGCGTGAAGCCCGCCCTGTTCTCGGCGAACTCCGAGGGCGCGTGCCCCAACTGCAAGGGCCTCGGGCTCGTCTACACCGACCTGGCGATGATGGCCGGAGTCGCCACGGTCTGCGAGGTATGCGAGGGTCGCCGCTTCACTCCGGAAGTGCTCGAGTACACCCTCGACGGGCGGAACATCAGCGAGGTCCTCGCCATGTCCGTGGACGAGGCGCGCGGCTTCTTCACCAAGGGACAGGCCAAGGCGATCCTCGGCCACCTCGGCGACGTCGGGCTCGGCTACCTGAGCCTCGGCCAGCCGCTGACCACCCTCTCCGGCGGCGAGCGGCAGCGCCTCAAGCTCGCCGTCCACATGGCGGAGAAGGCCGCGACCTACGTCCTCGACGAGCCGACCAGCGGTCTCCACCTCGCGGACGTCGACCAGCTCCTCGCCCTCCTGGACCGGCTCGTCGACGCCGGGAACTCGGTCGTCGTCATCGAGCACCACCAGGCCGTCATGGCGCACGCCGACTGGATCATCGACCTCGGCCCCGGCGCCGGATCGGACGGCGGCGAGATCGTCTTCACCGGCACGCCCGCCGACCTCGTCGCGCACGGCACCACGCTCACCGCCGTCCACCTGCGGGAATACGTGGCTTGATCTCCGCGCGGCGAGCTGCGCACAGTGGGAGGGTGAACGGCACCGACGACCCGGACGTGACCACCAGGATCGACCGGCTGGCGGACGAGCTGACCGCGCGCGGCAGGCTCACCGACCCGCGCTGGCGGGAGGCGCTGCACGCCGTGCCCCGGCACCGGTTCGTCCCGCCGGCCGCCTGGGCGGTCCCGGACCGGCCCGGCGGCACCGGCTTCCGCGTCGACCGCGACGCCGACCCCGCCGCCTGGTGGGACGCGGTGTACGCCGACACCGCGATCGCGACGCAGGTGGACGAGGGCGCGGGCGACCCGGCCGAGCCCGCCGGGGCGTGGACGTCGTCCTGCTCGGCGCCCGGCGTCGTGTGCGCGTTCCTGGAACTGCTGCGCCCGCTCGCCCACCACCGGGTGCTGGAGATCGGCACCGGCTCCGGCTGGACGGCGGGCCTGCTCACCGCGCGGCTCGGGCCGGGGCTGGTGACGTCCGTGGAGATCGACGAGGCGCTCGCCGCCCGCGCCGCCGCCAACCTCGCCTCGCTGAGCCTGTCGCCCCGCCTCGTCGTGGGCGACGGCGCTGCGGGCGACGCGTCCGGCGCTCCCTACGACCGCGTCCACGTCACCTGCGGCGTCGACCGGGTGCCGCCCGCGTGGGCCGCGCAGACCCGGCCGGGCGGGGTGATCGTCCTGCCCTGGTCGCCGGGCTGGGGCATCGGGCACCTCGCCGTCCTGGCCGTCACGGCGGACGGCGCCGCCCTCGGACGCCTCGCCGGCCCGGCCGGGTTCATGATGCTCCGCTCCCAGCGCCGCCCCTTCGGGCCGCCCCGGACGGGCGTCACCGACCCGAGGTCCATCGCGTCCGCCACCCGCACCGACCCGCGCGGCCTGCTCGGCGCGTCCCCCGGCGCGGAGGTCGCGATCGCCGCGCTCGTCCCGGACGTCCGCGCCCACGTCGAGATCGCCGTGGACGGCTCGTCCCGCTTCTGGGCCGTCGAGAACCGCGCCGACGACCCCGCGTGGGCATCCGTGGAATACCTGCCGGGACGTGCCGAATACCCCGTCCACCAGTACGGCGACCGCCGCCTATGGGACGAGGTCGAGGCCGCCTACCAGCACTGGATCGCCTGGGGACGCCCCGACCGCGACCGTTTCGGCCTCACCGTCGCCCCGTCCGGCCAGCAGATCTGGCTGGACCGCCCCGACCAGCCCCTGGCCCTCTGACGTCCCCGCACACACAGAACCCCACCCCGGGCATCCGGGATGGGGTTCGGTTCTCCGAGACGTCAGGCCTGCGCCCGGAACATCCAGTGCTGCTTCTCGAGGTCGGCGGTGATGCCGATCAGGAGGTCCTGGGTGACCGGGTCGGGCTCGCCGGTCGCCGCGATACGGCCGCGGAACCGTCCGATGATCTCGAACAGGGCGTCGGCCACGGCGGCGACGACCTTGTCGTCGGCAAGGTCACCGGGCTCGAGCTGCTGGATCTCGGTGCGGTCCGCGACGGTGCGGGACCGTCCGTCCGGGTTCACGCCGATCGCGACCGCGCGCTCGGCGACGTCGTCCTGCGCCTGCCGGGCCAGGTCGACGATCTCGTCCAGGTGCTCGTGCACCACCTTGAAGCGCGGCCCGACCAGGTTCCAGTGCGCCTGCTTGGCGTACAGGGAGAGGTCGACCAGGTCGACCAGCGCGCCCTGCAGGGCCTCGCCGGTGACCGTCCTCGCGGTCTCGGAAAGGGGGCTCTTCACCACGGCCATCCTGAGCTCCTTCCGTGTGGCACGATCCGATGATCGTTACAACACGGAGACCCGCCCCGGCATGCCGTTCCCGGGAGTGAGCCGTGGCACATCCCGGGATCGGAAGCGTGGCGGGCACGGGTGATCACGGCGGGGCGACCACGGGGGCGGTCGCCGTTCCGGACCACCGTCAGGCGGCCACCATGTCGGCCCGGAACTCGCCCGCGATCTCCTCCGGCGAATCCGGCACCGTGTCGGTGGTGATCCGCTCGTGCTGCGGCGGCGGGCCGGCCATGACCGGCTCGTGCTGGAGTTCGGCCAGCGCCAGCTGGTCGGCCACCTCGCGCAGAACGTGGCTGAGCGGCACTCCCAGGGCCTTGCAGATCGAGGACAGCAGCTCGGAGGACGCCTCCTTCTGCCCTCGCTCCACCTCGGACAGGTAGCCCAGCGACACCCGGGCCGCCGCCGACACCTCGCGGAGGGTGCGCCCCTGGCGCAGCCGCAGCGCCCGCAGGACGTCACCGAGCAGGCTGCGAAGCAGGACCATCGTCTCGCTCCCTCCCTCAGTTCGGACCATCTGCCGGTTCCACCGTACCCGCCCGGAGCGCGGCCGTGGCAGACCGTCGATTTCGTGTTCGCTCGGAACGTAACGCTGTAATCAGCCCGACTCTTCCCGATCTTTCTGAGCGTCCTCGGCCCCGGGCTCCGCGTCAAGTCCGAGCAGGACGCGACGCAGCAGGTCAAGGGCGTGCACCACGGTCATGCGGCGCAGCGCGGCCCGGCTCTCCTCCCCCGTCCCGGGCACGGGGAGTCGCGGGCGGGTGACGCAGAACGCTTTTCCGGGTCCGGCCACCGACACATAGACCGTTCCGACCGGACGGCCATCCTGAGGTTCCGGTCCGGCCACACCGGTCACCGCGACGCCGTACACGGCGCCGAGGCGGTCCCGGACCCCCTCGGCCATCTGCCGGGCCACGTCCGGATGGACGGCCCCCTCCTTGGCGAGCAGGGCCTCGTCCACACCGAGCAGCCGGTGCTTGAGCTCGGTCGCGTACGAGACCACGCCGCCCAGATAGGTCGCGGACGATCCGGGCATCTTGGTCAGCTCCGCGCCGATCAGCCCGCCCGTGAGCGACTCGGCCGTCGCGACCGTCGCGCCCCGCTCGGCCAGCAGCCGGTGGACGACCCGGTCGAGCGTCTCGTCCTCGGCGCCGTAGAGCGCGTCGCCGAGAAGCTCGCGCACCTGCGCCTCGGCCTCACCGAGCAGCTCGGACGGTTTCTCCCCCGCCGCCGTGACGCGCACCCGCACCTCTGACCGGTCGGGCAGATACGCGAGTGTCACCCCCGGCATGGCCTCGACGGAGGCGAGCCGCGCGGCGACGACCGACTCCCACAGACCGGCCGTGCGCAGCGTGCGGCGCGCCACCGCGGGCAGTCCCGCGCGCTCGGCCAGCTCCGGCAGGACGACCTCGTCCATGATCGTGCGCATCTCGAACGGGACGCCGGGCAGCGCGTACACGGGACCATCGGGCAGTTCCACCCGCAGGCCCGGCGCGCTCCCCGCCGAGTTCGCCAGAACGCGGGCGCCCTCCGGGACGTCCGCCATGCGCAGCGCCATCGGCTGCAGCGTGCGCCCGGCCGCGGCGACCCGCTCGCGCAGCCGCCGCTCCAGCTCCGGATCGCGGACGAGCGCGACCCCGGCCGCCGCCGCCAGCGCGTCCCGGGTCAGGTCGTCGGACGTCGGCCCGAGCCCCCCGGTCGTGATCACCGCGTCGGCGCGCCCCAGAGCCTCGCCGACGGCCTGGATGATCTCGTCCAGCCCGTCGCCCACGACGACGCCGCGCGTGACCTCCACGCCCCGCTCGGCGAGCCTGCGGCCCAGCCAGGCCGCGTTGCCGTTGATGGTGTCGCCGAGCAGCAGCTCGTCCCCGACCGTCAGCAGTTCCACTCGCAGCACGGCCCCGTCCCCTTCCGTCCGCACAGCAACCTACCGCCCGCCGCCGACAGTCCCGCGCGGGGCCGCGGGGCCTCGCGCGACCCGCCTCAGCGGCCGAGGGCCGACCTGCGCAGGCGCCAGGCATGGAAGAGGTAGTCCACGCCGGTCACGACCGTGACGATCAGCGCGGCGGCCATCGTGACCCACGCGACCGGCTGGAGGAACCCCGGCAGCGGCAGGACGTACAGGCCGATCGCGAGGATCTGCAGGGTGGTCTTGAGCTTCCCGCCCTTGCTGGCCGGGATCACCCCGTACCGGATCACCACGAACCGCAGCAGCGTGATCCCGATCTCCCGGACCAGGATGGCGATGGTCACCCACCACCACAGCTGCCCGAGCACCGACAGGGCGACCAGCGCGGCGCCGGTCAGCGCCTTGTCGGCGATCGGGTCGGCGATCTTCCCGAAGTCGGTGACCAGGTTCCGCTTGCGGGCCAGGTCCCCGTCGATCTTGTCGGTGACGGACGCGGCCGCGAACACCGCGAACGCGCCGAGCCGCCAGGCCGTGGTGTCCTTGAGCAGCAGCCAGACGAACAGCGGCACCAGCAGGATGCGCACCATCGTGAGCAGGTTCGCGATGTTGTAGACGCTCGCGGGCGGCGGCGGCGGGGACGGCGGCTCGGCCACCGGCCCCGGCGCGCCGGAGGTCATGAGAGTTCCGCCACGAGATCCACGCCGTCGCTGTCCACCACGGTCGCGGTGACGAACTCGCCGAGGGTGAGCCCCTCGCCCCGGACGAGCACCATGCCGTCCACCTCGGGGGCCTGGTGCTCGGCGCGGCCCTCGTAGCCGTCGTCGGTCCTCTCCTCCACCAGGACGGAGATCTCGGTGCCGATCCGGTCCTCGGCGCGCTGGGCGGTCAGCTCCTCGGCCAGCGCGGAGACCTCCTCCACGCGGCGGGCGACCTCGGCCGGGTCGTGCTTGCCGTCGAGGGTGGCGGCCTCGGTGCCGTCCTCGTCGGAGTAGCCGAACACGCCGATGGCGTCGAGCCGGGCGTCGGTGAGGAAGGCCATCAGCTCGTCCAGGTCCTCCTCGGTCTCGCCGGGGAACCCGACGATGAAGTTGGACCGGACGCCCGCCTCGGGCGCCAGCTCGCGCACGCGCGTCAGCAGGTCGAGGAACCGCTCGCGGTCGCCGAAACGGCGCATCGAGCGCAGGACGGACCCGGAGGCGTGCTGGAACGACAGGTCGAAGTACCGCGCGACGCCGGGCGTCTGGCACAGGACCTCGAGCAGCCCCGGGCGGAGCTCGGCGGGCTGGAGGTAGGACGCGCGCACGCGCTCGATGCCGTCCACGGCCGCCAGCTGCGGCAGCAGCTTCTCCAGCGCGCGCAGGTCGCCCAGGTCCTTGCCGTAGGACGTGGAGTTCTCCGAGACCAGGACCAGCTCGCGGACGTCGTGCCCGGAGAGCCAGCGGGCCTCCTCCAGCACCTCGGCCGGGTTCCGCGACACGTAGGCGCCGCGGAACGCGGGGATCGCGCAGAAGGTGCAGCGGCGGTCGCAGCCGGACGCCAGCTTCAGCGGCGCGACCGGCCCTCCGCCGAGGCGGCGGCGCAGCACGCGGGGCCCGGACGCCGGGGCGACGCCGTCCGGAAGGTCCGTCGGGGCGTCCAGGCCGGGGTTCACGTCGTGATCATGCCCCGCGCCGTGCCCGGGAATCGCCACGGACTGACGGGAACCGGACCGCTCCACGGGCGAGATCGGCAGCAGGGTGCGGCGGTCGCGCGGCTTGTGGGCCTCGTGCCGGCGCCCGGCCATCACGTCGTCCAGCCGCTCGCCGATCCCGGCGTAGTCGTCGAAGCCCAGCACCGCGTCGGCCTCGGGCAGCGCCGCGGCCAGCTCCGCGCCGTACCGCTCGGCCATGCACCCGGCGGCGACGACCTTCGCGCCGGAGTCCTTCGCGGCGAGCAGGGTGTCGATGGAGTCCTTCTTGGCCGCGTCGATGAACCCGCAGGTGTTCACCACGACCACGTCGGCGCCGTCGGAGCTGTCGGACAGATCCCAGCCCGCGCCCTCGATCCGGGCGGCGAGCTCTTCGGAGTCGACCTCGTTCCGGGCGCATCCGAGCGTGACGAGCGAGACCTTGCGGCTAGTGGACATGCATCCAAAGGTAGTGGGCGCCGAGCCCTCACCGGACCACGGGGATCCCCGGTTCCGCCCGGTCCGCCCTGGGATGTTCCGGTCCGCCGCCGGGCGGCCGCCGAGCGTGGCGAACGCCACTCCCGGCGCCCGGAGATCGTCTCGCCGGGCCCGCCGGTCAGGTGGGCTGCCGGTCCTGCGGCTTCGGGTCGGCCGGGGTGAACTTCAGCGTCATCACGTTCCCGTCGGTGCCGGGCGAGCCGATGTCCTGGCCGTTCACCGTCAGCCGGACGGTGCCGCCGTTCCCGATCACGATGCTGATCACCTTGTGCGCCGACCAGTGCCGGGCGGCCCCGGCCGCCAGGGTGCCGGTGTACAGCGACCGGCCCTTGTCGCCCCGGACGTCCACCCAGGTCGCCCGGCGCGCCTTCAGCCTGACCTGGACGCCCTTGTGCGGCTTCCCGGACGGCGAGGGCGACGCCGTGGACGGCCCGGCCGCCGGCATGCTGGGCTTCGGCGGGGCGGGCGTCCCCGCGACCTGCTGGGCGGCGTGGTGCTCGCCGCCGCCCCGGTGCAGCACCTGGAAGATCCCGTATCCGACGACGAGGACCAGCGCGAGCGCCATCGCGGCCGTCCAGTTCGGGGAGCGTCGCCCCCGCAGCGCGACCTGCTGGTCGGGCTCGAAGACCGCCACCGCGGACGCGGGCTGCGGCGCGCCGCCGTGCGCCTCGTCGAACTCCTGGACGAGCGGCTCGGGGTCGATGCCGATCACCCGCGCGATGCTCCGGATGTGCCCGCGGGCGTAGAAGTTGCCGCCGCACGGGGAGAAGTCGTCGTGCTCGATGGCGCGGACGACCGACTCCCTGACCCGGGTGCGCAGGCTCACCTCCGTCAGGGTGAGCCCGGCCTGCTCGCGCTCCCTCGCCAAGGTCTCACCGATGCTCACGCGAGCCTCCCTCAGAGCGCGCCGCCGGGCGACCGTCCCACCGTGCCGGAGCTTCCAGTCTAGGAACCGCCATGCCGGTGGGGCGATGGTCAACACTTGGGAAACGAGGCAAGATTTCGCATCAATCCGTCCATGCCCCGGCCATCGGCCGCCACCGTTCACGGCCACTTCTACCCCCGCGCAAGTGGATCATGCGCCGTGGAGCGAACCGGACACACGACGCACCGGGGCACACGCGGGCGCACCGTCCCCTCCCGGTGGACCGGGCACCGGCGTCAGGCGCCGCCCCGGACGTCGGCGAGGACCCCGGCGAGCTCGTCCGGCTTCACCAGGACGTCGCGCGCCTTGGACCCCTCGCTCGGGCCCACGATGCTGCGGCTCTCCATCAGGTCCATGAGCCGGCCCGCCTTGGCGAACCCGACCCGCAGCTTGCGCTGGAGCATGGACGTCGACCCGAACTGCGTGGTCACGACGAGCTCGACGGCCTGGACGAGCAGGTCCATGTCGTCGCCGATGTCCTCGTCGATCTCCTTCTTCGGGCCGGACGCGGCGGCGACGTCCTCGCGGTAGACCGCCTCCATCTGCGCCTTGCAGTGCTCGACGATCGCGTGGATCTCCTTCTCGGAGACGTACGCGTTCTGGAGCCGCATCGGCTTGCTCGCGCCCATCGGCAGGAACAGCGCGTCGCCCTGCCCGACCAGCTTCTCCGCGCCGGGCTGGTCGAGGATGACCCGGCTGTCGGCGAGCGAGGACGTCGCGAACGCCAGCCGGGACGGCACGTTCGCCTTGATCAGGCCGGTCACCACGTCCACCGAGGGCCGCTGCGTCGCCAGCACCAGGTGGATCCCGGCGGCGCGGGCCAGCTGGGTGATCCGGACGACCGAGTCCTCCACGTCGCGGGGCGCGACCATCATCAGGTCGGCCAGCTCGTCGACGATCACCAGCATGTACGGGTAGGGCGTGTAGACGCGCTCGCTGCCGGGCGGCGCGGTCAGCTTGCCCGCGCGGACCGCCTTGTTGAAGTCGTCCACGTGCCGGAACCCGGACGCCGCCAGGTCGTCGTAGCGGCGGTCCATCTCGCCGACCACCCAGTCCAGGGCCTCGGCGGCCTTCTTGGGATTGGTGATGATCGGCGTGATCAGGTGCGGAATGCCCTGGTACATGGTCAGCTCGACCCGCTTGGGGTCGACCAGGATCATCCGGACCTCGTCCGGCGTGGCCCGCATCATGACCGAGGTGATCAGCCCGTTGATGCACGTCGACTTGCCCGCACCGGTCGCGCCCGCGATGAGGATGTGCGGCATCTTCGCCAGGTTCGCCACCACCGTGCGGCCCTCGACGTCCTTGCCCAGGCCCACGACCATCGGATGGTGCTCGTTGGTCGCGGCGGGCGAACGCAGCACGTCACCGAGGCTGACGATGTCCTTGTCCACGTTCGGGATCTCGACCCCGATCGCTGACTTGCCGGGGATCGGGGAGATGATCCGGACCTCGGCGGACTTGACCGCGTAGGCGATGTTCTTGGTCAGCGCGGTGATCTTCTCGACCTTCACCGCCGGGCCGAGCTCGATCTCGTACCGGGTGATCGTCGGGCCCCGGGTGAACCCGGTGACCTGCGCGTCGATGTTGAACTGCTCGAGCACCTCGGTGAGCGAGGCGACGACCGTGTCGTTGGCCTTGGTGCGCGGCTTGGCGACGCTGCCGGGCCGGAGGGTCGCCGGGTCGGGCAGCTCGTAGATCTCGCCGGACGACGACAGCGGCAGCTGCTCGGTGCGGGCCGGGGCGGGCGTCGGATCCGGGACGTCGGGGCCGTCCGGGACGTCCGGGGGCGTGTCGGCCGGAAGGAACTCCTCGGGGACGTCGTCCTCGGGGAGCGGCGGGGGCGGGACGTCGTCCACGCCCTCGGCGCCGAGCGGATCCGAGCCGAACAACTCGTCGGCGAGGTCGCCGCTCTTGCGGGGCTTGCCCTTCTTGGCGGCCTTGTCGTCGAGGACGGGCGTGTCGTACGGCCGGGAGTGCTCCCCGAGCTCGATGCCCTCCTCCTCGTCCTCGTCCTTCTTCCTGCGGCGGCGCTTGGGCTTGCCGTCCTCGTCGGCCGCCTCGTCCTCGCGGGCCGGACGGCCCTGGAGCGTCGCGAGCGCCCACAGCTCGGCCAGCCGGTCCGGGACGCGGGCGATCGGCGTCGCCGTCACCACCAGGAGCCCGAACGCCGACAGCAGGAGCAGCAGCGGGACCGCGACCCACGCCGACAGCGTCGCCCGGATCGGGGCGGCGACCAGCCAGCCGATCACGCCGCCCGCGCCGCGCACCCCGGCCATGTCGTGCGCGGGCGCCGGGTGGCCGGACGCGATGTGGACGATGCCGAGCACGCCGACGCCGAGCGCCGTCATGCCGATGACGATGCGCCCGGTGTCCTCGTTGTGCTCGGGGTGGCGCAGCGTCCGCCAGGCGAGGACGGCGAGCACCACGGGCAGCGCCATGGCGAGGACGCCGAGCGCGCCCCGCACGACCCGCTCGATCGCGACCGTGACGACGCCCTCCGGCGTCCACCACAGCACGGAGGCGAGCACGATCGACGCGCCGAGCAGCGCGAGGCCGAGCCCGTCCCGGCGGTGTTGCTCGTCCAAGTCACGCGCTCCGTTCCCGTAGGCGCGGAAGACCGATCCGACCGCCACGGCGGCCAGATGGTAGAGCTTGAACAGCAACTTGAACAGGCCGAGCACGAGCTGGGGGATCGGATCCGGCTGACTGGGCTGGTTGCGCGCCTGGGAGCGGCCCTTGCCGGACCCCTGCCTGGGCTTGCGCTGCGCGGGCGGCCTCCCGCCCGGCGACCTGCCCCCGGACTGCCGTCCCTGCCCTCCGCCGGACCCGCCGGACCCGCCGCCGTTCCCGGAACGCGAGGACGACGAAGCGGTCTTCGCTCCCCCGGGCGGACGTGTGGCCATGGTGCAGAGATTAACCAAGTCCGACCGGCGTTCCCAGGATCGCTTCGGCGTGTCAGTGCGACCCGGGCAAACCCGATATGTCCAGCTGGACGGGCGCGTCCCGGGACGACACGCCGGGCGCACGGGGACGGGCGGTCGGCGCGGGCATGCGGGGCGGGCATGCGACGGCCCCGGGCCGGGGGTGCCGGGCCGGGGCCGTCGGGTGGTCGAGCGAGGCGTCAGACCTCGACGACGACCGGGATGATCATCGGGCGGCGACGGTAGGTGTCGCTGACCCACTTGCCGACGGTGCGGCGGATGATCTGGTTGATCTGGTGGTGGTCGTTGACGCCGTTGGAGGCGGCGTCGCGCAGGGCGTCCTCGAGGCGATCGATGATCACGTCGAAGTCCTCGTTGACGATGCCCGCGCCGCGGGCGTGGATCTCCGGCCCGGCGACCATCTTGCCGCTGCTGGAGTCGATCCCGATGACGATGGAGACGAAGCCCTCCTCGCCGAGGATCCGGCGGTCCTTCAGCGAGGTCTCGGTGACCTCGCCGACCGACAGCCCGTCCACGTAGACGTAGCCCGCGGGGACCGCGCCGACGATCTTGGCCTGGCCGTCCACCAGGTCGACGACCACGCCGTCCTCGGCGATGACGATGTTCTCGGCCGGGACGCCGGTCTGCGCGGCGAGCTTGGCGTGCGCCCGCAGGTGCCGCCACTCGCCGTGGATCGGCATGAAGTTGCCCGGCTTGGTCATGTTGAGGACGTACAGCAGCTCGCCCGCCGAGGCGTGCCCGGACACGTGCACCAGGGCGTTGCCCTTGTGCACGACGCGGGCGCCCCACCGGGTCAGCCCGTTGATCACCCGGTTGACCGAGGTCTCGTTGCCGGGGATCAGGGACGAGGCGAGCATGACGGTGTCGCGCTCGGTGATCCGGATCTGCTGGTGGTCGCGGGCGGCCATCCGGGACAGCGCCGACATCGGCTCGCCCTGCGACCCGGTGCAGATCAGCACCAGCTCGTGCGGCGGGACGGCGTCGAGGTCCTTGACGTCCACCATGATCTCTTCGGGGACGTCCAGGTAGCCGAGCTCACGGGCGACGCCCATGTTGCGGACCATGGACCGGCCGACGAAGCAGACCTTGCGGTTGTTGGCGACCGCGGCGTCCAGGACCTGCTGGACGCGGTGCACGTGCGAGGCGAAGCAGGCGACGATGAGCCGCTCCTCCGCGGTGCGGAACACCTCGTCCACGACCGGGCCGATGGCCCGCTCGCTGGTGACGAACCCGGGCACCTCGGCGTTGGTCGAGTCGGACATCAGCAGGTCGATGCCCTCGGCGCCGAGCCGCGCGAACCCCGGCAGGTCGGTCAGCCGGCCGTCCAGCGGGAGCTGGTCCATCTTGAAGTCGCCGGTCGCCAGGACGACGCCGGCGGGCGTCCGGATGGCCAGGGCGAGCGCGTCGGGGATCGAGTGGTTGACGGCGAGGAACTCGGCGTCGAACGGCCCGTACCCGTGCCGGTCGCCCTCCTTGACCTCCCGGAGCACCGGCCTGATCTTGTGCTCCTGGAGCTTGGCCGCCAGGAGCGCGAGGGTCAGCCGGGAGCCGACCAGCGGGATGTCCGGCCGCTCGCGCAGCAGGTAGGGAACGGCCCCGATGTGGTCCTCGTGGCCGTGCGTGAGGATGACCGCCTCGATGTCGTCCAGGCGGTCGCGGATGTAGTCGAAGTCGGGAAGGATCAGGTCGATCCCCGGCTGCTCGGTCTCCGGGAACAGGACGCCGCAGTCGACGATGAGCAGCCTGCCGGCGTACTCGAACACCGTCATGTTGCGGCCGATCTCCCCGAGGCCGCCCAGCGCGACGATGCGCAGTCCGTTCGCCGCGAGCCGCGGCGGGGCCGACAGTTCAGGGTGAGGATGGCTCAACTAATGACCTCCGGCACTTGCACTCCCCCAATGGTGAGGTCCTCTGCGAGGCGCGCCGCGAATTCGGAATCGGCCTCGGCCAACGGGGGTCGCAGCGCCCCACCCCCGGGCAGGCCCAACAGCTTCAGGGCGGCCTTGACGGCGATCGCGCCCTGGGTGCGGGTCATGATGGCGGTGACCACGGGTAGCAGCCGCCGGTGGATCTCCAGCGCGCGGCCGTGGTCTCCCGCTCTGTACGCGTCGATCATCTCATGCAGGTCGGCCCCGACGACATGCCCGACCACGCTGACGAACCCGGCCGCCCCCTGGGACAGCCAGGCGAGGTTCAGCGCGTCGTCGCCCGAGTAGAACACCAGGTCGGTGTTCGCCATGACCGTCGAGCCCGCGAACAGGTCGCCCTTGGCGTCCTTCACCGCGACGACACGCGGGTGGTCGGCGAGCCGGATCAGCGTGTCGGTCTCGATCGGCACCCCGGACCGGCCGGGGATGTCGTACAGCATCACGGGCAGGCCGGACGCGTCCGCGACCGCCCGGAAGTGCGCCAGCAGGCCGGCCTGCGGCGGCTTGTTGTAGTACGGGGTGACCACGAGCAGCGCGTCCGCTCCGGCGGCCTCGGCCTGCCGGGCCAGGTGGCGGCTGTGCTCGGTGTCGTTGGTCCCGGCACCGGCGACGACGGTGGCGCGGTCGCCCACGGCCTCGACCACGGCGCGCACCAGGCGCTCTTTCTCGGCGTCGCTGGTGGTGGGGGACTCTCCGGTGGTCCCGTTGACGACCAGGCCGTCATGGCGCTGCCGGTCGACCAGATGGGTCGCCAGGCGGGCGGCGCCGTCGTAGTCGACTCCGCCGTCCGGCAGGAACGGCGTGACCATCGCGGTCAGCATCCGCCCGAACGGCGCGTCACTCGTTGTGCTGGGTGCCATGCACCGAACGGTACCGTTCCGGCCACCCGGCTTGGACCCGCAGGTATGCCCCACGGCCGGATCGGGCGTGCGCGAAGGCGAAAGATCAGGTGCGCGGTGCGGCGGGCGTCCCTGGTCGCGGCGCCGGGCGGCGGGCGGATTCCCTGCGGGCGCCCGGGATGGAAGAAGCCGCCCGCCACACGCTCGGGGGTACGTGTGGTGGGCGGCCTCCCTCACACATCGCGGCACGCAAATGCCGCGTTACGGGGTCAGTCCGACCAAACGCGTCCTCGTCCGGCGAATTCGCGCGGGCCGAGTTCCCGCACCCGATGACGGAGCTCCTCGACGCTCTCGGCGCGGACGAGGTCGTTGCCGCGGACGGCCCACCACCGGCCGGATCCACCCCGGCCGAAGTGCCACCCGTCGAACTCGGAGGTCAGCTGGACCAGCCGGTCGCCGTCACGCGGGGTGTGCATGTCACTCATCGGCGTCCCCACTTTCCGTCACCATCAGCCAGTAGGCCGATACGCACGATGACTACCCCCGGAACGCCGCCCTATCCGGGGCTCTCCACCTGCGGGAACAGGCGTTTGGGAACGTGACCCGCGGGGTGGCGGAAGGGTTTTCCTTCTATGTCGCCGGAGTCAGCCAGTTCGCCCTGTAACGCGCCCATTGGGCGGGGCTCGTCGTCCAGTCCGCGTAGATCCCGACCCCGAACGGACGGCGCGGGGCCCGGGGCAGGTCGTCCACGCCGCGCCGGACGCCGCGGAGCGCGACCTCCAGGTTCTCCGCCCAGCCGGTCACCGGCCGGTACGTCGGGACGCCCATGAAGACCGTCGTCCGGTCGCCGATCAGGCGCAGGACCCGCTCGGTGTGGTGCGCGAAGTGCCATCCGGCGAGCGCCTGGGTGGGCATCTGGGTGTCGTAGGTCATGATCGCGACCTGGTCGGCCAGGTCCGCGACGTCCCGGAGGTACTTCTCGGTCGGACGCGGCGGGTAGCGGACGGTGCCGGTGCGCGAGGCCAGCGCTTTGAAAACGGGCTGAAGGCCGTCCTCGAGGGTGGGCTGTTCGAGGGCCGCCGAGACGAGCCGTCCGCGGGCGTGGGTCAGGTCGCGCGTGCGCGCGAGGAGCCGCAGGAACGCGGTGTCGTCGGGGTAGATCGGTTCGAAGTCGTAGTGGATTCCGGCGAATCCGAGGTCGAGGAGCGATGCGTCCGTCCGGAGGATCTCCTCCTGCACTCGCGCGTCGCCGATCTCGATGACACCCTTGCCCTCGACCTTGCGGATCTGCCCGAGGTACGCCTGCGCCCGGACGCCCGGCGCGTGCGCCTTCAAGGCATTGAGCAGGGCCGGAGCGTTCTTGTACTTGTCCGGCGGGATCGTCCCGTCGGCCTCGAACGGGCCCGCGTGGAAGTACACGTCGGTGATCCGGTTCTCGCGCAGCAGCTGCCCGAAGGCCCGGTACTCGGCGTCGGTGTGCGTCTCGCCGACCCACTGGTGCCGGGCCCACAGGGCGTTCGTCCCCGTTCCGGGCGCCCTGGGCTCGGGCTGCCACCAGGCCCAGGCGCCCGTCCCGGCCAGCAGCACCAGCCCGAGGGCGTAGGCCGTGAACCAGGTCACCCACCGCAAGATCCGCCGCATTTCGCCCATCATTCCCGATGGCCAGGCGACACGCCGCACCGATCCCACCAAGATCCAGTGACCGGGTGCACACTTCTGGTAGGCGACTCGGTAGGCGACCGGCTCCGATGAAGGAGGCGCAGGCCATGTCCACACGCTCCACGCGACGGCCCCGCGCCCGCGAGCCGCGCCCCCTTCTGACCACCAGAACCCTGCTCATCCTCACCCTGGCGGCGGGGTCGGCCGGAATCGCCGCCGCCTTCCCCGACACCGCCGTCCCGCTGACGCTGGCCGCGACGGTGATCACGCTGCTCGCCCAGATCGTCCGCGACTAGCCCGATCGCCCTGGCTCGATCGCCCGAGGCCGGGGGGCGTGCGGGGGCGCTGGGCGATGCGGGCGCGCTGGGTGAGGGCCACGCAGACCAGGACGACGACGGCGGTGAGGCCGGTCGTGGCGTCCACGGACTCGCCGAGCAGCAGCGCCGACCAGGTCAGGTTCAGGACGGGCTGGGTGAGCTGCACCTGGCTGGCGCGGGCGATCCCGGCGCGGCCGAGTCCCGCGTACCAGGCGAAGAAGCCCAGGTAGGCGGAGAAGACCGAGACGTAGGCGAAGCCCATGACCGAGTCGCCCGTCCAGCGCGGGTGGGTGGTCGCGAGGAGCCGGACGGTCACGGGGACGGACACGGGCGCGGCGAGGACGAGGCCCCAGGAGATCACGCGCCAGCCCGCCATCTCACGGGCGAGGCGCCCGCCCTCGCAGTACCCGATCGCCGCGGCGACCAGGGCCCCGAACAGCAGCAGATCCGCGGCGGTCACCCGGCCGCCCGCCCTCCCGAGCGCGAAAGCGGTGATGCACACAAGGCCGGTAGCACTCGCGGCCCAGAACGCCGGGGACGGCCGCTCCCCCGCGCGCACGACGGCGGCGACGGCCGTCGCGGCGGGCAGCAGCCCGATCACCACGGCCGCGTGCGCGGAGGACGACCCGTGGTCGAGCGCCAGCGTGCTCAGCACCGGGAACCCGAAGACGACCCCGCCGGCCACCGCGAGCAGCGCGGGAATCTGCCGCGCCGTCGGCGCCCATCGCTGCGGCGCGTCCTTCCTGGACAGGCGCGGATGGACGAGGAGGAGGGCGACGGCGGCGAGGACGGCCGCTACTCCGGAACGGCCGACGCCGATGAGGTACGGGTCGAGGCCGCGGAGGGCGAAGGCCGTGCTCGGGAGGGTGAACGAGAAGGTCAGGACGCCGAGGGCGGCGAGGCCGAGCCCTCCGGCCGTTATCGTCCTGGTGTCGGTAGCGCTATCCTTGTGCTTCATGCACCAGGATAGCAGTGCGCTTTCTCTCGCCGATCGGCTGCGCCCGGAGGTGAGGGCGCTCCGCCCCGGGGACCGCCTTCCGTCGAGCCGGGCCCTGGTGGAGCGCCACCGGGTCAGCCCGGTCACCGTGACGCGGGCGCTTTCACTCCTCGCGGCGGAAGGGCTGGTCGTCACGCGTCCGGGCAGCGGCGCGTACGCGGCCGAGAGACCGGAGCACGCGCCCGAGCCGTCCGACTTCGGGTGGCAGGCGGTGGCGCTCGGCGACCGGGTCGTCGATCCGTCCGGGGTCACGTGGCTGCTGACCCGTCCGCCCGAGGGAGCGGCCGTGCTCAGCGGCGGATACCTGCATCCGACGCTCCAACCGCTCCGCGCGCTGGCCACGGCCGCCGCCCGCGCAGCGCGCCGCCCGGACGTCTGGGAGGTCCCGCCGCTCGGAGGCGTCCCGGAGCTCCGCGCCTGGTACGCGCGGGCGCTCGGCGGAACGGTCGCGCCGTCCGACGTGCTGATCAGCAACGGCGGGCAGCAGTCGCTCACGACCGTGCTGCGGGCGATCGCGCCGCCCGGATCGACCATCCTCGTGGAATCACCGACGTACCTGGGCGTTCTCGCCGTCGCACGGACCTGCGGGCTGCACCCGGTGCCCGTCCCCGCGGACGAGCACGGCCTGCGGCCCGACCTGCTGGCCGAGGCGTTCGAGCAGACCGGGGCGCGCGTCCTGTACTTCCAGCCCGCCCACCAGAACCCCTCGGGCGCGACGCTGGCGGCCGGACGGCGCGCCGAGGTCATGGCGGCGGCGCGCGCGGCGGGCGCGTTCATCGTCGAGGACGACTACGCCCGCTACCTCGGGTTCGGGACGCCCACCCCGTCCCCGCTGGTCTCCGACGACCCGGACGGACGCGTCGTGCACATCGCGTCCCTGACCAAGGCCACCGCGCCGAGCCTGCGCGTCGCGGCGGTCGTCGCGCGGGGGCCGGTCGCCGAACGCGTCCGCTCGACCCAGCTCGTCGCGGAGTTCTTCCCGGCGCGGGTGCTCCAGGAGACGCTGCTGGAACTCGTCACCTCGCCGGGCTGGCCCCGCCACCTGCGGTCCGTCCACGCCGCCCTGCGCTCGCGCCGGGACGCGCTCGCCGCCGCCCTCGCCCGCGACCTCCCCGGCCTGGGCCACTCGCGGCCGGAGGGCTCAACGCACCTGTGGCTCCGCCTCCCGGACGGCACCGACGACGAGGCCCTGGCCCGCGACGCCCTTCGCGCGGGCGTCCTGGTCAGCGCGGGACGCCCGTTCTTCCCGGCCGAGCCCCCGGCGCCGTTCCTCCGCGTGAGCTACGGCTCGGCGGCGTCCGAGGCCGAGCTGGCGGAGGGCGTCCGCCGCCTGGCGACCGTCCTGCACTCCTGACCTGTTCGCTCTGTCCCCTGGGGTCAGCCCGCCGCGGGCAGGACGAGGCAGAACTCGTTGCCCTCCGGGTCCTGCCAGACCTCGTAGGTGCCGCTGTCCGCGCGGTTGACGAGCGTCGCGCCGAGCTCGCGGGTCCGCGCCCCGGCGGTCTCGGGGACGTCCAGGTCCAGGTGGAGCCGGTTCTTGACGGCCTTTCCCTCGGGGACGCCCTGGAGGCAGAGCCTCGGGCCGCCCTCGCTGAGCGGTTCGAGCTCGTACCAGTCGTCGCTCCGCTCGGTGACCTTCATGCCGAGCAGCGCGCCCCAGAACCCCGCCTGGGCCTCGAGGTCGTTGCAGTCGATCGCGATCGCGCGCACACGGGGGAACATCCTGACCACTCCTTCGTCGACACCGGCTAAAAGCCTATGCAGGTGTCTCGGAGCGCCGCAACCAGTGATCCGGGGACGGCGGTGTCGGCGCTGGTACCCTGCGAGGGAAGGCAGGAGAACCCCGATGACCGACACTTCCCGCGACGCGGCCGCGCTCCTGCGGGACTTCGTGAACACCCTGGACGTCGAGACCGGCTCCGACGAGATCGGCACGCCCGGCCGCCTCGTCGCCTGGCTGGGCGAGCACGACCTGGCCCCCGCCACGTCCGCCGCGTCCGCCGCCGATTTTGATCTCGCACGCGACCTGCGCGAAGGGCTGCGCGCGGCGATGCTCGACCACCACGGGCCGTCCCATCCGTCCGGGCCGCCGTTCCCGCCGGGGCTCGAGGACGCGTTCACCGCGCTCCCCCTCCGGGTCACCCTGGCCGAAGGGGCGCCCCGGCTCGTCCCCCTGAACGCCGGGACCGGGGCCCGCGCCGGACTCGCGCGGATCGCGGCGTCGATCATGGACGCCGTCGCGGACGGCACGTGGACCCGCCTCAAGGTCTGCCAGGAGAGCACCTGCCGCTGGGCGTTCCTCGACACGTCCAAGAACCGCTCGCGGGCCTGGTGCTCGATGCGGGTCTGCGGCAACCGGACCAAGACCCGCGCCTACCGCGCCCGCCTCCGCACCCCCGACCAGCCCGCCGACCGGCCCGCCGGCCCGCTCGTCGACCGGCCCGCCGGGCACGCCGCCGATCATGGGCCCGGGGAGCACTAGGCTGCTGGGCGGAGGTGGCGGATGGCTGACGTCGGGGTGCGCCCGGCACGGCGCGCGGACGCCGGAGCTGTGGCCGACATCCAGGTGCGAGCCTGGCGTCGGGGATACGCGGAGCTGCTGCCCGCGGACGTCCTGGAGCGGGTGACCAGCCCGCCGGCCCTGGACGCCTGGCGAGAGCGCTGGACGCAGGCGGTGACCACGCCGCCGAGCCCCCGGCACCGGCTGCTGGTCGCGGTGGCGTCCGACCTGGTCGTCGGGTTCGCGGCGCACGGACCGGCCGAGGACGGCGATCTCGACGCGACGGCGGACGCCGAGCTGCTCACCCTGCTCGTCGACCCCGTCCACGCGCGGGAGGGGCACGGCAGCCGGCTGCTCGCCGCGACCGTCGACCTGCTCCGCGAGGACGGCTTCCGCACCCTGGTGTCCTGGGCGTTCGAGGGGGACGAGGTGCTCCGGCGGTTCCTCGGCTCGGCGGGCTGGGCCCCCGACGGGACGGCCCGGGACCTCGACATGGGCGAGCCGATCCGGCAGATCCGGCTCCATACCGACATCACACCCGACACCACGCCCGACGTCACGCCCGCGCAGTAGGCCCCCGCGCCCCGGCCGCCACCGGCCGGGGCGGGTGAAGGGCACCCCGGCGGCGGGCATATTTTTGACCCCGTGCCCCGACTCGCCTCCATGACGCCGCCGATCGCCCCGGCCGCGGACGACCGGACCGCGCGCCGCGCGCTGTTCGCCGCGGTCGTCATCAGCCTCGGCGTCTCGCTGATCGTGGTGGACGCCACGATCGTCGGCGTCCTGCTCCCGCAGCTGGTCGACGACCTGGGGCTGAGCACCGCGAGCGCGGAGTGGGTGACCTCGGTCTACGCGCTGGTGTTCGCCGCGCTGCTGATCCCGTTCGGGCGCGCGGGCGACCTGTTCGGACGGCGCCGGATGATCGTCCTCGGGGTGGCGGTGTTCACCGTCGCGAGCGTCCTGGCCGCGCTGTCGACCGACTCGACGAGCCTGATCGGCGCGCGGGCGCTCCAGGGGGTCGGGGCGTCCATGGTGATGCCCGCCACACTCTCGACGCTGAACGCGATGTTCACCGGCAAGGAGCGTGCGCACGCCTTCGGGATCTGGGGCGCGACGATCGCCGGGATGTCCGCGCTCGGGCCGCTGGTCGGGGGCGCGCTCGCCTCCGGCGGGACGTGGCGCTGGGCGTTCGGCGTGAACCTGGTCTTCGGCGCCGCGCTGATCTGGGGCGTCCTGAAGGTCGTCCCGGAGACCCGGGCGGCGACGGCGGGCGGGCGGCTCGGGATCGACTGGCCCGGCGCGCTGCTGTCGGCCGCGGCTTTCGGCCTGCTGGTCTGCGGGATCATCGAGGGTCCCGCGTTCGGCTGGTGGACGGCGACCCGGCACGTCGCGGCCGGCGGGCTGTCCCCGATACCGCTGATGATCGCCGCCGGGCTGGCCCTGCTGGTCGTCCTGGTCCTCGTCGAGCGCGCCCGCGCGGCCGCCGGACGGCCCGTCATGCTCGACCTGACGCTGTTCTCCGTCCCGAGCTTCCGGAACGGCAACCTGGCCTCGGCACTGATCAACGTCGGTGAGCTGGGACTGCTGTTCGTCCTGCCGCTGTTCCTGCTCGGCGTGCACGGCAGCGCGCCGCTGGAGATCAGCCTCGCGATCCTGCCGCTGGCCGCCGGGGCGTTCGGGTCCGGGGCGGTCGCGCACGTGCTCGCCAACAAGTACGGGCCGCACCGGGTCGTCCAGGGCGGGATGGTGCTGGAGGTCCTCGCCGTCCTCGCGCTCGCGGCCACCCTCTCCCCCACGACCGGCGGGCTCGGGCTCGCGCCCTGGATGCTGCTGTACGGGCTCGGCCTCGGCCTGACGTCCGCGCAGCTCACCAACGTCTCGCTCGCCGACGTCCCGCCGGACCGCGCCGGGCAGGCGTCCGGCACCCAGTCGACGGCCCGGCAGATCGGCGCGGCGCTCGGCGTCGCGGTGATCGGAACGGTGTTCGCGACCACGCTCGGGCACGCGATGTCCGGACGCCTCGACCACGAGGGCCTGCCCGCCGCGCGCCGCGACGCGATCACCCGCGACCTGCGGCACAGCGCCGGGACCTCCGCCCGCGACCTGCACCGGACGCCCGGCATGGGCGAGGTCGCCCGCGCCGCCGACGCGAGCCTCGCCGACGCGTCCCGCGCGGGAGCCCTCGCCACCGCGGTCATCCTCGCCGGGGGGCTGCTGCTCTCCCTGCGGCTGCGCCCGTCCGGGGCGTCCCGGTCGTCCCGGGTCGAATCGGACGTCGAGAGCGCCGACGCCGCCGACAGCGCCGCCGTCGACGCCGCCCCCGACACCAGTAGCGACGCCGCTGGTCAGGGGCCCTCCGCCGGACGAGCCGGCACGGCGGCGCCCGAGCATTGATCATCATCGGCGAGAATCAAGCACCGTCCCCTGTCCTCCTCGAGAACTAGCGGTATCACTGTGGCCACGCTCTCCCAATGGGTCGCCGGGTCCCGGCCCCGCACCCTTCCCACCTCGCTCGTGCCCGTCGTCGTCGGAACCGGCGTGGCGATCGGCGCGGGACACGCCGTGTGGTGGCGTGCCCTGCTGGCCGCCGTCGTCGCGCTCGTGCTCCAGATCGGCGTGAACTACTCCAACGACTACAGCGACGGCGTGCGCGGCACCGACGAGGTCCGGGTCGGGCCGCTGCGCCTGGTCGGGTCCAAGGTCGCCAAGCCCAAGCAGGTGCTGGCGGCGGCGCTCGGCAGCTTCGCGGTCGCCGCCGCCGCCGGCCTGGTGCTCGCCGCCGTGACGTCCTGGTGGCTGCTGCTGGTCGGCGCGTTCGCGATCCTCGCCGCCTGGTTCTACACCGGAGGCAAGAACCCGTACGGGTACCGGGCGCTCGGCGAGATCTCGGTGTTCGTGTTCTTCGGGCTGGTCGCGGTCGTCGGCACCGTGTACGTCCAGACCGAGACGCTGCCCTGGGAGGCGTGGGCGGCCGCGGTCCCGATCGGGCTGCTGGCCTGCGCGCTGCTGGTCGTCAACAACCTGCGGGATCTGCCGACCGACCAGGAGTCCGGCAAGCGGACCCTCGCGGTCGTCCTCGGCGGTCCCTGGACGCGCATCCTGTACGCGGCGTGCTGCGCGGTGCCGTTCATGGTCGTCCTCGCGCTCGCGGCCCCGCACCCGTGGGTGCTGATCGCGCTGCTCGCCGCGCCGTTCTCGGTGCCGCCCACGCAGAAGGTCGTCCAGGGCGCCAAGGGCCGGGACCTCATCCCGGTGCTGGGCATGACCGCCCGCCTCCAGATCGTCTACGGCGTGCTGCTGGCGGTCGGGCTCGCGCTCTGACCGTCCGCGCCCACCCCGGCGGCCCGTCCGGCGGCGCGTTCCGCGATCAGGGACGCGCCGGCCAGGGCGATCACCAGGCCGCCCAGCAGGGCCGTCAGGGCCTGGAGGTTCATCAGGGTCGTCGTGTCCGGGTCCGCGGCGACCATGGACGTGAACAGGCCGTAGGAGAAGCCCGCGCCGCCGCCGACCCAGGTCGCGACCAGCGGGACGAGCAGCCGCCCGCGCCGCCGCTGGACGAGCGCCACCGCCCCGGCGGCCCCGGCGAGCAGGATGGCGCCGTTCACGAACTGGAACACCTGCTGCGCGGTGCTGAGGTCCTCCGCCCGGCCGCCGCCGCCGAACGCCCAGAAGAGGTCCACGATCGCGGCGAAGGTCAGCGGAACGGCCGCCGCCCAGACGAGGAAGCGCCGCATGACGTCGGCCGGCCCGGCCGGGACGTCCCGCGCCGTCAGGGCGAACACCTCGGGCCACCGCGCCCGCGCGTAGAACACGAACGCGATCGTCAGGCCGATGGCCTGGGTGACGAACCCGCCGTACACGACGGCGAACACCCACGGGTCGAGGGCGGACGCCGACGCCGTCGACGTCGGTGACCCCTCACCCGACACGAACTGCACCATCGCGCCCACGGGGACGCCGAGCGCGAGCGGGGAGAGCAGTCCCGTCCCGACCCAGATGGGGACCACGACCAGCCAGGACGGCAGCCGCAGACCCCAGCCGAAGGTGAACGCGAGCACGATCAGGATGGCCGTGGCGTCCAGGGTCAGGGTGATCGCGTTGGCGACCTCGACCTTGGTCGTGTGCATCCACCCGGCCTCGTTGACGCCGAGGTTCCCCCCGAACAGCCAGATCAGCTTCAACACGATGTAGGGGGCGCACGCCGCGCAGGTCAGGTAGGCGATGGCCAGGCGCAGCGGGCCCGGCGACCCGTGCCGTCCGCGCGGGGCGGACGGCAGGGGCGGAGCGATGGTCGTCATGCTCCCGAGCATCGCGGCGTCCGCGCCGCCGCACCTCCCGCCCGGAGGGGAGCCGTCTCCCCCGGCCGGGGGAAAAAGATCACCCTGTGCCGCCACGCGGCCCTCAGGAGGGTCAGGAGGCGGAGCCGAGGTCCCAGTCGATCTCCGGCTGGCCCGCGTCCGCCAGGGCCTTGTTGACGGCGCTGAACGGCTTGGTGCCCCAGAACTTCTTGGCGCTCAGCGGGCTCGGGTGCGCCGACTCGATCACGACGTGCTGATCGCCCGTGACGAGGCGGGCCTTCTTGCGCGCGTACGCGCCCCACAGCACGAACACGACCCGCTCGGACTTCTCGTTCAGCGCGCGGATGGCCGCGTCGGTGAACTCCTCCCAGCCCTGGTTCGCGTGCGACCCGGCGTCCCCGGCGCGGACGGTCAGGACCGCGTTGAGCAGCAGGACGCCCTGGTCGGCCCATGGCGTCAGGTCGCCCTGCGTGTTGACCGGGACGTCGAGGTCGCTCGCCAGCTCCTTGTAGATGTTGCGCAAGGACGGCGGCGGCTTCACGCCAGGCTTGACGCTGAAGGACAGGCCGTGCGCCTGGCCGGGCCCGTGGTACGGGTCCTGCCCGAGGACGAGCACGCGCGCCCGGTCGTACGGGCAGTGCCGGAAGGCGTTGAAGAGGTCCTCACGCGGCGGGTAGACGGTCTGCTCCCCGTACTCCCCGTCCACGAACGCGCCGAGCGCCTCGGTCCGGGCCGGGTCGAGCAGCGGGTCGAGCCGCTCCCGCCAGTCGCCGGGCAGCTGTTCCATCAGGTCGAACGTCATCGGGGGACTCTCCAGCCGGGTTCGCGAGGATCACTGGGCAGAACCCTAGTCCGAGGCACTGACACGCCTGGCGCGAATCACCGGGTCGAAGCCGAAGCAACTCTAGGATGACGGCATATGCCCGACTCCCTCCGATGGCGGCGACTCCTCGCCGGTCCGTCCCTGATCGCCGCGCTCGGCGCCCTCCTCGCGGGATGCGGTGGTTCGTCCGGTCCCGTGACGCTCACCGTGCTGGCCGCGTCCTCGCTGACCGACGTCATGGACGAGCTGGCCGGCACCTACCACCAGACGCGCCCGGCCGTGCGGTTCCGGACGGTCTACGGCGGCTCCCAGGAGATGACCGCGAAGGTCGAGGGCCACGAGCCGGCCGACGTCCTGGTCACCGCGGACGGGACGTCCATGAAGGACGTCGCGCGGAAGCTGGAGGGCCGCCCGCGGATCGTCGCGGGGAACTCGCTGGCCATCGCCGTCCGGCCCGGCAACCCCAAGCGGCTGCGCTCGCCGTTCGACCTGGTCAGGCCCGGCTTGCGGGTCGTCACGGGCGGGCCGATCGTCCCGGTCGGACGGTACGCGCAGCAGATGTTCGGCCGCGCCGGGCTGACCGTCCGGACGTCGTCGCAGGAGATCAGCGCCCGCGCCGTCCTGGACCGGGTCCGGACCGGCGAGGCGGACGCGGGCGTGGTGTATGTCACCGATCTCCGTTCCGCCGGTGCGGCGGCCGGAATCGTGCCGATTCCGGCGGCGATGAACGTCACGGCCTCCTATCCCGCGGCGGCACTGCGCGGCGGGCACACGAAGCAGGCGGAGGCGTTCGTCACGTGGCTGACATCCGCGCCCGCTCGTTCGTTGTTCCAGAAGTACGGGTTCGCCGCTCCGGCGGCGGGCGGCTGACGGCCCGGGAAGCACCGGACGGCACCCTCCGCGACCACGCTCCGGGCCCGTGCGGGCGGCCGGTGAGCAGGGTTTTCCGCGCCGCCGACCAGGGAAGATCTTGTTCCGCCCCCGGGTTCGGGGCGCGCTGAGGGATGCAGGGGAGCGATGGTGCCGTCGAATCCAGGCGAGACGCCGCCGGGCCGGCCGAACGGGGCCCGTCCGGAGGGACGGCCCGACCAGAGGCGGCCCGACCGGAGGCAGGCGGTGCCGCCCCGCGACGAGCCCGACCGGCCCTGGCGCGCCGAGGGCGTGAAGAACCGGCCCGAGAAGAAGACGGACAAGGCCGACGGCGGCGGTGGTGGCGGGGGCGGCTTCCGGCCCAGCCGCAACATGATGATCTTCTGGCTGCTGCTCCTGCTGGTGTTCGCGCTCAGCTACACCTCCATGAACATCGCCGGGCAGAAGGAACGCGCCGACATCCCCTACACGGCGTTCACCCAGCAGGTCTCGGCGGGCAACGTCAAGGACGTCTACACCAAGGGCCTGGAGATCCAGGGCAAGCTGAAGCAGGCCCAGCAGGTCCCCGGCCAGGACGACAAGAAGAAGACCTACACCGACTTCAAGACGCTCCGCCCCGAGTTCGCCAACGACAACATCTACGGCGAGATGGTGAGCAAGGGCGTGGTCGTCGAGGCCAAGCCCGTCACCGAGAGCCGCGGCCTCCTGGCGAACCTGCTGCTGTCGCTGCTGCCCACGCTGCTGTTCGTCGGCCTGTGGATCGGCGCGATGATCTGGATCCAGCGCCGCATGACCGGCGGCGGACGCGGCGGGGGCATGCTCGGCGGCTTCGGCCGCTCCCCCAAGCCCGTCACCCCGGACGAGAAGCGCGCCACGTTCGCCGACGTCGCCGGGATCGACGAGGTCGAGGCCGAGCTCGAGGACGTCGTCGACTTCCTCCGCGACCCCGACAAGTACCGGCGGATGGGCGCCCGCGCCCCGCGCGGCGTGCTGCTGACCGGGTCGCCCGGCACCGGCAAGACGCTGCTCGCGCGCGCCGTCGCGGGCGAGGCCGACGTGCCGTTCTACTCGGCGGCGGCGTCGGAGTTCATCGAGATGGTCGTCGGCGTCGGCGCGGCCCGGGTGCGCGAGCTGTTCACCGAGGCCCGCAAGACCGCGCCGTCCATCATCTTCATCGACGAGATCGACACGATCGGGCGCACCCGCAGCTCCAGCGCCAGCATGGGCGGACACGACGAGCGGGAGCAGACCCTCAACCAGATCCTCACCGAGATGGACGGGTTCTCCGGCTCCGAGGGCGTCGTGGTGATCGCCGCGACGAACCGTCCCGACATCCTCGACCCGGCGCTGCTGCGCCCCGGCCGGTTCGACCGGCAGATCACCGTGTCCCCGCCCGACCTGGACGGCCGCGTCGAGATCCTCAAGGTGCACGTCCGGGACGTCCCGCTCGCGCCCGAGGTCGACCTCACCGAGCTGGCCAAGATGACGCCCGGCATGACCGGCGCGGAGCTGGCGAACCTGGTGAACGAGGCGGCCCTGATGGCGGTCAAGCGAGGCCACACCGCCACCGACAACGCCGACTTCCACACCGCGCTGGAGAAGATCCAGCTCGGCACCCGGCGCTCCCTGGTGATGCCCGAGGAGGAGCGCCGCCGCACGTCCTTCCACGAGTCGGGGCACGCGCTGCTCGGCATGCTCTACCCGGGCGCCGACCCCGTCCGCAAGATCACGATCGTCCCGCACGGGCGGGCGCTCGGCGTCACCGTCTCCACCCCGGAGAGCGACCGCTACGCCTACGACGAGAAGTACCTGCGCGGGCGGATCATCGGCGCGCTCGGCGGCATGGCCGCCGAGGAGCTGGTGTTCGGCGTGATCACCACCGGCGCGGAGAGCGACCTGCAGCAGGTCACGCAGATCGCCCGGGGCATGGTCGGCCGCTGGGGCATGTCGGTCCGCATCGGGCCGCTGTCGGTCCTCCCACCGGACGGCGGCGACCCGATGGGCCAGTACGCCTCCCAGGGCACCCTCGACGCGGTGGACGAGGAGGCCCGCCGCATCGTGGACGAGTGCTACCAGGAGGCCCTGCGCACCCTCAGCGACAACCACGACAAGCTGGACGCCCTCGCCACCGCCCTGCTCGAGGCCGAGACCCTCGACGAGGTGGGCGCCTACGCCGCCGCGGGCGTCCCGCGCTCCTCCGGACAGCCCGCCCTGACCGGCGGCCCCACGACGTCCGAGAACGGCTCCGGCGCCGGCACCGGCTCCGGCACCACGACGACCTGATCCCGGCTGCGGCCCGGCTGTGGCCGGTCCGCAGCCGGGTCACCGCGCGGCTACCGCGCGGGACGGGGAACGCCGATCGGGTTCGGGAACGGAAGGTCGCTCGAGTCCTGCACGGCCAGCGCGACGGGCCGCAGGGCCCGAGCCAGCCGCTCCGGGTCGTCCAGGGCCCGGAGCGGACGGGACGCCAGCGCGTCGGTCCGCGCCTCGATGTGCGCCTTGAGGCGGCGCCCCTCCTCGGTCGCCCGGCCCTCCGCGGTCGCCCGGCCCTCTTCGGTCGCCGAGCCCTCCTCGTTCGTGCCGGCCTCAAGGTCGAGCAGGCCCCGGTCGGCGAGCCGCCGTCCGGCCGCCGCCCACTCGTCCTCCGACCAGCCGCGGCTCTCCCTGAGCCACTCCCCCGGTGAGTCCGCGCTGGTCGCGGAGGCCAGCACGTTGGCCTCGCAGCCGTCCAGGCCCTCGGCGGTCAGCACCGCCACGTGCCCGTCGCCGCGTTCCTCGCGCAGCGCCGTCGCGCCCTGCCAGAGCGCCGCGACGGGGTCGTCCGGCCAGGCCAGGTCCCGGTTCGCGGCGAACAGCGGCCGTCCCGCGCCGTCCGCCTCCCGGACCACCCGCTCGATCAGCGGCCGGGCCGCGTCGGCGGCCTCGTCCACCCCGGGCATGATCCGCCGCAGCGCCGCGGCGGCGCCCTCGGCCCGCGCGGCCAGGATCGCCTCAGGCGAGGCGAACGACCACGCGTCGGGAACGGCCCGCCGGACACGGTCGGGATGGAAACCGTGGAACACGGCCGTCACCACGCCCGGCGACACCGCGCCCATCGGCGCGGCCCGGCTCCCGAAGTACCCCATCCAGTACCCGCGCAGGCCGACGCGCTTGTTCGCCTCGGCGCACTCCGGTGCGAAGTAGGTGATCCCGTGCACGGGCTCGAAAAGCGTCCACAGACGCCGCGTCAACGATTCGTCCACGCGGACATTCTGGATGATCTCCTCAGAGCACAGAAGGGAGGAGGCCGTTGCGCATCATGTGCATGGCGTCCGTCTCGCTCTGGAGAGCGGTCAGCACGGCCTCCGGCGGCGACGCGTAGACCGTCGGGTAGTCGACCTCGCCCGCGGCGGGGTCCATCGGGTAGGCGAGCCGGTCCTCCGAGGCCGAGAACGACAGGTCGACGCCGCGCGGATCGAGCCGCACCCAGCCGTCGTCCACCAGGACGGCCGTCAGGCCGTGCAGGAAGAACTGGTCGCCCGCACGCAGCCGCTGGTAGCACAGCCCCGCCTGGACGCCTCCAGCGCGCAGCAGGGCCGCCAGAGCGTGGGTCTGCGCGAAGCAGAAGCCGGTGCCCTGCTCCAGCACGTCCGAGGCCCGCCAGGTCACCCGCGGATCCGGGACGTCGACGGGATGGCTCACCTTGTCGCGGACGTACTCGAACGCCAGCCGCGCGTAGGTGAGGTCGTCGCCCGTCCGCAGCTCGGAGGCGATCGCCTGGACGAGCGGGTGCTCGACGTCGACCGCCTCGTCCGCGCCGAGGTAGGCCCAGGGTTCGGCCGCGAAGACCGGCGAGAACCTCACAGGCCGAGCATCGACTCGATGCCGATGGTCAGCCGGTCCGGCAGGCCGGCGACCTTGCGCACGCCCAGCAGCACACCCGGCATGAACGACTCGCGGTTCATCGAGTCGTGCCGGATCGTGAACGTCTCGCCGTGCCCGCCGAGCAGCACCTCCTGGTGCGCGATCAGCCCGGACAACCGGACGGCGTGCACCCGGACGCCCTCGACGTCCGCGCCGCGCGCGCCCGGGATCTCCTGGCTGGTGGCGTCGGGTGAGGGGGCCGTTCCGGCCTCGGCGCGGGCGGCGGCGACCAGCTCGGCGGTGCGGCGCGCGGTGCCGGACGGCGCGTCCGCCTTGTTCGGGTGGTGCAGCTCGACGATCTCGACCGACTCGAAGAACGGCGCGGCCTTGGTCGCGAAGTGCATCATCAGCACGGCGCCGATGCCGAAGTTCGGCGCGATGAGGACCTTGCCCCCGGGCGTCTCCGCCTGCCAGGAGCGGATGTCGTCCAGCCGCGCGGCGTCGAACCCGGTCGTGCCGACCACGGCGTGGATGCCGTGAGCGACCAGGTGGCGCAGGTTGTCCATGACCACGTCGGGGTGGGTGAAGTCGACGACGGCCTCGGCCTTCGCCGCGGCGAGCTCGTCGAGGTCGCCGCCCTGGTCGATGGCGGCGACCAGTTCCAGGTCGTCCGCGCCGTCGACGGCCCGGCACACCTCGCTGCCCATCCGGCCGCGCGCGCCGAGAACCCCAACCCTGATCACGATGTTCCTCCAGGTCCTGCGTCGGTCCGACCGAGCCTATCGCGGGCCGCGGACGCCCTCCGCCGACCGCGGCGCCCCACCGGTCCGGCGAGCCCGGCCGGCATGGCGAGCCGGGCGGGCCGCTCAGTCGTTCTTCGCGACGAACAGGTTGAGCAGCCAGCTCACGATCCCGATGATGATGGCGCCCCAGAACGCCGACCAGAAGCCGTCCACGTGGAACGGCAGGTGCAGCTTCCCGGCCAGCCAGCTCACCAGCATCAGCAGCAGCGCGTTCACGACCAGCGCGAACAGGCCGAGGGTCAGGATGTAGAACGCGCAGCCGAGGACCTGGATGACCGGCTTGATGAACGCGTTCACCACACCGAAGATCACCGCGACGCCGAGCAGCGTGAACCCCTGCTTGGTACCGTTCGCGGCGGTCACCTGGATCCCGTGCACCATGGCCGTCGCGACCCACAGCGCCAGGGCGCAGATCACGGTCCTGAGCAGAAATCTCATGCCCGTCCTCTACCCGATCATGAACCCCGGGTAACGAAACCGGCGCGGACCGTGACGGCGACCGGTCAGAGCGTGAAGTCGGCGTCCTCGAACGGGCCGATGACGGTGAGCGCCTGCGGCCGGGCGAGCACCTCCGTGGCGATCTCGCGGACGTCGTCCAGCGTGACGGCCTCGATCCGGGCGAGCACCTCGTCCACCGGCAGCAGCGACTCGTACACCAGCTCGCTCTTGCCGATCCGGGACATCCGGGACCCGGTGTCCTCCAGGCCGAGCACCATGCCGCCGCGCAGCTGGCCCTTGCCCCGCTCCAGCTCCTCGTCGGTGAGCCCGCCGTCCAGCACCCGGGCGATCTCCTCGCGGCAGATCGACAGCACCTCCTCGGCCTTGCCGGGCTGGCAGCCCGCGTACACGCCGAAGATGCCGCTGTCGGCGTACTGCGAGGTGAAGCTGTACACCGAGTACGCCAGGCCGCGCTTCTCCCGGATCTCCTGGAACAGCCGGGACGACATGCCGCCGCCGAACGCCGCGTTCAGCACGCCCAGCGCGAACCGCCGCTCGTCGGTGCGGCGCACGCCCTCGCAGCCGAGCACGATGTGCGCCTGCTCGGTGTCCTTGTCCAGCACCCGGACGGACGGGTCGACCGGAATGTCCGGCCCGCCGACGCGCGGCGCGGACGGCGACGGCGCCCCGAGGTCGGTCAGGTACGGCGCCCACGCGGACTCCACCAGCCGGACGACCTCGTCGTGGTCGATGTTGCCCGCGACCGACACCACCAGGTCGGACGGCTTGTAGTGGTCGCGGTAGTAGTCGTGGATGCGGTCCCGCGACAGCGCGTTGATGGACTCCTCGGTGCCGAGGATCGGCCGGCCCAGCGGGACGTCGCCGTACAGCGCGAGCGAGAACTCGTCGTGGATCAGGTCGCCCGGGTCGTCGTCGCGCATGTGGATCTCCTCGAGGATCACCCCGCGCTCCGCCTCGACGTCCTCGGGCCGGTTCACCGACGCCGCGACCATGTCGGACACGACGTCCACCGCCAGCGGCAGGTCGCTGTCCAGCACCCGCGCGTAGTAGCAGGTGTACTCCTTGGCGGTGAAGGCGTTCAGGTCACCGCCCACCGCGTCCACCGCCGCCGAGATCTCCAGCGCCGAGCGCTTCTTCGTGCCCTTGAACAGCACGTGCTCCAGGTAGTGGCTGGCGCCCGCGTCGGCGACCTCCTCGTCCCGGGAGCCGACGCCGGCCCAGATGCCGAACGCCGCCGAGCGGACCGTCGGCAGCGTCTCGGTGATGACCCGCAGCCCGCCGGGGAGCACGGTCCGCCGGACGGCGCCCTCCCCCTCGGAGCCGGAGTCGGGCTGGCCGCCACGGGGGCTGCGGCCGGGCAGGTGCGGGCTGGTCACGGGGTGGATCTCCAGGGGTTGGAAGGACCGACGGCCCGTCCCGTCAGCGACTGACGGGACGGGCCGACCGGAACGGCGGTTATGCGATCAGGAGTTGCGGCTGTCGTCACCGGCCGGACGGCGGGTGCGGCGGCGGCGCGGAGCCCCGCGCTTGTCGCCGTCCGCGTCGCCCGCGGCCGCGCGCGGCGCGCCCTCGGGCTCGTCGT
>NZ_RFFG01000070.1 GCF_003696215.1 Actinomadura harenae | reverse complement strand
TGGCGGCGGTGGCCGCCGAGGTGCTGGCGAACGCGGGCATCCCCGACGAGGCGGCGCGCCGGGCGTGGTCGGCGATGACGGCGTTCCAGGCGCTCGGGGACGGGCCGCGCGCGGAGAAGGCGGGCGTGCACGCGGGGCGGCTGATCCTGCGGGACGCGGGCCGCGACGCGACGGGCCCGCTGCGCGACCTGCTGGGGCAGCTCGCCCCGGGCGGGGAGGGGCACCGGCGGGTGGCGGAGATGCTGGCCGAGGCGGAGAACCGCCCGGACCGGGACCACGACGTCCTGATCACCGATCCGGAGGCGCCCGCGTGGGGGAAGCTCGCGCACGCGCTGGCGGTGGGCGCGCACCTGGCGGTCGGGAACGGCACGCCGTGGAACAGCCTCGCCGACCCGGACGGCCCGGAGGAGAACCGCGAGCTGCTCGCCCGCGACTGGAGCGTGACCGATCCGGACAGCTGGCGGGAGCAGATCGACAAGCTGCTGGACGCCGAGAACAGCGACCCGGCGATCCAGGTCGTCCTGGACTGCCGGCAGCCGTCGCCGGAGGCGTGGTCGCGGGAGATCCACCGCTGGTGCGGGGAGCGGGACATCTCCCGCGAGACGACCGAGGCGCTGGACGAGCTGTCCGGGCAGGTCCGGCGGTACGAGGAGCGGTTCCGCGCGGACGGCCTGCTGCGTCCGCACGGCCAGGTGACCAGCGTGTACGGGTACGACTTCGGCCGGGCGGTGAACATGGCCCGGTGGGGTCTCAACGCCGGGTTCTGCGACGTCGAGACCGCCCGGGACTGCGCGCTGACCGCCGGGTACCGCGCGTACCGCACCTACGACTCCTGGGAGGAGTTCTCGGCCGCCTACGTCCTCGGCCGGATGCTGCGGTTCGACGACGGCGAGTTCGGCGACTGGTACCTGCGGTCCCTGGAGGGGCACCGCATCCTGACGACCGACCCGGCCAGCCCGTGGCGGCGGATGGCCTGGGGCTAGCCGCCACCCGCCTTCCCGCCGCCCGCGGCAAACGCCGCCCGGGGCCGCTAGGACGTGTGGGACGCCGTGACGGCGTCGATCTCGTCCAGGATCGCCTTCTGGTCGACGGCGTCCAGGCAGGACGCCGTGACGCCGTTGCGGGCGAGCCCGGCGAGCTCGGCCGGGCCGAGGCCGAACACGTCGGCGGCGACGCGGTACTCGCCGGTGAGGGTGGTGTCGAACATGGGCGGGTCGTCGCTGTTGAGGGTGACGAACAGGCCCTCCTCCAGCAGCCGCGGCAGCGGGTGGGACGCGAGGTCGGGGACCTGGCCGGTGCGGACGTTGGAGGTCGGGCAGACCTCCAGGGGGATCTGCCGCTCGCGCAGGACCTCGACCAGCCTCGGGTCGGCGAGGCAGTTGATGCCGTGCCCGATGCGCTCGGCGCCGTAGTGGTCCAGGCACTCCCAGATCGTCTCGGGGCCGGTCATCTCGCCGCCGTGCGGGAGGCTGCGCAGCCCGGCGGCGCGGGCGCGGGCGAACGCGTCACGGAAGGCGTCCCGGTTCGGGGGGCGGAACTCCTCCCCGCCGCCGATGCCGAACCCGACCAGCGCGTCCGGCGCGTACCGGACGGCGTGCTCGACGGTGCCGAGGGCGCCCTCGGCGCCGTTCTCGGCGGGGATGTCGAAGATGTAGGCGAGCCGGACGCCGTGCTCGCTCTGGGCGCGGCGGGCGGCGTCGTTGAGGGCCTCGGTGATCGCGGGCATCGGCATGCCGACGCGCTGGTGGCTGAACGGCGTGACGGTCAGCTCGAAGTAGCGGACGTTCTGCGCGGACAGGTCCCGGGCCGCGCCGAGGACGAGCGTCGCGACGTCCTCGGGGGTGCGGACGAGGTCGGACACCGCCAGGTAGACGTTGGCGAAGTCGGTGAAGTTGCGGAAGGTGTAGAAGGCGTCGAGCTCGGCCTCGGTCGTCGGGACGGAGCCGTCCGGGTGCCGGTTGGCCAGTTCCAGGACGGTCGGCACCGACGCCGAGCCGACGAGGTGGACGTGCAGCTCCACCTTCGGCAGCGCGTCGATGAACGCGTGAACGGGGGTGTTCTCGGTCAGCATGTCGGCGAACGTAACAGCGCCTCGGGGGCCGGGACCATGATCTACACCGCTATCTGCCACGAACTTGTCAGAATGGTGGATGTGCGCGCTTCCCGGCTGATCTCCCTGGTCCTGCTCCTCCAGTCGCGCGGCGAGATGACCGCCGCGGACCTGGCCGCCGAGCTGGAGGTGTCCGAGCGGACCGTGTACCGCGACGTCGAGGCGCTGTCGGCCGCCGGGGTGCCGGTGTACGCGGACCGGGGCCCTGGCGGCGGGTACCGGCTCGTCGGCGGCTACCGGACGCGGCTGACCGGCCTGACCCGCGAGGAGGCGGAGGCGCTGTTCCTGGCGGGCCTGCGTGGCCCGGCCGGGGACATGGGCCTGGCGGACGCGGTCGCCACGGCCGAGCTGAAGGTCCGGGCGGCGCTCCCGCCGGTGCTCCAGGACGCGCCGCTGCGCGCGGGCCAGCGGTTCCACCTGGACGCGCCTGGCTGGTTCGGCGACCCGTCGCCGCCCGCCCCGCTGCGCGACCTGGCCCGCGCGGTCTGGACGGACGAGCGGGTCGAGATCCGGTACCGCCGCGGGCGGGAGGTCGTCCGGGAGGTCGAGCCGTACGGGCTGGTGCTGAAGAACGGCGGCTGGTACCTGGTGGCGCGGGTCGGGGACGGCCACCGCACCTACCGGGTGGACCGGATCACCGGCGTCCGGCCGCTGGGCGGGCACTTCGCCCGGGACGAGGGGTTCGACCTGGCCGGGTTCTGGCGGGAGAGCACGGCGGCGTTCCTGCGCGGGATGCTGCGGGACGAGGTGACCGTCCGGCTCAGCCCCGGCGGGCTGCGCTCCCTGAGGTTCCATCTGGGCGAGGAGGCCGCCGCGCACGCCCGCGAGGCGTCCGCGCCACCGGGCGAGGACGGCTGGGTCACGGTCGTGCTGCCCGTCGAGTCGGCGGACGTGGCGTTCTCCCAGCTGCTCGGCCTCGGCCCCGACGTCGAGGTGCTCGCGCCGGCGGGGCTGCGCGCCCGGATGGCCGAGGCCACCGGGCGCGCGGCGGACCTCTACCGGTAGTCCTCGGGGTTCCCCGGGTCCTCACCGTCACGCAGCTTGCGGATGTAGGGCCACACGTCCGGACGGCTGCCGTCCACGTCGGTGAAGCCGTACTCCTTGGCCAGGAAGCCGCTGTCGAGCGACCGGCCGTTCCAGCGCGCCCGGTCCGGGTCGGCCGCCAGGGACGCGACGCCCCGCCCGACGTAGGCCGGGGTCTCCGACACTCCGAAGGCCGGGTCCTTCTCGGCCTGGACGCGCCAGTTCTCCTCGGTCACGCCGAAGTGGTCCAGCATCGCCTCGGACCGCAGGAATCCGGGCGAGACCGAGACCGCCGTCCCGCCGAGCGGGCCGATCTCGTGCGCCTGCGCGGTCGCGAGCCGGATCACCGACCACTTCGCCAGGTCGAAGAACGGGCCGCACTCGGCCCGGTAGACCGCGTTGAAGTCGGCCGTGCCGTCGGTGAGCTCGACGACCAGGCCGCCGGGGTTGCGGGTGAGCAGCGGCAGCGCCGCGTGGCTGGTGATCAGGTGGGTGTCGACCGCGAGCCGCAGCAGGCGCAGCCCGTCGTCGAGGTTCTGCTCCCACAGCCGCTTGCCGAACTCGAAGAGGTGGTCGCCGCCCCACACGTCGTTGACCAGGACGTCCAGGCGTCCGCGTTCGGCGTCGATCCGCCGCACCAGGGCCTGGACCCGCGCGGGGTCGAGGTGGTCGACCTTGACCGCGATGCCCTCGCCGCCCGCGGCGGTGACGCGCTCGGCGGTCTCCTCGATCGTCTCCGGACGGTCCATCTCGGACCGCCCGGCGCGGGTCGACCGGCCCGTCACGTACACGGTCGCGCCCAGCGCGCCGAGCTCGGTCGCGATGCCGCGGCCCGCGCCGCGCGTCCCGCCCGCCACCAAAGCGATCTTTCCTGCCAGTGATTTCGTCGTCATGACCTCCACGCTGGCAGGAAAGACTGACAGCCTTCGTCAGGAATTGCGGGCGAGTCGCAGGGCGTTCGCCACGATCCGGTGCCCGGCCCGGCCCTGCGCGGTCAGGATCGACTCCGGGTGGAACTGGACGGCCCAGCGCCGCCGCTCCGGGTCCTCGACGGCCATGACCACGTCGCCGAGCAGCGCCGTCACCTGGAAGCCGCCCTTCACCCGGTCCGGCGTGGCGTGCAGGGAGTGGTAGCGGGCGGCGGTGAACGTGCCGGGCAGACCGTCGAACAGCTTCCCGCCGGTCACCTCCACGCCGCCGGGCTTGCCGTGCGCGGGCTCGGGCAGGAGCGCCAGCTCGCCGCCCGCGTGCTCGACCATCGCCTGGAGGCCGAGGCACACGCCGAACGCGGGCAGGCGGCGCGCGTCCAGCTCGTCCAGCAGCGCCGACATCGCGAAGTCCGCCGGACGGCCCGGACCGGGCGACAGCACCACTAGGTCGGGAGCGTGCTCGTCCAGCAGGCTCGGGGGGAAGCCGTGCCGCAGCGTCACCACGTCCGCGCCCTGCTGCCGGAAGTAGTCGGCGAGGGTGTTGACGAACGAGTCCTCGTGGTCGACGAGCAGCACCTTCATGCCCTCACCCGCCCCCTCCGGCGCGTCCCCGGCGACGTCCCCGCCAATGGGCTCGCCGGAGGGCCCGGCCTGCGCGCCCGCGCCCTCGGACGCGGCGAGCGCCCGCAGCAGCGCGCTCGCCTTGAGGTGCGTCTCGCGCTCCTCCTCGTCCGGGTCCGAGTCGTAGAGAAGGGTCGCGCCCGCCCGGACGGTCGCGACGCCGTCGCGGATCTGCGCGGTGCGCAGCGTCAGGCCGGTGTTCATCGACCCGTCGAAGCCGACGAACCCGACCGCGCCGCCGTACCAGCGGCGCGGCGCGTCCTCATGGTCCTCGATGAACTGCATCGCCCACGTCTTCGGCGCGCCCGTGACCGTCACCGCCCACATGTGGGTGAGGAACGCGTCGAGGGCGTCGAAGCCGGGGCGCAGCCGCCCCTCGATGTGGTCGACGGTGTGGATCAGCCGCGAGTACAGCTCGATCTGCCGCCGCCCGAGCACCTTCACGCTGCCCGGGACGCAGATCCGCGACTTGTCGTTGCGGTCCACGTCGGTGCACATCGTCAGCTCCGACTCGTCCTTGGCGGACGCCAGGATCGTGCGGATCTGCTCGGCGTCCTCCAGGGCGTCCCCGCCGCGCCGGATCGTCCCGGCGATCGGGCAGGTCTCGACCCGGTCGCCGCCCACCCGGACGAACATCTCCGGGGACGCGCCGACCAGGAACTCGCCGTCCCCGAGGTTGAACATGAACTCGTACGGCGCGGGGTTGGTCTCGCGGAGCCGCTCGAAGAACGCCGCCGGGTCGGTGCACCGCCCGTGCATGGCGTGGCCGGGCGTGACCTCGAACAGGTCACCGCGGACGAACTTGTCCTTGGCGTCCCGCACCATCTGCGCGTACACGCCGGGGACGGGCTGCGGCGGGAGCTCGGCGGCGCCCCGCGCCGGGGCCGGCCCCGTCAGGCGCGGAAGGCCGTCGGTGGACGCGCCGTCCACGGTGAACTCGTACGACAGCCGGTGGGACGTCTCGCGCTTGCGGTCGACGACGACCATCTCGTCGGCGAGGTGCAGGACCAGGTCGCGCTGGTCGGCCGGGCGCTCGAGGCGGGTGCGCAGCGGCTCGAACTGGAGCGACAGGTCGTAGCCGAACGCCCCGTACAGGCCGAGGTGCGGGTCGTCGCAGCGGAACAGGTCGACCACCGCGCGCAGGGCCGAGAACACGGTCGGCTGGCGGCTGCGCTGCTCCTCGGTGAAGAACGCGCCGGTCGGCGGGACGAACACCTCGACCAGGTCGCCGGTCCGCGCGCGGGTCTCGCCCGTCCCGGCCACGGCGGACGCGACGGCGGGCAGCAGCACCCGCCCGCGGTCGTTCAGGGCGCGGGCGGTGACCGTCCGGCCGCGCGCGACGAGCTCCAGACAGGGGTCGACGTAGGCCATGTGCCAGCGGCTGTAGCGGCCGGGATACTCCATGCCGGAGCTGAGCACGCCGCCGCGCCGCTCCCCCACGGCGGCGACGAGCGTGTTGAGCACGCCGGACTTGCGCGCGGAGTCGACCGGCGCGGCCACGCGGCGCACCCGTATTCCCCCGGCGGTCTCGAACTCGCTGGTCAGAGGCTTCTGCTGGACGGTCTCCACCGCGGTGGCCCCTCGTCTGATCAAGGCCCCGCACCGCCGGCACGCGAAAGGCGACCGCCGGTGAGGGGCGATCGCCTGGTCGTCGAACGTGCGAATACCGGCGCCGCCTCAGCGGCGCCACCACCACTGGCGGTGGGTGTCGGTTCGCATGCGCCGAGCGTACCCGCTGCCGCGCCGCCCCCGCCACGCCCTGCCCGATTCACCCCGGAACGCCCCGCGGGTCGGCCGCCCGGCCGGGAGTCCGGCCCGGATCCGCGCGGATCATGAACCGAACGGGGTTCTGCCCGGCCGCCGTTCCTGGCAGGATGAGCAGAAAGGGGTCACTTACCGACACTGCGCGGGAGGACCGCATGACCTCCACCGGAACCGGCCGCACCAACACCGAGTTCGAGCTGCGCGGGGTGAACCACCTGGCGCTGGTGTGCCGCGACATGAAGCGGACCGTGGACTTCTACCAGGGCGTCCTCGGCATGCCGCTGATCAAGACGATCGACCTGCCCATGGGCTGGGGCCAGCACTTCTTCTTCGACTGCGGCGGCGGGAACGCGCTGGCGTTCTTCTGGTTCCCCGACGCGCCCGAGGCGGTGCCCGGCGTGACGGCGCCCAAGGGCCTGCCCGACCGGGGCGAGCTGCTGTCGGCGGTCGGCTCGATGAATCACATCGCCTTCGACGTCCCGCCGGAGCGGATCGAGGAGTACCGGGACCGGCTGATCGCCAAGGGCGTCGACGTCGGCGTCCTGCTGAACCACGACGACAGCGAGTTCGGCGTCGCCAAGGACGTCCACGACGGCGTGTTCGTCCGCTCGATCTACTTCAAGGACCCCGACGGCGTCCTGGTCGAGTTCGCCTGCTGGCTGCGTGAGCTGGACCGCCCCGAGGACGTCCGGCACGAGCCGAGGACCGCCGCCGACCGCACCGTCTGACCCATCCCGTCCCCGCCGCCGCCCCGTCCGTCGCCGCCGCCGCCGCCCGAAGGAGAACGCCGATGCCCCGACTCCGCCAGGTCCCCCGCGCCGAACTCGAGGCCAGGGACGACAGGCTCGCCCTCTTCTTCTACGACCGGCTCTTCGGCGAGGACTCCGACCCGACCGAGGGCCGGGGGACGGCGACCGGGTCGCCCGGGGACTGGTGGACGACGTTCGCGCTCGACCAGGCGATCTTCAAGCACTGCGTCAAGGGCTTCGAGGTCTACCGGGGCGTCCGGCTGGACCCCGTCCTGCGCGAGCTGGGGCAGACGCGGGCCGGGTGGGCGCGCGGCAGCCAGTTCGTGTTCTCGCAGCACTGCAAGCAGATGCGGGCGCTCGGCGTCCCGGACGAGAAGGTCCGGGCTGTCGCCTGCTGGGAGGTCTCGGACCTGTTCGACGAGCTGGAGCGGGCGGTCCTCGCCTACGCCGACGCCCTCGTCCTCAACGGCGGCCGCGTCCACGACGAGGTGTTCGCGACCCTCAAGAAGCACCTCCCGGACGAGCAGATCCTCGAACTCACCTACGTGACCTGCCTGTACGAGATGCACGCGACGATGGCGCGGGCGCTGCGCGTCGAGTACGACGACCGGGACGACCCGATCGTCGAGGTGCCCGCGCCGGACGGCTACGGCACCCGCGACATCGCCGACGACTTCACCGGCGCCTGATCCCCGCCCCCTCCCCGAGGCACGGGCCCGCGCCCGGCCCTCGCGCATGACCGGCCGTTTCACATGCTGGAACGCTCCACGCACTCGTGCCGCGCCCGAGACCGGACCGTAATCGGACAACCAGTAGTCTTCCGGGCACCCACCCCAGGCCAGGGACCGTCTCACATAGTGGACGTCCTGGTCGGCCGCGAACGCGTCACGTGCGCGAGGAGGATCCCCTTGTCCCCGCAGGACCCACCCCCCGAACCCCCCAAGGCGAGCGCCCCCGTCCCCCGGCGCCGCTCGGACCACCACCCCCTCAACTGGCTGCTCGTCGTCCCGGTCGTCGTCCCCCTGCTGACCGTGCTGTTCAACCACGACGGGCCCCGGATCGGCGGGTTCCCGGCGTTCTACTGGATGCAGTTCGCGTTCATCCCGCTCGGCGTGCTCTGCACGGCGATCGTCTACCAGGCGGCCAAGCGCCGGAAGGGGGATGACCGGTGAAGGACCACATGACCGAGTTCGTCGTCTTCGCGGTGCTGTTCGTGCTGGTCAGCGGCATGGGCTTCGTCGCGGCGCGGTGGCGGCGGCCGCAGACCATGGACAGCCTGGACGAGTGGGGCCTCGGCGGCCGCTCGTTCGGCAGCTGGATCACCTGGTTCCTGATCGGCGGCGACCTGTACACCGCCTACACCTTCGTCGCCGTCCCGGCGCTGGTGTTCGGCGCGGGCGCGGCCGGCTTCTACGCCGTCCCGTACACGATCGTGGTGTACCCGCTGGTGTTCCTGGTCCTGATCCGGCTCTGGTCGGTGTCGCACCGGCACGGGTTCGTCACCCCGGCGGACTTCGTCCGGGCCCGGTTCGGCTCCCCCACCCTCGCGGCCGTCATCGCGGTCACCGGCATCGTCGCGACGATGCCGTACATCGCGCTGCAGCTGGTCGGCATCGAGTCGGTGCTGAAGGCGATGGGCGTGAACGGGCACTGGCCGATCCTCATCGCGTTCGCGATCCTGGCGGCCTACACCTACCAGTCGGGGCTGCGCGCCCCGGCGCTGATCGCCTTCGTCAAGGACGCGCTGATCTACATCGTGATCATCGTGGCCGTGCTGTACATCCCGTCGAAGGTCGGCGGCTGGGGCAACATCTTCGACACGGCGCAGGCCAAGTTCGCCAAGACGCCCGCGCCGAGCGACGGCGTCCTGCTGGACGGCACGAACCAGCTGAACTACGCGATGCTCGCGCTGGGCTCGGCGCTGGCGCTGTTCCTCTACCCGCACAGCATCACCGGCGTCCTGGCCAGCAAGAACCGGGACGTCATCAAGCGGAACATGGCGGCGCTGCCGGCCTACAGCTTCGTCCTCGGCCTGATCGCGCTGCTCGGCTACATGGCGATCGCGGCCGGCGTGAAGCCGCTGTCGTCCGGCGGCAAGCCGGACACCAACACGGTCGTCCCGGTGCTGTTCGACAAGATGTTCCCGGACTGGTTCGCGGGCGTGGCGTTCGCGGCGGTCGGGATCGGCGCGCTGGTCCCGGCGGCGATCATGTCGATCGCGGCGGCGAACCTGTTCACCCGCAACATCTACAAGGAGTTCTGGCGCAAGGACGCGACCGACAAGGAGGAGGCGGTCGTCTCCAAGCTGGTCTCGCTGGTCGTCAAGGTCGGCGCGGTCGTCTGCATCCTGGCGCTGGACCCGGAGTTCTCCATCGACCTCCAGCTGATCGGCGGCGTCATCATCCTGCAGACGCTCCCGTCGGTGGGCCTCGGCCTGGTGACCGGCTGGTTCCACCGGGGCGGGCTGATCGCGGGCTGGCTGGCGGGCATGGCGGCCGGCCTGTGGATGCTGTACGAGATCCCGAACGTGGCCAAGGGCAAGGCGCACTTCGGGGGCTCGGCCTACAAGCTGAGCGACCTCGGCCTGGACACCAGGATGACGGTGTACGTCGGCATCCTGGCGCTGCTGGTGAACCTCGTCGTGGCCGTCGCGGTCTCGCTGGTCCTGAAGGCCACGGGCCTGAAGGACGGCGAGGACGTCACCACGCCGGAGGACTACACCGCCGACGAGGACGACCCGAAGGTGCACGAGCCGGCGGTCGCCTCCAGCACGTGATCCCGCCGTCCCGGTCCGTCGCGTGACCGCGGAACCCGGCCCGGCCCTCGCTCCCGGGGGCCGGGCCGTCCGCGTTCCCGGGGCCGGCCGCCCTGTCCGGGATCGCCCTTCCGGGATCGGCCGTCTTCCGGGGGCGATCGTCTTCGGGGTTCAGTCGTCGAGGTGGCGGGGGTCGGCGACGGCGAGTTTGTCGCGGACCATCGCGGTCAGCGCGTCCTTGAGCTCGGCGTGGCGGTCGTCGAGCGCGCCGTCGCGGATCGCGGCGGCGAGGGCGGCGTCGTCGGGGAAGCCCAGGTCGCGGAGCCGGGCGCGGTGGCGTTCGGCCTGGCCGGGGCCGAGGTCCAGTTCACGTTCGACGATGCCGAGGACGTTGATCGCGACGAGGGCGTGGAAGCGGGTCCGGCCGGAGAGGGCGCCGAGGACGTCGCGTTCGAGGAACTCGCGGACGGCCGCGACGAGTTCGCCGGGTCCGGGGGCGTCGTGCGGCGGGGGCATCGCGTGTCTCCTCCTCCTGGGACAGAATGCGATTCTAGGAGGTGGTCGGATGAGCTTCGAGGTTCCCGCGTCGGTGCGTCCCGTCCGTGACGCCGTGCACGCCTTCATGACCGAACGGGTCGAGCCCGCCGAACCCGCGCTGGGACGCGGCGGCGACGAGGCCCGCGAGACGATGGCCCGGTTGCAGGGGGAGGCCAAGGCCGAGGGCCTGTGGGCGCTCGGGCACCCCCGGGAGCTGGGCGGGGGCGGGCTGCCGTTCCTCGACTACGTGTACGTCAACGAGGTGCAGGGACGCAGCGAGTACGGGCAGGTCGCGCTCGGCACGCTCACGCTCCAGGACTCCCTGATGCTGCACCGGCACGCCAGCGGGGCGCAGCGCGAGCGGTTCCTGAAGCCGCTGGTGCAGGGCGAGATCTGGCCGAGCTTCGCGATGACCGAGCCGGGCGTGTCCAGCTCCGACCCGACGCAGATCACCACGGCCGCGACACTGGAGGACGGCGCGTGGGTGATCCGCGGCCGCAAGTGGTTCACCACCTACGCCGACCGCGCCGCCTACACGACCGTGATGTGCCGCACCGAGCCGGACGCGCCGCCGCACCGCGCGTTCAGCATGATCCTCGTCCCGACGGACACGCCGGGGTACACGATCGTCCGCGACACCCCCGTCCTCGGCCTCGACGGCGGGCACTGCGAGGTGCTGTACGACGAGGTCCGGGTGCCGCGCGAGAACCTGCTCGGCGAGCGCGGGCACGGGTTCGTCATCGCGCAGGAGCGGCTCGGGCCGGGCCGGATCTTCCACTGCATGCGCTTCCTCGGGCAGGCGCAGCGCGCGTTCGACCTGATGTGCGAGCGGCTGAACTCCCGGACGGCGTTCGGCGGCCCCCTGGCGGACAAGCAGCTGATGCAGCAGCACGTCTTCGACTCCTACGCCGAGATCCAGTCGGCGCGGATGCTGACCCTGCACGCCGCGCACCGGATCGACCAGGGCGACCAGGCGCGGGTCGAGATCGGCGTGGTCAAGGTGGTCGCGGCGCGGATGCTGAACGCGGTCGTCGACCGCGCGATCCAGGTGCACGGGGCGCAGGGCCTCACCCCCGACACCCCGCTGGACGCGATGTACCGGCACGCCCGCGCGGGCCGCGTCTTCGACGGCCCGGACGAGGTGCACGTCACGACCACGGCGCGGCGGCTGCTGCGCGAGTACGGCGAGGGCCGCGGCTGGGAGTTCGCGCTCCGCTGACCCGGGGACGGCCTCGCCGCGGGACCGCCGGGGCGGGGTCAACCTCGTGGTGCTGTCCGGTAGCGGACGGAGGGCCGGGCCTGCGGGTTCCGGGCTGGCCGGATCAGGGCGCCCGGAGGCCGCCGGGAGACGGCAAATAGACAGGTTACTTTCCTGTTCATGTCGCAGCCAGCCCTGAGAAGACCGCCCAAGACGGCGGTGCTCGTCCCGGTCGCCGCGTTGACGGCCGCCGGGGCGGCGGTGCTCGCGCCCGCGCCCGCGTCCGCCGCCTGCCACCCGGACCCGCGCGCACTCCAGATGACGTTCCAGCCGGTCGACCACACGGTCACCGACGCCGTCTACTTCCGCGCCCGGCTCACCCTGGACGACCGCGACCGCCGGTGCGGTCTCGGGTCGTCCGGGTGGGCCATGTACTTCACCTCCGTCCGGCAGCCCGCGGCCGTGCTGTCCGGGACGCCCGGCGACATCGGCCGCAGGCAGCTCGCCGACCAGGGGCTCAGCGTCGCGCGCGCCGACAGGGCGCAGAGCGGCGACTTCTACGTCCTGAAGCCGACCGCGGCGTTCACGCCCGTCAAGCCCGGCGAGCGCCGCCAGATCGATTTCAATATGGAGCTGTGGGCCGTCCAGAAGACCGACGCCCCGGCCGGATGGAGCATCTCCTACGACGGCGGCACGCCGCACTGGATGCCCGCCAAGGCCCTGCTCGACCCGACCGACCCGAAGCAGACCAAGGCGTTCAGCGGCGACGCCCGCCCGGTGCAGGACGCCGCGCGCCGGTACGCCGACAACACCGAGACGAAGGTGCCGCTGACGCTCCAGCAGAGCATCCTGCCGCAGCCGCTGTCGGCGAAGGCGTCCGGCGGGACGGTCGCCGTCGGCGGCGGCTCGGACGTCCGCGCGCCGGGGAACCTGCGGGGCGAGGCCGCGTACCTGCGGTCCGCGCTCGGCGACGTCACCCGCGCCCAGGGCGCGCCGATCACGCTGCGCACCGACCCGAGGCTGGACGTCGACCACGACGGCAAGCCGGACGCCGAGGGCTACACGCTCACGTCCACGGCGTCCGGCGTGGAGATCGTCGGGACGGACGCGGCCGGGGTGCTGCACGGCGTCCAGACGCTGCGGCAGCTCGTCCCGGCCAAGGCGTACCGGGACGCCGCCGCCGGGCACGGGGGCGGCGCGGTCCAGGTGCCCCGCGCGGCGATCGCGGACGCGCCGCTGTTCCCGTACCGCGGCATGGCCATCGACGTCTCCCGCCACTTCGAGAGCGGGCCGACGATCGAGAAGTTCCTGGACCTGATGTCGTTCACGAAGCTGAACAAGCTGCACCTGCGCCTCACCGACGACGAGGGCTGGCGGATCCAGATCCCGGGGCTGCCGGAGCTGACCGGCTTCGGCGCGCACCGCGCGTTCGACCCGGCCGAGACCGGCGCCCTGCACGAGGGCATGGGCTCGGTGAACGACCTCGGCGGCGGCGACGGCATCGCGGGCAAGGCCCGGAACCAGACGGAGGCGAACCTCGGCCGTCCCCCGGCGTACCAGGGGTACGAGCCGGACGTGCTGAACTTCGTCGGCAAGGGCAGCGGCTCCTACTCGGTGGCCGACTTCCAGGCGATCCTGCGGTACGCCAAGGCCCGGCACATCGAGGTGATCCCCGAGTTCGACTTCCCCGCGCACGCGCGGGCGGCCGTCCAGGCGATGGAACGCCGCTACAAGGACACGGGCGACGCCACGTACCGGATGCTCGACCCGAACGACACGTCCCACCACGTCAGCGTGCAGGGCTACACCGACAACATGGCGAACCCGTGCGTGCCGGGCACCTACCGGTTCCTGACCAAGGTCGTCGGAGAGGTCAAGAAGATCTACGCGGGGGCGGGCGCGCCGCTCGGCCGCATCAGCCTCGGCGGGGACGAGCCGCCCGGCGCGCCCGACACCTGGTGGTCCGGCTCGCCCGCGTGCAAGAGCAACCCCGAGACCGCGGGCAAGGACGGCAACGCGCTCAAGAACCTGTTCTTCGGCAAGTGGAACGACATCGCGCGGACGGCCGCTCCCGAGACGTCCGGCTGGGAGGACATCACCGACCCGACCACCTCCTTCCGCCTCAAGGGCTTCACGCCGCTGCCGTGGCAGAACGTGTGGGGCTGGGGACGCGAGGACTGGGCCTACCGGTTCGCGAACGAGGGCACGCCGGTGATCCTGGCGCACGCCACGAACCTGTACATGGACCTCGCCTACAACAAGGACCCGGACGAGCCCGGCTACTACTGGGCCGAGTACGTCGACGAGAAGTCCACGTTCACCTACCAGCCGTTCGACGTGTACGCGAACGCCACCGAGGACCGCTGGGGCAACCCGATCACGCCGAATCCGGCCTGGACGAGGCTGACCCCTGAGGGACGCAGGAACATCCTCGGCATGGAGGCGCAGCTGTTCGGCGAGAACGGCATGACGCCGCAGCTGCGCGAGTACCAGGCGTTCCCGAAGCTGCTCGGCGTGGCCGAGCGGGCGTGGAACCGCGCCACCCCGACGTCCGCGCAGATGCCCGCCGCGTGGAACGTCTTCAGCAACACGCTCGGGCAGGTCACCTTCCCGCTGCTGTCGTCGTACCGTCCGGTCGGGCTGCCGGGCGCCGGGGTGAACTACCGGATCCCGCTGCCCGGCGGGAAGATCGACGGCGGGACGCTCAGCGCCAACGTCCGGGACCCGGGCCTGGCGGTCGAGTACTCCACGGACGGTGTCCGGTGGCAGGGGTACCCGGGGCCCGTCCATGTCGGCCCGTCCGCGCTCACCCGCACGCGCGCGGTGGACGGCCGGACGAGCCGGATCTCCCCCGTCGGCGTCCCGAACTGGAAGCCGGGCGACTCCTACGGGCGGGGCGCGCTGGTGTCCTACCAGGGTGAGCTGTTCCGGGCGCTGCGTCCGGGCACCGGCCAGGCGCCGGACGTCTCCCCCGCCTCCTGGCGGCTGATCCAGTAGGCCCTTCGGCCCTCGGTGGGCAAGGGCGGGTGCCCCGGCCGGTCATGGCGGCCGGGGCACTCGGTAAAGAAATCACCGGTCCCCCCTTGTGACGGGCACGTGCCGGGAAGACCGGACGTGAGCGGAGAATCACTCCATGTCACCGCATGTTTCGGGGGGAACCGTGCACATCGTGACCGCCCGCCACACCGTCGCCCGTGTTGTGATCGCCTGTTCGGCGCTCGGCGGGACGGCCCTGACCTGCGGCCCAGCCCTGGCCGACGACCTGGACGTGTCGCCGGCCGTCGCCAGGCCGGGCCAGTCGATCACCGTGTCCGGCGGCTGCCGGACCAGCGACCGGTACGTGAACATCACCGGCGCGGCGCACGGCCGGGGGGTGGTCAACGACGGCTGGTTCAGCGTCTCGGCCACGCCGACCAGGGACCGCGCGGGCCGCTACTCGATCACCGCGAAGTGCATCACGTCCAACTACTCGCAGGAGGGCGCGTTCCGGATCGGCACGCGCCACCCGGAACGGGAACGGCGGGAGGACCACCGGCCGCACGGCGGGGCGATGACCGGCGGGGGCGGGACACAGGGGCCGGACGTCCCGTGGACCGGCCTCGGCCTGACGCTGCTCGTCGGGGCGACCGGGATCGGCGCGGTCTCGCTGCTGCGGACGCGCGTCACGCGCGACCGGATCTGACCGGCCCGCGGGACGCCGCCGCATGACCGGGCGCGCCTACCTCGTCGCCGGGGGCCTGGCCGTCCTCGGCGCCGTCGCGATCGGCCACGGCGTCCGCGCGCGGCCCGAGCCCGCGCACTACCGCGATCTCGGCGGGCCGCGGGCGCTCTGGAGCATCCCGGACGGCGCCGACCTGCCCGCCGCGGCGCCCGAGCGCGTCGAGATCCCGGACGCGGGCGTCCGGGCGCCGGTGATGCCCGTCGGCCAGAACCGCGACGGGACCGTCCAGGTGCCGCCCTTCCGGGCCGCCGGGCGCGTCGGCTGGTACCGGGGCGGGCCGGTGCCGGGCGAGCGCGGCCCGGCGGTGCTGCTCGGCCACTACGACGACCGGAGCGGCCCGGCCGCCTTCTACCGGCTGCACAGGGTGCGGCCGGGCGCGGTCGTGAGGGTCCGGCGCTCCGACGGCCGGACGGCCCTGTTCACCGTGGACGCCACCGAACAAGTGCCCAAATGGGACTTTCCGGGCAGCCGGGTCTACGGGGACGTCCACTACGCCGGACTCCGCCTGGTCACCTGCGGCGGCCCCTACGACCGCGACGAGCACTCCTACCGCGACAACCTCATCGTCTACGCCCACCTCACCGGCTCCACCTGACCCGCTCCGCCTAGCCCGTTCGCCCCGGTCGGGGCTCATGCGCCGGGCAGCATCCGGAGCAGGTCCCTTTCGTTCTCCGCGACGCGGCGGCCGAGCGCGGCCAATTCCACGGAGCGCTCGGCGCCGCTCCGGTGCCGCTCGGCCTGGACGGCGCACAGGATCCCCCAGCGGGCCGTCCCGAACATCTCCCACCAGCGCAGCGCGTCCCGGTCCACGGGCCCGCCGCCCGCGCGCTCGTAGCCGGACACCAGGTCGTCGTACCCGCCGAACCCGCCGACCGGGGCCTCCGAGCCGAACCGCCACGCCCGCACGCACAGCCACCCGAGGTCCTCCAGTGGGTCGCCCAGATGCGCCAGCTCCCAGTCCAGGACGGCACGGACCCCGTCCGGCCCGACGATCAGGTTCCCGTTCCGGAAGTCGCCGTGCACCACGACCGGCGGACGCGCCGGAGGCCGGTTCCGCCCGAGCCACCGCAGCGCGAACTCCAGCGCCGGATACGGCTCGGGCAGCGCCGCGAGGATCCCCTGCCACGCGTCGAGCTGGTCGCCGCCGTCCAGGCCGGGCACGTCCCCCGCCGGGACGCGCTGGACCGCCGCGAGGATCTCCCCGCACCTGGCCGCGAGCCGGGGAAGGACGTCCGCGAGCGCCGGGTCGCGCAGGATCCGGCGCGGGATCGTCTCCCCCACGATCCGCTCCATCACGACGAACTCGACACCGAGCGGGCCGTCCGCGCCGTCCGCCGCGAGCACCTCGGGACCGGGCACGCCGGCCCGCGCCCCGGCCCGCATCAGCGCCGCCTCCCGCACGAGCGGGATGCTCGCGGACGCGCCGGGCGTCCCCAGCCGCAGGATCAGCGGGGCCACCGCCCCGTCGGCCGCGACGGCCTCGAACCCGCAGGTCACCCGGGACGCCCCGCCCCCGCCGCGGCTCAGCCCCCGCACCCGGACACCGGGCCCGAACCGTTCTTCCAGCACCTCGCCCAGGGGAACGGCCAGCCGCTCAAGGTCCATGCCGCCCATCCTGACAGAGGCCCCCGCGCGAGCAGAGGCCCCGAGATGCCCGACGGTCAGTCCTCCAGGACGCGGCCGCCGGACGCGGCGGGCAGCCCGCCGAGGATGAGGTCGGCGAGGCTGTCGACGACGACCTGCCGGGGCACCTCGTCGGTGTGGTCGAGCCACCAGTCGCCCGCCGTCTGCACCATCCCGACGACCGCGTGCCCCCACACGTAGGCGCGGACCGGGTCGTCCAGCTCGCCGTCGGCGACCATCACCTCGGCCAGCGCCCGGCCCAGCTCGCGGATCATCGTGCTCATCGCGCTGTGCGTCGCGGCGTCCTCGGCGCTGGCGCGGTGCATCAGGAACCGGTAGAGGTTCAGGTTCGCCGAGACCATCGTCAGGTACGTGTCGATCGTGGTGCGGGTGCGGTCGCGCACCGGGACGGCGCGGGAGAACTCGGCGCGGACGCCCTCGATGAGCTTGCGCGCGTGCCGTTCGGCGAGCGCCTGGTACAGGCCGCTCTTGTCGCCGAAGTGGCGGTACAGGATGGGCTTGCTGATCCCGGCCTCGGCGGCGATGGCGGCCATCGACGCCTCCGGTCCCTCGCGCTGGATCACCCGGTCGGCGGCCTCCAGCAGCGCGCGCCGCCGCCCGGGGTCGCGCCCCGTCCCCCGCCCCGAAATCCCGTCAACCCTGGTCATCGTGCGGCCACCCTACGGCACGTAGGCAACCCCCGCCCGCCCGGCGAGCCGGGAACGTGTACCCATGTCCGCGACACACGAAACATCAGGTGATCGACTCCTTGCTCTGCGTGCACCACGGCCATAGTTTCGGGGCGATCCCTCCACCGTCTGCCGAAAATCAAGAGGTGAACCGCAATGCCGGCGGAACCGTCCAGCGTCAGCGTGCTCCAGCGCGTCGAACTGTGCGACACCGACGTCACCGGGCACTACCACCACTCGACGGTGATCCGGTGGGTCGAGTCGGCCGAGCAGACGCTGCTGCACCGGCTCGGCCTGGACCACCTTCCCGTCATGCCGCGGGTCAACTACACCGCCAGCTACCGCCGCCGCCTGTGGCGGCACGAGGTGGTCGAGACCCTCCTCCGGGTCGAGCGGCTGGGCCGCACCTCCCTCAGCTACGAGTTCGAGGTGCGCAGCGGCGACGACGGCCCCTGCGTCGACGGCTCGCTCACCGTCGTCAAGGTCGCCCCCTTCACCGGCGAACCGCTGGTGTGGGAGCACGAGGAGCGCGAGCTGCTCCTCCGGTCGGGCAACCAGGAAGGCGACTTCCTGCGCCCGGGCGGCCAGCTCGTCCCCGCCGACGGCGACCCGAGCACCCTCCCGATGCCCCGTCCCGCCGGAGACCACTGGGGCATCGGCTTCGGCTGATCCCCCGCCCCCGGCGAACCCCGAGAAAGGAGCCACCCCGCAACGGCCGGTGCCCCACCAGGGAGCACCGGCCGTCCCATGTCCCGGGCCGCCGCCGGCCGGGCGTTCTCCGTTCTCAGGACTCGGGGTGGATGTGGAAGTACTCGTTGTCCTGCCACTGGAACCAGTACTGCCCGACCTGGGCGCCGGCGGAATGGCTGTTGCCGAGGATGTTCAGGTACATGCCGGTGGAGTGGTCCTCGATCCGGTAGCGGTCCGGCTCGCCGCGGTACGGGTGGCTGAGGTTGAAGTTCTGCGTGTCCTGGTACCAGTGCTCCGTCTCGGGTTCCCCGTTGGTGGCGTGGCACTGCCAGACGTTGTTGTAGCTGCCCACGGTCGAGTTCAGGCCGTTGTCCACGTCCAGGCACCAGTCGCCGAGATCGCTCAGCAGGCGGTAGTTGCGCGGGCCGGGCTCCGGTCCGAGGAAGCGGAGCTGCCAGCGCTGGTTGGTGCCGCCGTGGTCGGGGTAGACGCCCACGTGCGCGCCGTTGGACGCCGTCCCGCCGAGGACGTCCAGCACCCCGCCGTTGCTGTCGCTGCTGATCGACACGCTCGGGTAGACGTTGGACGCGGCCTGGAAGGACGAGAACCCGACCGGCCAGTGGTCGCTGCCCTGGTTCCGCAGCACCGACGCCTGCCAGTTCTCGGTGTAGACGTTGGAGACCATGTAGTCCAGCTCGCCGCCGGACTGCTGGGTCGCCTGCCCGGCGTTGTAGAGGTAGGACCCGCCGGGCCGGGCGAACGTCCCGGGCGCGCGGTTGAAGTCGCCCATCACGGCCCACTGGTAGCCGCGCGAGTTCGCCCAGTCCGCGGCGCGCCGCACGAGGGTCGCCGCGTCCCCGCCGCCGCTGGCGGACGCGTGCGCCGAGGCGAACATCGTGTTGGTGGTGTGGTTGACGACCGCGAGCATCGGCCGGTAGACGCTGTTGACGACCGCGATGTCATCGGCCCGCCAGGTCGTCGCCATGCCGAGGTTCCGCGACCCGGTGGTCAGGATGTACAGGTAGACCACGCGGCCCCGGCCGCCCTCCTGCCAGCGGTACTCGCTCAGCGCCCCCAGCCTGCGCCCGGTGAACACGGCGGCCGTGGGCGGGATGTTCGGCACCTCCTGCAACGCGACCACGTCGTGCAGGTTCATCAGGTTGTACACCCCGGCCCAGCGGTCCCGTCCGACCTGGATGTTCCAGGTCGCGGGCCGGTGCGTGTCGCCGGGGTTCTGCTGCGCGCGCGCCTTCTCCGCGACCGCGGACGCCAGGCCCAGCGCCAGGAGCACGGCGGCGAGCAGCGCGACGATCCGGCGCGGCCCCACGAGAGCTCTCACCTTCACCTCCAGTGAAACGGACACTCGAGCGGACGGGGGTCATGGTCACCGCCGAACAGGTGACCCGCCGACACCGGATTGTGGTGATTCTTCCGAGGCACGCCGGATGACTCCCGGTCTGCTCGTTGTCCGCGCGCGCCGCCTCGCCGATAGTGGAGGTCGCCGCCGGACCCCGGTGAGCCGTCCGGCGGCGGGAGGAAGCGCATGCTGATCGACCGCCACGATCTCGTCGCCCTGCTCGACCGCGCCACCGGGAAGCGGGTGACGGTCGTCTCGGCGCCCGCCGGGAGCGGGAAGACGTCCCTGCTGCGCGCGTGGGCCGGACGGCCGGGACAGGACCGCGCCATCGCCTTCGTGACGGTGCCGCCGGACCAGCACGACGCCCAGATGTTCTGGCTGGCGGTGCTCGCCGCGGTCCGCGAGGCCCTCAGTGAGGGCCACGGTAAGGGGCGAGGTGAGGGCCTCAGTGCGGGCCTCGGTGCGGGCCTCGATGCGGATCCGCCGCCGGCGGCGCCCGGCTCCGGTGGCTCCGTCCTGGTGGACGCGGTGCTGTCCGAACTCCGCGCGGGAGGGCGCCGGTTCGTCCTGGTCATCGACGACCTGCACGAGCTGAACTCCGCCGAGGCCGTCGACGGCCTCCGGTCGCTGCTGTCCCGCCTGCCCCCGGACGCGCACGTGGTCGTGGCCGGCCGCCGCGATCCGCCGCTGCGCCTGCACCGGACGCGGCTGGACGGGGAGCTGGCCGAGATCCGGCTGGCCCAGCTGCGCTTCACCGAGGCGGAGTCGCGGGAACTGGTCGCCGCCGCCGGGCTCAGCCTGCCGGACCGTGTCGTCGCCGTGCTCCACGAGCGGACCGAGGGCTGGGCGGCGGGGCTGCGGCTGGCGGTCCTGTCGCTGGCCGGCCATCCCGATCCCGAGCGGTTCGCGGCCGAGTTCTCCGGCAGCGACCGGACGGTCGCCGAGTACCTGCTGGCCGAGATGCTGGAACGGCAGCCGCCCGGCGTCCAGCGGCTGCTGCTGCGCACCTCGCTGATGGACCGGGTCAACGGCGAGCTGGCCGACCTGCTCACGGGCGCGACCGGGTCGGAACGGATCCTGCTGGAGCTGGAGGACTCCGCCGCCTTCGTCGTCTCACTCGATCCCGAACGCACCTTGTTCCGCTACCACCGGCTGTTCGGGGACCTGCTCCGCCTGGAGCTGCGCCGCACGCAGCCCGGCGAGATCCCCGCCCTGCACCGGATCGCCGCGCGCTGGTCCGCCGCGCACGCGCGGCCCGCCGACGCCGTCCGGCATCTGCAGGCGGCGGGCGACTGGCCGGACGCCGCCCGGCTGCTGTGCGACCGGGCGCTCGGCCTGACCCTGGACGGCCGCGCGGGAACCGTGACGGCGCTGCTGCGCGCCTTCCCGCCCGGGGCCGACGAGGAGTCCCCGGAACTGGCCCTGGTGAACACGATCGCCGAGCTGAACGAGTCGCGCCCGGTGGAGGCGGCGGCGCACCTGGAGGTCGGGCGGTCCCTCGCCGCCGCGAGGCCGCCGGAGCACCGCAACCGGCTCGCGCTGACGATCGCCTCCCTGGACCTGCTGCTGGCGCGGATGCGCGGCGACCTCGACGGCATCCGCGAGCAGGTGGGCGCGTTGCCCCCGGTGCTGTCCGTCCCCTCCAACGCGGACGTCGCGCTCGGCAGCGACCTGCGGGCCCTCGCCCTGCTGAACCTCGGCGTCGCCGAGGCGTGGTCGCTGCGTCCGGACGACGGGGAACGGCATCTCACCGAGGGCGCGGCGCTCGCCCGCGACATCGGCAGGCCCTACCTGGAGGTGGCCTGCCTCGCCCACCGGGGATTCACCGCCCTGAGCCGCTCACCGGCCCTGGCCCGGCGGCGGTGCGAGGAGGCGATCGCGCTGGCGTCCCGGCACGGCTGGGACGCCGAACCGGTGATCGCCCCCGCGCTCGCGACGCTCGCGGCCACGTTCGTCTGGACCGGCGAGCCCGGCCCGGCCCGGGAGTGGCTGGACCGGGCGGGGCGCGTGGTGTCGCCGGGCAGCGAACCCGGCGTCCGGCTGTTATTCCACCTGGTCACCGGGATGTTCCACGCGGCGCGCGGCGACCATGGGCGGGCCCTGGAGGAGTACGGGTCCGCGGCGTCCGTCCAGGAGGTCATGGCGGGCGAGCACGCCCTGGCGAACCTGGTGACCGGCCTGACCGCCGCCGCCCACGTCCGCCTCGGCAGGACCGACCGGGCGCGGGCGATGCTCGACGCGCTCGACGATGAGCGGGCCGGCACCCCGGAGATCCGCAACGCCAGGGCGCTCGTCCGGCTCGCCGACCACGCCCCCGAGGCCGCCCGGCGCGAGCTGGAACCCGTCCTGGACGGCACCGCTCCGTCCCGGCTCCGCCTCACGAGCGTCGAGGCCCACCTGCTGGACGCGCTCGCCTGCGAGGCCCTGGGCCATCACCACACCGCGCGCAAAGCCGTCGAGACCGCGCTCGACCTCGCCGAGCCGGACCGGCTGATCCTGCCGTTCACGCTGACGGGCGCCCGGCGGCTGCTGGAGGCGATCCCGCTCCACGAGACCGCGCACGCCACACTGATCGCCGACATCCTCGACATCCCCCGGGCCGTCCCGGCCGCGGGCTCCCCGGAACCGGGGCCCGGCCTCAGCCCGAGCGAGCTGCGCGTGCTGCGCTTCCTGCCGACCAACCTCACGCGCCTGGAGATCGCGGGTGAGCTCTCGGTGTCGCTGAACACCGTCAACACCCACATCCGCAGGATCTACGCCAAGCTCGGCGCGACCGACCGGTCGGCGGCCGTCCGGCGCGGACGGGAGCTGAGGCTTCTCTCGGCCGGCCGGTCCTGACGCGCCGAGGGGTCACCCGATTCCGGTGATGCCCGGTCACCTGTCCCCCGGGCACCATGACCCCATGGGCGACGACCCGAGCGTGTACCGGATCCGCGTCGGCGGATGCCTGGGGCCGACCTTCCTCGAGGCGTTCCCGGCGCTGACCGCGCACCAGGACGGCGACGAGACGGTGCTCACCGGCGCGCTCCCCGACTCCTCGGCCCTCTACGGCGTCCTGGCGGAGATCGAGGCCCTCGGCCTGGACCTCCTGGAAGTCCACAAGGCCCGCCCCTGACCGGCCCGTCACGCGAGGTCCCGGTTCCGGCCGCTTCGGTCTGCTAGCGTCACGCGTTTCGGACACGAAGAGAATGGCATCAAGGTGATCACCAATCCGGAAGCCGGGCGCGCGCTCCAGCAGCTCGGACGACCGCTGCGCATGATCGTGACGGGGGGCGGGACCGGCGGGCACACCTATCCCGCGCTGACCGCCGTCCGGACGCTCCAGGCCGACCTGGCGTCCGCGGGGGCGCCGCCCGCCGAGGTGCTGTGGATCGGCCAGGCCGACAGCCTGGAGATGCGGGTCGCCCAGGGGGACGGCATCGCCTTCAAGTCCGTCGCCACCGGGAAGATCCGCCGCCACGCCAACCCGCTGCGGATGCTGTCGTGGTCGAACATCAAGGACATGACCCGGGTCCCGCTCGGCGTGCTCCAGGCGTGGTCGGCCGTCGGACGGTTCCGTCCGGACGTCGTCCTCGCCACCGGCGGCTACGTGGCCGTGCCGGTGGGGACGGCGGCCAGGATGCGCCGCCGGCCGCTGGTCGTGCACGAGCAGACGGTGCGGCTGGGGCTCACCAACCGGCTGCTCGCCCGCAAGGCGACGCGCATGGCGGTGTCCTCGGACTCGACGCTCCCGCTGCTGCCCGACGCGGCGCGCGAGAGCGCCGTGGTGACCGGCAACCCCGTCCGCCCGGAGGTCCTGGCGGGCAACGCCGACAAGGGCGCCGCCCTGCTCGGCCTCGACCGGCGCTCCCCCACCGTGTACGTCACCGGCGGGGCGCAGGGATCCCAGCAGATCAACACCCTGGTCGTGGAGATCCTGCCGTGGCTGCTGAACAACGGCGCCAACGTGGTGCACCAGTGCGGCCCGGCGAACGAGGACGAGATCCGCCGCGCCACGGCGTCGCTGCCGCCCGCGGCCGCGGCCCGGTACCGCCTCGCGGGATACGTGGGGCCGGAACTCCCCGACATCCTCGCCCTCGCCGACGTGGTCATCTCCCGAAGCGGCGCCGGGACCATCGCCGAACTCACGGCCCTCGGCAAGCCGTCGGTGCTGATCCCGCTGGCCAGCTCGGCGGGCGGCGAGCAGGCCCACAACGCCGAGCACCTGGAGCAGGCGGGCGCGGCACGGGCTCTCCTCGGCGAGGTCACCGCACGGCAGCTCGCCGACGCCGTCGGCCCGATCCTGGGCGACCCCGCCCGCCGCGCCGACATGGCGCAGCGCGCACGCGCCCTGGGCCGCCCCGACGCCGCCGCCCACCTCGTCCACGTCGTCCTGACGACCGCCCTCACCTGACCCACCGGGCGGTCCCGAACCGCCGCGTGTCGTCGGCCTCTACCCGCAGTCCGAGGTGAGGGAGGCGACACGCCGGCCGTCGAGTTCGTGGAGACCGTGACTGTCGGTCTCCTGCTCGTCGCCCTGGAAGTTCGGCTGGTCGTTGAGGCGGACGATGCAGCCGAAGTCGTCCGGAAGAGGATCGAAGGCGGAGCGCGGGAAGATGGGCGGCTCGATGTCGTCGAGCTCCCGGAGCTGGAACCCGCCCTTCGTGATGTGGGCGTCCTCGTCCAGGAGGACCTTGCCGGTGCCGCCTGGACCTGCGAAGAGGCAGAAGTGGCCCTTCGGGCACTTGGCGGCGCGGGCGTCCGCGGACGAGGCCGACGCCGTGGCGGCCGCGAAGCCGAAGGCGGCCAAGGACACAACAGCGAGACGTGCGGCGCGATAACGCATGGGACTCCATTCATCGACAGAAGTATCGACCTTGAGTAGTCGAATGACCACTCAAGGTTACCCTTCCATGATTCTCGCCCCAGAGAAGGCCCCGATCCGCAGGCCGCCCCGGCCTTCCGGCACGAGTTCCTGGCGACCCTCGGTCACCTGAACCGGATCCGGTGGCCGCTCGCTCCCTCACACGACCAGGCCCACCTGCGGCTCCCGTGCCCTCAATGCGGGTGGGCCGAGAAGCGCGCCGAGCGCACCCAGTTGCTCCGCACCGGTTCCGGAGGCGCGGACCTCGCCGCAGTATGCACTGACCACGGTGACCAGCCCGGCTCCCCGGCCTCGCCCCGCCGCCGCGCATCTTCACCCCGATGGTCCTCACCGACACCGGTGCCAAGCTGTCGAAGTCCCTGATCAGAGACGGGCGGGTCGCCTCGCCGCCGGGCGCCCGGCCCTGGATGCTGGACATCACCGCCTGGGACGGCGACACCAACTCCTTCGTCGACGCCATGGTCTGGCTGGTCGGCAGGATGCTCGCCGACCCCGAACACTTCTACCGTTCCTGCACCACCGCCGAACTGGACAGACTCATGACCGCACGCCCCGAGGCCACGGCGAACGTACGCGCCCGCGAGATGAACCTCTACCGCCGCTACTTCGACCTGGTCGTCGACGGAACCAAGACGATCGAAGTCCGGGTGCAGTACCCCAACCTGCGCACCCTGAAGGCGGGCGATCACATCCGCTTCGTGTGCGGTCGCGACGACGCCCTCACCCACGTCAAACGCGTCACCAGGTACACCTCTTTCGAGGAGATGCTCGACAGCGAAGGGCCCGAGAAGGTGAACCCGACCAGCCCCCGCGACCAGCAGATCGCCGACATCCGCCGCATCTACGGCCCCGAGAAGGAAGCCCTCGGCGTCCTCGCCATCGAAATCGAACTCGTCGCCGATCCCACCCCCTGACCGCCAGCGTGTGAACGGCAAGGGCGCAGCCCCCGGCGTTCGGCCGGGGGCCGCAGTGCGTTCGGGGGCCGCAGGGAGATACGACACGACCTTCCGGCTTCGGAGCCGCCGCGGACCACCTGCCCGAGGTGCTGAAGAAGGACCGGCTCGGGCGTGCGTGAGCGGCATCAGCGGGACGTGTGTGCTTGGCAGGCCTGGCCGCGACTGCCGAGATCGGGGTGGACGGGCGGGAACGTGGACAAGGCCGCCGCGCCACGGCGGCGCTGCCGCCCGCGGCCGCGGTTCGAGCTGACTCCGGCCGCCGTCGCCGTGATCTATCCCACCCGCGGGTTGCTCGGCGGGCACGGGCTCCTCGGAGGAGGCGGGCTCGGCATGCAGAGACGGTGGGCACCCGCCCATCTCCGGAGGGACGCACAAGGCGACAGCCGTGACGCGAGGCGGTGGTCGGCAAGGCGGGCGGCCGGGACCGGGCTCGGCCGCCCGCCGGATCTCGGGGCCGGTGCTCGGCCCCTGCTCCCGGCTTCCCCGTTACGGCTTGGCGGGGAGTTCGCCGGACCTGTCCACGACGCCGCGCTGGAGGACCGCGGTGGTGGCGGTGATCATGCCCTTCTTGGCCAGCTTGGTGTCCTTCACCATGTAGCCGCGTTCGCCCAGGTAGGTCAGCGTCTTCTTGTCGAAGATCCATTCGTTGCGCTCGCCGTAGGCGACGAGGGCGACGGCGACGCCGTGCCGGCCCGCCGCGTCGACCGAGTCGGGCACCACGAGCACTCCGGGGATCTTCGCCGCGGCGCGGTAGATGGCGACGGCGAGCCTGGGCGGCAGGATCTGCTCGGACAGGAGCCGGCCGAGCTCCTGGAAGACCGCGGCGTTCCGGGCCGCCGGTTCGGCCGTCTTGCCGGACTTCGGATACGTCGCGTAGATGCCGGCCAGCAGGGCGTCCGGCTCGGTCGGCATGGCGGCGAGCTTGCGGTAGGTCAGGTCGTCCTTCTCGCCGACGAACACGATCGACCTCCCGGCCCCCTCCCGGAGCAGGCCGCGCCGACCCGGGCTCTGCGCCTTCCAGATCTCCCGTACCCGCAGCGGCTGCGGAACCCGCGGCCCTCCGTTCGTCTGGATGGTCCAGGCGACCTTGCTCTTGATGTAGACGAACTGGTCCGCGCGGACGAGCGGAACGGTCTGGTGCGCGGCGGCCAGCGAGATGCGGTCCAGCAGTGCGGTGGCGCTGCTCTCGTCGCCGGGCCTGGCGGCGGGCGAGGACGGGGTGGCGCGGCCGCCGTGCAGGCCGGTGATGAGGCCCGCCGCGACGGCCGCGGCGAGCGGGGCCGCCAGCAGCACGATCCGGCGGCGCCTGTGCCGTTTCGGGGAGGTCGCGGGCTCTTCGATCTGCAGCATCAGGTGCTCCTTGAGGAGGTGGCGTCGGCCATCGGAGAGCTCGGGGTCGCCCGGGGGCGGCAGAAGCCGCACGAGCTCGGCGAGCTCGTCGGGTTCGGGTCCGCGCCGTGGGGTGCCGTTCATGCATGCCTCTCCTTCGACCGGACCGCGTTCGCGCGGCCGTCACCCTTGAGCTGTCCACCACCGGGCGAGGGTTCCCGTTCGGCGTCGGTGAGTTCGCGCAGGCGGGTCCGGGCCCGTGACAACCGGGAACGCACCGTGCCCAGCGGAACGCCGAGCGCCGCGGCGGCCTCGGTGTAGTTCAGGCCCGCCCACACGCAGAGCGCGAACACCTCGCGTTCGGCCTTGCGCAGCCGCCCGAGCGCGGCGCGCGCGGCGGCCAGTTCCTCGGCGTCGGCGAGCCGCCCGACCACCTCGGCGGAGAAGTCCGGCACCAGATCCCGGCGGGGCACCCGTCTCAGCGCCGCCTCGTGCCGCCGCGCGGACCGGGACGCGTTGCGCAGGATGTTGGTCGCGATGCCGAACAGCCAGGGCCGCAGCGACTCGCCCTCCAGCTGGATCCTCTCTCGCACACGCCAAGCCTCGAGGAAGGTGAGCGACACGATGTCCTCGGCCGCCGCCCAGTCCCCGGTGACCCGGACCGCGTAGCGGTACACCGCGGATACGTGCTCGTCGAATAGCTCCCCGAACGCGACGGGGTCGCCTGCCCGTATTCGGGCTCGCGCTGACAGTTCCACATCCCGTCCTGTCCGGTGATCCCGCCGGGTTCCACATGACCCCGGACACACCAAAGGGCGACCAGGAGCGTCGAACGACGATGCTCCCTGGTCGCCCCGTAGCCGAAGCTCAGAACGTCAGCGGACGGGGAGGCCGGTGATGGTGCGGCCGATGGCGAGGCGCTGGATCTCGTCGGCGCCCTCGAAGATCGCAAAAATCCTCAGCACAATTCCCTGACCAGTAGAGATGCGCCACCACCTCGGCATCTCTCGTTCCACCTACGCTTCGACACGCACCCAGAACACCCGATCCCGCGCCTCGGAACCCCAGTTCAACGCCAACGCACCGAGGGTTTCGGTGCTGCCTGACTCCCGTTCCGACCCCATCCTCAGAGTCGGCAAGCGCACAGCCGGCCGCAGCACAGGCAGCGCCGGTCCAACTGCTGGGGCTGACCTCCCGCTTGCCTGGTCGGTTTTCGAGGACGGCGGTTCTGCCGCGCGCGTCTTCGCGATTCGCCGCCTGGGCCGATCACCTGAATCTCCTATGCGGTGGCTCGGACCTGGGGGTGCCGAATCTGGGCCGCACGGTGGAGCTGGAGGGTTCGTCGTCCGCGGTCTGCTCCTTGGCCGGGCGCAGGGCCGCGACCTTTGTCCGGCTCACAGATCAGGAGCGCGGCGGGGTCGTAGTCGAGGATCGAGCAGATCACGTCGAGGTCGTCCAGCCGGATCGTGGTCGGCGTCCCGGTCCACAGCACGGCCAGCCCCCGCTCGTTGAAGGCGTGGACGACGTCCCGGACGGTGCCCTCATGCGCCGCAACCAAGTGCGCAATCGCCGGACCCCTCGTGCCCGGCGCCGACGCCATAATGATCAACGCCTTTCCGGACACGAATCAACTCGTGCCTGCCCACCGGACGCCACCCGGCGTGCCACCTACCCGGTGAAGGTATGTGGTCAGCGCACTAGACGCCGGAGCCGACGCCTACACCAGATCCGTCCGCCCCCCACAACACCACCCGCGAATACGCACAGGCATGGCGAACCTGGGAAGAGTTCTGCGGCTTCGTCGAGCTCCCCACCGAGCCCGCCACCCGCGGCATGCTCATCGGCTACGTCCGCTGGGCCTGGACGCGGGGCCTCGCCCCCTCCACCATCGACACCCGGCTCGGCGGCATCGCCACCACCCTCGCCGACCGAGGCCACCCCATCGACCGCGCCGCCACCGCCGAGGCCCGCAAGGTCCTCAAGGCCGAACAGCGGCGGGCTGCCGAGGCCGGGGAGCTGAACCGCGGACGCGGGCAAGCCCCCGCGATCACCCTGCCGCAACTTCGCGCGTGTCGGAGGCATGTCCAGACAGCCTCGCAGGGCTACGCGACCGCGCTCTGCTGCTCGTCGGCTTCGGGATGGCGGCACGGCGCCATGAGCTCTCTGGGCTGCGGGCTGCCGACGTCACCCGGCACCCCGAGGGCCTCCAAGTCCGCACGCGGTTCGGAAAGAAGGGCGGCCGGACCGTCACCATCAACCCGGGCAGGCACGAGCTCACCGACCCGCTCCGCGCCTGGGCGGAATGGCGAACCGCCGTCCCGGGCAACCCCACCGACCCCGCGCTCCAGCGCGTGGACCGATGGGGTTGCCTTCGAGGTGGGATGACCGACCACGCCGTCAACGAGCGGGTGACGGTCTGCGCCGAGCGTGCTGACCTGGAAGGCCTCACGGGGCACAGTCTGCGTGCGGGGCTGGCAACGGTGTCCCGGCGTGCGGGGAAGCCGTTGGAGGTCATCGCTGACCAGGGTGGGTGGACGAGGAACTCGGCGGCCTTGATGGGCTACATCCGCAGCGTGGACCAGTGGGTCGACAACGCCACTGCCGACATCGGGCTGTGATGCCTCCCTGACATCGGCTAATAGAAGCTCGGAGGCACGTACTTCTCCCGGGGGTCGGGCACTTCTCGCCGCAGAACCCAGGGGGCGAAGCCTTCCCGCTCGCAATGGATGGTCAGGCGGATAGGCGTTCCGAGGTAGTCCTTGTCCCAACGTTCGGCTGCGCCCGATTCGGTCCACCAGCTTGGCTCTGAGGTCTCATGCACGGGCGCTTCCCAGCGCTCACCGATCGTCAGTGGAACCGGAATGCTGCTACGCCCCCGCTCGTCCGCTACGCCGCTGTTTGGGCGGAGCAGGAACGGTCCCCAGATCTGCCTGTCGATCTCTTCCTGGCTGCGTTGCTCGTTGGGTTGGATAGCGGAGCGGTCTTGGTCGTCGCGGATGGTGACCTGGAACCGGTCCAGGTGATCGAGGACGTCCGGCCCCTCCAGCTCCACTACGAGCTTCCAAACCACGCCTCCCGGATCCTTACGGAAGTAGACCTTCACCTGCGGGAACATCTCGCGATGCTCGCGCCGTTCCTCGATGTCGGAGAGATTCTTCGTGGCGTCGGCCGATGCGTCGGCACTCTCAGTTGCCCGGCGCGCCACGCGCAGAGCGGCGCCGGCCACGCCAAGCGAGGCAACTGAAGATGCAGCTTGAACGATGTCTGTGATGCTCACGAGGCCAGCGTGATGGACGGCGTGCCTCCCGATCGGCGCTTCTTCAGAACCGCCGCGGCCGGTCATGGCCAGCGCGCGACAACGCCCCTGTACTAACAGGGGGGCGGAGTGCAGGGGCGTTGCAGGCGCGGGAGTCACGGCGTGCGTTTCGTGCGCCTCCTGGCCAATGCTGGCGAGTCCTCTCGGAGGTGGGCACCGCGCACCGAGCCATCGGCGTTGGGGACCACCTGGTTGTGGAGCGGGGACTCCAGCTTGATCGCCCTCGCTTCGGCTTCCAGCGCCTCTTTGCGAGTGGGGTAGTGGTGGAGTTCCGTGCGGGCGACGGCCTGCCACCAAGGTTTGTTGGCGTGATCGCCCCAGCGTTCCTCCGGCCGGTTCGCCGCTCCGACGTACAGCAGGTTCCCCTCCTCGTCATACAAGCGGTAGACGAAAGTGCCTTCATAGGCCCGTGGCACTGCTGCCCCTTCCACCTCTGGCGCTGCTTCTTGGCCTACGGGATCTTCAGTTCGCCGAGGCCCTCTTGCGCTACTCATCCTCCGTGCGGGCTCCGGTGGCCTCAACCGCTTCACCACGGGTTGAGAGTTCGGGCGGCACGGGCACGCTTGCGATGCCCACTGCTCCAGCATGGTGGGCGACCGATCATGGCCAGTTCGACCAGGCTAGTCCCCTGGGCAGCCGTGTCGAGACCAAGGAGTCCCAGGTCAGACGTATGATCGGGGCCGTGGATCTACTCGAACACCTGATCGATGCCAAGGCTCGATTCTTGGAGGCCGAAGCCCGCCTCACCGCGCTAGCCGCCACACTGCCCCGCGCGATCGACATCGCCAACGGCGAGGCCGAGCTGAGCCCCGAGCAGCGCGCCGCGTGGGACGAGCCCACCAAGGAGCAGCAGCACCTCGCGGCCGAGATCCAGACGGACCCGTGGTGGGCCGACGTGGACCAGGCTGAGGGCCGGTTGGAGTTGACACGCCAGGCGCGCGTGCGGGCCGAGCAGCAATTCGCCGACCGGGAGAAGGTGAAGTAGAGGCAGCCCTGCACGTAGCTGATGCCGGGCGTCAAGTGTTTTCGCCCTACTGAAAAGGGTTTCCCCTCGTCTCCACAGCCGTCCATGCTCCCCGTACCTGCCGGGTCGACCGACCCGGATCGAGCGAACGGGGAGTGAAAGATGCGCTCACGACACAAGCGAGCCGCAGGGACTGCCGCAATCCTGGCCGGCGCGAGCCTGCTGGCAGGGATCGCCAGCGTCCCCGCCGCCAGCGCGACGCAGAGCCGCACCGCCACCGTGCACACGAACGCCCGAAAGACGAGCACGGCACCCAGGACGGTCGGCCTCAAGAGTCGACCGCAGGTCACGGCTAGTGGCATCAGCGGAAAGTGGATCTACAGTTACAAGTCTCCGCGGGCGACCAGCAGAGTCCAGTCCTACCGCATGGTTGAGCTGTGCTTCAACGTGACGGGCAACCACCTCTACCAGGGCTACACGCTCTCGTTCAAGCGCAGGGGAGTAGGCGGCACGTTTCCACACACTGTGACCTTGTGGAGCAAGCGGTATTGGGGACCGAAGCATAAGACCTGCACGGGCTGGAAGCCGGGTCACCACGACCGGGTGTGGGCCGAGATCGCCCCCATCAAGTTCCCGCTGGCGAACGCGAAGGCGCAGGTCTGGATCTACAACCCCTGATCTCGTCGCCCGAACCGCCCGTCGACCTGGTGCCAGCGGGCGGTTCGCTGTCTAGGCTCGGACGCCCACACGCCCCGCGAACGCGCGCAGGCCGGGCAGCGATCCGCGGTCCGCCCTCAATAGGTCCTGGACCATGCGTCGGACGGGCGGTCGGTACCGAACCTCGTCCGGGGCAACTCGTTCGACGCTGCGGAGCGTCCGATAGCAGTCCTCCATGCGCCCCCATTGGTGGTAGGCGCTCGCGACGTCCACGCCCAGCCGCCCCCGGCGCTCCCGCGTGGGAAGTGGCACCCCTTGGAGCGCACGAGCGTGCTCAATCGCGGCGCCGCTATCTCCCAAGACCTGGGCGATGCTGACCTGGTAGCCCGTCACATTCGACGGGCCGAACGCCGTATGGCGCAGGTTCGCGTCGTGGCCGAGCCGCCTGGCGATGCGGGCGGCCTCCCCGATGTACTCGTGCGCGGTGTGGCGCTGCTCATCAACCGCTGCCGTGTACGCCGCGACCTGCAGCAGGTTGCCGTACACCGACAACTGCTCGTCGGAAGCGTGTCCGTCGGGCTCGATGCTGCGGGCGGCGTCCAGCACCATGTCGCGCGCCTGGGTTCGTCGGCCAGTCCTGCGCAGCACGACGGCCTGAGCGCGCCGGGCGTCGGCGACGGCAAGCGGATCGCCGCTGATCATCGCGGCCTGGAACGCGCGGTCGGCTGCCGTCCAGGACGCGAGGTCGTCGCTGCGTTTGATCATGAGCGCGGCGGTTGTGAGGTAGGCATCGGCGAGGAGCCCGTTGGCCTGGGCGAGGTCGCCGATGTTGGCGTGGTCGCGGGTGGCCGTGGCCGCTGCGAGCAGGTGAGGCAACGCCTGCCCAAGTTCGCCATATTGCGCGGCTTCGAACTTGGTACGGGCCAGCTCGACCGAGTCGCGCAGCGTTGCCAGAGAGACCGGCTCTCCAGACGTGACGCCGCTGAACAGGATGCGGTCGAGACTGCCGGGGGTTGCGGCGGAGGCTCTGCGGGGCAGCCCGAGGGCGGCCGCCCCGGCCATGCTGGCGCTCACGGCCAGCAGTTCGCGTCGTCGCACCGGGTCCTCCTCGGCCTCGGCTGTACCGGGCACCACAGTAGGCCCCGAAGGTCTCCGGATGTCCTTCCCCGCGTCGGCAGGTTCTTCACTCGCGGGAAGCAGTCCGAAGACGGCAGGCGACACGTGCAGCGCTGTCGCGAATGTCCGCAGGAGTCCGACGTCGGTCAGCGGCGCGTGATCGCGCTCAAGCCGGGACAGCCGGGAGCCGGAGTAGCCGCAGCGCCGGCCGAGCTCGGCGAGAGTCAGCCCTTCGGCCTGTCGGAGGATCCGCACGACCCTCCCGTACTGCTGGTGCGCGATCGCTTCCCGGAGGGTGGGCGTTGCCCACACCGGATCACGAGGATCCACCACACCACCACCTGCTCAAAGGCGTAAGAGGGCGCGGACCGAACGTAACCCCGGCTGGCTGATCCACTCCATCCCGTTTGCGGATTCCGCAAACCATGTGCGGACCCCGCACACGGCACTCCACGCAGCCGGGGATTCGCGGCGAACTGGGTGGCGTACCGGCCCGCATCAGTCGGGCCGACCAACCCAGCGAGGTGAGCCGTGACCACCGCCACGCCGCACACGACGGGATACCACTCCCAGTTCCCCCACGACCCCCGCATCGCCGACTACCTCCGGGCGCAGCGCATCATCGGCCCCGACGAAACCCCCCGCGACATGGTCGACCGGATCGTCGCTGTCCTCGCCGCCGCCGAACGTGACCTCACCGGCCCCCGCACCGCCGCCCGGTTCAGCACCGACCTCGGCACTGCCCTCGACCAGCGCAAGATCGTGTTCTCCACCCCGATCATGACGAACGCCGGTCGTCACCCCGACCGGCCCCTCGCGGCGTGCGCCGTTCCGCCCGTCGACCTTCGCGGTGACCTCGCCCACGTCAAGCACATCGTCGACAGCTACCACCAGGCCGGGATGGGCACCGGGTTCAACCTCGACGACCTCGATGACCCGGTCACGGTGCTGCGGTACCTCAACGGTGTCGCTGTCGCCGGCGCCGACTCCGGCGCCGAGGACCGACCGGTGGGGAACATGGCGTTGCTCGCGCTCGCCCACCCCCGCGCCGGCGAGTTCATCGACTGCAAGGTCGGCGCGGACGGACGCGGCGAGCGGTGGAAGTTCAACATCTCCCTCACCGTCACCGACGAGCAGATGCGCGCCGCCGCGGCCGGCACGGGCCGCGCGGCGGAGCTGCTGCATGCGGCTGCCGAGGCCGCGCACGCCTGCGCCGATCCCGGCCTGGTGTTCGCCGACCGGATGGCCGCGGGCAACCCCACACCGAACATCGGTCCGCTGGTGTCGACCGCCCCCTGCGCCGAGGTCGGCCTCGCCGCCGGAGAGACCTGCCAGTTCGGCTACCTCAACCTCGCCGCGTTCCACCGGCCGAACCGGTCCGCCGTCCCGGTCGACCTGGACGCGCTCGCCGCCACGACGCGGACGCTCGTCCGGGCCCTGGACAACGCGATCGAAGCGAGCCTGTCCCGCTACCCGCACGCCGCATCCGCACGGATCATGCGCGCCAAGCGGAAGATCGGCGTGGGGATCTGCGGGCTCGCTGACCTGCTGCTCGCCGCAGGCATCCCCTACGGGAGCGCGCAGGCGCGGCGGCTCGCACAGGAGGTCATCGGGTACGTCAACTACATCTCCAAGCACGCCTCGGCCGAGCTCGCGCGCGAGCGGGGCGCATGCCTGGCGCTGCTCGGACAGCAGTCCCGGTACGCCGACCCCGGATTCCTCGGCCGGTTCGCCCGCCTCGACCTGACGTCCGCGCCGCCGGACGTGTGGACCCGCCTGGCGCGTTCCGTCGCCGACACCGGCCTGCTGCGCAACACCTCGACCGTCGCGCTACCTCCGACCGGCCGCAGCTCACCCATCATCGAGGCATCCACGGGAATCGAGCCGCTGTTCCGCCTCACCACCCCGCTCGGACGTGCCCACCCGGCCGTCCTGGACTCCCTCGCCGCCCACCCCGAGGCACAGGACCACGTCGCGCACACCGGGCACCTGCCCGACCGCTACCCGCTACCCAGCGACCTGCGGGCGCTCTTGGCCACTGCCACACAGATCCCGGCCGCTCAGCACCTCGCCATGGCCGCCGCCGTCCAGGCGTGCGTCGACGAGGCTGTCTCCAAGACCGTCAACCTTCCGGCCACCGCCACGCCCGCCGAAGTGCACGACATCTTCGTGAACGCCTGGGAGGCGGGCTGCAAGGGCGCTACCGTCTACCGCGACACCTCCCGAACGCTCCAGCCGAAGGCGCTCTGACCAGCGAAGAGGAGAATTATGAGCGGCGACCAGTACACCTTCGACACCCGTCATGACCGGTACCCGGTCGCCGCTCACGCCATCCTCACCGACCCGGCCGGTCGCGTCCTGCTCGCACGCCGCGCCGGATCCGGCTACGCCGACGGCCAGCTCGCGTTCCCCGCCGGACACGTCGACCTCGGCGAAACCCCGATTGACTGCCTCGTCCGCGAGATCCGTGAAGAGCTCGGCATCGAGCTGGACCCCGCTTCGATCACCCCCGCGGGCACCATGTTCCGACTCTCCCAGGAACCGCGCGTCGACCTGTTCTTCACCATCCGCGCGTGGGATGGGATGCCGCGGATCTGCGAGCCGCACAAGTGCGCCGAGCTCGTCTGGGTGACTCCGGACGAACTCCCGGGTGATGCGCTCGACTTCGTCGGGCGGGCCCTCGCCAACCGGAGCGCTGGCCGCCCGTACGACGAGTTCGGGTGGGCAACCACCAGCGTGTGACCCGCAACAGCGCAGGCCCCCGGCGATCAACCGGGGGCCTGCAGCATTCTCGGGTCACCAGCGCTCCGCCAGGACGAGGGCGAGTCCGGCTAACGCCCCGGCGAGCTGGACGAGGCCGGTCAAGAGCTGCGTGCACTGGTCGATGGTCATGCGTCCAGCATCACGGGCGCGGGACTCCGGGACCAGCGCGCCCGCGAACTGTGGATAACTTGGCGTCCCCGCAGGTCAGCGCATATTTTGACGGCATGATGCGTTGGGAGGGGCCGCGAGCCTGGGCGTTCGACATTCGTGAACTCGGCGGACGGCAGATCATCCACCTGTCCCAGCACGACGCGATCGTCGCGGACCTCGCTGATGTCCAGCAGCTTGAGGCGGCGCTCGAAGGACAGGGCCTCAGCCTCGGCGAATTCGCGGAGCGCCCGGCGGCGGAGGGCTGCTGAGTAGAGGCCCTGGCCTCGCCGCTAACTCCACTCGATCAGGACCGGCCGTTCAGCTTCGTCCCTGTCTGCGCCGCCGCCAATGGTGACGTTGGTTCAGAGCCGTACCCGCCTCTGCTCGGAGGTGGGCGCACCATCGTGGCCCAAATCTCTGAGCAGGCATTTCGTGAATGCAGAGGGCCCTTGCTTCGGACGCCTGTCCGGCATATGCAGCCCTTGACTCGCCAGCCTCTCCAAGACCTCGCGTGTGCGCGGACGGGTAGCCCGGTCGCCCGGTTGACCTGACTCATGAGCTTTCTCGATCAAACCAGGCCAGCGAAGGTTAAAGATTGCTTTACCTGTCACTCACTTGGCCCTTAACTGCGGCTCGAACTACCTTCCACAGCGGAGATCAACTCCACCGCCTTCCCGCCGGGCGCTCCCTCTTCATGAGGAGAATGATGAATCCGCGCACGTTGACCCGCACGCTCCCCTTGGCGCTCATCGCGAGCACGGCCATCCTCACAGGAACCAGCACCGCCTTCGCGGCAACTCCCACCCCGGGCACCCCCGACAGCATCCAGACCGAAATCAACGACCAACTCCGCGCCCATCCCGGCGGCGTGCAGACCGGCCCCAATGAGATCACCTACAAGAACGGCAAGGTGATCCTCAGCATTCCGAGCAACCCCACCGTGGTCGACACCTGCGCTTCCGGCGCATATTGCTTCTTCGACGGTCCCGACTTCACCGGTCGCATGCTCACCTTCCGCGACTGCGGCGGCTGGCAGTACCTCACTGACTACGGGTTCGGCAACAAGACCTCCTCGTGGACCAACCTGTCCAAAAACACCGTCAAGGTATACGACGAGGATGTTTCCCCGCGCGCCCAGCTCTGGACGATGGCCCCCGGTGCCGCCGCAGCGAACGTCGGAAGCGCCGCATACAACAAGGCCGATTCCTTCCTGACCTACTGCCCCTAGTTCGCCAGACGGCACCCGTAGACCTCACACCAGGGCAGGATCATGAAGGAAACAACCAGACGGCTGGCCAGAGGAATCGCCGCCGGTGCGGCTGCCATAGCCATGGTCACCTCGACCGCCACCGGCGCATTGGCCACAACGACGCCCCCCACCCCCTCACCGAAAGCCCCTCCGGCCAGAACGCAAGTTCCCGAGGAACTCAAGGCGGGAGTCCAGAAGAACTGGCGACCCCAGCCCAAGCCGGACCAGACGCAGAGTTGCAGCACGGTCAAGGAGCGGGCCACGAAGGCCAGCAAGACCGCAGGCCCTAAGGCGGGCCTCATCAGCTGCGCTGACTTCATCACGTCGCCCAGGGACATCAAGTCCAACATCGCGGTCGGGCTAGATCCCGACGATGGAACCGACCCCCTCCCAGCGGGGTGCGGCGCTCTCGGATCCAAAATCGTCTCCCGAGTAGTCGACTGCCAGACGGGATGGGTCGTCTACGAACTCTGGACCCGTCCAAAGCCGGAGGAGCCTCCGAAGCTCGTCGGAACCGCCACAGTCCAAGTCGACAGCTTCGACCAACTCGGCTGGAAGGCCCCACACTTCAACCGCACGGTCAAGGTCAAAATGACCGAGGCTACCGGGCTGGCGACGACCGGACTCACGGCCACCGTGAACGTTCGCTGCTCTGGCTCCAAATGCGCCGACGATTACGCTTCCGGTGGGTCATTCCAGCAGGAGCTACTCCTCGGTCAGCCCTGGACCGGCTTCGCCCAGTTCAACTCGTCGCCCATCGCAAGCGACAGCAAGAGCGACGCCCTGTTCCACTTCATGACCACCTCCATCTCACTCCACCATCCCCTGACCGACAACCCGCCGTACGTCAGCGAGCACGATTCCGAGTCGATCCGCTGCGACAAGCGACTCCCCACCGCGGACCCGAACACTCCCAATGACGCCGGCGGCTGCGTCTTCCATGACTTCTGGCCCTTCTACACTCTGTCCAAGACGACCGGCACAGCCACCAAGACTGCAGCGCACATCGAAAGGGCACAAATCGCCACCGCCAATCACTGGGGCCTGTACACCGGCGGAGCAAAAGACAAAGCTCTGAACCGACTTGCTGATGAAACACTGGCGAACAAGAACCGCACCGAAGCCTGCAAAGCGGCACCGAATCCGCGCCCGACAGGAATGGACTGCGACGAATACCCCTTCGCCGCCACCTACCAGGGTGCCGCCTTGGAAGGTTACGGCGACTCCCACTGGGAGTTGATCGATTTCAGAGACAATCGAGCGGAGGGGGCATACCGTAAGAATTGGTATGCGGAGAACCGAATGCTCGATGGGGATGCGTTCTGGGTCAAGATCGTCCCATAGACTCACCGCTACCCAATGATCGGGAGGTCCTTGACGTGCCAGAGCCAGTGACCACGGCCCTTAGCGTAAGTGACGGGCAGTTCTACCTGGTCGACCCCTCGACCAGGGTGCCGCTCCTCTACTCGGCCGGCAGCAACGGGCTCGTCGGCATCCTCGGAGACGGAGCCGCGTGCATCTGCACCGGGACCCTCGACGGCTTCGTCCAGGTCGCGGTGGCACCCCGTCAAGGACCTCCCCCCTCGCTCCTCCCTGGTTGGGACGAGGTAGTCGATATCGCTTTCCACGCTCCCAGCGGGCGGTTCGGGGTGCATGGCGGGGCGATCGAAGGGCCCCAGCTGCCCAACCTGGCGGACGCTGACCCAGGTCCCTACCGCGTTCGCGTTCACGCACGGGGCCGTGACGCTGGCCTCGGGGTCGAAACAGTCCGCTCCGCCAGCGATATCGTGGAGGAGTACCTCATCGTCGCTTGGCCCGGCAACGGAGATCCTGAGGTCGTACATCAAACACGCGATGCAGCAGGTGATCATCTGCGTGCCCTGCCGCCGGATCCGACCGGCATGCCGCCCCTGATGGACACCGGAGGGGCACAGGCCGACCCCATGGGGCGAAAGCGCCCATAGTCAGTCTGGCCGACGCGAACAGCTCCATCTTGTATCAAGGTGGAGCTGTTCGTGCATCATCTCCAGCTTCACGCAGAGCGGCAGAGGCAACGGCGGGCCACAGGCAGGTGAGGACGCGGGCGCCTGGAATCTTGACGACCTACATCAGTGGGTGGTGGGCTCCGGCTTGCCACACCCGGCGCCGAGATACTGCCGCTCGTAGGTGCCGCGCAGGCGCCCGCCCTCACCGCCGACGAGCTGGCGGTTGGGGAAGGTCAGCTTGATGTCCTGCCGATCGTGTCCAGCGGTGACGACCTCCACGTCCGCGTGAAAAGCGTCGGGTACGAGCGTCACATCGTCCGGGTAGCTGACCCGGATCCGGTAGTGCAGGATCCGGCCGCCGGGCGCCTTCAGGCACCGCTTGGCCCCGGCCTCCAGGTGCTGAAAGACGCCGCGATTGACGCTGGCCCACTGCGGAACGAGGTCATATCTCCTGTCCACGCCATGGAGCGTGGCCGCGATCAAATGCCCGCCGTCGTAGCCCGTCGTGCCAGACATGTGGCCCACCTTGCCCTGGCAGGACCCGCGCACGGCCTCGCTATGGGTTACGTCGGCGGCCTCGGCGTGCTCAGGGCGGCCCTGAGCGTCGGTCCGGTACGTCGCGCCGTCCGCGCGGTAGGTCGCGTTGGGCTTGAGGTGCTCGGCGCACGGAGCAGCATCGATGGGGCCCTGTCCCGCAGGGCCGCGCCCTGAGCGTGCTGGCGAGGCCGTGACCGCGGACGCAGCCGTGGCGGTCATCGGGGATGCCAGCGCTGCGGTGAGAGCGGCGGTGGCGAGCAGGGCGCGGGCAGGACGGCGAGCCACGGGACCTCCTGGGCGGGGGAAGAGGCCGCCCGGAACGGCGGCGACCACAGGAGATCACGGTCGCGATCACTGAGTCACTGACTGTGATCGCGATAGGGGTGTTGCGTCAGCGACACATGAGGCTGCTGCGGCGAGCCACGAGCGAAACACGAGAGCACTCAGCCTCCTGGAGGAGACGGGTGGTTGTGATCGCGAGAAGCAGGGACGTCTGCGCGTGGCTTGAGCGACGGTTGCACGTCTGTGGGGGCGGTGACGTCGACGAGACACAGCAGCGTGGGGCCTGTCCCGACCAGTCTCGGCTCGTGTGTGTCCGCCACCTCGGAGGGCGTCAATCTCGCGATGAACATGGCCCTACCCCATCGCCGCACCGGCCTCCCGACGCGGCCCTTCCCGGGCACCTTCCAGCGGTCTCACCGAGTGTCGAGATTGGCCCGGTTCTGGCTTTTCGTGCCTGCACAGGCTCAACCATCGCGCCTTCAAGCGTCCTCGCATAGATGATCAACAAGACCCGCACGTTGTGCACGCTGGGCAGGCTTTTATCCCAATTACAGTGCTGGTCGCGAGCGGCACGGACCGCTGGGTGTTGTGGTGCTCACCCCCGGAGGGCAGAGGTGCCCGCGCCGCGAATGCGCCGTTCGGGAAGTCGAAGGATCCGGCCCGACCAAAGAGAGAAGGCAACATGAGGGTTTTCTGGAAGGCCGGAGGTGTCTTGTCTGGCGCGCTGGCAGCAGTGGTGGCCTGGGGGACCGCCGCGTCCGCCGAGTCGGCCGATATCGGCACCAAATTGGCCGAAATCGGCACCGAAGTGTTCGTAATGGGCTACGGCGAACCATGGAAGGACTGCGTCCAGACCGTGACGCTAAGGGTTGTCCCGTAACGGTCGGGTGCTGTGCGCGATGATCTTGGTGTGGAGCGGGTGTTCTGTGCGGATGACCAGGTGTGGGTGCCGACGTTCACGGGGTTGTCGGTTCGGCGGTTCCGTCGTCTGGTGAGGATCGTTGCAGCCCGGGGTGGTGAGCAGACCGGGACCGGTCGCCGGTGGGGTCTGCCGCTGGCCGATCGGGTGTTGCTGATCGCGGTGTACTACCGGACGAACCTGACGGTGCGGCAGGTCGCGTTGCTGTTCGGGGTCTCCAAGTCGGCCGCGCACCGGATCGTCGATCACCTGGCGCCGTTGCTGGCCTTGGAGCCGGCCGCTCGGCGGCACGGTCCCGACACGGTGCTGATCGTGGACGGCACACTGGTCCCGACCCACGACCGGACCATCACCGCCTCCAGTAAGAACTACCGGTTCTCGGTGAACATGCAGGTCGTGAT
>NZ_RFFG01000007.1 GCF_003696215.1 Actinomadura harenae | reverse complement strand
GCCTGGGCGACACTCTCCAACCCCTTGATGATGGCCATGACGTCGAATCCCCCCGAATCCGATGGATGATCTTCCCGATTCCTCATCTACCCCTGAAGATCATTCCCACGCCTGAAGAGATACCCCCGACTACTCAAAGCGCAGTAGGGCGGCGTGGCTGGGGCGCGGTGCGCTCGGGTGTCGTGGGATGGGGCGTGTAAGGACTCGGGCGTGATGCCGGGGCGCGATGGTGTTGGTGCGTGGTGGTCAGACGAGGGCGGCGCGTAGGCGGGCGGCGAACTTGGCGGCTTCCTCGTCGGACTCGTACTTGTGCCGAGGCCAGAAGAAGCCCTTCAGTCCGTCCTTCGGGTTGCGGGGGACGACATGAACGTGCAGGTGAGGGACGCTCTGGCTGATGCGGTTGTTGGTCGCGACGAACGACCCGGCCGCCCCGAGCTCGGTCTCCATCACTCCCGCCAACCGCCGGGCCTGCGCGAACAGCGGTCCGACCTGCTCCTCGGGGAGGTCGACGAGCGTCTCGTGATGCTCACGTGGCACCAGCAAAGTGTGCCCCTTGAACAGCGGACGAGTGTCCAGGAAGGCCATCGCCTCAGGCGCGTCCAGGACCACGTGCGCCGGATGCTCGCCCCGGATGATCTCGCAGAACACACACGGCTTGTCCGCCATCAGTCCCGTCCTCCCGGCGGCTCACGCCGCCTTTAGTCCGCACCCACTACCGTGCGCAGCCTATGCGTCTAGACAGTGTCGCCTTCCGTTACGGACGGCGGGGCCCATGGGTGCTCCGCGACGTCTCGCTTTCCCTCCATCCCGGCGACATCGTCGAACTCACCGGACCGAACGGCGCAGGCAAGTCGACCCTGTTGCGTCTGCTCGCCGGGCTCCACCGACCACGCGGCGGAACCATCACCGGACGCCCATCCGTAGTCGGCTACGCACCCGAGCGCTTCCCCACCGACCAGCCGTTCACCGTAACCGCCTACCTGGCGCACATGGCCGCCCTTCACGGTCTCCCCGCGTCCGCCGCGGCCCGCTGGTCTCACCTCCTCAACCTCGATCACCTGCTCAACACTCGGCTCCCTGAACTCTCCAAGGGCAGCGCCCAGAAAGTGGGCTTGATCCAAGCCCTCCTCCCCACGCCCAAGCTCCTTCTCCTGGACGAACCCTTCTCTGGCCTGGACGCCGCGACCTTGGGCCTCCTCCCCGAACTCCTGGCCTCCCTCGCCAAGGCAGGCGCGACGATCGTCATCAGCGACCACCAGCGCGTCCTTCACGCACCGGAAGCCACCATTCACCTCCCCTCCATCAGGCACCTCCACCTCTCCAACACCGCCCTGACGGACAGGGTCTCCACATCGACCTCCGCCACAGCAGCGAGCGCTGAGGCTTCACCTGCCACAGGAACGGCACGCGCCGCAACAGCGAGCGCACCAGCCCCAACACGGCCGAGCGCGCTGGCCTCGTCTGCAGGAGACTTCTCGACCACCGCTGCAGCGCACACACCCTCCGCGCCGGTCGCGGACGCGAATGGCCCAGCAAGGACCGACACGCCACACCAGGTGATGGCGGATGGGTCCGCTTCCTCGGTCACGATGACGCCGTCCGACTTCAGGTCCACCGCTGGCTTGGCTGAGCCCTTCGCGAGGCAACTCGAGCCCTCGGCCGGGCCGTGGTCCGGATCCCCCCGCCGGCAGGTCGAGCCTCCTGGCGAAGGGGCTCATTTCCCAGCCAGGGGGCCCGCGCCCTCCGACCAAGCCGACGGGCCCACATCCTCCGGTCGAGCCGGGGCGCACGTGCCCCCCGCCCAAAAGGACACGGCTCATATCGATGAGGTCGCAGCTCCGAAGCGTGGGGTCGAGCCCTCTGTCGTGGGGGGCGCGCACCCGGCTCCTGAGGAGGCGACTCCCACCAATGGGGACGCGCCTCCCGCGCAGAGAACCGAGGTCCCCGAGGGGTGGACGGTGCTCGAGGTGATCGTGCGTGCGGACGAGGCCGACGACGTCGAGCATGGGTTGCGGGCCGCCGGCCGAATCGTTCGGAGAGGCGGCGGCTCATGATCGCCCTCATTCGCTTTCAGCTCGCCGGATACCTCCGTTCGTCGCGATTCCTCCCCTCTTTGATCGTCACACTGCTGCTCGTGATGCTGGTGTTCAGCCAGTGGCCGACCGGCCCCGACCCGGTCAAGCTCGCCACGGGCACCTACGGGGACGCGGCCGCGTTCATGGTTCCGCTCGCGGCCTGGACGACCCGTTCGCTGCTCGACACCCAGCCCACCGTGCAGCGATGGCTCACCCTCCTGGCCGTCCGCCGTTCCGCGGTCGCCGGGCTGTTCGCGGCCTTCTTGGCCAGTGCCGCTCTCAACCTCGTGTTGTTCGCCGCTCCCCTCCTTCAGGCGGTGACGGTCGGCGTGCCGTTCAAGACCACGGCCGCCGCCGCGCTGCTGGCCGTACTCGCCTGCACCGCCGGCGCCCTCATCGGCGCCTGGTCCAGCCGAGCGATCATTCCGGGATCCGGCGCCTCCCTTCTGGTGCTGCTCTCGGCGCTGACGATGACACTCCTGCTCGGTCTCGGCCGCCTCGGTTTCCTGGCCATCCCCTACCTGGACTGGATCAAGGCGGCTCACGACGGTCCGGCGAAGTTCCAGGCCGCGCTCCCCGGGCTCCTCCTGCACCTGGTGCTCTGGTGCGTGGTCGTGGCGACCGGCTACTTCGTGACCCTTCACCGCCGCAGTTCTCCCACCTAACCCGCACCACCCGGGGCTGCGGCCGATGGGGCAGGTGCCCGGTCGGGCCTCACGGAGGGCGATCTGGGGTCAGAGTGCCTGGCGGTCGAGCCAGGCACTCTCCAGCGGCTCATCCGGTTCGATCGTGAACATCAGGCATCCCGGATCGCCCCAGAACCAGCCCAGGCGCGGATCCGCGTCCAGTTGCAGGATGAGTCGTCTCGCGTTGAGGAGTTCGCGAAGTCGATCGGTCAGCCCCCGAGTGCCGACCTTCCGGGCCTCGGAGGCCCTTCTTGCCTCCTCCTCGAAGGCTTCCCGGCTCTCGGACGATGTCGATCTCGCCGCCGCGATGGCAGCCCTGACCTCCTCAAGGCGGAGGGAGTCCACATTCGACGGGAGGACGGAGACCGACCGCCGTGGGGTTCGCGGATACAGAAACGCGGGATCGCCGTCTCCTCCGAAGCGTCCGCGATCCAACTCGGGCGGGACGGGTTTCAGAGCAGATCGGCCATCGTCGCCCGCCCCGGAGGGAAGGCAAGCAGTGGGCTGGCAGACACCGTTCCCAACCGAAAGGGCTGACGCGGTGGCCGCCATCGACGGTCCCGGCACACTCGATGCCGCGTAGCGAGGCTGGATCCGACCGAAGCCGGTCTGGCGCGGATCTCGGAGGCTCGGCGCGGAACGGCGACGATTTCTCTTGCCCGCAGCGCTCCGATGGTCGGTCAGGCGAATGACCTGGTCACTCCTGGGCTCGGTCTCCACCGTGGACGGCGTTGCCTCAGCGTCGGGGTAGGGCGGAGCGTCCGGGATGTCGGCCGCGGGCACGCCGTGCCCCACCGGCCCCACGGGACGTCCGGCCTCGACCAGCACGGGCCATCCCCCGACCTGGTGCCTGGGGCAATCCTCCGGCCAGACCTGATCAAGCCAGCCCTCGTACAGCACCCCGTACGGGGCGAGCGTCCCGGGGCGGACCTGTTCCAGCAGGTCGAACGCCGGTTCCAGCGGGCTCGGAAGGGACCAGAACGGAGCCACACCCCAGGACTGAGAGACAGGCGTGGGTCTCCGGACGGGCGGCTCGGTCGGCTTCAGATCGTGGGCGAAGACGCGCCACGCCTCGCGCGGCCCGGACGCGTCGTCCCACGGGCTGGGCGTGATGCCCGAGTGGTAGAAGGACGCGTGGCCCAGAGTGGGCAGGCCGTCCAGGCGCGGGATCCCGGCGAAGTCGATCGTGCCGAGATGGTCCATGGGACGGCCCGCCGTGGTCGGCCAGGGCTCGCCGGACGGAAGTAAGGGCCGTCCGCCGAGGTGTACGACGGTCGACCCGCCGGAGACCAGGCGCAGGGCCGGACGGGCGAGGGAGAGCAGGATCCCGGCGGTCTCCGGCGTCAGGAAGGCGCTGAAGAGCGGGTGGAGTCGGCGGAACAGTTCGGTGTTCATGTGACCCAGCGTGACGGCTCGCCGCCGACCATCGCCAGTCATCCCGCGATCTGTGGATAACTCGTGGGTCAGTGTGGTTCGAGGGCCCCTGCGAGCTGCTCCAGGAACTGGTCCACCTCGCGCTCGCCGTAGGCGAGGTTGAAGCGGGCCGTCCGGAACGTCACCTCACGCACGTCGCGCCCCGTGACCGGGGCCTGCTTGCCGCGCAGGCCGGCGATGACCCGGTCCAGAAAGGCGTCCACATCCGCCATGACGTAGCCCTCACGCGCCACGGACTTGGGGAAACGCACGTTCTGCACCCACGAGATCAGCCACTCGGGCTGGACTCGCGGACGTCGCTGGCGACCGCCGGACGGCGTCGTCGTGGCCCGGAGCCTCAGGATGCACTCGTGCAGCATCGCGTCCACGGCCTTGCGGTCATAGCCGCGGACGACCACGTCGAAGCGGGTGTCACGGACGTCGTCCGCGCTCAGCCGCGGCCCGGTCCCCTCCAGGGCGGCGCGGACGCGTCCGACCAGCTCGTCCACCTGGGCGCGGTGGTATCCGCGCATGGCCACGGAAAAGCCCTCGGACATCGCCGCCACCGGCGTTCTCCTTCCGGGGCGCGCGGCCGGGGCTCAGTCCTTGGTGGACGCGGCGAGCTGGCCGCAGGCGCCGTCGATCTCGCGCCCGCGCGTGTCGCGGACCGTGACCGGAACCCCGTGGGCCTCCAGCCGCCGGACGAACTCACGCTCGTCCTCGGGCCGGGATGCGGTCCACTTGGAGCCCGGCGTGGGGTTCAACGGGATCAGATTGACGTGGACGAGGTGTCCGCGCAAGAGGCGTCCGAGGAGGTCGCCACGCCAGGCCTGGTCGTTCACGTCCTTGATCAGCGCGTACTCGATGGAGACCCGGCGTCCGGACCGTTCCGCGTAGGCCCACGCGGCGTCCAGGACCTCGGAGACCTTCCAGCGGTTGTTGATGGGGACGAGGTCGTCGCGCAGCTCGTCGTCGGGGGCGTGCAAGGACACCGCGAGTCGGACGGACATGTCCTCGGCCGCGAGCTTCTCGATCGCGGGCACGAGGCCGACCGTGGAGACCGTGACCGAACGCTGGGAGATGCCGAGTCCGCCGGGGGCGGGGTCCGTGATGCGCCGGACGGCGCCGATCACGGACTTGTAGTTGGCGAGGGGCTCGCCCATCCCCATGAAGACGATGTTGGAGACCCGTCCGGGGCCTCCGGCGACGTGTCCGCGGGCGAGCGCTCGCGCGCCCGCGGCAACCTGCTCCACGATCTCGGCGGTCGACAGGTTCCGGGTGAGGCCGGCCTGACCGGTGGCGCAGAACGGGCAGTTCATGCCACATCCGGCCTGTGACGAGACGCACATCGTGGCCCGGTCGGGGTAGCGCATGAGCACCGACTCGAACAGGACCCCGTCGAACGCCTTCCAGACGGTCTTCAGCGTCCTGCCGTCGTCGCAGGCGAGTTCGCGGACCGGGTCGAGGAGTTTGGGCAGCAGCGCCCCGACCAGCCGCTCACGGAGGGCGGCGGGCAGGTCGGTCATCTGCTCGGGGTCGTCCTCCAGCCGCGCGAAGTAGTGCCGGGACAGCTGGTCGGCCCGGAACGGCTTCTCACCGAGCTCGGCGACGGCCTCGCGGCGCTCGGCGACGGTCAGGTCCGCGAGGTGGCGCGGCGGCTTGCCCCGGCGCGGAGCGGCGAAGACGAGCTTCGGCGGGGTCTTCTTAGCGGTGGCGGCCGGTTCGGCGGTGGCAGACATGGTGCTCCCAGTGTCGCAAACCCCGGCCTATGCCTTGGCCACTCCGCACACGCCTCGGCCACTCCGCACGCCCGCCCTGCGAAGGCGCCCAGCCCTACGGAGTCGGGTCGTCCGCCCAGGCGTTGCGGACGTGCCGCAGGTGGTGATCCATCGCGGCTGACGCGGCGCTGGGGTCGCCTGAGGCGACCGTGTCCAGCAGCTCCAGGTGCTCGCGCGCGTAGAAGCTGAGCTCCTGGCTCTGGGCGAGCTTAGGCACCCCATAGAGGCGGGAGCGGTAACGGAGCCGTTCCACGACCTCGATCAGGTGGCGGTTGCCCGCCAAGGCCAGCAGTTCGAGATGGAACGCGTGATCAGCCTCGATATAGGCGATCGTGTCGCCGCGCTCTGCCGCCTCCACGATGGCCTCGGCCATAGGCCTCAGGGCGGCGATCCGCTCGGCAGGAACGGATTCGGCCACCTGGCCGACAGTGGGGACCTCGATCAGGGTGCGGACGGCCGTGATCTCGTCCAGGTCGCGGGCGGTCAGCTCGGTCACCCGGAAACCCTTGTTCCGGACGGCCGTGACGAGCCCCTCCTTGGCGAGGTCGAGCATCGCCTCGCGCACGGGCGTGGCGGAGACGCCGAACCGCTCGGCCAGCACCGGCGCGGAGTAGACCACGCCCGGACGCATCTCGCCCGCGACCAGGGCGGCGCGCAGCGCCTCGGCGATCTCCTCCCGGACGTTCGGGCGGGCCCCGAGCGCGGGCAGGTTCGGCGTTTCGGTCACGGACGCTCCTTCTTTCCCTGGCCGGTAGCGTGTCACATTGTGACGCAACGTCACAACACGGCCGAGCCATGCAATGTGAAATGTTACAGTGCGGGCATCACCCCTCACCTGGCCTTCACCCAGGTCACCCGAAGGGACCGCCCATGTCCGACGCCGGCATCCCCGACACCGCAGCCGACCGTTTCGCCACCGGCAGCCACGATCTGCCCGTCTCCCCCGCGCTGGCCGAGTACTTCAGCCATTCGTGGGCCGACACCTCCCTCGCGCCCACGCCCCTCGACTCCGCGCCCTATGCGCAGAAGCGCCGGGCCGCGCTCTCGGACCGATTCCCGGGCGAGCGCCTGGTGATCCCCGCCGGAAGCCTGAAGGTCCGCAGCAACGACAGCGACTACGCCTTCCGGCCGCATTCGGCGTTCGTCCATCTCACCGGTGACACCGGCCTTGGCGCGGTCCCGGATTCGGTTCTGGTCCTGGAGCCCACCGGCAACGGCCACGAGGCCACGCTCTTCACGCACCCGCGCTCCCCCCGCGACACCGGGGAGTTCTACCGGGACCGGCGGCACGGCGAGTTCTGGGTCGGCCGCCGCCGCACCCTTGAGGAGCTTCAGGCCACGCTGCAAATCGAAGGCGCGCCTAGGGAAAAGCTCGCTGACGCACTGCGCGGGCGCGAGGTTCCGACGCGCGTAATGCGCGGTGTCGACGCCGAGGTGGACGGCCTTGCCCCCGCCCATTCCAATCCGGCGGCCGACCACGAACTGGCCTCTTTCGTCTCCGAACTCCGGCTCGTCAAGGACGAATGGGAGGTGGCACAGCTCGCCGCGGCCGTCGACTACACGACCCTCGGATTCCGTGACGTCGTGGCCGCCCTGCCCAAGGCTCTGACGCATCGGCGTGGTGAGCGTTGGGTCGAGGGCCAGTTCAACATGCGCGCCCGCCTCGAGGGGAACGGCGTCGGATACGAGACGATCGCGGCCTCCGGCTCGCACGCGTGCGTCCTGCACTGGATCCGCAACGACGGGCCCCTGCGCTCCGGTGAGCTGCTTCTGCTGGATGCCGGCGTCGAGACGGACACGCTCTACACCGCCGACATCACCCGCACCCTGCCGATCTCCGGGAGGTTCACCCCGGAGCAGAGGCGCGTGTACGAGCTCGTCTATCGCGCGCAGGAGGCGGGCATCGCGGCGGTCAAGCCGGGCGCCCGATTCCGCGACTTCCACCTCGCCGCAATGCGCGTCATCGCGGAAGGGCTCGAAGACTGGGGCGTCATCCCGGACGCCGAAGCCGCCCTCGACCCCGACTCCGGCATCTACCGCCGCTACACACTCTGCAGCAGTGGCCACATGCTCGGAATGGACGTCCACGACTGCGCCAAGGCACGCGCAGAGGTCTACCTGGACGGCGTCCTCGAGCCCGGCCACGTCCTCACCGTGGAGCCCGGCCTTTACCTCCAGCCGGACGACCTGACCCTGCCCGAAGAACTGCGCGGAATCGGCGTCCGCATCGAGGACGACCTCGTCGTCACCGAAGACGGATCGCGGCTGCTGTCGTCCGACCTGCCCCGCCACCCGGACGACATCGAAAGCTGGATGGCCGACCTCATGTGAGTTCGCCCTGGCGCGACTCTGGGTTCTGCCAAGTGAACGGCCTCCCCGGTTCTCGGGGAGGCCGTTCCTCATGGGGCCGGGCCGTTGGTGGGGCCCGGAATTCATGGGCTGAGCCGAGATAGGGCACCTCGACTCATGCGCGCGCGAGGCCGGGACCGCCCCGATGAGGCCCCGGCCTCACACGGGTCAGCGGATCCGGTAGTTGTCCAGCGGACGGACCGACTCCCCCGGCTGCGCGGCGGCCTTGGCCACGCCGACCCACGTGGGCGTGGGGTCGGGTGTCTTGGCACACCGGAGGTCTACCAGACCCCGGTTCTTGGGCAGCGTACCGTCGCGCAGGTAGTCGAAGAGAGGTTTGTCGAGACAAGCGTTACCCGCGAGGGTGATGGCGTGACGGCCACCTCCCTGCTCGACGACGAAGCGCGAGTTCGGCATGGCCTTGGCCATTTCCACACCGCCCTGGTAGACGGTCGCGGCGTCCTCGGTGGCCTGGAACAGCAGCGCTGTAGGCAGCCCCTTGCCGGTAATGCGCGGACGCTCTCCGCCCTTGCCCGCCCAGAAAACACAGGCGGCGTTGTACCACATGTTGGAATACGTGTAGTAGTGCGCCTTCTTGTCGATCCGGGCTTGGTCCTTACGCCAGAAGCCCCAGTCCCGAGGCCACGTGCTGTCGCTGCACTGGACCGCGTTGTAGAGGTCGAACGAGTCGTCGCTGGGATCAGGCGCGGCGTACTTGTCATAGGCGACGCGCAGCGGCCCGGCGTCCTTGCTGTTCGTGTAGGCCGCGAGAACGGTCGCTAGGCGCGGCCACTTGGCAGGGTCGTAACCGCCCGCGAGCTGGGTGTCGTCCCACTCGTCCGCGCCGATCTTGCCGTCCACCGGGGCCTTCCCCAAGGCCGCGCGCATGGCGTACCACTTACTCTCGACCCCGGACGCGTCCGTGCCCAGGTGGTAGGTGCCGTCCGCCTTGGCGACCCACGCGGTGAACGCCTTGAAGCGCTTCTCGTGCTGGAGGTCCTGCCGGACGTTCTGCTCGTACCACGTGATGTGCGGGCCCACGATGCTGTCCAGGACGAGCCGCCTCACATGGCTCGGGTACATCGCGCCATACGTCGACCCAAGCGTCGTCCCGTAGGACCAGCCGAAGAAGCTGATCTTCTTGGCGCCAAGCGCCTGCCTGATGTCGTCCATGTCCCGGACGATGTCGACCGTACGGAGGTGCGGCAGGAGGTCGGCGTACTTGGAGGCGCAGTCGGCGGCGTATCCGGACGCCTTCCGCAGCCAGGCCTGCTCCGTGCCGGCACTGGGCTGGTAGTCGGGACGCGGCCCATCGAAGTAGTTCGGGTCGCATGCCATGTGCGGCTCACTGCTCTGGGTGCCGCGCAGGTCGAAACCGATCCAGTCATAGGACGCGGCCACGTCCGCGGGCATTTTCGAGGGAACCCACGGCGCCATCCACAGGCCGCTGATACCCGGACCGCCCGGATTGAGCAGGATCGGCCCCTGCTGCTTGTCGGCCGGGGCGGTCGCGGGCAGCCGGTTCACCGCGATCTTGATCTTCGGTCCGTTCGGCCGGGCATGGTCGAGCGGGACCTCGAGCTTGGCGCACAGCAGCCGCGGATTGCTCGCGTCACCACAGGACTTCCAGTCCAGGTGCGGACGGTACCCCGCGGCCCCCGAGGGCGCTCGCCCCGGGGCGGCCTGCGCGGGCATGGTGGCGGCTACCAGGGCGGACGATGCCGCAGCGGCGGTCATCGCCAACGCGACGGATCTCCTCATGCGTCTCTCTCCTCCACTGCGCGGAACCGGAACGAGGGAAGGCCCCGCGGGGCCTTGCGGCCCGACAGAAGAATGCGACAGTACAATGTCACGCACTACACACCTGTGAACCTGTGGCCGAACCGTGACCAAGAGCAGGCCTCGAGACACAAGACCCCCACCCAACACGAAGACCCCGGGAGTGACTCCCGGGGTCTGTCGGGCAACGCTTCTTTCGAAGATCGCGCCGATGTGTCTAAGCAGGGACGAAGAGCTCCAGCAGCAGCCACACGACTGGGGCCGTGGCCACCAGGGAATCCAGACGGTCCATGACCCCGCCGTGCTCCGGCAGGAGCGTCCCCATGTCCTTGATGCCGAGATCACGCTTCAGCATGGACTCGATGAGGTCGCCCACGGTCGCGGTGACCACGGCCGCCAGGCCGATGATCACACCCTGCCACCACTGGCCGTCGTCCAGAAGTGTGGCGACGAGGACACCCCCCACCAGCATGCAGGTGAGGGCCGATCCCGTGACGCCTTCCCAGGTCTTCTTCGGGCTGATCGTGGGCGCGAGCTTGTGCTTGCCCAGGAACGACCCCGCGAAGAAGCCCCCGATATCGCTGGCCACCGTCACCGCGATGAAGATGACGATCCGGTGATCACCGTCGTCCGGCTTCATCAGCAGGGCGACGACGCCGCCCATGAGAACCAGGTAGCCGATCGCGAAGACGCCCGCCGTGACGTCCCGGACATAGCCCTCCGCGCCGTCCACCATGCGTGTGACCAGGACCGCCAGCGTGGTCAGCGCGACCACCGCCACCAGGCCGTTCGTGCCCCACACATAGGCGACCACCGGCGCGGCCACCATGCCCGCCGCCAGCGGGATGAACGGCACCTCGATCTCGCGCGTGCGGAACGCGTCGGTCAGCTCCCGCAGCCCGAGCAGCAGGAACCCCACCATGACGACGAGGAAGATCTGCTTGAACGTGTAGAGCGAAAGCAGGACGAGCGCGCCGAGCGTGACGCCCACACCGACGGCGATGGGCAGGTTCCGCCCCGCCTTCTTCTGCTTCGCCGGAGGCTCCGAGGAGGTCTCACCGCCTGCGGAATCGCCGTCGCTCGCCGGGGCGTCGCCACCCGTGGAGGCGACGGTGTCGAGGGAAGCGCGCTCGCCGGCCCGCTCCTCGGAGGCTTCGCTCCGCATGCCTGAAGCGGCGCTCGCCTCCGCCGGGGTCCTCCCCGGCTCGGCCTGAGCGCCGCCCGCGTCCGCCGTTGCGGACTCGGTCACCGGACGGTCCCCGTGATCCGCCTCAACGGGCGGATCAACGGGACCGGGGGTGACCGGCTCGTCCGGGGAGCGAGCTGGCTCCCCGGCGTTGTCCAGTTCCATCAAACCTCGAGCAGTTCGGCCTTCTTGTGCTCGAGCAGCTCGTCGATCTGCGCCACATAGCGGTGCGTGGCGTCGTCGAGCTCCTTCTCCGCACGCCGGACGTCGTCCTCACCGGCCTCGCCGTCCTTGGCGAGCTTGTCGAGGGCGTCCTTGGCGCGGCGGCGGATGTTGCGCACCGACACCTTGGCGTCCTCGGCCTTGCCGCCGGCGACCTTGATGAACTCCTTGCGGCGCTCCTCCGACAGGTCGGGGAACACCACGCGGATGACGTTGCCGTCGTTGGACGGGTTCACGCCGAGGTCGCTGTCACGGATCGCGCGCTCGACCGCCGCCATGGACGACTTGTCGAACACCTGCACGATCACCATGCGCGGCTCGGGCAAGGTGAACGAGGCGAGCTGGTTGATCGGCGTGGGCGTCCCGTAGTACTCCGCGGTGATCTTGTTGAACATCGCGGGCGTGACCCGGCCGGTGCGGATGGCCTGGAAGTCCTCCTTGGCGACCGCGACCGCCTTCTCCATCTTCTCCTCGGCCTCGAGGAGGGTCTCGTCGATCACTGCGACTCCCATGTCATCCGATGGTCCGTGCCGTCACTGCTCGGCCGGGCTGACCAGCGTGCCGATCTTCTCACCGCGGACGGCCCGGACGATGTTCCCCTGCCCCATGAGGTCGAAGACCACGATGGGGAGCGTGTTGTCCATGCAGAGGCTGATGGCCGTGGCGTCCATGACCTTCAGTCCCCTCTGCAGAACCTCACCGTATTCCAAACGGTCGAACTTGACCGCATCCGGATTCTTGCGGGGATCGGCGTCGTACACGCCGTCCACCTGGGTGGCCTTGAGCACCGCCTCCGCGCCGATCTCCAGCGCGCGCTGCGCGGCGGTGGTGTCGGTGGAGAAGAACGGCTGGCCGAGGCCCGCGCCGAAGATGACCACGCGCCCCTTCTCCAGGTGCCGCATGGCACGGCGCGGGATGTAGGGCTCGGCGACCTGGCTCATCGTGATGGCCGTCTGGACCCGGGTGTCGACCCCGAGCTTCTCCAGGAAGTCCTGGAGCGCCAGGCAGTTGATCACGGTGCCGATCATGCCCATGTAGTCGCTGCGGCCCCGGTCCATGCCGCGCTCGGCCAGCGCCGCGCCGCGGAACATGTTGCCGCCGCCGCAGACGACCGCGACCTGGACGCCGTCCTGGACGGCCTCGGCGATCGCCTCCGCGACGTGCTGGACGACCTCCGGGTCGATGCCCATGGGGTCGCCCCCGGCGAAGGCCTCGCCGGAGAGCTTCAGCAGGACGCGCTTCCAGCCCGCCCTCGGCGCGTGGGTCTCACGCTCCCGCGCGTCGGCGGACGGCGCGCTCTTCGCGGACGACGAGGCCGCCGTCGTGTCAGTGTTGATGTTGTCCGGCACGTCGGCGGCCCCCTCGATCATGGTCTGCGTTTTCTCGTCCCGTCTCCAGGGTGCGTCAGGACTGGCCGACCTTGAAGCGGGCGAAGCGAACGACCTTGACGCCGTTCTCGTCGAGCAGCTTGGCGATCGTCTTCTTGGTGTCCTTGACGAACTGCTGCTCGAGCAGGACGAAGTCGCGCAGGTAGGCGTTGACCCGACCCTCGACGATCTTGGCGATCGCGGCCTCGGGCTTGCCCTCCTCGCGCGTCTTGGTCTCGGCGAGCGCGCGCTCCTTCTCGATCACCTCGGCGGGGATCTCCTCGAAGGTGAGGTACTTCGGCGCCATCGCGGCGATCTGCTGCGCGACGTCCTTGGCGACCTCGGCGTTCTCCTTGTCCAGCTCGACCAGGACGCCGGTGGTCGGCGGCAGGGACGGGTCGGACTTGTGCAGGTAGCTGGCCACGAAGGCGCCCTTGAAGTGGGCGTACCGGCCGAGCTCCAGCTTCTCACCGATCTTGGCGCTGTTCTCCTCGATCAGGGCCTGGACGGTCTTGCCCGGCTCGATCTCGGCGGTCGCCAGGGTCGCGGCGTCGGTGGCGTCGCCACCGGCGGCGAAGTCGACGATCCGCTGCGTCAGCTCGATGAACTCGGCGTTCTTGGCGACGAAGTCGGTCTCGCACTTGATCTCGAGCATCGCGCCATCGCCGGAGCCGTTGAAGTGCTCGGCGACCAGGCCGTTGGCGGCGGTGCGCTCGGCGCGCTTGCCGACGTCCTTGGCGCCCTTGAGGCGCAGGATCTCAACAGCCTTCTCGAAGTCCCCGTCGGCATCCGTCAGGGCGTTCTTGCAGGCCATCATGCCCGAGCCGGTGAGCTCACGGAGGCGCTTGACGTCCGCGGCGGTGAAGTTGGCCATCGCTCTTCGCTTCTCTCGTCAGTGGTCGTGGTGCCCATGGCGATCCCCGGCGGCCGCCTCGGGTGGGCGGCGCACCGGGGATCGGGGGCTCAGGACTGGTCGGACTCGGCCGGCTTCTCGGCGGCCTCGGCCTCGACCTCGACCTCGGCTTCGGCCTCGGCCGGCTTCTCCGTGGCCTCGGCCTCGACGGCGCGCTCGGTCTCGGCGGCGCTCTGGACCTCGGTGGCGCCACCCTCCTCGGCGCGGGCCTCGGTCGCGACCTCCTCGGCGGGCTTGCCCTCGAGCAGGTCGCGCTCCCACTCGGCCAGCGGCTCGGCGGCGGCACCGCCGGCGGCCGGCTTCTCGTCGCCGCCCTGGGCGGCGCCGGCGCGGGCGATCAGGCCGTCGGCGACGGCGTCGGCGACCACGCGGGTCAGCATCGCGACCGAGCGGATGGCGTCGTCGTTGCCCGGGATCGGGTAGTCGACCTCGTCCGGGTCGCAGTTGGTGTCCAGGATGGCCACGACCGGGATGCCGAGCTTCTTCGCCTCGTTGACGGCGATGTGCTCCTTCTTGGTGTCCACGATCCAGATGGCGGAGGGGACCTTCGCCATGTCGCGGATACCGCCGAGGGTGCGCTCGAGCTTGTCCTTCTCACGACGCAGGCCGAGCAGCTCCTTCTTGGTCATACCGGAGCCGGCCACGTCGTCGTAGTTGATCTCCTCCAGCTCCTTGAGCCGGGTGAGCCGCTTGTGGACGGTGGAGAAGTTGGTGAGCATGCCGCCCAGCCAGCGCTGGTTGACGTAGGGCATCCCGACCCGGGTGGCCTGCTCGGCGATGGCCTCCTGGGCCTGCTTCTTGGTGCCGACGAACAGGATGGTGCCGCCGTGGGCGACCGTCGCCTTGACGAACTCGTAGGCGCGGTCGATGTAGGACAGCGACTGCTGCAGGTCGATGATGTAGATGCCGTTGCGCTCAGTGAGAATGAAGCGCTTCATCTTCGGGTTCCAGCGGCGAGTCTGGTGGCCGAAGTGGACGCCGCTCTCGAGGAGCTGCCGCATGGTGACGACGGGAGCCATAGCCCGTGTTCTCCTGTCCGGCCCGGCCTTGTGGGGCGGGGCCACGTCTCGGTTGGTACCTGCGCCCGGACACTGCCCCACCGCCGCAGACGACGGACCGAGAGGCCGGTGCCCCACACCAGGTGGCGGGCGGGCGCGTGAATTCGGCCGCCCGGGGGTGACCACCGTGCGACCGTTTCCCAAGTCTACGGGATGACGGGACCCAACGAGGAATCAACCGGCCATCACGGCCCGTCGCGACCGGGGTTATCCACAGGACGGGCGTCCACTGGCGGCGTCGCTCCCGGGCTGGGCACCCTCGGTTCATGACCCTGCTCACAGCGTTGACCATCTGCGTGCTGACCGTATCCGGCCCGGTTCTGGGCCTCTTCGTACCGCCCGGTCGCCAGACCTCGCCCCATCTGCCGCCATCCGGTTCGGGCAGCGGTAGGTCCTTCTGGGTGACCGCTGCGGCTTTACCTGGATTGACCAGGTCGAATGCGACGATCCGGGCGGCGAGCAGCTCGCCACCGGCTTCGGCGGATGTCGCGATCATGGCCGGTGGCGCCGGAAACGATCCGCCTGCGACCTCATGGCGGTGGCCGCTAGGCCCGCCGGTCCCTGCGGTGGTACGTGGCTTCAGCCCGCCTACGTCGCCTTGGCTCCCCGGGCATCGTGGCGTCGATCTTGCGGCGTCGCCGGGTGACCCGGTGTACGCGGCCGGATCTGGACGGGTCTCGTACTCAGGCGCCTTGGCCGGACGGGGTGTCGTGGCGATCACCCACGGGGAGCTGCGGACCACTTACCTGCCAGTGCGCCCTGCCGTCCTTGTGGGTCAGGATGTCCTGGCCGGTGCGCGTATCGGGACCATCGAGGCCGTGCAGGCCTCACCTCACTGCACACAGGCGTGCCTGCATTGGGGGCTGCTGCGCGGCGCGACCTACCTTGATCCGCTGGCCCTCGTCCGTCCCATCGTCCGCTTGCTGCCGTTGTGGCAGTCGAAGTCCGCACCCGATCTTCATGGGGCGCCTGCTCCTGGGGAGCCGATGCCCTCGCCTGGGCTGCGTCCCCCGCCTGAGCGGCGGTTCTCGCGGGATGGGGAAAGGCCTTCCGCCCCTGGTGGGCCCAGTGAAGCGCCAACGACAGGGAAGCATCGGCCACCGCACGGTGATCGTCCGTCGCATCCTGCGCTGCGTGGGGCTTCATCTGCCGCCGCTGGCGCCCTGACCTGCCTGGTCCTCGCCCTGTCGCTGGCCTTTGTGCGCCGGTCGCGGACGCGCCCTCGCTCTTCTCCCCCGGAGCCGCGCCTCCACCACCGGCCTCCGCCAAACGTGATCGATCTGGCACACGAACGCCGTCTCCGACGTCCTCCGGCGACGCAACACCATCGGTAGGCAGACGCCCCCAGGACGAGGGCTTGAGCCGGGCCTGTGTCAGTCCGCGGCGCCGCGGGGGTGGGCCTGGCGATGCACCTGCTTGAGGCGTTCGACCGAGACATGGGTGTAGAGCTGCGTGGTCTGAAGGGAGGCGTGACCGAGGATCTCTTGGACGCTGCGCAGGTCGGCACCACCCTCGAGGAGGTGGGTCGCCGCGGAATGGCGTAGGCCGTGAGGTGCCAGGTCCGGCATCTCGCCGACCTCCGCGATGCGCGTATGGACGATCCGCCGGGCGCTGGTGGCATGCAAGCGTCCTCCGCGCACGCCCAGAAAGAGTGCGGGACCGCTGGCCTCCGTCACCACGCTCGGACGTCCTGCCCGCATCCAGTCCCCCAGGGCTCTGAGCGCCGGCTCCCCCAGGGGCACGGTGCGCTCCTTCCCGCCTTTACCGAAGACGCGCACCGTATTGCGGGCGGTGTCGATGTCGTCGACATCGAGCCCGCACAACTCGCTGACGCGCATGCCCGTGCCGTAAAGGACCTCCAGGATCGCGAGGTCCCGGAGGCCTATCGGCCCGGTGGCGTCCATCTCGTCCAGCAGGCGGTCCGCGTCGTCCTGGGCGAGCACGGTCGGCAGGTCGCGCGTCCGTTTCGGCGTGCCCAGAAGCGGCCCTGGATCGCTTGGGAGGACGCCCCGCCGGTACAGCCATCGGGTGAACGTCCTCGCGGCCGCGGTTCGTCTGGCAAGGGTCGCCCGAGACAGGCCCATCGCGTACTGGCGCGCGAGCCACGCGCGAAGGACGTGCACGTCGAGTTCCGCCGGCCCGGAAAGCCCGACGGTGGTCCCGTAGCGCGACAGATCCCGGAGATCTCCCAGGTAGGCGCGCAGGGTGTGTTCGGAGACGTCTCTTTCGGCCTTTAGGAACGTCGTGAACTCGGGGAGCACTTCGTCCAGCACACCAGGACCGTCGCCCTCATCCTCCGGCTGACCGCCACCACGTTCCTCAGTGCTCACATCCGCCACGTTGCGTCCCACAACCACCGAAATCAAGTACCGGCACGTCCCTGAATCTCACAGCACCCAACAACGCACGGGACACGTTCGGCCGAGGGCACCCAGCTCGCGCATGAGCGACACACACGTTTCTCCGACTTATCCACAGAATGGCGTTCGGTTATCGGGGAGGGGGGCCGGGCGGCATCGTCGAAGGCCGGAGGTGAAGCCGATGAACGGCAATCAGTTGCTCGGACGGCGAGGCGAGGACGCGGCGGCCGCGTACCTGGAGCGTCTCGGATGGAACGTGCTCGACCGGAACTGGCGGTGCTCGGAAGGCGAACTCGACATCGTCGCGTACGACGGGCGGCGGCACGTCGCCTGCGAGGTGAAGACCCGCAGGTCGAAGGCGTTCGGCGACCCGCTCGAAGCGATCAACGAACGCAAGGCGACGCGGTTACGGAAGCTGGCGCTGCGCTGGGCGGCCGCGAACCGGGTTCCAGGGTCGCAGATCCGGGTGGACGTCATCGCTCTGGTCTGCCAGGGCGAAGGCTTCGCCCTGGAGCACCTGCGGGAGGTGTGCTGAATGACGCTCGCCAAGACGCGCTCCGTCTCGCTCGTGGGCGTGGACGGCTTCGTGGTGGACGTCGAGGCCGCCATCACGAGCGGCGTCCCGGGCCTCCACCTGGTGGGGCTTCCCGACGCCGCCCTGAACGAGGCCCGCGACAGGGTTCGCGCCGCGATCTACAACTCTGGTGAGGATTGGCCCAACAGGCATGTCACGGTCTCGCTCTTCCCGGCCAGCCTGCCGAAGAAGGGCTCGACCTTCGACATCGCGATCGCCATCGCCCTCCTCGCGGCAGCCGAGGCGATCCCCCCGTTCTCGTGCGCCGGTCTGACGCTGGTCGGCGAGCTCGGGCTGGACGGACGGATGCGGGCCATCCCGGGTGTGCTGCCCGCGGTCCTGGCGTCCGCCAACGCGGGCTGTCAGACGGTCGTCGTGCCCCGGGCGAACGCCGCCGAGGCCAGGCTCGTCCCGGATGTCGAGGTCGTTCCGGTCGCCAGCCTGCGCGAGTTGCTCTGCCTGCTCCGCGATGAGCCGCCGCCGACCGAGGAAGAGCACTCCGAGCCGTCCCCTCAGTACGGCATGGACGGTCTCACCCCGCGCTGCCCCGACCGGCGCACCGACCTCAACCTGGCGGACGTCCGCGGACAGGCCGAGGCCCGTCGGGCCCTGGAGATCAGCGCAGCGGGCGGCCATCATCTATTTTTCTCGGGCCCGCCAGGTTGTGGGAAGACGATGTTGGCCGAGCGGCTCCCCACTCTGATGCCGCCGCTGGAGCCGGGGGCGGCACTCGAGGTCACGGCGATCCACTCGGTCGCGGGCACTCTCCCGCCCGACCAGCCGATGATCACCAATCCGCCGTTCCACGCCCCGCATCACACCGCGACGAGGGCGGCGATCGTGGGCGGCGGTTCGGGGCGCGTCCTGCGACCGGGAGCGGTGTCCCTGGCCCACAGGGGCATCCTCTTCCTCGATGAGGCGCCCGAGTTTCACGGCGGGGTCCTGGACGCGCTGCGGCAGCCGCTCGAAGAAGGGGAGGTCAGACTGTCCAGAGTGGAGGGCACCGCACGGTTCCCTGCACGGTTCACGTTGGTCCTGGCGGCGAACCCATGCCCGTGTGCCGCCGCCAAGCAGATGGACTGCTCCTGCGCCCCGGGCGTCCGCCGCAAGTACATCTCGCGCGTCTCAGGCCCCCTGCTGGACCGTATCGATCTGAAACTGGAGCTCACCCCGGCGAGCCGCGCCGAACTCCGATACGACCTGGAGTTCGCCGAATCCAGCGACGTCGTGGCCGAGCGTGTCCTGAACGCGCGCGACCGGGCTGTGAAGCGCCTGTCCGGCACCCCCTGGCGGACCAACTCCGAGATCCCCGGCCCGGAACTCCGGCGCCACTTCACCCCGCCGGGAGAAGCGATGCATGCCGCCGACGAGGCACTCCAGAAAGGGACTCTCAGCGCTCGCGGCCTCGATCGTGTCCTCCGCGTGGCCTGGACGATCGCCGACCTCGCCGACCGCAACGAGCCGGGCGAGGACGACGTCGGCGGTGCCCTGGCCCTATGGAACAGCCGCTGGACATGACCCCTAGGCCAGGACACACCCCAACCCTCGCCCAGCAGAGGAGACGAACATGACCGATGACCAGACCGCACGCGCGGCGCTCACAGCCTTGGCCGAGCCCGGAGAACCCGTGCTCAACCAGATCATCGATGCGGTCGGGGCGGCCAGAGCCCTCGATGCCATCCGCTCCGGCCGGTTACCGGACGAGTTGAAGGCCCGAATCGCCGACGACTCCGAGACGGCTCGGATGACCGAGCGCCTGGCACATTGGCGAATCCGGTTGTCGGCCGCCGAGCCCGCCAGTGATCTGCTCGTGGCCGAACGTCTCGGCGTCAGGCTGGTCTGCCCAGGTGATCCGGAATGGCCCACCACTCTGGATGACCTCGGCTCACGCCGCCCGTACGCCTTGTGGCTGCGCGGCCCCAGCGATCTGCGCCACGGTTGTCTGCGCTCCGTCGCGCTCGTCGGGGCCCGCGCCGCATCCTCCTACGGGCTGCGCGTCGCGGCGGAGATGGCATCCGAACTGGGCGACCGCGGGTGGACGGTCGTCTCGGGCGGAGCGATGGGGATCGACGCCGCAGCACACCGAGGCTCGCTCGCCGCCGACGGCCCGACCGTCGCGGTCCTCGCCAACGGAGTGGATGTCCCCTATCCGGCATGCAACGACGGCCTGTTCGCCGAACTCGCCCGCCGTGAACTGCTCATCAGCGAGTCACCGCCTGGAACATCACCGAGACGACAACGTTTCCTCGTCCGCAACCGCGTCATCGCCGCGCTCTCCAGGGGCACGGTCGTCGTGGAAGCGGGCCGTCGCAGCGGCGCACTGAGCACGGCCCACTGGGCCCGGAAACTGAGCCGCGTGGTCATGGCCGTCCCCGGGCCTGTGACCTCTGCGTCCTCGGTCGGCTGCCACGCGCTCCTACGCGACCCGCCGCCCGCGCTCCTCGTCACCCGAAGCGAGGAGGTGATCGAAGCCGTGGGCGAACTCGGCACGGACCTGGCCCCGATCCCCGCCAGCCCCGTCCTGTCCCGCGACCTCCTGGACAAGGTCACCCAAACCGTCCTGGAGGCCCTCCCCACCCGCGCAGCGGCCGGCCCGGCTCAGATAGCGGCCAAAGCCGGCCTGGACCTCCCCACCGCCAACGCCAAACTCGGCCTCCTCTCTGCCGCCGGCTTCGTAGAACGCGCCCCCGGCGGCTGGCGCCTGACCCAGAAGGCCAAGTCCCCATGACCCCACACCCAGCAACCAAAACAACGCGGAGCGTCCTGTTCCGCGTCCCTTTCCTCTCGCTCCACCCCAAGTCAACGACCTGCGAGCAGCTCATGGCGACTCACACCCCCCTACCCCCCCATTCCAATCTCCAGAGAGGAGCAGGGCAGCAGTAAGAGGCCTCACAGCGAAGAGATACATGGCGAACGCCCCACATGGTGGAGGTCACCACACGATGGAAGGCACCGCACGAACGGAACGCGGCACATCGCAAGACCGCACCACACGGCGAGGGCGCGTGCGTGGCATGGCGTGCGGCGCGGCAGGACGCACGTGCGGCACTCCTGGGGAAACCGTGCGCCGTGGGGAGGCCGTGCTGCGGTTAGGCGTGACACGCCGCGCAGGCACGCCAGGGCGAGGAGGGCGCGGCGCGGCGGAGCGGGGCGGGCGACGTGGGTGAGCTGGGGGAAGGGGGTGCGGTGTGGTGCTACTGGTCGCCGGGGAGTTCGAAGTCGCTCTTGGCGAGTTCTTCGACGTTGACGTCCTTGAAGGTGACCACGCGGACGTTCTTGACGAAGCGGGCAGGGCGATACATGTCCCACACCCAGGCGTCCTGCATGGTGACCTCGAAGTAGACCTCGCCGTTGTCGGCGCCGCGGACCTGGAGATCGACCGAGTTGGTCAGGTAGAAGCGGCGCTCGGTCTCCACGACGTAGCTGAAGAGGCCGACGACGTCGCGGTATTCGCGATAGAGCTGAAGCTCCATCTCGGTTTCGTACTTCTCGAGATCCTCGGCGCTCACACCCGTGTCCCTTCCATCCGGGTCCCGTGGTCCTCCCCGGCTTGCTCCCCCGTGACCACGCCCCCATTCTTACGCACCACCCGGCCGACATTGACGAAGGAGAGGCGGTGTTCGGCACAGGGGCCGTGTTCGGCAAGGGCTGCCGTGTGCGCCTTGGTGGCGTATCCCTTGTGCACGTCGAAGCCGTACTGGGGGTAGCGCTCGTGCAGGTCGACCATGATCCGGTCGCGGGTGACCTTCGCCACGATGGACGCGGCGGCGATGCAGGCCACCACCTGGTCGCCCTTGATCACGCCGAGGCTGGGCGCCACCAGGCCGGGAACGGAGAAGCCGTCGCTCAGGACGTATTCGGGGCGCCGGCCCAGTGCGGCCACGGCGCGGCGCATCCCGGTGATGTTGCACCGGTGCACACCGAAGCGGTCCACCTCGTCCCGGGGCACGATGATCACGCTCCAGCTCGCCGCGCGCTCGACGATCTCCTCGTAAAGCGCCTCGCGGCGGGCCGGGGTGAGCAGCTTGGAGTCGCTGAGGCCCTCGATCCGGCCTCGTTTGCCGTCCGCCAAGATCGCGGCACCGATCACCAGCGGACCGGCGCAGGCTCCGCGGCCCGCCTCGTCGACCCCGGCCACAGGGCTGAATCCCCCGTGGCCCAAGGCGCGTTCGAAGCCGTACAGCCCGGCGTCACGCCTCGGCGTGAACCGCAGTGGACGACCGTTCATACTCGCAGCGTACGTCCCTGGAAAGCCGGAAAACCCCGCTTTGGCGCTTCAGCACCTCCGGAAGCGGATGACCTCCACGAATCCGCAGATCATGTCCGCGTCGATGACGTTCAGCCCAAGGCGGAACCTTCAAGAAGGCAAAACGGTGCTTCGCGGCGCCCTCGACTACCCACTGCTATTGCAGTCGCAACCATCGGCGCAAGTGCAACCACGAACGGGCCCAGGAGCAGCGCAGGCCCAGACCCAGGCACAACGTGGCCCCAGGCACAACGCGAGTACGGGCGCAGCGCAGGTACGCGCGGGGCAGAAGCATGGGCACGAGGCGAAGGGGCAGGGGCCTGGGTCCGAGGGCGGGGTGTTGGCGCGGGGCAGAGGCGGGGCAACGCTGAGGCCGCCGTGGGCAGGGTGGATGCCTCGGCGGGCCGGAGGCCGTTGGGGGCGAGCCTTGGCGCTGAGGGCGGGGACGACGCTGAGGCCGCCGTTGGCAGGGCGGAGGCACAGGCGGGCCAGAGGCCGTTGGCGAGCGAGCCTTGGCGCTGGGGCGGGGCGCTGGCGTGGGGGTCGAGGCAGGGGTGGATGCGGCTCAGATGCAAGGCAGGTGTGGGGGCCAGCACAGGGCTGGTGCTAACGCCCGGCAGCCCGGGAGCGGTTGCGGCCGTGGGTGTGAGTGCCGGGCCGTGGTTAGCGGCGTGGGCGATTCTTGCGGCGGATCAGGTGGGTGAGGGGGATGGCGGCCAGGAAGCCCAGGGTGAGGGGGGTGGCTGGGGCCAGGGCGGCGGCGGCCTTCAGGGTCGGCTGCTTGAAGGTGGACGGGATGGGGAGGGTGTCGAGGCGGTTCAGGGGCCAGACGATGACGAAGGCACGGCCGATGACGTGGTCGATCGGGATGGTGCCGCCGCCTCGGTCGCCGCGGTGCCAGCGGGAGTCGGAGGAGGCCTCGCGGTGGTCGCCCATGACCCAGAGCTGGCCGGGGCCGACGGTGGCGTCGAAGGGGTCGATGGACGGCTTGTTCTGGACGTGTGTGGACGGGTCCGTGAACAGGTAGGTGTGCTCGTCCAGCGGGACGCCGTTGACGGTGACGCGGCCCTGGGCGTCGCAGCACTTGACGTGGTCGCCGGGGACGCCGATCACGCGCTTGATGTAGTCCTTCTCGTTCGGCGCCACGCCGAAGGCGCCGCCGATGGCGTGCAGGACCCGGGTGACGGGGTTGCTCGAGTGGCTGACCTGGATCTCCGGGTCCCAGGAGTCGAGGCCGTTGAAGACGACGACGTCGCCGCGGGAGATGTCCCGGGTGTGGTAGACGACCTTGTTGACCAGGACGCGGTCGCCGATCTGGAGGGTGTTCTCCATCGACCCGGACGGGATGTAGAACGCCTGGACGACGAACGCCTTGATCACCAGGGCGAGGACGAGGGCGACGCCGATCAGGACGGGGAGTTCCTTGAGGAACGAGCCCTGCTTCTTGCGCTTCTTGCCGGTGGACTCGTCCTCCTCCGGCGTCTCGGGCTGCTCGGAGTCGGTGTTCCCGGCGTCGGACGACTCGCGCGCGGAGGTCACGGTCTGCTTCTCTTCGGGCACCGCGCCCTCGGCTTCGGAACGCACGTCTCTCCGATCGTCCTCGTCAGTCATCAGAGCGCCAGACTAGCGGCGGGAGGGCCGCCGAATCTCGTGCATGGCCGTGTCGTGCCGTCGTGCCGACCCGGTCCGACGTGCACTTTCCCCCAAAACGGTCAGCGCCCCGGGATCCGTGATGGGATCCCGGGGCGCCGGACGCTCGGTGAGGCGAGAGCGATCAGAAGTCGCGCTTCTCCTTGATGCGGGCCGCCTTGCCGCGCAGGTTGCGCAGGTAGTACAGCTTGGCGCGGCGGACGTCACCGCGGATCGCGACCTCGAGCTTCTCGATGTGCGGGCTGTTGATCGGCCAGGTGCGCTCGACGCCGTAGCCGCCCTTGCTGATCTTGCGGACGGTGAAGGTCTCGCGCGAGCCGCCGCCCTGGCGCCGGATCACCACGCCCTCGAAGACCTGGACACGGGTGACCTTGCCCTCGGTGATGCGCGCGTGAACGCGCACGGTGTCGCCGGGACGGAAGTCCGGAACGTCGGCCCGCAGGGCGGCCTTCTCGATCTCCTGGATCAAAGCGTGCATGGCAGCTGTACCTCAGTCGTGTCGAACGCGGACGTCGAGAGGCCCCGTCACGTACTGCATGGGGGCGTCGCTCCGCGCGAAATGGATCTTCTTGGAAGTCTGCGCGCCGTGCGTCACGAGCTACACGGCGACGCTCTAGTTTGCCATATCTTCGCCGTGCTCCGGAAAACCGGCCTCGGCGAGGATCTTCAGGTCGTGCTTGTCAAGCGTTTCGGGGGCGAGGCGTCCGAGCAGCTCGGGGCGGTTCTGGGCGGTCCGGCGCAGCGCCTGGTCGCGCCGCCAGCGGGCGATCGCGCCGTGGTTGCCCGACAGAAGGATCTCCGGGACGGCCCGCTCCCGCCACACCGGCGGCTTGGTGAAGACCGGGCCCTCCAGGAGCGATTCCATGGCTCCGGGGGCGAACGAGTCGTCGGCGACGGACTCGGCGTTCCCGAGGACGCCCGGGATGAGCCGTCCGATCGCCTCGACCATGACCAGGACGGCGACCTCTCCGCCCGCCAGCACGAAGTCGCCGAGGCTGACCTCGGACACCGGCATGCGGGTGGCGGCCTCCGCGACGACGCGGGAGTCGATGCCCTCGTAGCGTCCGCAGGCGAACAGGAGGTGGTCCTCGGCGGCGAGTTCGGCGGCCATGGCCTGGGTGAAGGGGCGCCCGGACGGGGTCGGCACCACGAGCCGCGGTGCCGGGCCGTCCGGCGGGGCGACGGCGTCCAGGGCCTCGCCCCAGGGCTCGGGCTTCATGACCATGCCGGGGCCGCCGCCGTACGGGGTGTCGTCGACGGTGCGGTGCCGGTCGTGCGTCCAGGACCGCAGGTCGTGGACGTGGACGTCGAGGAGGCCGGTCCGGCGGGCCTTGCCGATCAGCGAGACGTCCAGGGGGGCGAAGTACTCGGGGAAGATGCTGATGATGTCGAGTCGCATCGGGGGGTCAGTCCTCGTCCAGCAGGCCGGCGGGCGGGTCGATGACGAGGCGGCCGCCCTCGACGTCCACCTCGGGGACGAGCGCGGCGACGAACGGCACGAGGAGCTCGCCGCGGCCGCCGCCGGCACGGCGGATGACCAGCAGGTCCTGGCCGTGGTGGCGGACGTCGGTGACCTCGCCCACGGCGGTGCCCTCGACGGTGCTGACGGCCAGGCCGACCAGCTGCGCGTCGTGGAAGTCGTCGGGGTCGTCCGATTCGGGGATGTCGTCGGCGTCCACGACGAGCCAGGTGCCGCGCAGGGCCTCGGCGCCGTCCCGGCCGGTGACGCCCGCGAAGCGGACGAGCAGCCGCCCGGAGTGCCAGCGCGCCTGCTCGACGACCAGCGGGCCCGTCCCCGCGGGGTCGGTGGCGATCTCCGTGCCCGGCGCGAACCGCAGCCCCGGGTCGTCGGTCCGCACGTCCACGGTGTTGTCGCCGCGGACGCCGTGCGGACGCCCGATCCGGCCGATCACGATCCGTTCGGCCACGAGCCGTCCCTTCCAGATGATCGATGAACGTAACCCCGCGCCGCCGCCGTTCCGGCGGTCCGCGCGTCCCTGTGTCCGGCCTGCCGGCCGGCCTGTGTCCAGCCTGCCAGCCGGATCCCCATGCCCGGGACAACCGCGCCTTCGCCGCCGTCCCGTGATGGGGATGATCTCACCGGCGTCCGCCAGGATGATCATGCCCTCCCCCGCGGGGGCATGATCGGCGTCTTCGTGCGGGCGGCGATCGCGGGTGACCCCGTGATCGCCTTCCGACCCTGGTCCCCCGCGTGAGCGGGCGTGGCGCGAGGCCGTGAGAGGTCTGGTCGGCGCACCCGGCCGGGTGTGGCCGGGTAAACGCGATCCGAGCCGCCACGTCGTGAACGACATGGCGGCTCGGAATCGTTGTCGGGCCCGCGAGCGGATCCGTTATGACGTCCTCCCCCGCTAAGGGGCAGGTTCCGCCGTCACTCGGACGGCGGTGAAGTGGGCTCCCAAGGGGGCATGCCAAAGCATCGCCTTGGCGCGTCCCTACGGGCGGACGGCGGAACCGTCCGCGCGGGGAGCCCTGCGCCCGAGCCGTCCGGGGTCAGCGGACCTCGTTGACGTCGAGCAGGTCGACGCGCACGTAGCGGCCTCCGGAGAGGGCGCTGACGACCGTGCGCAGGGCCTTGGCGGTGCGACCGCTGCGGCCGATGACCTTGCCGAGGTCGTCGGGGTGCACACGCACCTCAAGGACCCGGCCGCCCCTGATGCGGCGGGCGCGGACCCGGACGTCGTCCGGGTTCTCCACGATCCCGCGCACCAGGTGCTCGAGCGCTTCTTCGAGCACGTCAGTCCTCGCTCTTGACTTCGGTCTCGGCGGACTCGGCGTCGGCCTTCTTGGCCTCGGCCTTCTTCTTCGGCTTGGCGGCCGGGGCGGCCGCGGCGTCGACGTCGCCCATCGACTCCTTGACGGCGGCCTCGAAGACGGCCTTCTTGTCCGGCTTCGGCTCGGCCTTGCGCAGGGTGCCCTCGGCGCCCGGCTCGCCCTTGAACTTCTGCCAGTCGCCGGTGACCTTGAGCAGGCTCAGCACCGGCTCGGTCGGCTGCGCGCCGACGCCCAGCCAGTACTGCGCGCGCTCGGAGTCGATCTCGATGAGCGACGGCTCCTGCTTCGGCTGGTAGAGGCCGATCTCCTCGATGGCGCGACCGTCCCGCTTGGTGCGGGAGTCGGCGACGACGATCCGGTACTGCGGGTTCCGGATCTTCCCCAGACGCTTGAGCTTGATCTTGACTGCCACGGGTGTGGTGTTCTCCAGACTTGGTACAGGCGAGATTGGCCGCACCAGGTGGGGACACCGGCGACCGGCCAACTCTGTGGACTCCGGGCGCGCGAGACGAGAGAGGGCGCCAGCGCGATTCCCGGGGTTTCCAGCCTGCCATTCTGCCAGACGTTCGCGGAAAAAGCGCAATCGGACGATGACACGCGGCCACTCCGTCGGCAAAGCCCACCTGACCTGCGTGAACGTTCCGCCCAGAACGCCCGTCCGAACCATCGCTCCCAGGACGCCCAGGGCCCTCGGAAATAAGGCGAATCGGCGCGCACGGACATCCGTGACCACGAACCGCCCACATGTCCGGCGTCCCCGCCACGTCAGATACCTCACAGACGGTGGAACGGCGAACGCCGCGTCCCGCGGAGGAGCGGAGCGCGGCGTTCGCGGTGACCTGGGTCACCGTGTTCGCGGTGGCGCGGGCTACTTCTGCTTGCCGCCGCCGAGGTCGCCGAGGTCGGGCATCTGGAAGCCGGGCGGGAGCTGCTTGGCGAGGCCGGGCGGGAGCTGGCCGCCGAGGCCCGGCGGGAGTCCCTGGGGCAGGGCGTCGGGCTGGCCGTCCGCGGGCTGCTTGCCGACGGCGCGCTTGCGCGGGTCGCCGCTGCGCCGCTTGCCCTTCTTCTTGGCGGCCTTCTGGGCCTGCTTGGCGCGGCGGCGGCCCGGCATGCCGGGGAAGCCCATGTTGCCGGCCATCGCGCGGACCATCTTCTGCGCGTCGAAGAACCGGGTGACCAGGCTGGACACCTCGCCGACCTGGACGCCGGAGCCCTTGGCGATGCGGGCCCGGCGCGAGCCGTTGATGATCTTCGGGTTGGACCGCTCGTCCGGGGTCATGGAGCGGATGATCGCGGCGACCCGGTCCAGGTCCTTGTCGTCGATCTGGGAGATCTGGTCCCGGACCTGGCCCATGCCCGGCATCATCCCGAGCAGGTTGCCGATCGGCCCGAGCTTGCGGATCATCATCATCTGCTCGAGGAAGTCCTCGAGCGTGAAGTCCTCGCCGGACGCGAACTTCGTGGTCATCTTCTCGGCCTGCTGGGTGTCGAACGCCTGCTCGGCCTGCTCGATCAGGGTGAGGATGTCACCCATGTCGAGGATGCGCCCGGCCATCCGGTCCGGGTGGAAGACGCTGAAGTCGTCCAGCTTCTCGCCGGTGGACGCGAACATGATCGGGCGGCCGGTGATGTGCCGCACCGACAGGGCCGCGCCGCCTCGGGCGTCGCCGTCGAGCTTGGTGAGGACGACGCCGTCGAAGCCGACGCCGTCCAGGAACGCCTGCGCGGTGTTCACCGCGTCCTGGCCGACCATGGCGTCGACGACGAAGAGGATCTCGTCGGGCGTGACCGCGTCGCGGATGTCGATGGCCTGCTGCATCATCTCCGCGTCCACGCCGAGGCGGCCCGCGGTGTCGATGATGACCATGTCGTGCTGGGCGTGCCGGGCCTGCTCGATGGAGCGGCGCGCCACGTCCACCGGGTCGCCGACGCCGGAGCCGGGCTCGGGGGCGAAGACCTGCACGCCGGCGCGCTCGCCGACGACCTGCAGCTGCTGGACGGCGTTGGGGCGCTGGAGGTCGGCCGCGACCAGCAGCGGCGCGTGCCCCTCCTTCTTCAGGTGCCGGGCGAGCTTGCCCGCGAGGGTGGTCTTGCCGGCGCCCTGCAGACCCGCGAGCATGATCACGGTCGGCGGGTTCTTGGCCAGGTTCAGCCGCCGGGTCTCGCCGCCGAGGATGCCGATGAGCTCCTCGTTGACGATCTTGACGACCTGCTGGGCCGGGTTGAGCGCCTGGGAGACCTCCGCGCTCGCGGCGCGCTCCTTGATCCGCGCGATGAAGTCCTTCACCACGGGCAGCGCGACGTCGGCCTCGAGCAGCGCGACGCGGATCTCGCGGGCCGTCGCGTTGATGTCGGCCTCGGAGAGCCGGCCCTTGCTGCGCAGCGACGAGAAAACCGTCGTCAACCGGTCGGAGAGCGTCTCGAACACGTGTGGACCCGTCCTTGGAAAGCTTCGTGGGATCGCCTATCAGACTATCGGGTCACGCGCCGGGTCCCGCCCTGTCCGAATTTCGGACTTGTCCGGCCTGTCGTGATCAGTGCAGGGACGCCAGGACGTGGTCGCGGACGGACGCGGCGGACTTCCCCGGCGGACGGTGGCCGGCGGGGAGGGGGAGGCCCTCGGCGTCCACGACGTAGAAGGCGTCGACGGCCTCGGCGCCCAGGGTGTCGACGCGGGCGGCGATCACCTGGAGGCCGCATTCGCCGAGCGCCTGGCCGACGCGCCACAGCAGGCCGGGGCGGTCGTGGGCGCGGACCTCGACGACGGTCGCGCTCTCCGACGCGTCGGGGACGATCGTGACGCGCGGCGGCGGGACGGCCGCTCCGGGCCGGATCCGGACGGACCGGGCCCGGCGTTCGAGGCGGTCGGCGACGTCGAGCCGCCCGGCCAGCATGCGGCGGAGATCGGACTCCAGCGCGGCCGGGTCGGGCGGATCGCCGAACTCCGGGACGGCCGTGAAGTCGAGCACGGCGGTCGGTGTCATGGTGGTCGGCGTCACAGGGGTCGGGCTCACAGAGGTCGGCGTCATGGTGGTCGGCGTCACGGCGGTTCCCTCCGCTTCGGCCTTCGGGCCGGTCGCGGAGACGGTCCTCGCCGTCCGGACGGCGAGGCGGTGCAGGGCCAGGACGCCCGCCGCCCGCCAGAGCAGGCCCGGACGGTCGGGTGCGACGATCATGATCCGGGAGCCCTGGACCCGGACGGCCGCGCCGTCGTGCCTGGCCAGGGCCAGGGTTTCCGGGCCCAGGGACGGCGCGGGCGGCAGCGTCCCGCCCGCGAGCGACATCAGCGCGCGCCGGGCCAGTTCGGCCACGAGGCGGGCCTTCCAGGAGCCCCAGGCGGCGGGGCCGGTGGCCTGGCCGTCCGCGATCGCGAGGGCGGCGAGCAGTTCGAGGACGTCGCGCTCCCTCCCCGGGGCCTGGCGGGCGGCGGCCAGGACGGTCTCGATCGTCCTGGGGTCGTCGATGTCGCGGCGGGTCGCGGTCTCGGGCAGCAGGAGATGGTGCCGGACGACGGTCTCCAGCACCCGCGCGTCGCCCGGTGGGAAGCCCATCCGGGCGGCGGCGTCGCGCGCCACGACCGCGCCGCAGACCGAGTGGTCACCGGGCCAGCCCTTGCCGATGTCGTGCAGGAGCGCGCCGGCGAGCAGCAGGTCGGGGCGGGCGACCTCGCGGGTCAGCGCGGCGGCCCCGGCGGCGGTCTCGACGAGGTGGCGGTCCACGGTGAAGCGGTGCACGGGGTTGCGCTGCGGCCGGTTCCGGACACGCTCCCAGTCGGGCAGCAGCCGGACGACCAGGCCGACCTGGTCGAGGGCCTCCCAGACGCCGATGGCGGCGGGACCCGCTCCCAGCAGCGCGATCAGGGCGTCGCGGGCCTCCGGCGGCCACGGCGCGCCGGGCAGGGCGGCGCGCTCGGCGAGCGTGTGCACGGTCGCGGGAGCGAGGGGCAGGCCGTTCTGCGCGGCGGACGCGGCGACGCGGAGGACCAGCGCTGGGTCCGCCAGGTCGGCGCCGCGGGCGAGGACGACCTCGCCGTCCTGCTCGACGGCGCCGTCGCCGACGGGGCGCCGCCGGGGTCCGGCGCGTCCGGCGCGTCCCGTGCGGGGGCGGGTGAACCGGTCGACGCGCCTCCGGACCTGGTCGTCGGCGTGGGTGATCGTCCGGGCGGCCGTGGCGACCGCGCGGAGCAGGACGTCGGCGTCGAGCATGCCGAGTGCCGTGGCGACGGCCTCCTGCTCTTGGAGGACGAGCCGGTCGGACGGGCGGCCGGTGGTCGCGTGCAGCGCGTGCCGGACGTCCAGCAGCAGGTCGTGGGCCTCGCGGACCCGTCCGTCGGGCGCGGGGGCCACCCAGGACGCGGCGACGGCGTTCATGACCTCCACGTCGCGGAGCCCGCCGCGCGCCTCCTTCAGGTCGCCCTCCAGAAGGAACGCCAGCTCGCCCTGGGCGTCCCAGCGTTCCCGGCAGAGGGCGCCGAGCTCGGCGAGCCGCCGCCGCGCGTCCACCCGCCAGTCGGCGAGGACGGCCGCGCGGACCTCGTCCACGAGCGCGCGGTCACCGGCGACGCGGCGCGGCGCGAGCAGGCCGAGCGCGGCCTTCATGTCGTCGCGGGCGACCGTCCGCGCCTCCTGGACGGTCCGGACCGAGTGGTCGAGCCGCAGCCCGGCGTCCCAGATCGGGTACCAGATCCGGTCGGCGATCTCCGCGACGTCGCCGCGTCCGCGGTGCAGGAGCACCAGGTCGAGGTCGCCGCCGGGCGTCAGCTCGCGCCGCGCGTGGCTCCCGACCGCGACCAGCGCCACATCGGCCGGACCCGCGGACGGCCTCCCTTCCGTCGCCTCGGAGAAGAGCCTGGTCAGGCGCTTGTCGAGGTCGGAGCCACGGGTGGCCCTGGCGGCGGCCAGGGCCACCCGGACCCGGGGCGCGGACCCGGCCGGAGCACCGGGCGCGGCAACGGCGGGAGCGGGTTCGGGCCCTTCCTGGGTGAGGGGCACGCGGCGGCCTAAAGGGCGTCCGGGCCGGTCTCGCCGGTGCGGACGCGGACGACCGTGTCCACCGGGACGGCCCAGACCTTCCCGTCACCGATCTTGTCGGTGCGGGCGGCCTTGACGATGACGTCGATGATGTCGTGCGCGTCCTCGTCGTCCACCAGGACCTCGACGCGGAGCTTCGGCACCAGGTCGACCTTGTACTCGGCGCCCCGGTAGACCTCGGTGTGGCCCTTCTGGCGGCCGAAGCCGCTGGCCTCGCTGACGGTGAGGCCGCGGACCCCGAACGCCTCCAGCGCCGCCTTGACCTCGTCGAGCTTGAACGGCTTGATCACCGCGGTGATGAGCTTCACGGTCACGCCTCCACCTTCGTCTCGGCGGACGCTCCGCCGGTGGTCACCGGGCCTGACGCCACGGAGGCGTGGCCGGTGCGGACGACCGAGCCGGCGCCCGCCGGGGCGAGATCGTAGGCGGTCTCGGCGTGCGTGGTGAGGTCCACGCCGGTCGCCTCGTCCTCCTCGTCGATCCGGAAGCCCAGGGTCTTGTCGATCACGGTGCCGATCACCCAGGCCATCCCGAACGAGTACAGGCCGATCACGACCGGCCCGAGCACCTGGAGGCCGAGCTGGTGGACGCCGCCGCCGTAGAACAGGCCCTTATGCTGCGAGGTCAGCGCCGGGTAGGCGGCCAGGAAGCCGAGCGAGACCGCGCCGACCGCGCCGCCGACCAGGTGGACGCCGACCACGTCGAGCGAGTCGTCGTAGCCGAGCCGGTACTTCAGGCCGATCGCGTAGGCGCAGACGGCGCCCGCGACCAGGCCGAGGACGATCGCGGCCCACGGGTCGACGAACCCGCACGCGGGGGTGATCGCGACCAGGCCCGCGACCGCGCCGGACGCCGCGCCGAGCGTGGTGGCGTGGCCGTCCCGGAGCTTCTCGACGATCAGCCAGGCCCCGGCCGCGACCGCGGTCGCGATCTGGGTGTTCATGAACGCCAGGCCGGTGGTCGTGTCGACGCCGATCTCCGAGCCCGCGTTGAACCCGAACCAGCCGAACCACAGGATCGCGACGCCGAGCAGCACGAACGGCAGGTTGTGCGGACGCATCGGCTCCTTGGGCCAGCCGCGCCGCTTACCGAGGACGAGCGCCAGCGCGAGCCCGGCCGCGCCCGCGTTGACGTGGACGACCGTCCCGCCCGCGAAGTCCTCGATGCCGAGCTTGTTCAGCCAGCCGGTGCCCCACACCCAGTGCGCGACCGGGAAGTACACCAGCGACGCCCACACGACCGTGAAGGCCATCCACGCCCCGAACTTGGCCCGGTCGGCGATCGCCCCGCTGATCAGCGCGACCGTGATGATCGCGAAGGTGAGCTGGAAGGCCGAGTAGACCAGCAGCGGGATGTTGTGGTCGGGGCTGGTGCCCTGCTGGATCGCGGTGACCGTCCCTTTCAGCCCGACCGCGCCGAATCCGCCGAGGAACTTGTTGAGGAAGGAGCTGCCGTTGTCGGTGAAGGCGATGGAGTGGCCGAAGAGCACCCACAGAACGGTCACGCTGATGATGCTGCCGAACGACATCATCATCATGTTCAGCACGCTTTTCGCGCGCGTCATGCCGCCGTAGAAGAACGCGAGCCCGGGGGTCATGAACAGCACCAGCGCCGTGGCGGCCAGCATCCAGGCCGTCGCGCCTGTATCGATCTTCATCTCGGGGGATGCCCCTCCTCGACCGGGAACGTGGACTGGGCAAAAGATTCCGGCGCGGCCGTTTCGCCTGTTCGGCTCCCGTGTTTCGGCGGTGTGAAACCCCGTCGCGGCGTGTTGCGCGGGTGTTTCGGAATCCTCACCGACTGCCCGGTTAGGACAGGGGTTTCGAGCGTTTCCGCCAGCCCTTTCCCTACGAAAGACCCCACCGGTCGGGTGACCGGTGGGGTCTGGTGTCGTGACGGGACGGCGGACGATCCGCCGGTGGGTCTCCGCCGGAAGGCCGGCGGAGCCCCATGGACGATCAGTCGCCGAGGATGGCGTCCACGAACGCGCCGGGCTCGAACGGGGCCAGGTCGTCCGGGCCCTCGCCGAGGCCGACGAGCTTGACCGGGACGCCCAGCTCGCGCTGCACCTGGACGACGATGCCGCCCTTGGCGGTGCCGTCCAGCTTGGTCAGCGCGATGCCGGTGATGTTGACGACCTCGGCGAACACGCGGGCCTGCTGCATGCCGTTCTGGCCGGTGGTGGCGTCGAGGACGAGCAGCACCTCGTCGACCGCGGCCTGCTTCTCCACGACCCGCTTGACCTTGCCGAGCTCGTCCATGAGGCCGGTCTTGGTGTGCAGCCGGCCGGCGGTGTCGATGATCACCGTGTCGACCTTGGCGTCGATGCCCTGCTTGACCGCGTCGAACGCGACCGAGGCCGGGTCGGCGCCCTCGTCCTTGCGGACGACCTGCGCGCCGACCCGCTCGCCCCAGGTCTGCAGCTGGTCGGCGGCGGCGGCGCGGAAGGTGTCGGCCGCGCCGAGGACGACGGTCTGGCCGTCCCCGACCAGGACGCGGGCGAGCTTGCCGGTCGTGGTGGTCTTGCCGGTGCCGTTGACGCCGACGACCATGAGCACGGCGGGCTTCTCGCCGTGCCGCTGGGTGTGGAGCGAGCGGTCGAGGTCGGGGCCGATCTGCTTGACCAGCTCCTCGTGCAGCAGGGCGCGGACCTCCGCGGGCGTGCGGCTGCCGAGCACCTGGACGCGGGTGCGCAGGTCGTCGGTGATCTGACGGGCCACCGAGACGCCGATGTCGGCGCCGATCAGGGTGTCCTCGATCTCGTCCCACGCGTCGTCGTCGAGATGGTCGCGGGACAGGAGGCCGAGCAGCGTCTTGCCGAAGGTGTTCTGGGACCGGGCGAGCCGGGCGCGCAGCCGGACCAGCCGGCCGGCGGACGGCGGCGGGACCTCGATCTCCGGCTTGGGCGGCGCGGCGGGCGCCGGTGGGGCCCGTTCCACCGTCGGGGCGGCCTGATCCTCCTCCGGCGGCGCGGTGGTGGTCGCGCCTGCCTGGATGTCGGGCCGCTCCGCTGGTTCGACGGGAGCTTGGGGCTTGCGGCGGCCGGGCCGCAAGAACATCACGCCGCCCACGATCAACGCGAGGACGGCCAGCCCGGCGATGAGGATCACGTATTCCATAGCGGGTCCAGTTTTCCAGACGGCCGCCGATGCCCCGTACCGCAGCGCCGGATGGGACGCCTTTCAGTCCCGTCAGCGCCGATACATGCGGATCCAGTCGACCTGGAGCGTCGCGGGGGCGTTCCTCCTGATACCGCGCGCGGTGTGGCGAGCGTCTCGCGGGAACCAGTCGAGCTGGATCGTCTGCCCCATCCGCCCGTGCGGCAGGGCGTCGCGGCGGGTGGTGTGGAACCAGCGCCTGCCGTCCACGAAGCCGCTGACCCAGGTGTTCGTCCATTCGACGGCGAACGCGTGCCAGCGGGTCAGGTCGACGTGGACCTGACCGGAAACCTGCTGGTCCTTGCGCGTGGAGCCGTAGTGCAGGAAGAACTCCGCGGTCCGGCGGGTGCCGTTGTCGGCGACCTCCAGCCAGTCCACCTCGCCGCCACCGCCGTTCGGGGCGTTTCCCCCGCGTGCGCGCGTAGGCCACAGCAGGAGGACGGGGTGGTAGGCGGCGGAGGCCCGGGACATCCGGACGCGGGCCTCCCAGCGGCCGGTGTGCTGCGAACCGCGTTTCCAGGCCACGCCGCCGGTCGTGCCGTCCGGGCGTCCGGTGATCGTGAGGACGCCGTTCCGGACGCCGACCGCGCGGGGGCTGCGGTGTCCTTTGCCGTCCTGACCTGGGCCGTCGTAGACCTCCCAGGCGCGTCGGTCGAGCCGCTCCCCACGGAAGTCGTCGGACGCGACCGGCCTGCCCCAGTGGAACCGGTAGGCGGCCGTGGCCGGGCGTCCGTGCGGTGGACGCCACGGAGGCGCCGGTCTCCCCGGCGAACGGCCCGTCCCCTTGCTCGGGGGTGAGGACGAGCCGTCCTGCCGGCCCTGTTCCGGACCTCGGCAGTGACCACCGGGCGCGAGGAACACGGCCGGAATGATGACGGCGATGATCAGTGATCGGAGCCGCATGGCCACGTTAGGACGTTACGGAGTCCGGCCTAGATCGCGCCTCCCCCGGTTCCTCGATTCTCGGGAAAGAAAACCATCCGCAGGCAAAGTCCACCCAGATCACTGAGGTTTATGCACCACTTGACCGGATCTAGACGGGCGCGGGGGCGGGCTCCGGTTCGTCGCGGACGAGGCGCTGGCTGACCACCTGCGTGACGCCGTCGCCCCGCATCGACACGCCGTAGAGGGCGTCCGCGCCCTCCATCGTCCGCTTCTGGTGGGTGATGACGATGAGCTGGGACGACTCGCGCAGCTCCTCGAAGACCCTGATGAGCCGCTGGGTGTTGGTGTCGTCGAGCGCCGCCTCCACCTCGTCCAGGACGTAGAACGGGGACGGGCGGGCCTTGAACACCGCGACGAGGAACGCGATCGCGACCAGCGACCGCTCGCCGCCGGACAGCAGCGACAGCCGCTTGACCTTCTTGCCGGGCGGACGGGCCGAGACCTCGACGCCCGTGGTGAGCATGTCGTCGGGCTCGGTGAGCGACAGGCTGCCCTCGCCGCCGGGGAACAGCCGCGCGAAGATCCGCTCGAACTCGCGCTCGGTGTCGGCGTAGGCGGACGCGAACACCTGCTGCACCCGGTCGTCCACCTCCTTGACGACCAGCAGCAGGTCACGGCGGGTCTTCTTGAGGTCCTCCAGCTGCGAGGTCAGGAACGCGTGCCGCTCCTCCAGCGCCGCGAACTCCTCCAGCGCGAGCGGGTTGATCTTGCCGAGCTGGTTCAGCTCGCGCTCGGCCTTCTTCGCCCGCTTCTCCTGCGTGGGACGGTCGTACGGCAGCGGCCTGGCGTCCTCGGCCGCCTCCGGACCCGGCGGGACGTCCTGGTCGGGCCCGTACTCGCCGACCAGCGCGTCGACCTCGAGGCCGAACTCCTCCAGCGCGCGCTGCTCCAGCTGCTCCAGCCGCAGACGCTGCTCGGCGCGCGCGACCTCGTTGCCGTGGACGACGTTGACCAGGCGTTCCAGCATCGACGACAGCTCGCGCACCTGCGTCCGGATCACCCGGAGCTCCGACTCGCGGGCGGCGCGCGCCTCCTCGGCCGCCTCGCGCTGCGTGACGGCCGCGGCGAGCGAGTGCTCGATGCGCGCCAGCGCGGCCAGCGACCCCTGGTGCACCGCCTCGGCGATCTTCGCCTGCTGCTCGCGGCGGGCGCGGCGGCGGGCCGCGCGGGCGCGCTCCTCGCGCTCGCGGCGGGCTCCGTGTTCGAGGGCGTCGGCGCGTCCGGAGATGGCCTGGACGCGCTCCTCGGCCGTGCGGACCGTCAGCCGCGCCTCCATCTCGGACGAGCGCAGCTCCTGCACGCGCGCGGACAACTCGTCGCGCGCGGACGTGTCCTCGCCGACCTCGTCGGCGACGTTGGCGGCCTCCTCGGCCTCCTCCAGCCGCATCGCGAGGTCCTCGGCGGCCTGGAGGTCCGCCTCGCGGGACTCGGCGGCCGCGTCGAGCGCCTTGCCCAGCCGCTCGACCTCGCCACTCGCGGCCCGGACGTCCGCCTCCAGCCGCGCTGCGCGCTTCGCCTCCTGTGCGGCCTGTGACTCGACCTCGCGCACGCGCGCGCGAATGCGGTCGAGCTCCGCCTGGGCGGCGTTGACAACGGCCTGGGCCTCCCCCACCGCGACCTGCGACGCGTCCAGGGAGAGCTGCGCCTGCTGCTCGGCCTCGGTCGTCTCCGTGAGGTCGTCGGCGCTGCGCTCGGCGGCGGTCTCGGCGGCCTCCAGGTCGGCGGTGGCCTCGTCCAGCGTGGCGCGCATCCGAAGGATCGACTGCCCGCCGTCCGCGCCGCCGCCCTGCGCCCAGTGCGCGCCCACGAGGTCGCCGTCGCCGGACACGACGCGCAGCGACGGATGGGTCCGGACGAGCTTGGCCGCGGACGTCACGTCGTCGGCGACCGCGACGTCCCGCAGCAGGAACTCCATCGCGGGACGCACCGCGTCCGGGACGGTCACCGCGTCGATCGCGTAGTCGACGCCCGGAATCCGGTCGAACGCGTCGGGCACGCCCGAACCACCGACGAGCAGCCCGGCGCGTCCCGCGTCCTTCGCGCGCAGCAGCGTCAGCGCGGCCTCGGCCGTGTCGAGCGAGCCGACGGCGATCGCCTGGGTGGCGTCGCCGAGCGCCGCGGCGACGGCCGTCTCGTACCCCGGGCGGACGGTCAGCAGCGACGCGACCGTGCCGAGGACGCCGTCCAGCCCGGACGCGAGCAGCGCCTCACCGCCGTCCGCGGCCGACGCGAGCGTCAGGTTCAGGGCCTCGATGCGGGCCTGGAGGGCGGTCACGCGCTTCTGCGCGGCCTGGTCGGCGGACCGGGCGGCCGACACCGCGGCGCGCGCCTCCTTCAGCGCCTGGCGCGGGACGTCCACGGCGGCGCGGGCGGTCTCGGTGGTCTCCTTCGCGGCGTCCAGCAGCTCCTGGGCGGCGTCGTGCTCGGCGGCGAGCGCCGGGTCCTCGACGACCTCGGCCTCGAACGCCTCGAACTCGGTCCGTGCGGTCGCGGCGCGCTGCTCGGCGTCGGCGCGCGCGGCCGACAGGCGGCCGATCTCCGACTGCCCGGCCTGCGCCTTGCTTCGGAGCGCCTCGACACGTCCGCGCAGCCGGGCCAGCTCCTCGCGGCGGTCGGCGGCGGCGCGCGCGGCGGACTGGAGGCGGCGCTCCTCGCTGTTCAGGCCCTCCTCCGCGTCGGACCGTTCGCGCACGGCCTCGTCCAGGCCGTCCTGGGCCTCCTCGAGAGCCTCGCGGAGCATGTCCTCCTGCTCGCGGATCTCGGCGGCCTCGCGCTCCATGTCCTCGGGGTCGCGGCCCCGGCGCTCCTCGTCGCGCGCCTCGGCCGCGTTCCGGTGCCGCTCGGCGGCCAGGTCGGCGACGCCGCGCAGCCGCTCCTTCAGCGACGACAGCTGGTACCAGGTGTCCTGGACGAGCGCCAGCTTCGGGGCCTGCTCGGCCTCCTCCGCCTCCAGCACGCCCTCGCGTTCCTGCGCCTCGGCGAGCGCCCGCTCGGTCTCGACGCGCCGCCCGCGGATCTGCGCCTCGTCGGCGGCCTCGCGCTCCAGCCTCGTCCGCAGCGTGACCAGGTCGTCGGCCAGCAGCCGCAGCCGCGCGTCGCGCAGGTCGGCCTGGATGACGGCGGCGCGGCGGGCGATCTCGGCCTGCCGTCCGAGCGGCTTGAGCTGGCGGCGCAGCTCGCCGACCAGGTCCTGGACGCGGGTGAGGTTGGCCTGCATCGCGTCCAGCTTCCGCAGCGCCTTCTCCTTGCGCTTGCGGTGCTTCAGGACGCCCGCGGCCTCCTCGATCACCGCGCGGCGGCCCTCCGACCCGGCGTGCAGCACCCGGTCCAGCTGGCCCTGCCCGATGATCACGTGCATCTCGCGGCCGATGCCGGAGTCCGACAGCAGCTCCTGGATGTCCAGCAGCCGGCAGGAGTCGCCGTTGATCGCGTACTCCGACTGGCCGGACCGGAACATCAGCCGGCTGATGGTGACCTCGGTGTAGTCGATCGGCAGGGCGCCGTCGGAGTTGTCGATGGTCAGCACGACCTCGGCGCGGCCCAGCGGCGGACGGTTCGCGGTGCCCGCGAAGATCACGTCCTCCATCTTGCCGCCGCGCAGCGACTTGGCCCCCTGCTCGCCCATCACCCAGGCGAGCGCGTCCACGACATTGGACTTGCCGGACCCGTTCGGGCCGACCACGGCGGTGATCCCGGGCTCGAACTTCAGGGTGGTGGACGACGCGAACGACTTGAACCCGCGCAGGGTCAGGGTCTTCAGGTACACGCGCTCGCCGTCCTCCTCCGGGTTCGCGGTCGGGGAGCGGCACATCGCGTCATGTCGCGTCGCGCCGGACGGCGCCGGGCGGGCTCGCTCACCCCCGTGGCCCGCCGGGCGAACGCCCGCGAGCCTGTCGAACGATACCGGCAGAGGACGCCGGGACCCCGCATCCGCGCGGCCGTTCTCCGCCGAAGTGCCGCCAATATGCCGCGATCGGCCACATCACGCCACGCCGACCCGGCGGCCAGGGGCCTCGCCGGACAGCCCGAAGGCACGCCCGGGAGCCGGGCGCGCCGGTGGACATCGTGCTGGACTGCGGCAGCCACGGCGCCCACCGGCGTCCGAGAAACGGGCCTATCCCCAAATGCAGGTCAAGAAGTCCGAATCAGGGGCCGAGGGCACTGCGGGAAAGAACAAGGGACGCCATGGGAAACGGCGTCCCTGCCTTGACTGACATGAAAAAGCGGCGCCGATCAGGTCAGCGCCGGTTCGCGATCCTTCACTCCGAGCGACACCATGTCGCCCTCGGCGGCCGTCGCGAGCGCGTCGTTCTCCTCCTGGAGCCGGACGAGCTCGGCCTCCAGATCACGTACGCGCTGCTGCAGGCGCCGCATCTCCGCGACCATCCGGGGGTCGGGACCGCCGACGTGGCCGAGTAGAGCCTTCGCCATGACTAAGGGTCCTCCACGCTGAGTAACCAGCAGGAATCGCGCACGGGAAGTAACTGGATTCGGTGCGCGTATCATCTAGAGTCGCACCGGCACGAGTCCTGGTCAAGACGGACATCACAGGCCGGTAACAACCTGTCGTCCCCAGTTTAGCAGGATCAAACCGGAATTCCCTACCCGGTCAGCGTTCCTCGAAACCGGAGACCCCACCACGCGGCTCGCTCCACCGCTCCACCACCGAGGCCACGCGTCCCGGACGCGCCGGAAGCCCCGATTCGGGCCGGGCGTCGGGCCGGAGCAGCTCCAGCAGCCGGTCACAGGCCGTACGCGGACCTTCGGCGTTCACCTCGACGCGGCCGTCCCGCAGATTCGACGCGCTCCCCACGAGCCCCAGCTCCAACGCGCGGGCCCGCACCCACCAGCGGAACCCGACCCCCTGGACGTGACCGCGCACCCACGCGGTCAGCCGCACGTCCGGTTCGTCCGACATCTCGTCTCCCGGTCTCGGTGGCGCCACCTCGGAAGCGCCGTCTCAGTAGCGCCGTCTCAGTAGCGCGCCCGGCGCGGGCGCGGCTGGCAGGTCGGGCAGCTGAAGGACGAGCGGTTCATGAACTCGTCCCGGCGGATGGGGGTTCCGCAGCGGCGGCACGGCTCGTCCTCGCGCCCGTAGGCGTCCAGGGACCGCTCGAAGTAGCCGCTGTCACCATTGACGTCGACGTACAGGGCATCGAAGGACGTCCCGCCGACCGCGAGCGCCTCGCTCATCACCCCGCGCGCGGCCTCCAGCACCCGGGCCGCCTCGGCGCGCGTCAGCGTCTCGGTGGGACGCGCCCAGTGCAGCCGGGACCGCCACAGCGCCTCGTCGGCGTAGATGTTGCCGACGCCGCTGATCAGCGACTGGTCGAGCAGCGCCCGCTTGACGCCGGTGCGCTTGCGGCGCAGCGCCGCGAAGAACGCCTCCTCGTCGAAGGCGTCCTCCAGCGGGTCGGGGGCGATGTGCGCGACCGGCTCGGGCACCGGGTCGCCCACCCGCGACGGGACGAGGTCGGCGACCAGCAGGTGCCCGAAGGTGCGCCGGTCGACGAACCGCAGGTCGGACCCGTCGTCGGTGAACGTCACCCGGACGCGCAGGTGCTTGTGGCGCTCCCGGTCCGGCTCCCCCACCAGGAGCTGCCCGCTCATGCCGAGATGGGCGAGCAGCGCCTCGGTGGGCTCGTGATCCGGGGCGTCCGACGGGCCGTCGCCGCGCAGGGGCAGCCACAGGTACTTGCCGCGCCGCCTCGGTTCGGTGACGACGCGTCCGGCCAGGCGTCCGGCGAAGTCGGCCGGGCCCTCCCCGTGCCGCCGGACGGCGCGGGGGTGCAGGACCTCGGCGGACGCGACCGTCCGCCCGGTCACCCAGCGGTCCAGCCCGCGCCGGACGACCTCGACCTCGGGAAGCTCAGGCACCGGCGACAGCGGCCGCGGCGCCGCCCTTCCCCTCGCCGTCCTTCGTGGACACGTCATCGTTCTCGGCAGTGCCGTCATGCTTGGCGGCGCCGTCGTTCTTGGCGGCGCCGTCATCCTTGGCGGTGCCGCCCTCCCGCTGGACGACGGTCTCGCGGATGGCGTGCCAGGCGGCCTCGGCGGCGTGCTGCTCGGCCTCCTTCTTGGACCGGCCCTCGCCGGATCCGTAGGCCGTGCCGCCGACCCGCACCGAGGCGCGGAACGTCTTCTGGTGGTCGGGGCCGGACTCGGCCACGTGGTACTCGGGGACGCCGAGCTCCTCCACGGCGGTGAGCTCCTGGAGCGAGGTCTTCCAGTCCAGGCCCGCGCCGAGGCCCGCCGAGCGGGTGATCAGCGCGTCGAACAGCCGGTGGACCAGCGCGGACGCCTCGTCCAGGCCGCGGTCGAGGTAGACGGCGCCGATCAGCGCCTCGAGGGTGTCGGCGAGGATGGACGACTTGTCCCGCCCGCCGGTGCCCTCCTCGCCCCGGCCGAGCCGGATGTGCCGGCCGACGCCGAGCTCGCGCGCGACGCCCGCGAGGGCGCGCATGTTCACCACGGCGGCGCGGAGCTTGGCGAGCTGGCCCTCGGGCAGGTCCGGGTGGCCGCGGAACAGGGTGTCGGTGACGACCAGCCCGAGCACCGAGTCGCCGAGGAACTCCAGGCGCTCGTTGGTCGGCAGGCCGCCGTTCTCGTAGGCGTACGAACGGTGCGTCAGCGCCCGCTCCAGCAGGTCGGGCGTGACCTCGACCTGCAGTGCCGAGACCAGCTCGGCGCTGCCCGGGTTGGGACGGTCCTTCTTGCCGCTCACAGGCCCTCCTCGCCTGGCGGGACAGCCTCGGACGGCTGCCCTGTGGACGGCGCGCGCGGCGGCGAGGGGCGACGAAGGCGGGTCCGCGAAAGCGAGGTGCGCGCCGGTGGGAATGTTCCCGGCGTGCACCACGGCTCCGGGCCCCGGCCTCGGCCGGTCACCACGCTGGCGCGACGCGCCCGGGTGGCCGGTCCCCGGACCGCGGCGGCGGATGCCGGCGCGGGTCCCGGGGAACCGTGAGGGGCGGCCGCGTTCAGCACGCGAGACCGCCCCCCGGTTACGACGAGTTCGCGTCGTCAGGCCGACGGCGCGATGACCTGACGCCGGTCGTAGGTGCCGCACGTCTGGCACGCGGTGTGCGGCAGCTTGGTGTCACGGCAGGTCGGGCACTCGACCAGGGTCGGGGCAGCGGTCTTCCACTGCGAACGACGGTGCCGCGTGTTGCTGCGCGACTTCTTCCGCTTCGGGACGGCCACTTCAGCCCTCCTGCTTTCCTCGTTGTAGGTCGATGGATCCGAGCGCCGCCCACCGGGGGTCGGCGGCGTCGTGGTGGTGGTCGGGCCCGGCGTCCGCCAGCCTTACACCGCACTCCGGACACAGGCCAGGACAGTCGTCCTGGCACAGCGGCGACAGCGGCAGTTGGAGGACCACCGCGTCCCGGAGCACCGGCTCGAGGGCGAGCAGGTCGTCCTCGAGGCGGAGCTCGTCGTCGCCTGCGTTCCCACCGGAGCGGGTGTCAGGATAAACGAAGAGCTCCTGGAAGTTCGCCTCGAAGTCCGAGGCGATCGGGTCCAGGCAGCGTGCGCACTCCCCTTCGAGGGGTACCCGTGCCGTTCCGGTGACGAGAACGCCCTCGAGCACCGACTCGAGCCGGATGTCCAGCTCCATCGGCGCACCCTCGGGCACTCGCACCATCTCGATGCCGAAATTCTCCGGAGCCGGCACGGTGAGGTGCTCCCGCCGCTCGGACCCCGGCTGCCGGCTGAGGGCTCGGGTGTCGAGCACGAGCGGGCTTTGCGCGGGTTCGTTGCGGGACAGAGCTTTCCTGCTTTCGTGAGGCATGGCGAATCGCGACCGTCGTTCCTGGCCGATGTCCCAGGGTATCCGACCGGGGGCGTTCACCCAACTCAGAGGGTCCCGTTCGGCCTCGTCAGACCGCCCCGAGCGGCCTCGGGAGGGTCGCGAAACCAGCCCTGAACCGGCCTTGAACCGCCCCCGAACCGGCCCCGAACCGGCCCTGAGAGCGGCTTCAGGACGGGCGGAGGCGTTCGGCCAGGCGGTCGTGGACGAGCTCCGGGACGAGCCCCGACACGTCCCCGCCGAACTTGACGACCTCCTTCATGAGGGAGGACGACAGGTAGGAGTAGAGCGGGTTGGTGGACATGAACATGGTCTCCACGCCCGCCATCCGGTGGTTCATCTGGGCCATCTGGAGCTCGTACTCGTAGTCGCTGACCGCGCGCAGGCCCTTGACGATCACGGGGATGTCGTTGACCTTGCAGAAGTCGACGAGCAGCCCGTGCCAGGAGTCGATCCGGACGTTGCCGTACTCCTTGGTGACCTCACCGAGCAGTTCCATCCGCTCGTCGACGGTGAACAGGCCCTGCTTGGTCTTGTTGATCAGGACGGCGACCACCACCTCGTCGAAGAGGCGGGACGCGCGGCTGATGATGTCGAGGTGGCCGTTGGTCACGGGATCGAACGAGCCGGGGCAGACGACACGGCGCATGAGACGGCTCCATCCTTCGGGCGGGGACGACTGCGGCGCGACCGTACCAAACCGCCCGCGACGCGCCCGCGACCGGGGCGCGGGCTCACCGGCCGGGCCGGGCGAGCGGGACGGATCCCCAGGTCAGCCGCCCAAGGCATCGATGATCTTGGCGGCGATCGGGCCGGACTCGATGCCGTACCCCTTCGCCTCGGTCATGACGGCGACGGCGTACTTGGCGCTCGGTCCCGGGCCGAAGCCGATGAACCAGCGATCGTTGTAGGCGACGCCCTGGATATCGGCGGTGCCGGTCTTGCCGCCGCCGACGGACGTCCCCTGAAGGGTCTTACCCGTGCCGGACCGGACGACCTCACGCATCATGTCGCGCATCTCACTCGCCTGGTCCGCGGAGAGCGCCTGGCCGAGCACCTGGCGGGTCGCGCCCTGGACGACCGATCCGTCCGCGCCGCGCAGCTTGTTCACCAGGGAGGGACGCATCACCTTGCCGTCGTTGACGACCGCGGCGGCGACCATCGCCATCTGCAACGGCGTCGCGACCGTGCTGCCCTGCCCGATCGAGCCGAGCGCGCTCAGCGACGGCTGGTCGGTCTTCGGGAACGAGCTGACCGCGCTGGACAGGCCCTTGTCGTACTCGATCTTCTTGTAGAAGCCGTACTTCGCCGCCTGGTCGGACACCCCGCCGTTCCCCGGCTGCTCGGCCCCCAGGAACGCGAACGTGGTGTTGCAGGACTGCGCGTACGCCGTGATCAGCGGGATGGAGGCGTTGTCGCACACGCCCCCGATGTCCCCGGCGTCGTTGTTGATCGGCTGCCCGGCGCCGCGCGGCTGGTAGCTGCGCCCGGCGCGGACGGCGGTGTCCTTGGTCGCGCCCGCGGCCAGGTCGGCCGAGGCCACGACGGTCTTGAACGTCGATCCGGGCGGGAAGAGCTCGCCGGTCGCCTTGCTGAGCAGCGGCTTCAGCGGGTCGGTGTTGAGCCGGGTGAACGCGGCCTGCGCCTGCTTGGCGTCCGGGACGGCGACCTGGTTCGCGTCGTAGGACGGGTAGGACGCCAGCGTCAGGATCGCACCGGTCTTCGGGTCGAGCGCGACGGCGGCGGCCCGGCGCGCCCCGCTGGCCGCGAGCGCCTGGTAGGCGGCCCGCTGGGCGGCCGGGTTCACGCTGGTCTCGACCGTCCCGCCGGGAACCTTCCGGCCGAGGAGGCGGTCGATGAGGCTGGTGGTCGACAGGCGCGAGTCGGTGCCGTCCAGGATGTGGTTCTCGGAGCCCTCGAGCTGCGTCTGCGAGTACATCGAGAAGTAGCCGGTGACCGGCGAGAACGCCGCGCTGTCCTTGTAGTGGCGCTGGTAGCGGCCCTTGGCGACGGCGTCGGACCAGGCGATCCGCTCGCCGCCCGCGACGATCGGCCCCCGGTCGATCGTGTCGCGGTTCACGTACTGGCGCGTGTTCAGCGGGTCGTCCCGCAGCGACTGCGCCTGGAACCCCTGGACGTAGGTGATGTTCGCCATCAGCGCCAGGACAAAGACCAGGGTGACCACCCAGGTCCAGCGCAGCGCCTTGTTCGTCCCACCGGAACTCATACCGACCCCTGCCCCCTGAGATCGTCCCTCGGTGGCCCATGGTATTGGCCGACCGGGGGATCAGCCGGTGGCTCGCCCGTACCAGAATACGGCTTCGCCGTAACGACGGTCACGTTCCGGCATATACCCCGTGGGCCACACCAGAGCGGGCGATCGGACGGATCGTTCGACGGCGATCAGCGCGTCCTCGGCGAGCCAGCCGTTGTCGCGGAGGGATTCGAGCATCTCGGCGACGGCCTCGTCCGCGAGCGCGTAGGGCGGGTCGGCGAACACCAGGTCGTACGGCGCGTCCGGCGGGCGCTTCACGACGCGCTCGACCTTGTCGGCGACGACCTGCGCGCCGGGCAGTCCCAGCGACTCGACGTTCTGCCGGACGATCCTCACCGCGCGCGGGTGCGACTCCACCAGCAGCGCGTGCGCGGCGCCCCGCGACAGCGCCTCCAGCCCGACGGCCCCCGACCCGGCGAACAGGTCCGCCGCCCGCAGCCCGTCCAGCGGCCCCAGCAGGGCCTGGACGGTCGAGAACAGCCCCTCCCGTGCCCGGTCGCTGGTGGGACGCGTGTCCCGTCCCGCCGGAACCGCCAACCGCCGTCCGCCCGCACTCCCCGCGATAACCCTGCTCACGGCACAAAGTATGACCGTCCGTGGGCCGCGGTACGGGCAGGGGATCCCCACCCCGAGATTCCCTGCCCGCACCGCGGCCCACGGACGGCCGGTATGACGTCCCCTACTTGGACAACGCCCACCGCGCCTGGGTTCGGACTCCGGGGTCGGAATCCGAGAGCGCCTCGGTGAGCGCGGTCAGGACCTCGGGATGCGTCGGGGCCCACTGCTCGAGGGACTGGACGGCGGCGCGCCGGACGTCCACGATCCGGTCGCGGAGCGCGCGCACCAGCGGCCGGACGGCGACGTCCGGCTCGGCGAACGCGAGCGCGAGGGCCGCGCGGCGGCGGACCTGCCAGCTCGCGTGCGCGGTGGCGGTGACGACGCGTCCGACGAGGGGCTCGGGCGCGCCGAGTTCGCCGACCGCGTCGATGGCCGCCATCCGGACGACCGGGTCGTGGTCGGCGAGCAGGTGGTCGAGGGCGGACGGCGCGGGTTCGGGCAGCGCGATCTCCTCGGCGAGCCGGGCCAGTCCGCCCGCGACCGCGACGCGGACCTCGCGGGCCGGGTCGTCGGCCGCCTCGGAGACCTCGGCCACCGCGCGCAGGGTGACCAGGCCGAGCACGGCCTGCACGCGGATGTGCGGCTCGTCCTCCTGGAGGCCCTGCGCGTACAGCTCGCTCGCGGCGCGCACGAGGGCGGCCAGCAGCGTGGTCGCGACGTCCCGGACGCGCCGGTCGCGGTCGGGGGCGGCGGCGAGCAGCAGCGCCTCCACGCCGTCCGTGCCGAGGACGGCCTCGGGCAGGTCGCCGAGGGCGTCCGCAGCGGCGTCCCGGACGCGGGCGTCGGGGTCGGCGAGCGTCCAGGCCAGGGTGTCGGCGACGTCCCGCGTCCCGTCCCCGGCGCGCTGCAGGCGGCCGAGCGCGAGGACCGCGGCCTCGCGCACCTCGGGCTCGGGATCGCTCAGGTACGGGTCGAGATCGGCGAGCGCGGGACGGTCGAGACGCTGGACTTCGAGGACGCGTGCGGGCGCCCCGGGGGTCGGGGATGTGGGCAAGAGCGACATGGCGGACCTCTGTCAGAGCCGTGCGGATCGTCCTGTTCGGGTGGCGTCCGGGCCGCGGGCGGGGCGCGGGCCCGGAGGCTCGATCAACAGAGCGCGCTGGCCTGGCGTCGGAGGTCGACGTGGCGGCGCGCGACGAGGGAGGTTCGCTCGGTCACGGATCCAGGGTGACCCAGGTTTTCCGTAAAGTCAACTTGAAAAGTAGGGATTTACGGCGAAGAAGAGGGGGCGCGTGCGGGCGCGCCCCCTCTCCGTACAGTCGGTCACGCGACGCGCTCCACTTCCGGAGCCCCGGCCGCCTCCGTCCCGGCGGGACGCGGCTTGCGCAGCAGGACCAGGGCCGCCACTCCGCCCGCCGCCGCGATCACGGCCGCGATCTCGAAGGCCGAGCGGAACCCGTCGGTGAGCCGGACGGCGTTCCCGAGGGCGTCCGCGCCGCGGGAGGCCGCGAAGGCGGTCGCCCCGGCCAGGCCCAGCGCCGAACCCACCTGGTAGGAGGTGTTGACGATGCCGGACGCCAGGCCCGCCTGCTCCGGCGGGGCGCCGGCGAGGGCGGACATCATGGTCGGGATGAAGGCGAGCGACATCCCGAGCGCCGCCACCAGGGACGCGGCGAGCACGTCGGCGGCGAAGCTGCCGTCCGGGCGGACGAAGGTCAGCCCGGCCAGGCCGAGCGCCAGCACGAACAGTCCGGTGACCGCGAGCGGCTTCATCCCGAAGCGGGCCATGAGCCGGCCGGTGACGCCGACCATGAGGATCATGATCGTGACGGTCATCGGCAGCAGCGCCGCGCCGCTGGCGAAGGCCCCGAACCCGAGCACCTGCTGCAGGTAGAGGTTCAGGAAGTACCAGGCCGGGATCCAGGCCGCGCCGAGCAGCGCGAAGGCGACGTTGGCCGCGGCGAGGCCGGGCACCTTCCAGATGGACGGCGGGGCGAGCGGCGCCTTGACGACCTTCTGGACGATCGCGAAGAGGACCAGCAGCAGCGCGGCGCCGGCGAACTCCAGCAGCGTCGAGGCCGAGCCCCAGCCCTGCTCCGGTGCCCGGACGACCGCCAGGACGGCGAGGGCCAGGCCACCGGTGACCGAGATCGCGCCGAGCACGTCCACCGAGCCGCGGTGGCCGCGGACGGCGGGCAGGACGGCCGGGACGGCGGCGAGGGTCGCCAGGCCGATCGGAATGTAGATCACGAACACCCACGGCCAGCTCAGCCACTGGGTGAGGACGCCGCCGAGGAACACGCCGGCGGTGCCGCCCGCGGGGGCCGCCGCGCCGTACAGCGCCATGGCCTTGCCCAGCTCACGCGGGTTCGCACCGAAAGTGATCATGAGCAGCGCCATCGCGGCCGGGGTGATCAGCGCGCCGCCGACGCCCTGGATGCCGCGGCCGAGCAGTTCGACCCAGGCGCTCTGGGCGGCCGCCGCGACGACCGAGCCGCCGATGAGGACGACCCATCCGGCCGCGAAGACCCGGCGGGCGCCGAGCAGGTCGGCGAGCCGTCCGCCGAGGAGCAGCAGGCCGCCGAACACGACCACGTAGGCGTTGAACACCCACTGCAGGCCGCCGGGCGAGAAGCCCAGGTCGTGCTGCATGTCGGGCAGCGCCACTCCGATGATCGAGGTGTCCATGATGACCATGAACTGGGCTGTGGCGAGCACCAGGAGGGCCCACCACCGCTTCGGGTGAGACGCGGACATCTCGACTCCTCATACAAATAGGGGGTAGGGGTATGTCTTGCTGACGCGGAGAAACGTAACACACCCCCAGGGGGTATGAATCGTGATCTGTGTCACAGCATGCGAAAGCCCCCGGTCCGCGTCACGCGAACCGGGGGCTTGGGACGTGCCGCCGATCAGGTCTTCTCGAGGTACTCCGTGCGCTCCTCGTCGAGCAGGGACGCCAGCTCCGTGGCGAGGCCGGGATGCCGCTCCAGCTCCGGATCGTCCTCGACCAGGGCGGTCGCCTCCTCACGGGCGAGCCTGATCACGTCCTCGTCCCGCTGGAGGGTCAGCAGCCGCAGGCTGGACGCCCGCCCGGCCTGTGCCGCGCCGAGCACGTCGCCCTCCCGGCGCTGCTCCAGGTCCAGCCGGGACAGCGCGAACCCGTCGGTCGTCGAGGCCACCGCGTCCAGCCGCTCGCGCGCCTTGGATCCCGGCTCGGCGTCGGTCACCAGCAGGCACAGGCCGGGCAGCGTGCCCCGTCCGACGCGTCCGCGCAGCTGGTGCAGCTGCGACACCCCGAACCGGTCCGCGTCCATGATCACCATGGCGGTCGCGTTCGGGACGTCCACCCCGACCTCGATCACCGTCGTCGCGAGCAGGACGTCCAGCTCGCCCGCCGCGAACCGGCGCATGACGGCGTCCTTCTCGTCCGGGTGGAGCTTGCCGTGCAGGACGCCGATCCGCAGCCCGGCGAGCAGCTCGTCCTCCAGCATCGGCAGCAGTTCCATGATCCCGAGCGGGGACCGGCGGCCCTCCTCGTCGGGCGGCGCGGGCACGTCCCCCTCGTCGCCCTCCCGCTCGCCGATGCGCGGGCAGACGATGTAGACCTGCCGCCCCTTCCCGGCCTCCTCCCTGATCCGCTCCCAGGTGCGGGCCAGGAACGCCGGCTTCTCGGGCGGCACCACGTGCGTGCCGATCGCCGACCGCCCGGCGGGGAGCTGCCCCAGCACGGACGTCTCCAGATCGCCGAACACCGTCATCGCGACCGTCCGCGGGATCGGCGTCGCCGTCATGACCAGCACGTGCGGCCGCCCGCCCGACACCTTCTCGCGCAGCGCGTCCCGCTGCTCGACGCCGAACCGGTGCTGCTCGTCCACGACGACGAGCCCGAGATCGGCGAACTGGACGTGGTCCTCGAGCAGCGCGTGCGTCCCGACCACGATCCCCGCGTCCCCGGACGCCGCCTCCAGCAGCGACGCCCGCCGCACCTTGGCACCCTGCGACCCCGTGACCAGCGTCACCCGCGTCGCCCGCTCGGCCCCGCCGATCTGCCCGGACTGCCCGAGCTCCCCCAGCATCCTGGTGATCGACCGGTAGTGCTGCTGCGCGAGCACCTCCGTCGGCGCGAGCAGCGCCGCCTGCCCCCCGTTGTCCACAACCTGCAACATCGCCCGCAAAGCGACAATTGTCTTCCCCGCGCCGACGTCGCCCTGGAGGAGGCGGTGCATGGGGTGGGACTCGGCGAGGTCGGCGGCGATCTCCTCGCCCACCTGGAGCTGGCCTTCGGTGAGGTCGAAGGGGAGGCGCTGGTCGAAGGCGTGCAGGATGCCGTCGCCGGTGGACGGGCGGGGGCGGGCGGGGAGGGCGGCGGCGGCGCGGCGGCGCTGGGCCAGGGCGATCTGCAGGACGAACGCCTCGTCCCACTTCAGGCGCTTGCGGGCGCGGCCGAGCTGCTCCCAGTCCTTCGGACGGTGGATGCCCTCGTAGGCGTCGGCGAGCGGGATCATGCCGAGGCGGTCGCGGAGGGTCTCGGGCATCGGGTCGTCGCCGAGGTCGGCCAGGTCGAGGACGGTCGCGACGGACTTGCCGATCGCGTCGATGTCCAGGCCCTTGGTCGTCGGGTGGATCGGGATGATCTCGTCGGCCCACTCGCGGGCGGCGGCGTCGGCGTCCCGGGCGGCGACGACCTTGTACTGCGGGTGCGCGAGCTGGCGCTGCGGACGGCCCGACCGCGGCCGGTAGGTGCTGATCTTGCCCGCGAACAGGCCGCGGGTGCCCGGGGACAGGTCGCGTTCGGGGATGTAGGAGCCGCGGCGGCCGAAGAAGCTCAGCTTCAGCTCGCCGGTGCCGTCGGTGACGGTGATCTCCAGCACGTAGCCGGGGCTGCGGGACAGCGCGCGGCCCTGCACCTTGACCACCTCGGCCATGACGGTGACGTGCTCGCCGTCGGCCAGCTCGTTCAGCGGGGTCAGCTCGCCCCGGTGCGCGTAGCGGCGCGGGTAGTGGTGCAGCAGATCGCCGACCGTGTGCAGGTCGAGGCCCTTGGAGAGGACCTTGGCGGTCTTGTCGCCCAGGACCTTCTGCAACGGCTCGTCGAGGTTCGTCACCCGTCTTTTCTACCGTGACCGTCCGTCATTCGACGCCGACGAGGAGGGGGCAGGGCTCCTGGCGTCCGTCGTAGGAGGCGGTCTCGACGTCCGGGTGGCGGACGCGCAGGTGGTCCTCGACGACCTCGGTGAGATCGGCGGGCGCGGCGGCGCCGCGGACGAGGGTGACCAGCTCGCCGCCGCCGGACAGCATCCGGTCGAGCAGGCCGCGCGCGGTGGCGGCCAGATCGCGGCCGATCATGGCCACGTCCCCGTCGATCAGGCCGAGGACGTCGCCCGGACGGCACAGCCCGACGCTGGTCACGGCCTCCTCGGCGGCGATCTCCAGCCGTCCGAAGCGGGTGGCGCCGGCGGCGCGGGTCATCGCGATCACGTCCTCGGCGAACCGGCGCAGCGGGTCGTGGACGGCGAGCGCGGCCAGCCCCTGGACGGACGCCCTGGTCGGGACGACCGCGATCCGCGCGCCGCCCTCGCGGGCCCGTTCCGCGGCGGCCTCGGCCAGGTCCAGCACCTCCGCCTCGTTCGGGAGCACCGCCACCTCGTCCCCGGCCGCGAGGATCGCCTCGGCGAGGACGGCCAGCGGCGGGACGGTCCCCGGCGCGCGGCGGACGACCCGCGCGCCGGCGTCCTCGAACAGCTCGGCCAGGCCCTCGGCGGCGGTGACGGCGACGACGGCGCGTCCGGCGCAGGGCGCCTGCGGGCCTCCCCCGGCGTCCTTCAGGCAGGTGACGCGGATCCGGTGCGGACGGCCCGCCGCCAGCCCCGCCTCGATCGCGGCCCCGGCGTCGTCCACGTGGACGTGGACGTTCCACAGGCCGTCGCCGCCGACCACCACGAGCGAGTCTCCGAGGCCGTCCAGGGCGGCGCGGAGATCGTGGATGTCGTCGTCGGGGGCGTCCAGGAGGTACATGACCTCGTAGCCGGGACCGGGTGGCGGAGTGTCGGGGGGTATCGCCTCCACGGCGGGCGCACGACGGGGCGGGACCTCGTAGCGCTCGGGGAACTCGTCGGTGATCACGGCGGTGAGGGCGTCGAGGACCACACAGAGGCCCGCTCCGCCCGCGTCCACGACGCCGCCCCGGGACAGGGCCTCGAGCCGGCCGGTCGTGGCCCGCAGGGCCCGCCTCGCCTCGGCCGACGCCGCCCGCGCCGCCCCGGCGAGCGTCGGCTCGTCCCCGGTCCCGCCGGACGCGCCGGCGAGCACGCTCAGGATCGTCCCCTCGACGGGATGCTCGACGGCGTGCCTGGCCAGCAGGGCCGCGTAGCCCAGCGCCTCGCCGAGGACCCGGCCGTCCGGGGGCGGGGCGCCGCGTCCGCCGAGGATCTCGGCCATCCCCCGCAGGAACTGGCTGAGGATCACCCCGGAGTTGCCGCGGGCCCCGAGCAGGGCGCCGCGCGCGAGCGTCCGCCACACCTCGGCGGTCTCGGCGCCCTCCGGGAGCGCCTGGACGGCGTCCGCCGCGGCGAGGACGGTCAGGTGGAGGTTCGTGCCGGTGTCGCCGTCCGGGACGGGGAACACGTTGATCGCGTCGATCTCCGCCCGCGTCCGGCCCAGCGCCTCGGCCGCCAGGACGCACCACCGCCGCACCACCGCGCCGTCGAGGACCTCGCCCACACCCGCTCCCGTCGGCCGTGCCGGCCGCGGACCCGTTCTCCGGACCGCGTCAGGACCACCGGTCTATCGCGGCGAACCCGCCCTTGGGAACACCGGGCGCGGGGCTGAATCCGCAGGCCGATTCGCCTATAGGGCGCACCCTGGGCTACTCTGATCCATGCGCCTCGTCCGGGGCGCTCACCAGGCTGCGCCTCCGGTGTCCACCACCGAGTCAGAGGCCGCCCGGTCCAGAGCATCGATACCCAACTTGGAGTTTCCCGTGGCTTCCGTCTGCGACGTCTGCGGCAAGGGACCCGGTTTCGGCATGCGCGTCTCCCACTCGCACCGCCGCACCCCGCGCCGCTGGAACCCCAACATCCAGCGCGTGCGCGCCGTCCTCAACGGCACGACCAAGCGCATCAACGCGTGCACCTCTTGCATCAAGGCGGGCAAGGTCGTCAAGCCGACCGTCTGACCTTCCAGACTCCGAGAAACCGGCCGAGGGGCTTCCCCTCCGGCCGGTTTCTCTTTGCCCGAGAACCCTGAGCCCGGCTCTCCGCTCACGCGGAGGCCGGGTGCTCCAGGGGAAGAGGCCAGGCGTGGTGGATCAGGCGTGGTGGATCAGGCGTGGTGGAGGTTCCAGCCGTGGTCGACGGGGCCGATCCCGGTTCCCAGGGGGAAGCCGTTGGCGATGGCGCCGGTGACGTAGCGCTTGGCCTTCTCGACGGCCTCGGGGACGGGCTCGCCCTTGGCCAGGTTGGAGGCGATCGCGGACGCCAGGGTGCAGCCGGTGCCGTGGGTGTGCCGGTTGTCGTGGCGTTCGGCGGTGAAGCGGTACTCGTCGGTGCCGTCGAAGAGGAGGTCGGCGGGCTCGCCGGGGAGGTGGCCGCCCTTCACGAGGACCCAGCGGGGGCCGAGCTCCTTGACGGCCTCGGCGGCGGCGCGCATGCCGGACTCGTCCGTGACCTTGACGCCGGTGAGCTGCTCGACCTCGAAGAGGTTGGGGGTGACGACCGTGGCGACGGGCAGCAGGCGCGTCCGGACGGCGTCGACGGCGTCCCCGGCCAGGAGCGAGTCGCCGTGCTTCGAGACGCCCACGGGGTCGACCACGATCGGGGCGGACGCCCCGGCGAGGGCCTCGGAGACCAGCTCCACCAGCGCCCGTGAGGCGAGCATGCCGGTCTTCACGGCGTCCACGCCGATGTCGGAGAGGACCGAGTCGAGCTGGGCGCGGACGGCCTCGGGGGGCAGCTCCCAGTAGCCCTGGACACCGAGCGAGTTCTGCGCGGTCACGGCGGCGATCACGCTCATGCCGTGGACGCCGTGGGCGAGCATGGTCTTCAGGTCGGCCTGGATCCCCGCGCCGCCGCCGGAGTCGGAGCCGGCGACGGTGAGGACGAGCGGAGGGGCCTGACCTGGCTGGTGGGACGTCATGCCGCCCACTCTAGGCAATCCGGACTCCCGGTGATCCACGGCGGGGATCTGGCGCCGGACCAGGGGCAGGGGCAGGGGCAGGGGCAGGTCAGCCTCGGATGCAGACCGCGCGGTTGAAGACGCAGTCGACGGGGGCGGCGACGGCTCCCGCGGCCGTGTAGGTGACGCGGATCGAGGCGCCGGGCGGGAGGGCCTGGCCGGAGCGGCTGCGGACGTGCACCACCGGGCCGGTCTGGACGACGGCCGCGCCGGAGACCGCGCGGACCTTGCCGCCCGGGACGCGGAAGGCGAGCGCCCACTTCGGGACGGTCGTCGATCCGTGGTTACTGATCGTGACGGTTCCCCGGAAGCCCGTGGACGTGCGGGACGCCACACGGAACGCCACGGTGACGTTCGTGCGGTTCGCGCCGCGGCTGGCACGCTCGCCGGGCGAGCGCTGCGACATGGTCCCGTCGGAGCCGCCCGCGTCCTGCGGGGTGGCCGCGTGCGACGGCTTGTTGAAGTTCAGCGAGATCTGCTGCGTGCTGTAGGCCAGAACGACGACGCCGACGGCGAGCATGAGCGCGACGAGCGGCATCAACGGGAACGGCACGTGCGCGACCAGCTGCTTCCACCGGGGGCCCGCGGCGGGCCCTGCCGGTGGCGGGGGGGCCTCGTCGTCAGGCGGCCGGAGTCTGGTGTGTCGTCCCATCCCATCCCTCTTCGATCACAGGATGTATACCAAACCCTCACCAAGCATGCCTACCGGACGAGTAAACCCCGAGAGCGGCGGCGACCCCTTTTAACCTGCGCTTAACTCCGAAAATGGTCCCAGCCTCGGAGGCTTGGAACGCTCCCGTCGACGGTGACTCCGGCACCCTCGGCTACGTGTCCGACGATCGTCCAGCCGGCCGGGAACGAGGTCCCTCCGGGGAAGGTCGCGGCGAACGCGTGGTCCTCCCCGCCCGTGAGAGCCAGGTGGAGGGGGTCCGGCACCGGGACGCCACCCACCCCGGATTCGGACGGCGAGGTTTTACCTTCGGAAGGAATCGTCGGCGTTTCGTCACGGGACACTGACGATTCGGCAAGGCTGGGCGGCAGCGGGACGAGCGCGGCGGTGATGTCGATCGCGACGCCCGACAGTTCGGCGATGTGCCCGAGGTCCTGGAGCAGGCCGTCGCTGACGTCCATCATGGAGGTCACTCCGAGTGACCGGGCCTCCTCCGCGGCGGTGTACACCGGGCGGGGACGGCGGTGCGCGGCGATCAGCTCGGCGGGGCCGTCGAGGCCGTTCTCCAGGAGGTGCAGCCCGGACGCGGCCCATCCGAGCCGTCCCCGGACCGCGACCACGTCGCCCGGACGAGCGCCGGACCGGGTGAGCGGCGGCGCGCCGCCGAGGTCGCCGAGCGCGGTCACCGCGATCGTGACGGTGGGCGATCCGACCGTGTCGCCGCCCGCGATGGACGCGCCGACGAGGTCCGCCTCGTCCACGATGCCGTCGGTGAGGCGCCGCGCCCATTCCACGGACGTGGTGCGGGGCGCTCCGAACCCGACGAGGAGGGCGGTCGGCCGGGCGCCCATGGCGACGACGTCCGCGAGGTTCTGCGCGGCGGCCTTTCGGCCGATGTCGTAAGGGGACGACCAGTCGAGCCGGAAATGGCGTCCTTCGACGAGGACGTCGGTGGTCGCGACGACGCGTCCGTCCGGGGCGGCGATCACCGCGGCGTCGTCCCCGGGGCCGAGCAGCACGTCGGGGCCCATGGGGCGCCCGGTCACCCTGCGGATCAGCCCGAACTCGCCGAGATCGCCGATGCTCTCCACGTTTCTCCCGTTCTCCCCCGCCGACGTGATGACCCGCCCCCGGTCGCCCGCGGCGGCGCGTAACACGATACGGTGACCGTCCGAGTTTGATTCTCCGCCCGGGGAGGACGTGATGGTGCAGGCCTACATCCTCATCCAGACCGAAGTGGGCAAGGCCGCGTCAGTGGCCGACACGATCCGCGAGGTCACCGGCGTGACCCTGGCGGAGGACGTCACGGGTCCCTACGACGTGATCGTTCGAGCGGAGGCGCGCAATGTCGACGAGCTCGGCAAGCTCGTCGTCGCCCAGATCCAGGGTGTCGAGGGCATCACGCGGACGCTCACCTGTCCGATCGTCCACATCTAGCACGACCGCACACGCCCCGTCCGCGGCGACGCGGCGCGGGTCGTCTCAGGTCGGAACGTCCACACGCGAGGTCGCGGTGACGCGGCGCGGGTCGTTCGGCGTGCGGGCGGTCTTGCGCAGGGGTGCGGCGGTGGTCTCGTTGCTGGCCGCGGCGCCGTTGCTGGCGGCCTGTGGTGACGGGGCGGTGCAGGTTCCCGCGCCGAAGCCGGACGCCGCGACGGTCAAGCTGTGCCAGGGGCTCCAGCTGCCCGCGAGGCTGCGCGGGCTGAAGCGCCGCGACACCACGCCCGAGTCGCCGCTGACGGCGGCCTGGGGCGATCCGGCGATCGCGCTGCGCTGCGGTGTGCCGCTGCCGTCCACGTACCGGATGGACGAGCAGCTCATGGAGGTCAACGGGCTGAAGTGGCACGGGTATCCGCATGACCGTCCGATCACGTGGACGGTCCTGGGCCGCCAGGCGTACGTCGAGGTGACGATCCCGCCGAAGTACGCGCCGCCCGGGGACACCCTGATCGAGATCGGGCAGGCCGTCTCGGCCACGATTCCGGCCAAGCCCGAAAACCAGATCTAGTCCGGAAAAACCTCCTTGCGCGGTTCGCGGGCCTCCACGTACCGTCGAAGGCGTGGGTTCGCTGATTTTTCTCTGATCGACACGTGACCGCCGTGTCGAGCACCGCCCGCCTCGTGAACCGACCCGAGGCGTCATCGGGCGTCGCTCCGCCGCGGAACGTGTTCCGGCACGTCCCTGTCGATCAGCGAACCCTCGGGAGTTCTTCTTGCGCACCGCGCAACTCACTCTTCGTCATGTCACCAAGCGTTACGCCGACCGTGTCGTCCTGAGCGACGTCGATCTGACCGTCGGTCCCGGCGAGAAGGCCGGCGTCGTCGGCGACAACGGATCCGGGAAGTCCACCCTGCTCAGGCTGCTGGCCGGGCGTGAGCGCGCTGACAACGGCGAGCTGACCGTCGTCGCGGACGGCGGTGTCGGCCACTTGCCTCAGACGCTCGCGATGCCGCCGCGCGCGACCGTCCGGCAGGCGATCGATCGCGCGCTCGCCGATCTGCGGTCGCTCGAAGCGCGGATGCGGGCCCTGGAAGAGCGGCTCGCGGACGATCCGTCCCTGCTCGATCTCTACGGCGACCTGCAAGAACGGTTCGAGGCGCGCGGCGGATACGACGCGGACGCCCGCGTGGACGTCGCGCTCCACGGTCTCGGCCTGCCCGGTCTCGACCGGGATCGTCCTCTCGGCACGCTGTCGGGCGGTGAGCGGTCACGGCTCGCTCTCGCCGGCGTCCTCGCCGCCGCGCCCGAGCTGCTCCTGCTGGACGAGCCGACCAACGACCTGGACGACCAGGCCGTCTCCTGGCTCGAGGACCATCTGCGCGCGCATCGCGGGACGGTCGTCGCGGTCACCCACGACCGGGTGTTCCTCGACCGGCTGACCACGACGGTACTGGAGGTCGACGCGGGCAGGGTCGTCCGGTACGGCAACGGGTACGGCGGCTACCTGGCCGCCAAGGAGGCGGAACGCGCCCGCCGCCTGCGCGAGTACGAGGAGTGGAGGCATGAGATCCGGCGCAACCGCGGCCTGGTGACCGCCAACGCGGCCCGCATGGACTCGATCCCCCGCAAGGTGGACAAGCCCGGTTTCGGCCATGGGGCGTTCCGCGGACGCGGGCGCGCGCACGGCGCGATGAGCCGCATCCGCAACGCGAAGGAGCGTGTCGAACGACTGACGGCGAATCCAGTGGCGCCGCCCGCTGATCCGCTGTCGTTCACTGCCGACGTGAGGACGGCAGGGGGTGATCCGGTCGCCGTCATGGGCGTCGAGCTGACCAAGGTCCGGGTCGGTGCGCGCCTGGACGTGCCGTCGCTGCGGATCGGGTCCGGTGAGCGGATGCTCGTCACCGGGCCGAACGGCGCGGGCAAGTCCACGCTGCTCAAGGTGCTCGCGGGCGAACTGGAGCCGGACGAGGGCACGGTCGTCCGCCCGGCGCGGATCGGGCATCTCCGGCAGGACGAGGTCCCGTGGCCGCCCGCCATGAGCGTGCTCCGCGCGTTCGCCCACCGGCGGCCCGGCGACCTGGACGAGCACGCCGACACGCTGCTGTCGCTCGGCCTGTTCGACGCGTCCGACCTGGGACGGCGCGTCGGCGAGCTGTCCTACGGGCAGCGGCGGCGGATCGAGCTGGCGCGGCTCGTCGCCGAGCCCGCCGACCTGCTGCTCCTCGACGAGCCGACGAACCACCTGTCCCCCGTCCTCGTCGAGGAACTGGAGGACGCGCTGGCCGGGTACGAGGGCGCGCTCGTCGTCGTGATGCACGACCGGCGGATGCGGTCGCGCTTCACCGGGTCACGGCTCGTCCTCGAGGAAGGACGAATCGTGTCACCGGCCGGTTAGTGGTTCGTCACCACAAGGGGGTGGGGGCCGTGCCGCGCCTGTAGTAGCCGGGGACCGGTTCGCCGGAGGCCCTGTCGAGGCGGCGTCGCATGCCGTCCGACAGGGCGCCCGCCTTCATCATCTCGACGAAGACGGACGTGACGTTGCCGAGGTCGAACCAGTCGCGCTGCCACGACCAGCGCAGGTCCCCGGCGTAGCGGAACCAGCTTCCGCCGATCCCGGCGACCTCGTACGGCGTGCCGTCCGGACGCGTCGCGTCGGCGACCTGCTTCCAGAACCCGACGACCTCGCCGCGCCGCTCGTCCACGAGAAGGGCCTGGTAGGGGTAGGTCCAGCCGTCGAGTCCGCCCATCTCGGCGCCGAGCGCGACGTCGCGGATCTCGGCGCGTCCGACGGCCATGAAGTCCTGGCCGGGGCCGGCGTTCCAGCCGTAGGTGGCGTCCTCGGTGTAGAGGTCGGCGAGCGGACGCCAGTCGCCCGCCGCCTCGCAGCGCCGGTTGGCCTCCAGCCAGTGCTCGACCATCGCGTCCATTTCGGCGCGGGGGAACCCGGGCATCACTCCTCCATCCGCAGGGCCTGGGCCGGGCAGTACCGGACGGCGGCCGCGACCTCGTCGCGGTGCTCCTCGCCCGGCTCGGGATCGAGGATGCGGACCGTGCTCCGATTCGGCACCTCGAAGACGTCCGGCGCTTCGAGCTCGCACATCCCGTGCCCCTGGCACAGGTCGAGGTCGACGGTGATCCTCATCGCCGCCTCCTCCGGTACCGGACGACGCACGGGCGCGCGAGCTGGACGACCATCGTGGAGTGGTCGTTCCGGTACGTCCCGGGCGGCTGGGCGAGCTCGAACTCCCAGTCGCGGAGGAGGACGGAGAAGATGGCCTTGAGCTGGATCATCGCGAAGTTCGCGCCGACGCAGCGGTGCCGTCCCGCGCCGAACGGGACCCACGTCCAGCGGTTGAGCAGGTCTTCCTCCCTCGGGGCCTGGTAGCGGCCGGGGAGAAAGGCGTCGGGTTCGGGGAAGTCCTCGGGGATGCGGTTGGAGATCGCGAGGGAGCAGCCGACCATCGTGCCGGGTTCGATCGTGTGGCCCTGCACGTGGAGTTCGCGCTGGGCGACGCGGAGGACGAGGATCAGCGGCGGGTGCAGGCGGAGCGCCTCCTTGACCGCCGCTTCGAGGCGCGGGATGGCGCGGAGTGCCTGGAAGCTGACGTCGCGTCCGTCCGCGTAAAGGTCGTCGAGCTCCTTGGTGACGTCGAGCAGGACATCGGTGTTGCGGAGCAGTTCGATCAGCGTCCAGGCCGCCGTGCCGGACGAGGTGTGATGCCCGGCGAACATCATCGAGATGAACATGCCGGTGACCTGGTCGGCGGTGAACTTCGGGGCGCCGTCCGGCTCGCGGATCGACAACAGGACGTCGAGCAGGTCGCGGTCGTCGCGCGGCGGGTGCGGGTCCCGGCCGTCCATGATCTCCTGGACGAGCCGGACCAGCGCCGCGCGCGCCTCGTCCCGCCTGCGGAAACTCTCGATCGGCGCGTACGGGTCGACGTAGGCGATCGGGTCGGTGCCGCGTTCGAGGTCGTGGTACAGCTCGGCGAACCGGCGGTCGAGCCGCTCGCGGAACCTCCGGCCGATCAGGCACGCGGACGAGGTGTAGATGGTCAGCTCGGCGAACCATTCGAGCAGGTCGATCTCGCCCTCGTCGTCCCATCCGGCGACCATCCGGGCGACCTCGTCGGCGATCGTCTCCGCGTGGCCCTTCAGGAAGGAGCCCTTGAGCGCCTGGTTGTGGAGGGCCTCGCGGCGCTGCTCGGGTGTCGCGTCGAAGACGACGCCCTCGCCGAAGATCGGTGTCATGAACGGGTACGCCTCGGCCTGGTCCAGGTCCTCGTCCGGGGCGCGGAAGAAGAACTCGTTGGCCTCGGCGCCGGTCAGCTGCACGACGCGGCGTCCGCCGATCCGGAACTCGCCCACGTCACCGCACTCGTCCCGGACGCGCCGCATCAGCGCGATCGGGTCCTGGCGGAGTTCTTCCAGGTGGTCGGGGCCGCCCGACACGATCGGAATCGTCATTCCCCCTCCAGTGGGGCTTCCGGCTGGACCTCTATCAGCGAAAGGTGCGCGCCGCGGGGCGCGGTGACGACGGCGGTGACCGCTGCGGCGACGTCGGAGGGACGCAGGAAGTAGGGGTGGCGCGCGTGCCCCCATTTGACCCAGTCGTCCAGGACCAGGCCGGTCGTCTCGGGATCCCAGTCCATGCCCATGGCCGTGGACGTCGGGCCCGGCCGGATGAGGGACGCGCGCACGCCTGTCCCTTCGAGCTCCATCCGCATCTGGCGGGCCATGCCTTCGACACCGCTCTTCGCGGCCACGTATCCGCCCATGCGCGTGCGAGGCGAGCGAACGACGTCGGACGAGATGAACACGATGTCGCCACGCCTGCGCGCGACCATCCCGGGGACGAACGCGGACACCATCCGGTGCGCGCCTACGAGATGGACCTGGATCTGCGCGGCGAACTCGTCCGAGTCGATTTCGTGGAGTTGCTGGGCCTGGAGGTCGCCTGCGCCTGAGACCACGATTTCGATCGCGCCGAGCGCCTCCGCCGCCGCCTGCGCGAATGCCTTGACCGAGTCGCTGTCGGCCACGTCGAGTGGATGCGCGAACGCTTCGCCGCCACCCGCGCGGATCGTCGCGGCCAGCTCCTCGCACTTGTCCGCTCGGCGCGCGCCGAGCGCCACGGGATGCCCGGCCATCGCGAGCGCCGTCGCCGTGGCCGCTCCGATTCCGGACGAAGCGCCCGTCACGACGGCGGGGCGGCGGGTCGGGTGCGGCTCGAATCGGGGCATCTACCTCGCCTCCCATCGGACGGGCAGGCTCGCGAACCCGCGCACGTTGATCGAGTGGACGCGTCGCGCGTTCGCCTCGTCCACCTCGAAGCCCTTGACGCGCCGGAGGAGTTCGGTGAGGGCGATGCGCGCTTCCAGGCGGGCGAGGTTCGCGCCGAGGCAGAAGTGCCGTCCGCCGCCGAAACTCACCATGGGGGACGTGTCGCGGTCCAGGTCGTAGGCGTCGGCGCGGTCGAAGACGCGCGGGTCGCGGTTGGCCGATCCGACGAGCAGCAGCACCCGCTCCCCCGCCTTGAGCGTGGTGCCGTGCAGTTCGACGTCCTGGGCGACCGTCCGGCCGATCATCTGCGAGGACGTGTCGTAGCGGAGCGTCTCCTCCACCCAGTCGTCCACACGACCGGGGGCCTTGCTCAACTGGTCGGGGTTGCGGAAGCCCCAGTACAGGGCGTTGGCGAGGAGTTTGGTCGTCGTCTCGTTCCCGGCGACGACCATCAGGAAGAGGAAGCCGATGAGCTCCTTGTCGTCCAGCCGGTCGCCGTCGGTCTCAATGTCGATCAGGGCGGACGTCAGGTCGTCGCCGGGGCGGGCGCGCTTGGCCGCGACGAGGTCCTGGTAGTAGCCGGCGAGCGTGAGTGCCGCGTCCATTCCCGCAGGTGGGACGTCGTGCAGGCCGTCCTCGCGGTGGACGACGACGTCCGCGAGGCGACGCACCTCGTCCCGGTCGGCCTCGGGGACGCCGATCATCTGGGAGATCACGTCCATGGGGAGGCGTCCGGCGAAGTCGGCCACCCAGTCGCACTCGCCGCCGCCCAGCGCCTCGTCCAGGTATCGCCTGGTCAGGGCCGTGATGCCGGCGGTCATCTGGTCTGCGCGGCGGGGGGTGAACGCCTTGGAGACCAGGGCGCGCATGCGCGTGTGCTTGGGCGGGTCCAGGGCGAGGAAGGACATCGTCCGGTGCGCGAAGGGTCCCCATGCGCTGGGCTCCAGCGAGACACCGTTGCGATTCGAAAAGGTCGCGAAGTCGCGGAACGCTTTGGCGACGTCTACATGCCGGGACAGCGCCCAGAAATCGAGCTCGTCGTTGCGGTACAGGGGTTTTTCGTCCCGCAGCCGCGCGTACAGGGGGTAGGGGTCTTCGTGGACGGCATAGTCGTACGGGCTGTAGGAGGGGTCCACAGCCGCCACCTCGCTTAGGAGTCGGGCAGGATCAGCTCCGCCATCTCTTCCAGTCGATCGGCCACGCGCGCGTACGAGGTGTAGCCCATCCCCGCGTGCACGAGCGCCCCCGAGTAAGCAAGTTCCAGCGCCCCCAGGATCTTCTGGTCGTCGGAGCCGAGCGCGTTCCGGAGGCGTCCGCGGATCGCGACCCCGATCTTCAGCCGCAGCTCCCGGACGTCCGGATCGGTGCCGAGCATCGCCGTGGTGCAGGCGGCCGCGAGCTCCGGTTCGTCCGAGACCAGCAGGGCGATCTCCCGCAGCACCTCGACGACGCGTCCGCGGCCGGGGGTTCCGTCCACGACCGGCAGCGCGCTGAGCCGTCGCCAGAACACCTCGGTGACCAGGTGGTTCTTGGACGCGAAGTACGTGTAGGCCGTCGCCGGCGCCACCCCGGCCCGCCGGGCGACGTTCCGCACGGTCAACCGGTCGAATCCGACTTTCCGCACTTCGTCCACCGCGGCCTCGGTCAGCCCCCGTACCGTCTCCGCCTGCCGCGACGTCAGCCGCCGCCGAGTGGACTCGGCCGCCATTTCCCTAGACACATGTCCAGACACTAGTTCAGCTCCTGGTCTCCGTCCACCCTCACGCTCCTCATTACCTGTCAGGTCATCGCCACGCCGCGCCCGAACCGGCAAGATCAGTGACACACCCGCACGAAACACCGGAGGAACACCGTGACCGCCTACGTCATCGCCCGCCTGCAGGACGCCGCCCCGCACGCCGACATCGTCGAGTACATCGAGCGCCTTCCGTCGACGTTCGAGCCGCACGGCGGCCGCTACCTCGTCCACTTCACCCAGCACCAGGTCCTGGAGGGCGAGTGGACCGGAGGCGTCGTGATGATCGGCTTCCCCGACACCGCGAGCGCTCAGACCTGGTGGGACTCCCCCGCCTACCGCGCGATCGCGCCCCTGCGGTCGCGGCACATCGAGGGCGACATCATCCTGATCGACGGCGTCCCCGACGACTACGTCCCGACCGCCGCGGTGACGACCCTGCGCGAGGCCCTCGCCGCGAGCTGAAGACCGCGGCCACCCTAGGTCAACTGTTAGCGGCCCGGTTCTGAATCAAGTTGGCGTGGCTAGCGTCGGCTCTGTGCGATACCGACTCTTCGGCCAGACCGGCCTACGCGTATCCGAACTTTTCCTAGGCGCCATGACGTTCGGCGACCCTGACGGCCCCGGCGCGTCCCTTAAGGAGAGCCGTCGCGTCCTGGACGCCTATGCCGACGCGGGCGGCAACTTCGTCGATACCGCTGTTACGTACCGTGGCGGGGCGAGCGAGGAGTATCTGGGAGAACTCCTCGCCGAGCGCCGCGACAGGTTCGTCCTCGCGACCAAGTACACGCTCTCCCGGGATGGATCCGACCCGAACGCTTCGGGAAACCATCGGAAGAACCTGCGCCTGTCCCTTGAGACCAGCTTGCGCCGTCTGCGCACGGACCACATCGACGTCTACTGGGTGCACATCTGGGACCGCAACACCCCTCTTGAAGAGACGATGCGTGCGCTGGACGACGCCGTCCGCGAGGGCAAGATCCTCTATGTCGGCATCTCGGACGCGCCGTCCTGGGTGGTCGCCCGTGCCAACACGCTCGCCGAATGGCGCGGCTGGACGGCGTTCGCCGGTCTCCAGGTTCCCTACAGCCTGCTGAAGCGTGACATCGAGAACGAGCTGCTTCCTATGGCCGAGGCCCTCGGCCTGACTGTCGCCGCGTGGAGCCCGCTGGCGAACGGCATCCTGTCGGGCAAGTACAACACGGGCGCCGCGACCCGCACCCGCCTGAACCCGAGCCAGGTCAGCGACCACGATCTGGCCGTCGCCAAGACGGTCGGCGAGGTCGCGGACGAGCTGGGAGCGACGAGCGCCCAGGTCGCGCTGGCCTGGGTCCGCGCCGGCTCACCGTCCGTGCACCCGATCATCGGAGCCCGGACGGCCGAACAACTGGCCGACAACCTGGGCGTCCTGGACGTGACACTCGAACCGGACGTCGTCCAACGCCTGAACGACGCGTCCGGCTTCACGCGAGGTTTCCCGATGGACTTCATCGACGGCACCCAGGGGCTCGTCCACGGCGAGGTAGGCGCCCAAGTCGACAACCGCCACTGACCACACCCCCGCGGCCCGGCCCCACACCGGCCGGGCAGCGGTCACAAACCACGCACTTCCGCCGCCGTCCACCCACGAGCCGCCTCCGGATCAGCGCGAACCAGAACGTCCGCCAGCGCCTCGGCCGACGACGCACTGACAAGGACGACACCCACCGCGCGCCAGACCGACCGGTCGTCCACGAAGACGTCCCACTGCGGAAACACCTCGCGCAGGACGTGGAGGAGCAGAACGCGCCCGGTCACCCGGCGTCCAGGACCGCGAAGACGACCTTGCCGCCGCCTCCACGCGGACGAACACCCCACGCGAGCGTCATGAGCTCGACCATCGCCAGCCCCCGCCCAGTCGTCTCGTCCAGCGTCAGGGCCTGGACGAGAGGCCGCACATCGGACCCGTCCTCCACCTCGATCACCGGCCCCGCATCCGAGAGCAACACCCGCGCAGTAATCGGATCACCGGGATCACACGCATGGTTGAGCGCGTTCGTAACGAGCTCCGAAACCACCGTCCGCGCGACGTAGACCAGGTCGGACGCAAAGTCATGCGCACCGACCCACTCCGCCACGAAGTCCCGCGCCTCCTTGATCGATTCCCCGCACGCCTCCACCACGATCTCGGCCACAGCCGCCGCCACACACTGATCGTTTTCCCAGCTCATGAACGCCCCTCGCGAATTTCCTCACGCAGAGTTGCCGAATGTGTACTCATCCAGCCACGCGGCGGCGTAGCGTTCCGTGACAGTCGGCAAGCGCCAACAACACGCTCACATTTGTTAACTGATTCGCGCGGGATGGTGATCGGAATGCCTCGGAGCAAGATCGACCCGGTGCTGCTCAACTTCGGCCTAGGGGTGAAGCGCTTCCGTCTGTCCGCGAACCTCAACCAGGAAGAGCTGGGCAAACTCACCAACGTGTCACGCAGTTACGTCACGCTCGTGGAGACCGGCCGCACCCGCTGCCGCCGCGACTACGCCGAGCGCCTGGACGAGGCACTCCACGCGTCAGGCGAGATCATCCGAGCCTGGGACGACCTCCTTCAGGAGTTCAAGGCAGCCCGATATCCGGCCTCGTTCGGCAACTTCCCTCGCGCCGAGGACGCCGCTAGCATGCTCCGCTCATACGAGGACCGGCTCGTCTACGGCCTCTTCCAGACAGAGGCGTACGCCACCGTGCTTCTCCAGGACGAGAGCAAGGTCAGAGCCAGGATGATGCGGCAAGAAGTCTTGTCACGCGACGTCCCGCCCGCCATCCACTCGGTCATGGACGAGGCTGTTCTCTACCGAGAGGTCGGAAACAAACAAACGATGCGGGAGCAGCTCGAATACCTTTACGAGCTTTCCCACAGGCCCAACATCACCATCCAGGTACTGCCGGTGATCTACGTCCGCAACCTGTGGGCCGCCTTCTCTGTCGCATCACAAGCTGATCAGAAGGAGCTAGGCTACACAGAGAAGGCATACGGCGGTGAGACTTCTTCCGCCCCGGACGACCTGGCACTGCTCAACGAAACGTTCGCCCGCTTGCAGGCAGAAGCCTCGAACATCCGGGAAACGCGGTCGCTCATCAGAAAGGTGATTGACGAGCGATGGACCTGAGTCAGGTGATGTGGCGCAAGGCTTCCAAGAGCAAGGAGGACGGCTCGAACTGCATCGAAGTCGGAGCCATCCCGAGCTCCGCATGGCGTATAGCCACCCGCAGCAGCGAAGCAGGCGACAACTGCGTCGAAGTCGCCGGTGCGGGTGGCGGAGTGGCGCTGCGGGACAGCAAGAAGCCGGACGGCGGGGTGCTCGTGCTGACCCGTGACGGGTTCGGCGCTGTCCTGGACGCTGCGAAGGCTGGTTAGCCGCCTAGCGCGGGCCTTCGTATCCCCAAGCCTTGCCGGTTCCCTTGTACTCGCTGACGCTGATCGGCTCGGTGCCGGGGCGCATTCGGTCCAGGTAGAGGTGTCCGTGCAGGTGATCGACCTCGTGGGCGACGAGGCGGGCGAGCGCGTCCTCGAACACGGTGATCGTCCGCTGCCCATGCGCGGTGGTGTGCTCGACTTCGAGGCGCAGTGGACGGGGCACCATGCCTCGGACGTCGAAGAACGACAGGCACCCCTCGTACTGCTCGTCCGTGTCGGGTGAGGCGTCCACAACGCGCGGGTTGAGCAGGACGATGGGGTCGGCGTCATCCCCCGGCGGCTGGACGACGGCGGCCGCGCGGCCGACGCCGATCTGAGGCGCGGCCAAGCCCATGCCCTTGCCGAACACGTGATGCTCCCGGACGCGCTGCATAGCGGCGAACAGCTGATCGACCAGGTCACGGGCCTGCTCCGCCTCGGCGGGCAGGTCGAACCGCTCCGCCACGGCGTTCAGGATCGGATCACCCTGTTGGACGATCCCGGCGGTCTTCATCCGATCGCTGGCCAGCCGCAGGTCAGGATGGTCTTCAGCGTCCTGATTCCGGTTACGGAAGCGCCATTCCAGCCGGTACCGAGCGTTCAACGGCGGACCTGTGGCAGTCCAGTCGAACAGGTCGGCGTCGCCCTCGCGACTCCGGTTGATCGGAGTACGCAGAGGCACCGCCTCGGCCGTTTCCGAGGTCTCGGTACCCCACACGATCGCATCGAGATCGGTGGGAAACCGCAGCCGCACCGACAGGTCGATGGTCGGCAGTCGGATGGCGCGCTGGAACCACGGCCCCCATTTGTCGTCCCCGATCCGGTACGAGTACTCCAAGGTGGCCCGCTCGTCCGGGTACAGCGGGAAGCGACCCTGGTCGTTCTCGAACTTCAGCCAGATCTCCTTGAACGAGTCCCGGTCGAACTTCACGACCTGCCGCATCGGCTCGCCGTCACACCAGGCTTGGGGGTTCAGCTCGTCCAGCGTCAGAGGCGCCCGCCGGTACAGCCGGTTCGACGCCTCCGGATCGCCCGGGTGCCGGTCGACACTGACACGGACCAGGTAGCGGGTGACCGGCTCGGGGCCGGTGTTGGTGATCACGCGCCGCATCGTCGCGACGAACGTCGACCCGTCGTAGCCGAGCTCGGCATGGTCATGCTCGACCACCAAGCCGCCAGGCCCACGCGCGGCATCCAGCGTTCGCTGGTGGACCGGTTGCGCGGCCTGCCACGCCTGCCAGATCTCACCCCCGGCGTTCAGCACGGCCTCCGCCTTTCGTGCGAAAGAGGCTGACGCGCCGTGCCTTCCCGCCGCCACATGCGACACGTACGAACGATCCAGCCCCATCGTCTCGGCGAGTGCCTTCTTCGTCATCCGACGTCTGACCCTCCACCGCTCGATCACCGCGCCGAACGACTCGCCGACCGGGGCCGTCTGACCGCTATCACCCATGGCCTTCCCACCTCTTCCGTGAGGGTGAGTGAACTGTGAATGACGCCAGTTCACCATGGCGTCACACACCCCATGCACGGTTTCCTGGCTTCAAGCACCCTCCGCCGACGAACATAACTCCCATACCGCCAATGCCCTTCGGGGCATTTCCCTCGCGGCATAGTGTCGGCCGTCTCCGCTCACCACCTGAGATAGCGGCACTACCAGGAGAAACGTGCACAGTCGATCACTTCGAGGAGATGTGATGTTCAAGAACCCGGAACCGATCAACACCTTGCTCTGCTCACCCGACGGGGAGTCTCGTGGCCTGATCGCCAGGGTCGGCGACATGTTCCCACTCGACCCGATGCCTTCAGTACAGGCCGAAAGCACCGCACCACCCTCGACCACCGGCGTCCGCCCGTGGGGCTTGCGGTTCATCCGGCAGCCCCGGACCCGTCCCCTCGCTCCCGACGGGTCGGTGATCTACGACCCCGTCCGGCAGCTCACCGTCGAGATCGCGACGGGAAACCCGGTGTTCAGGCACAAAGGCGGCACCAAGGAGACGACTGGAACGCCGGATGGGAGCAAGCCGTCCCCCGAAGAGACGACAAAGGACTAGACATCGATGGCCTCAACCGTTCTCGTCATCACCAACCGGGACGACGGCACCGCAGACAGGGTCCTGCACGAACTCGACCGGCGCGGCGTCTCGGTCATGCGCTTCGACGCCGCTGACTTCCCGCAACGGCTGGCGCTGTCGGCTGAGTGCGGACCTGGTATCTGGTCGGGAACACTGATCGGAGACCACCACTCAGCGCGACTCGAAGATGTCGTCGGCGTCTACTTCCGTCACCCCGGGCAGTTCGAACTCCCCGAAGGAATGACCAGGCCTGAACAGCTTTGGTCTTATGGCGAGGCGCGTCTCGGGTTCGGTGGGGTGCTGCATGCCCTCGACTGCGCCTGGGTCAACAACCCCACGCGTACCGCCGCCGCGGAGTACAAGCCACTTCAACTGTCGACCGCTGTCTCCGCCGGTCTGCGCATCCCCCGCACCTTCATCGGAAACACGCCCGACCAGGCACTCGCATGGGCGAAGGCCATAGGCGTCGAGATCATCTACAAGCCGCTCGCCGGATCGGTGCATACCGAGGCGGGGTCGACGCACATCCTGTACGCGACACCGATCACCGACCTGACCTCCCTCGGCGATCCCTCGATACGCGTGACCGCGCACTATTTCCAGGAGTGGATCCCCAAGCAGGCCGAAGTGCGGGTCACCGTGGTCGGCGATGACATGTTCGCCGTTGCCATCCATACCGACAGTCCTGAGGGACGCATCGACTGGCGCGCCGACTACGCCTCGCACCGGTACCGGGTCGTGGCAGTCCCCGACGAGGTGCGGGCCGGGCTACGCGAATGCCTTGATCGGCTCGGCCTGGTCTACTGCGCGGCAGACTTCGCCATCAACCCGCGCGGCGAGTGGTTCTTTCTCGGTGACCTGAATCCCAATGGCGAGTGGGGATGGCTGGCCCATCACTGCGATCTGCCGATCGCTGCCGCCATCGCCGACGTACTCGAAGGGGCAGAGCAATGACCCGGTCCGGCATCGCCGCAGACGTCAGACGTCGGGCCGCCGCGCTCGCTGATCGGCTCAGGGAGAGCGGCGATATCGCCGATCCCACGTGGAGGCGGGTCTTCGCGCGGGTTCCGCGGCATTTGTTCGTTCCGCATTACGCCCGGTACGAACACGCGCCGGACGGCGTCCGATACACGCTGATCAGTGGGGACGACCCTGGCCAGCGTGAGCAGTGGCTTGACGGTGTCTACTCCGACGAGACCCTGATCACCCAGGTCAGGGGGGTGCCTGTTGAGGTCGCACTCGCCAACGGGAGCCGCAGCGGCGCGTGGACCAGTTCGTCCACCGCACCTGGTCTCATGGCACGACTCTTGGAATCCCTGAATGTCGCCGACAGCATGACCGTGCTGGAGGTGGGGACCGGCACCGGCTACAACGCCGCTCTTCTGAGCGAACGTCTCGGCTCGGGCAACGTCACATCGGTCGATATCGACGAACAGCTTGTCGACGGTGCGCGGGAGCGTCTCGCAGGTCTCGGGCATCGGCCGACGCTGGCGGTCGCCGACGGGCGCGAGGGACTTCCTGCGAACGCCCCTTATGACCGCGTCATCGGGACCTGCGCGTTCCCCAACGTTCCGCCTGCTTGGATCGAGCAGACCAGGCCCGGCGGGCTCATCCTCGCCAATGTCGCCGGCGGCCTTGGCGGAGCGATGGTCCTCGTCCAGGTGGGCGAGGACGGCACAGCATCGGGTCGCTACCTACCGAGATGGGCTGGATTCATGCCCGCACGGTCGGCCAAGCCCACAGCCGAACCTCACTATCCCGAGGCCGAGGTCATACGTGGGACTGAGCTCGCGCCCGCCGTCCTCGATGACCCCGCGTTCGCCTTCCTGGCGCAGTTGCAGCTTGGCGATGCCTCTCCCTACTGGGCCACCCACGAGGACGGGTTCCAGCTCTACGGCCTTGCCGCGTCCGATGGGTCCTGGGCCGAGGTCCACCCTGCCGACGACCATGGTCGGCGTCGCGTCGAGCAAGGCGGGCCCCGTCCCCTCTGGGACCTGGTCGAGGCGGCGCACCAGTCGTGGGAGGACTTCGGCCGTCCGGACTGGTCGAGCTTCGGGCTCACAGCGCGCGCAGGAGCACAGCGTGTGTGGCTCTCCACGCGCAGCGGAATCTCCTGGGCCCTGCCTGAGTAGGCACCCGGCACCGGCGTGGTTCAGGAGGTGATGGCGTATTCGGTGAAGTGGGCGGTGGTGTGGAAGCCCAGGCGGCGGTAGACGGGTTCTCCGTCGGATGATGCTTGGAGCACCGCAATGTTGTGCCCCCGGCTGCGGGCGGTGTGGAGGGCTGCCAGGGTGATGGCGCCGCCGTAGCCGCGGCGGCGGTGGGTGGCCAGGGTGGAGATGTTGTAGATCCCGGCGACTCCCGCATGGTCGAAGACCTCGGCGGAGCACACCGGGCGGTCGTCCACGTAGCCGACGAGGTAGCGGGCCTTGCAGTCGGGGGCCAGGGCTTGTGGGGCGGCCATGTCGAAGAAGCGGCGTACGGTTTCGGCGGGCGGGTCCCAGTTGGCGGCGAGGACCGTGGCGTAGTCGGTGAGCTGCGCGGATGTGGTCACCGGGAGGATGTCGAGGCCGTCCACGTGCGGACGGGGCAGATCGTCCTTCAGGTCGGCCCACATGGCCGCTTCTTGTTCCGTGGCCACGAGGCCGGCGGCCGACAGGTGGGCTTCCAGGTTCTCCGGCGTGGAGGCGGGCCCCACCCACCAGGAGAACGGGCGGCCCGTGGCGGTCAGCGTCGTCACCGTCTCCGCGATCCGCGACGGGGCGGTCTCGGGGGTGAAGCGGGCCATGGCGACGATGTTGAAGGTGTCGTCATCGAGGCCGCTGTCGGCGATCAGGAGGTCGGCGGTCTCCATGACCGTGGCGCCCTTGAGCTGTCTGTGCAGGTGACAGGCATGCTCGGCCAGGTTCTGCTCCATCCTGGCCGGCAGGTCGTTCTCATAGTTCGTCGGACGCACGGAGTCGATCCCATCACGACTGCCCGCGGCGGGGCGAATTCGGAATTCCTTGTGGGGTGGGTGGGATTCGAACCCACTCAGCGCTGAGCACCTGCTTTACAGGCAGGCCCGACTCTCCTGCTTCGGCGCCACCCCTGGCGTGCCCTCGATGGGATTCGAACCCATACCATCCCGGCCCTCAACCGGACGCCTCTGCCAATTGGACTACGAGGGCGTCGTGCGGCTCCGGGGATTCGAACCCCGAACCTTCGGCACCTAAGGCCGACGTCTCTGCCTGTTGGACCAGAGCCGCGCGCGTTGGTGGAATCTCGGCGTCACCCGGGCGCGGGCCGGAGTCAGGAAGTGGGATACCGGCCGGTGCTGGCGAGCGACGCCTTGGGCAGTCGATAGAGCTTCAGCATGGCCGGTTCTCCTCTCGGGGCTTCATGTCCGTTGCGGACGTTCATCAGAGTGCCAAGGCTTCAGAAACGGCGCAACGGAATTAATCAGAGGTCGAGGGTGAGGCGGCCCTTGGTGGCTCGGGAGACGCAGATGAGCATGGTGTCGTCGCCGGGCGGGTCGGACGGGGCTCTTTGGTCGACGTCGCCGGAGAGGACGCTGACCTTGCAGGTTCCGCAGAAGCCTTGACGGCAGGAGTAGGCGACGTCCGGTTGTTCTTCCTTGATGACATCGAGGGCCGAGCGGGTGGGGGGAACCTGCAGGACGCGGCCCGAGCGCTTCAGTTCGACCTCGAACGGGTGGCCGTTGGTGACGGGGGCCGGGGCGAAGCGTTCGTAGTGGAGGGTCGCGTCGGACGGGAAGGCGGCGCGGATGGTGTCGATCATGGGGGCCGGGCCGCAGACGTGGACGGCGGTGCCGGGGGTGGCGTCGGCGAGGAGGTCGGCGCTGGTCGGGATGCCGTCGGTGTCGTCCGTCCGGATGGTGATGCGAGCGGACGGGAGGCCCGCGAGTTCGTCCAGGAAGGGGAGGGTCTCGCGGGTGCGGCCGGTGTAGATGAGGCGCCAGTCGGCTCCGGCCCGGTGGGCGGCCTGGACCATGGGGAGGATCGGGGTGATGCCGATGCCGCCCGCGATGAACAGGTAGCGGTCGCGGGGGATCAGGGGGAACGCGTTGCGGGGGCCCTGGATCTTGAGGACGTCGCCCTCGGTGACCTCGTCGTGGATCTCGACCGAGCCGCCCCCGCCGTCCGGGAGGCGGCGGACGGCGATGCGGTAGGTGCGCCGGTCGGACGGGTCGCCGCACAGGGAGTACTGGCGGCGGCGTCCGGACGGCAGGTGCAGGTCGAGGTGGCAGCCGGGGTGCCAGGCGGGCAGGACGCCGCCGTCGGGGGCGGCGAGGGTGAGCGCGACGACGTCCTCGGCGACCTTCCGGACGGACCGGACGACCAGGTCCGCCGACCGGTCGACCTCCCGGACGGGCGGCAGGACGGGCGACCGCAGCATCCGCACCCGCTGGACGCTGGTGAAGAACGTGTTGACCGCGACCCAGAACCGGTCGCGGTCCCGGCGTCCGTACAGGTCGGCGGGGTAGGACATGCGGGTCATCGCAGGGCCGCCTGGGCGGCCGGGGACGAGGCGAGGTAGGCGAGGGCCTGCTCGGTGGAGCCCTCGTTGAGAGGGCTGTAGTCGCGGCGCAGGTAGCGTCCGATGGACGCGCCGACCATGCGGCCGCTGGGGGTGAGCCCCTGGGCCCCGGTGCGGCGCATGTGCCGGACGCCGCCCTTGACGCGTCCCTGGACGATGGGGTCGGCGGCCATGAGGTAGCGGTGTCCGCGCTGCCAGAGGGAGGTCAGCATGGTGATCGTCTCGGCCATGGCGCGGACGCGGACGGGGTAGCGGCCGTCGAGGTGCATGAACAGCTCGTGCGCGACGTGCCGGTGTTCGACCTCCTCGGCGCCGTGCCAGCGCAGCAGGTCGAGCATCATCGGGTCGGCGCCGGCGCGGTCGAGCGCCTCGGCGTTGAGGATCCAGTCGCCGAGGACGCCGGTGAAGTGCTCGATGGCGGCGATGAGGGAGATCCGCTCGTTGAGCCAGGCGCGGCGGCGGTCGCCGGTGAGGCCGCGGTCGCCGAGCATGGTCTCGAAGAAGAACTCGGCCTGCCGGACGAACGGGCGGACGTCGAGGCCCTGGTCGACGAAGTGGTCGAGGACGCCGTCGTGGGACGCGGCGTGCATGGCCTCCTGGCCGATGAAGCCGAGGACGTCCTCGCGCAGGCGGTCGTCGCGGACGAGCGGGACGGCCTCCTTGAACACCCGCACGAACCACTCCTCGCCGGCGGGGAGCAGCATGTGCAGCACGTTGACGAGGTGGGTCGCGACGGGGTCGCGCGGGATCCAGTGCAGCGGCACCGCGGACCAGTCGAAGCGCACGTCGCGGGCCTGGAGAACGAGGTTGTCCGGCTCCCCGAGCTGGGCGGTCATGGGCGGCTCCGGCGAGGCTGTGACTCTTATTGACGAACTGTCCAGAAAGGTACCCCGGGCGTCCGGCCGTGACAACGTGTCGCTCAGGTGAGGCACGTCACCCGGGAAGGTGAGGAGTGCCGTCCCGCATCGCGGGGAAGCGGTGGCGGGCCGCGGTGGTGCCGCGGGTCATGCGGGTGATGTCGGCCTCGGGCAGCGTCTCGGTGTCGTCGTCGATGACGACCTCCCAGCGGCAGTGCGGGACGCGTCCGGCGGGGTTCCGGGGCGGCCGGTGGACGGGCCGGACGCGCGCCTTCGGGTTCACGGCCTGCGCGGTGATGTCGAACGTGCCGTCCTCGATGGTGTGGCACATGCCCGTGACGGACCGTTCGCCGAACGGCTCGACGTCGAGCAGCGCGCCGCAGGAGCGGAGCTGGAAGAAGCCGTGCCGCTCGTCGACCAGCTCGTACTCGACGTCCATGTAGTGCTGGGCGAACCCCGGGTCGAGCTGGAGTACCTTGAAAATGGCCGAGACGCCGTCGCCCTCGATCCGCATGATCTCGCGGATGCGCCGTGTGTAGACGGGGCTGGCGCCCTTCCACTCCTCGATGGCGATCTGCTCGACGGCCTCCTGTCCGTAGCGGAGTCCGACGGCGGTCAGGCAGGAGCGGTCGAGCAGGTGGACGATCAGCGCGTACTCGCGGACGAGTCGGACGAGCGCCGCGTGCGACAGGTCCTCGAAACGGAAGCCGGGGTCGAAGTCGCCCGAATAGTCCGTGCGGTACTTGCGTTCGGTCATGGTCGGAAATGTAGTCTGGACAGGTGTCCAGAACAACCGATCGCTTGTTCGGCAACACTCCCTCTCCCCTCCTCCTGGACGGCCGTCTCGTCCCCGGCTCCGGCGGCGTGTTCGACACCGTCGACCCCGCGACGGGCCAGGTCATCGGCCAGGCCGCCGACGCCACGGCCGCCGATCTCGACCAGGCGCTGACCGCCGCGCGGCGCGCGTTCGACGAGACCGGCTGGTCGTCCGACGTGACGTTCCGGGCCCACTGCCTGCGGCAACTCCGGGACGCCCTGCAAGCCCACTCCGACGAACTCCGCGAACTGACCATCAGCGAAGTGGGCGCGCCGCGCTTCCTGACGTTCGGCGCGCAGCTCGACGCCCCGGTCGCGGACCTCGGCTGGTTCGCCGACCTCGCCGAGTCCTACGCGTGGGAGACCGACCTCGGACGCGCCGAGCCGATGGGCATGGCGTCGCACCGGCGGATCGTCCGGGAGCCGGCGGGGATCGTCGCGGCGATCACGCCGTGGAACTTCCCGCACCAGATCAACCTCGCGAAGGCCGGCCCGGCGCTGGCGGCCGGGAACACGGTCGTGCTGAAGCCCGCGCCGGACACGCCCTGGTGCGCGGCCGCGCTCGGTGTCCTCGCGGCGAACGAGACCGACCTTCCGCCCGGTGTGCTCAACGTGGTCACGTCGTCCGACCACGGGATCGGCGCGCTGCTCGCCGCGGACGACCGCGTGGACCTGGTCTCGTTCACCGGGTCGACCGGCACCGGGCGGGCCGTCATGGCGTCCGCCGCGACGACGTTGAAGCGGGTGTTCCTGGAGCTCGGCGGCAAGTCCGCGTTCATCGTCCTGGACGACGCGGACCTCAAGGCGGCCTGCTCGTACGCGGCGTTCGCGGGCGTCACGCACGCCGGGCAGGGCTGCGCGCTCACCACGCGCGTCCTCGTCCCACGCGACCGCTACGACGAGGCCGCCGCGATCATGGCGAAGACGCTGACCAGGCTCGGGCCCGGCGACCCGTCCGACGACGGGACGATCTGCGGCCCGCTGATCTCGGCGGGGCAGCGCGACCGGGTGGAGGCGTTCCTGCGGCTCGCGCTCGACGAGGGCGGCGCGTTCGCCTGCGGAGGGGGCCGCCCGGCCGACCGGCGGGACGGCTTCTGGATCGAGCCGACGCTGGTCACGGGCCTGAGCAACGACTCCCGCACCGCCCGCGAGGAGATCTTCGGCCCGGTGCTCGTGCTGCTGCCGCACGACGGGGACGACGACGCCGTCCGGATCGCGAACGACTCGCCGTACGGGCTGTCCGGCGCGGTGCACGGGAGCCCGGAGCGGGCGAACGCGGTCGCGGCGCGGCTCCGCACCGGGACGGTCAGCGTGAACGGCGGCGTCTGGTACGGCGCGGACGTCCCGTTCGGCGGTTACAAGCAGTCCGGAATCGGCCGCGAGATGGGCGTGGCCGGGTTCGAGGAGTACCTGGAGACCAAGGCGATCGCCGAAGGGGCGTGACGATGGGACGGTTCGAGGGAAAGGTCGCGATCGTCACGGGCGCGGCGGGCGGGATCGGCGCGGCGTACGCGCGGGCGCTCGCCGCCGAGGGCGCGTCGGTCGTCGTCGCCGACGTGAACGACACCGGCCAGGACGTCGCGGACGAGATCAAGGGCCTGTTCGTCCACGCGGACGTGTCGGACCCGGCGTCCGTCCAGTCCTTGGCGGACACCACGGCCGAGCGCCTCGGCGGCGTCGACCTGCTCGTCAACAACGCCGCGATCTTCGGGACGATGCGGCTCGACTTCCTTTTCACGGTCGACTGGGACTACTACAAGCGCTTCATGGCGGTGAACATGGACGGCGCTCTGCTCTGCGCCCGCGCCGTCATCCCGCACATGCAGGCGCGCGGCGGCGGCGCGATCGTGAACCAGTCGTCCACGGCCGCCTGGCAGTACTCCGGCTTCTACGGCCTCGCGAAGGTCGGCGTGAACGGCATGACGCAGCAGCTCGCGCACGAACTCGGCTCGATGAACATCCGCGTCAACGCGATCGCGCCCGGCCCGACCGACACCGAGGCGAACCGGACGGTCGTCCCGGGGAACATGGTGCAGAAGATCGTCCGCGACAGGCTCGCGCTCAAGCGCATGGGCACCCCCGAGGACCTGACCGGAATGTGCCTGTTCCTCCTCTCCGACGAGGCGCGCTGGATCACCGGGCAGATCATCAACGTGGACGGCGGCGAGGTGTTCCGCGCATGACGGTCGGCTTCGTCGGGCTCGGCCAGATGGGCGCGCCCATGGCGAAACACCTGGTCAAGCAGGGTCTCCTCGTCTACGACACCCGCCCCGAGGCTCTCGCGCCCCTCGTCGAGGACGGCGCGCGCGCCACGTCCGGCATCGCCGAACTGGCCGCCGGGTCCGACCTCGTCTCGATCATGGTCCGGGACGACGCGCAGGTGACCGAGGTCGCCGCCGAGGCCCTCCCCGCCATGCGGCCGGGCGCCGTCCTGGCGATCCACTCCACCATCCGCGCCCGCACCGCCGCGGACCTCGCCGCGCGCTCCGGCCCCGTCCACGTCGTGGACGCCCCGGTCAGCGGCGGTTTCATGGGCGCGGCCGGCGGCACCCTCGCCGTCATGGTCGGCGGCTCGGACGAGGCGTTCGACGCCTGCCGCGAACCGTTCGGGGCGTGGGCGGACCTCGTCCTGCACATGGGCCCCGTCGGCGCGGGCACCCGCACGAAACTGGCCCGCAACCTGCTGCATTTCACCGCGTTCACGGCCGCCGCCGAGGCGCAGCGCCTCGCCGAGGCGTCGGGCGTGTCGCTGCGGAAGCTCGCCCGGATCGTCCGGCACACGGACGCCGTCACCGGCGGCGCGGGCTCCATCATGTTGCGTCCCACGACCGCGCCCCTCGCCGACGACGACCCGCTGCGCCCGATCCTCGACCACGTCCGCGCGCTCGGCGAGAAGGACCTCACCTTCGCCCTCGAACTCGCCGCCGACCTGGACGTCGACACCCCGCTCGCCCGCCTCGCCCTGGCCCGCTTCGCCACCGGCCTCGGCCTGCCCCAGGAGGACCAGGATGGATGAGCGCCGCGCCCGTGGCCTGGCCAAGATGCGCGAGGTCTACGGCTGGGACGTCGGGGACGCGCCGGGCGACTTCTTCGGCATCACCGTCGACCACCTCTTCGGCGACATCTGGACGCGCCCCGGCCTGTCCCTGCGCGACCGGCGCCTCCTCCTCATCGGCATGCTCGCCGGTCAGGGCCTCAACGACGTCCTGGACATCCAGATCCCCGCCGCCTTGGAGAGCGGCGACCTCACCCCGGACGAACTCCGCGAGACCGCCATCTTCCTGACCCACTACATCGGCTGGCCACTCGGCTCCCGGCTCGCGGTCCAGACCGACACCCTCATCGCCAAGCGGGAGAAACGCCGGGCCGCCGAGGGCCCTAGCGGAGACCGACCTCACGCGTGAGGGCGGTCTGGATGAGTCGGTCGACCAGGGACGGGTAGTCCAGCCCGGTCGCGGCCCACATCTGCGGGAACGCCGACGTCGGGGTGAAGCCCGGCATGGTGTTGATCTCGTTCAGGACCCAGCGGCCGTCGGTGGTGTGGAAGAAGTCGACGCGGGCCAGGCCCTCGCAGTCGAGCGCCTCGAAGGCGCGGACGGCGATGCGGCGGACCTCGTCGATCGCGTCGGCGGGCAGCTCCGGCGGGATGGACAGGGACGTCGAGCCGTCGAGGTACTTGGTCTCGAAGTCGTAGAAGTCGTGCTGGTTCGCCATCCGGATCTCGGCGGGGACGCTGGCCTCGGCCGGCTCGTCGCCGATGCCCTGCAGGACGCCGCACTCGATCTCGCGCCCGTCGATCTGGGCCTCGACGATCACCTTCGGGTCGTGCTCGCGGGCCGTCTCGATCGCGGCCTCGATGTCGGCCGCGTCGGTCACCCGGGTGATGCCCATGCTGGATCCGGCGCGGGCGGGCTTGACGAACACCGGCAGGCCCAGCTCGGCGATCTCGTCCAGCTTGCGCTTGCGCTCGCGCCGCCACTCGCGGTCGGTCATCGTCACGTACGGGCCGACCGGCAGGCCCTGCGCCTGCCAGACCAGCTTCATGAAGCCCTTGTCCTGCCCGACCGCGCTCGCGAGCACGCCCGCGCCGACGTACCGGACGCCCGCGAGTTCGAGCAGGCCCTGGAGCGTGCCGTCCTCGCCGTAGGGGCCGTGCAGCAGCGGCAGGACGACGTCGACGTCGCCGAGCGCGCGCGGGACCTCGCCCGGCTCGACGACCAGCAGGCCGCGCGAGTCGGGGTCGAACGGGAGCGCGAGCGCGCTGCCCTCGGTGCCCACCTCGGGCAGCCGGCCCTCGGTGATCGCCAGGTCGAGATCCGCCGGGGGGAGAACCCACCTGCCGTCACGGGCGATGCCGACCGGGACGACCTCGTAGCGGTCGCGGTCGATCGCGGCCATCACCGCGCCCGCGGTGACGGCGGAGATGGCGTGCTCGGAGCTGCGCCCGCCGAACACCACCGCCACACGGATCTTGCGAGAAACCTGGGACATGGTGTCCGACCCTACCGGTGATCAGGCGGTATCGGCCACGCCCGTGATCGTTCCGGAGGCGCGCTCCTGCGACGGGACGACCACGTCCGGCGTCCCGGCGACATGATCGCGAACGGCATGGTCGTAGGCGGCATGGTCGTAGGCGGCGGGGTCGCGGACGGCGCCGGTCTCGCGGCCGGTGACGCGCGCGGCCGTGTCGAGGGCCCGGCCGACGTCGCGGACGAGGTCGGCGGCGTCCTCCAGGCCGACGGTGAACCGGACGGCGGCCGGGTCGGCGCCGGGCGTGAACGTCGCGGCGTGCGCGACGGTCGTCCGGACGCCGCCGTCCGCGCCCGCGACCAGGGCCAGTCGGACGGCGTCCACCAGCGCCTGCCCGGCGGCGAGCCCGCCGTGCGGGGTGACCGTCACCACTCCCCCGAACCGTGTGCCCTCCGGTCCGGCATCGAACAGGCGGCGCGCCGTCTCATGCCCGGGATGCCCTAGAAGGCCCGGATACGCCACGGTCCGGACGGCCGGATGCTTGGCCAGGGCGGCGCTCGCCGTGTCGCACTGCCGCCGCACGCGCAGGGGCAGCGTCTCCAGGCCGCGCCGCAGCAGGAACGCCTCGTCCGGGGCGAGCGACGCGCCCGTCTCCACCCGGACGCGCCGGACGACCGTCATCACGTGCGCGCCCCCGGCGACCACCCCGCCGGACGCGTCGCCATGACCGCCCAGGCTCCCGGACGCGTCGTGCACCACGAGGTCGGCGCCGTGTTCCAGCGGACGGCACACCACCGGCGTCGTCCGGGACGAGTCGACCGCGAGCAGCGCGCCGTGCGCGTGCGCGATCCCGGCGAGCCGCGGCAGCTCGGCCACGAGGAGGTCGGGATCGGAGAGCGTCTCCGCCCAGACGAGCCGTGTCGCCGGGCGCATCGCCGCGGCCGTCTCGCCCGGCTCGGCGAACGTCGTCTCCACGCCGAGCCGGGCGAGCAGCCCGGTCAGGATCGAGCGCACCGGCCCGTGGACCCCGGCGGGCGCCACGACGTGCATCCCGGACGTCGCGCAGGCCAGCAGGACGCCCGTGACGGCCGCGGCCCCCGACGGGAACGCCTCGGCGACGACCGGGCCGTCCAGGTTCGCGCCTTCCAGCGCGGCGACGCCGGACGCGAACGCCAGCGCCGACGGGTTGTCGACCGGGCCCGCGGTCTCCGACGCGGTCAGCTCGGCGTGCTCGGCCGCGCCCGCGTAGGCGAAACCGGCCGTGCGCCACACGGGCGCGCCGACCGGGGCCTGCTGCGGGACGGCCGGCTGCGGCAGGTGCGCGGCGCGGGTGTTCTCACCCTGCCGGACACTGGAGGTACTACGCATCGCCTCCAGTGTGTCACGGACAGTACTAATCCTGCTTCGGTGTCACGCCGTAACGCTCGGGTTTCGGTGACCGGGTGATCAGCGCGAGGCCCGCCTCCTTGACCGGCTTGCCCTCGTGGATGACCGCGACCACCTCCTCGGTGATCGGCATCTCCACGTGGTTCTTGCGCGCCAGCTCCAGCACCGCCTTGGACGACTTGACGCCCTCGGCGGTCTGCTTGGTCACCGCGATGACCTGCTCCGGCGTCATGCCGCGGCCCAGGTTCTCGCCGAACGTCCGGTTCCGGGCCAGCGGCGACGAGCAGGACGCCACCAGGTCGCCCATCCCGGCGAGGCCCGCGAAGGTGTGCTCGTCCGCGCCGAGGGACGCGCCCAGCCGGGCGATCTCGGCGAGCCCGCGCGTCATCAGCACGGCCTTGGTGTTGTCGCCGAAGCCGAGCCCGACGGCCATCCCGACGCACAGCGCGATCACGTTCTTCACCGCGCCGCCGAGCTCCACGCCGATCACGTCGGTGGAGGTGTAGGTGCGGAAGTACGGGGTCATCGTCGCGGCCTGGAGCCGTTCGGCGCCCGCCATGTCCAGGCAGGCGGCGACGGCCGCGCCGGGCTCGCCGACGGCCAGCTCGCGGGCCAGGTTCGGGCCGGAGAACACCGCGACGCGCTCGAGCGGCGCGCCCGCGACCTCGGCGATCACCTCGGTCATCCGCTTGGTGGTGCCGAGCTCGACGCCCTTCATCAGGCTGACCAGCAGCGCGTCCGGCGGGAGGAACGGGGCCCAGGCGGCGAGGTTGGCGCGCAGCGTCTGCGCGGGGACCGCGATCCCGACGACGTCCGCCCCGGCGAGCGCCTCGGCGGCGTCGGTGGTGGCGCGCAGCTCCCCGGGAAGGGGGATCCCGGGCAGGTAGTCCGGGTTCTCGTGCCGCTCGTTGATCGCGTCGACGATCTCCGCGCGGCGTCCCCAAAGGGTCACCTCGCTGCCCGCGTCGCACATCAGCTTGGCGACGACGGTCCCCCACGACCCGGCGCCGAGCACGGCGCAGCGGATGGTCACTTGCCGCCCTCCCGCTCCGCGGTCTCCGACGTCCCGGCCGCGTGCGCCGCCTCGCCGGTGCCGGGACCCGCGTCCGGCCTCCGCCCGGCGGCCCGGCGGCGCTCCTCCAGGACCTTGTGGTGATCGTAGAGCTCGGCCGGGGGGCTCTCGCCGCGCAGCTCGCCGAGAAGGTCGGTGATCTGGCGCATGATCTCGTCGGTCGCGGCGTGCAGGACGTCCTTGGTGAGCTCCTGGCCCTCGTACTTCGACAAGTCCACGGGCGGCCCGGCGAGCACGTGCATGGTCTTGCGCGGGAAGGGGTGGAAGCCCTTCTTCAGGCGTCCGCGCAGCCCGGTCGGCTCGCCCTTCTTGTACGGGAGCAGCTCGTGCGCGCCCCAGTTCGCCACCGGGACGACCTTCGCGCCCGTCTTCAGCGCCATCCGCGCCACGCCGGTCTGGCCGGTCATCGGCCACAGCTCGGGGTCGCGGGTGCAGCTGCCCTCGGGGTAGAACATCAGGCACTCACCGTCGCGGAGGGCCTCCTCGGCGTCCCGCAGGGCGAGGGAGGCGTCGGAGCGGTCGCGGTAGACGGGGATCTGGCCCGTCCCGCGGAAGACGGTCTTGACGATCGGGACGTCGAACAGGGTGGACTTGGCGAGGTACACCGGGTAGCGACCGGACTCGTACACGAAGTGCGCGAGCGCGAGCGGGTCGGACTCGGAGATGTGGTTCGCGGCGATGATCACGCCGCCCTCGCCCGGCACGTTCCCCCGGCCCCGCCAGTCCCTCTTGAGCAGCCCGAACAGCATCGGGCGAAGGATGACGATGGTCAGCTTGCGCCAGCCGGGCGAATAGCGGTGCCCCATTCCCGTCCCTCCTCGTACGGACCCCGCGCCGGGATGAACGCGGGGTGTCCTCAAGTGTCGCGGTTGCGAGCGCATAAAGTCGAATGGCCATGTCTACAGCAGAACGTGCCGTGCCCCGCCCCGGCTGGACCCTGGTCGTCCCGGTCAAGGTGCTGGCCAGGGCGAAGACCCGGATGGCGGACGGCGCGGGCCGGCACCGCGAGGCCCTCGCGCTCGCGGTGGCGGGCGACACGGTCGCGGCGGCGCTCGCCTGCGACCGGGTCCGCGCTGTGATCGTCGTCACCGACGACCCCCTGCCCGCCGCCGAGCTGTCCGCGCTGGGCGCGACCGTCGTCCCGGACGAACCGGACGCCGGTCTCAACCCGGCCCTGGTCCACGGCGCCGGAAGGGGCCGCGAGCTGCACCCGGACACGGGCGTCGGCGCGCTCTCCGCGGATCTTCCCGCCCTGCGCCCGGCAGAGCTCGCCCTCGCGCTGGACGCGGCGTCCGAGGCGGCCGAGGCGTTCGTCCCGGACACGGCCCGCGTCGGCACCACGCTCTACACGGCCCGTCCGGGCGTGCCGTTCGCCCCGGCGTTCGGCGGCGACTCGCGCACCGCGCACCGCGCCCGGGGCGCCCGCGAGCTGCTCGTCCCGGGCATCGACAGCGTCCGGCGGGACGTCGACACGCCCGCCGACCTGCGGGCCGCGCTGGAACTGGGCGTCGGCCCCCGGACGGCGGCCGTCGCGGCCCTCCTGCCCGAACCGGTGACCGGCCGCTAGCCGGAACCCGCGTCGGCCGCTGACCAAGACGCTGCGGCGGCCGCCAAGCGGAACACCATGTTGGCCGCTTGCCGGGACGCTTCGAGGGGGCGGGCAGTAGGGTCGGGGCCATGCAGGCGACCGTGCGCGACTACGACCCGGAGACCCGCTCCGGCGGCGTCCTGCTGGACGACGGGTCCGAGCTGGGCTTCGACGCCGAGGCGTTCGACCGGGGCGGCCTGCGGCTGCTGCGCCTCGGCCAGCGGGTGAACCTCGCGGTCGGGCCGGACGGCCGCGTCACCGCGATCACCCTGTCCACGTTCCCCCTGCCCTAGAACATCCGGCGCGAAGGCCCGGACACACGTTGACGCCCGGCCCCGCCGGAGCGGAACCGGGCGCCGTCGGACGCCACGGGCGCCTTACTTCTTCCCGGCCACCAGGTTCTTGAAGTCGGCGCCGGCCTTGAACTTCGGCACCGACGTCGCGGGAACCTCGATGGTCTTGCCCGTTGCGGGGTTCCGGGCCGTGCGGGCAGGCCGGTCGGCCTTCTCGAACGAACCGAAACCGGTGATCGCGACCTTGTCGCCCTTGGCGACCGTGGTCTGGATCGTCTCCAGGATCGCGTCGACGGCCTCAGCGGCGGCCTTCTTGCTGCCGAGCCGATCGGAGATGGCGTCTACCAGCTCACGCTTGTTCATGGGTTACTCCTCTGGTTCCCCCCTTGCCCGAACGAAACTATGGGAGGCATGGCACCGACACAATCACCTGAACGCGAGAGTTCCCGTGTCGCAGGCGTTTTGGTCGGTCTCGCCCCCGTCTCGCGCGGGCGCCGGACCGGATCCGGCCACGGCGAACGCTAGCGGGCTTCGGGGGAAGACGAGAAATCGGCGACACGTCCCGAAAGGAAGGCGTCCAGCCTGCGGGCGGCCAGGTCAGCGTCACGTTTGGCCAGATCGGTGATCGCCAGGAGCTGCCGGATGAGCCGCCGCCGGTCGTCGGCGGGCAGCGGCGCGACCCGCCGGTGCGCCTCCCGGAGACGCTCGGCGAGCCGGGTCAGCTCCGGGTCGTCCCAGGCGGGTCCGTCCCACGGATCGCCGCTCATCGCGGGCCTCCTGCCACGCTCGGCCCCCTTCGCGAACACGTCCGGCCTGCTCCCCGCACACCACGAATTGTCGTCGGTGCGGGGGCAGGCTCGTGTGCGCGGGGTGCCGAAAGACGGCGACGCCGCAGGTCAGGGACGGGCAGAACCCTCAGGGCAGGGCCGTCAGGACGTGGTGGGCAGCAGCGCCGGGCGGCGCTCCTCGAACGCGGTGATCGCGTCGGCGTGGCGCAGGGTCAGGCCGATGTCGTCCAGGCCCTCCAGGAGCCGCCAGCGGGTGTAGTCGTCGATCTCGAAGGACGCGACGACGTCCCCGGCCCTGACCTGGCGGTTCTCCAGGTCCACGACGATCTCGGCGCGGGGGTCGCGCTCGGCGCGCTCCTGGATCGCCTCGACGGTCTCGGCGGGCAGGACGACCGGCAGCAGGCCCATCTTGGTGGAGTTGTTCCGGAAGATGTCGCCGAAGCGCGGCGCGATCACGACCCGGAACCCGTACTGCTGGAGGGCCCAGACGGCGTGTTCGCGGGACGACCCGGTGCCGAAGTCAGGCCCGGCGACCAGAACGGACGCGCCCTCGTACTCGGGCTTGTTCAGCACGAACCCGGGGTCCTCGCGCCAGGACGAGAACAGGCCCTTGTCGAATCCGGTGCGGCTGACCTGCTTGAGCCAGACGGCCGGGATGATCTGGTCGGTGTCGACGTTGCTGCGGCGCAGCGGGACCGCGCGCCCGGTGTGCGTGACGAACTTCTCCATGGTCCTTCGACTTCCTTACAGGTCGGCGGGCGCGGCCAGGCGGCCGGTGACGGCGGTGGCGGCGGCGACGGCGGGGCTCACCAGGTGGGTGCGGCCGCCGGGTCCCTGCCGTCCCTCGAAGTTGCGGTTGGACGTGGACGCGCTGCGCTCGCCGGGCGTGAGCTTGTCGGGGTTCATCGCCAGGCACATCGAGCAGCCCGCCTCGCGCCACTCGGCGCCCGCCGCCGTGATCACGGCGTTCAGGCCCTCGGCCTCGGCCTGCTTCTTGACCTCCATCGAGCCGGGGACGACCAGCATGCGGACGCCCTCGGCGACCCTGCGCCCGGAGAGGACGTCCGCGACGGCGCGCAGGTCCTCGATGCGGCCGTTGGTGCAGGAGCCGACGAAGACCGTGTCCACGGCGATGTCGCGCAGCGGCGTCCCGGCGGTCAGGCCCATGTAGTGGAGGGCGCGCTCGGCGGCCTGGCGCTCGGTCGGGTCGGCGATGGCCGCCGGGTCCGGCACGGAATCGCCCAGGGGGAGGCCCTGGCCGGGGTTGGTGCCCCAGGTGACGAACGGGGTCAGTGCGGAGGCGTCGATGACGACCTCCTTGTCGAACACGGCGTCGTCGTCGGTGCGCAGGGACGTCCAGTACGCGACGGCCTCGTCCCACGCCTCGCCCTCGGGCGCGTGCGGACGGCCCTTGAGGTAGGCGAACGTCGTCTCGTCCGGGGCGATCATGCCCGCGCGGGCGCCCGCCTCGATGGACATGTTGCAGACCGTCATCCGGCCCTCCATCGACAGCTCGCGGATCGCCCGGCCGCGGTACTCGATGATGTGGCCCTGGCCGCCGCCGGTGCCGATCTCGGCGATGATCGCCAGGATCAGGTCCTTGGCGGTCACGCCGTCCGGCAGCGAGCCGTTCACGGTCACGGCCATCATCTTGGGCTTGACCTGCGGCAACGTCTGCGTGGCGAGGACGTGCTCGACCTCGCTCGTCCCGATGCCGTGGGCCAGCGCCCCGAACGCGCCGTGCGTGGAGGTGTGCGAGTCCCCGCACACGACCGTCATGCCGGGCTGGGTCAGGCCGAGCTGCGGGCCGATGACGTGGACGATGCCCTGCCCGTCGTCGCCCATCGGGTGCAGCCGGACGCCGAACTCGGCGCAGTTCTTCCGCAGCGTCTCCACCTGCGTCCGGGACACCGGGTCGGCGATCGGCGCGAGCAGGTCGGTCGTCGGGACGTTGTGGTCCTCGGTCGCGATCGTCAGATCCGGGCGCCGGACGGGTCGGCCCGCCATCCGCAGGCCGTCGAACGCCTGCGGGCTGGTCACCTCGTGGACGAGGTGGAGGTCGATGTAGAGCAGATCCGGTTCGCCCTCGGCACGTCGCACGACGTGCGCGTCGTACACCTTGTCGGCCAATGTGCGGCCCATCGCTCCACCTCACCTGTCGTCCTGCCGGGCGCGCCCATGCGCCCGGCGACCTTGTCCCGCCTGATTTGCATCTCACATCGCGAGACGGCAATATCAAGACATGGACAACTCTAGCGGAGTCGGCGTTCTCGACAAAGCGGTACTCGTTCTGAACGCCCTGGAAGCCGGGCCGGCCTCCCTCGCCCAGCTCGTCCAGACCACCGGTCTGGCCCGGCCGACCGCCCACCGGCTCGCCGTCGCGCTGGAGCACCACCGGCTCGTCCACCGCGACACCCAGGGCCGGTTCATCCTCGGGCCACGGCTCGCCGAGCTGGCCGTCGCGGCCGGTGAGGACCGGCTGCTCGCGATCGCCCAGCCCGTCCTGGCGCAGCTGCGCGACATGACCGGCGAGAGCGCCTCACTGTTCCGCCGCCAGGGCGACGTCCGGGTCTGCGTGGCCGCGGCCGAGCGCTCCAGCGGCCTGCGCGACACCATCCCGGTCGGCGCGGCCCTCCCGATGACCGCCGGTTCGGCCGCGCAGATCCTCCTCGCCTGGGAGGAGCCGGACCGCCTGCACCGCGGCCTGCGCGGCGCGAAGTTCGAGGCCACGACGCTGGCCCAGGTCCGGCGGCGCGGCTGGGCGCAGAGCGTCGGCGAGCGCGAGCAGGGCGTCGGGTCCGTCTCCGCCCCGATCCGCGGCGCGGGCGGGCGCGTGATCGCCGCCGTCTCCGTGTCCGGCCCCCTGGAGCGCCTGACCCGCACCCCCGGACGCCTCCACGCCGCCCCCGTCACGTCCGCCGCCGAGAAGATCAGCGACGCGATGCGCCGCACCACCAACTGACCTGATCATGAGGAACGCCGGGCCCTCGGACGAGGGCCCGGCGTTTCCGTGCGCTCAGGCGCCGACGACGCCGTCGACGCCCTCGCGGACAAGGTCGGCGTGGCCGTTGTGCCGCGCGTACTCCAGCAGGACGTGCACCACCGCGAAGCGCAGGGAGACGTCCTTCTCCCAGCGCGGCTGGTGGCCGATCACGTCCAGGGACCCGGCCTCGCGCTCGACCCGGCGCGAGGTCTCCACCTCGTCCCGCCAGGCCGTGAACGCCTCGGAGACGGTGCCCCTGCTCGCGTCGTAGGCCGCCTGGAAGTCGAACATCTCGCCGGACCAGACCATCGGCGCGTCCGCGTCCTCGAAGACCCGGCGGAACCAGGCGCGCTCGACCTCCGCCATGTGCCGGACGAGCGCGAGCAGGGAGAGCGCCGAGGGCGGCATCGAGGTCCGCCGCAGCTGCTCGTCGGTGAGGCCCTCGCACTTCATCGCCAGGGTCGCGCGGTGGTAGTCGAGGTTGGCCCGCAGGGTGTCGCGCTCGTTCCCGGTGATCGGCGGGGCCACACGGTCGTCGCTGGTCATGGACGGTCCTTCCGGTCGGGGGGCGGCGGGCCACCCATGATCCCGGTGATCCGCGTGGCGTGCGACTCGGGCACGGGATACGCCCGGCGGCGGCCGTAGGGTCCGGGAAGGTGGTCGACGTCACAGGAGGTCCGATGGACGACAGGGACGACATAGACGGCAAGGACGACAGGGACGGCGCGCTGCGGGCGCGTCTCGCCGAGCTCACCCTCGAGGAGAAGGCCGGGCTGCTGACCGGCGCCGACTTCTGGACGCTGCCCCCGATCCCGAGGATCGGCCTGCGCCGGACGGTCATGTCCGACGGCCCGTCCGGCGTGCGCGGCACCGCCTGGGACGAGCGGGACCCGAGCCTGCTGTTCCCCTCCGTCACCGCCCTCGCCGCGACCTGGGACGTGACGTGCGCCGAGCGGGCCGGACGGCTGAACGGCGCGCAGGCCCGGGACAAGGGCGTTCACGTGCAGCTCGCGCCGACGATCAACCTGCACCGGACGCCGCTCGGCGGCCGGCACTTCGAGAACCACTCCGAGGACCCGCTGCTCGTCTCCCGCATCGGCGCGGCCTTCGTCCGCGGCGTCCAGTCGGCGGGAGTCGCGGCGGCCGTGAAGCACTTCGTCGGCAACGACTCGGAGACCGCGCGGACGTCCTATGACGCGATCATCGACGCGGCCACCCTGGACGATCTCTACCTGCGGCCGTTCGAGGAGGCCGTGAAGGCCGGGGCGTGGGCGGTCATGGCCGCCTACAACAAGGTCAACGGCCTCTCGATGACCGAGAACGGGCCGCTGCTCACGGGCGTCCTGAAGGGGAGGTGGGGGTTCGACGGCGTCGTCGTGTCGGACTGGACGGCGATCCGCTCGACGGCGGCGTCCGCGAACGCGGGCATGGACGTGGAGATGCCCGGCCTGCCCGGCCCCCTGAACCACTGGCGGGACAGGCTCGTCGCGGCCGTCCGGGCGGGCGAGGTCGCCGAGGAGCTGGTCGACGACAAGGTGCTGCGGGTCCTGCGGCTCGCGGCGCGCGTCGGCGTGCTCGACGGATTCCCCGGGCCCGCGCCGGTGACGACGCCGTCCGACGCGCGCGACCAGCTGCGGGACCTGGCCGCGCGCGGGATGGTCCTGCTGCACGACGAGGGCGGCGTCCTTCCTCTGGACGCGCCGGGCAGGGTCGCGCTGATCGGCCCGAACGCGGTGCGGTTCGGCGCGCAGGGCGGCGGATCCGCGCACGTCAACGCCGAGCACGTGGTCACGCCCCTGGAAGGGCTGCGCCGCGTCCTGGGCGAGGACGCGGAGATCGAGGTCCACGCGGGCGTCTACCCGCACCGGCGCTTCGCGGGCCTGCCGATGGATCTGGCCACCGACCCCGAGTCGGGCGAGCGCGGCGTCCGGCTGGCCTTCCTGGACGCGGGCGGTGCCGTGCTCCGCTCGGAGAACCGGCGGGCCGCGGGCTTCCTGTTCCTCGACGGCGTCCCGGACGGCACGACGACGATCACGGTCGCCGCGGACGTCACGGCCGCCACGTCCGGAGTGCACGCCTTCGCCGCCCAGGGCCTCGGCGACTTCCGCGTGACGGTCGGTGACACCGTCGCCCAGGTCACGCTGGAGATGGCGAGCGACGATCCGCTCGGCGGGCTGCTCGCGCCGCCGGAGCACCGCGTCGAGGTGGCGCTCGACGCGGGCGCGACGATCCCGGTCCGGGTGGAGCACGCGCTGAGCGGCGCGGGACTGTTCGGCATCGCGTCCCTCGGCCTCGGCCATCTGGCCCCGCGCCTCCCCGAGGACGAGGAGCTGGCGGCGTCCGTCGCCGCAGCGCGCGAGGCGGACGTGGCGATCGTGGTCGTCGGCACGAACGACGACGTGGAGTCCGAGGGCTTCGACCGGGCCACCCTCGCCCTCCCGGGACGCCAGGACGAGCTGGTCTCGGCCGTCGCCGCCGCGAACCCGCGCACCGTCGTGGTCGTGAACGCCGGGGCTCCGGTCCTGATGCCGTGGCGGGACGAGGTCGCGGCGGTCCTGTGGGCGTGGCTGCCGGGCCAGGAGGGCGGCGACGCGATCGCGGACGTCCTGACCGGCGCGTCCGAGCCGGGAGGACGTCTTCCGACCACCTTTCCTGCGTCCGAGGACAACGTCCTGTCCCCCGTCCCTGTGGACGGCGTGCTCGCCTACGCCGAGGGCGGGGCGATCGGCTACCGGCACTATCCGGCGGACGACGTCGCCTACCCGTTCGGGCACGGCCTCGGCTACACGACCTGGGAGTACGTGGACGCCGAGATCGTGGACGGCGTCGTCGAGGCGACCGTGCGGAACACCGGGGACCGGGCCGGACGGGAGGTCGTCCAGGCGTACGCCTACCCGGAGGCGGAGGCTGAGGCTGAGGCGGAGGACGTGCCGGTCCGGCTGGCGGGCTTCGCGGTCGCCGAGGCCGCTCCCGGGGCGTCCGCGACCGTCCGGATCGCCCTGGACGCAAGGCTTCCCGCGTCGTGCGCGGTGCGCGTCGGCCGCTCGGTCGCCGACCTCCGGTTGAGCGTGTGACGACACTGGACGGCGATAAGCGAGGTTTGTCAGGTTGTGCCGTCCCGGCATGCCGGGACGGCGCCGCCGTTTGTTGGATAGTGCCGGTATTCAATGCCCCTCCTGCTGGATAGTGGCGATATCCAGACTCGGCAGGCATCAAGGCGAGGGGCGTGGACGGGTGCAGATCTCCGAACTCAGCGACCGCAGCGGGCTGACCGTTCAGACGATCAAGTTCTACATCCGCGAGGGCCTGATGCCGAAGGGCACCTCCACCACCGTGACCCGCGCCGACTACGACCAGCGGCACCTGGAACGGCTCCGGCTGATCCGCGCGCTGCGCGAGGTCGGCGACCTGCCCGTGGCGTCCATCAAGAAGATCGTCTCCTCCATGGAGGACGAGTCGGTCGGCCTGCACGAGCTGTTCGGCACCACCCAGTACGCGCTCGGCCCGCACATCGTCCCGCCGAACGACCCGCACTGGCGGGCCGCCCGCGAGGACGTGGACATGCTCGTCCGCGAGCTCGGCTGGGAGGTCGGCGACCACGCCCCCGCCCGCGCGCTGCTCGCGCAGACCTTCGTCGCGCTGCGCCGGCTCGGCTTCCCGGTCACCCTCACCGACCTGCGCCCCTACCTCGCCGCCGCGACCTCGGTCGCCGAGCACGAGATCAACCGGGTCGCGCTCGACAACCCGCGCACCCTGACCGTCCACGCGATGCTCGCCTCGACCGTGATCTACGAGCAGGTCCTCACCGCCCTGCACCGGCTCGCGCAGGAGGACGCCTCCGCCCGCCGCTTCACCGCGCGGAGCTCCTGAGCGGATTCCTTTTCCGGCGCCCCGCCTCCCCTCATTGATCGAATACGCACGGACGCCGACCTGCGGCTGAGCGGGATCGATTTCGATGTGGCGCAGAGCACTTCGACACTTTTCCCGTATATCGAGTCGGAATTCTCGCCACCTTCCGGGACGTAATATGTGAATTCCCCGGATCGAAAGAGGCGAAGTGAGCGGCCGATGAGCGCCCAGGACACCCCCGACCAGCCGTCCCGCTGGACCGAGCGCCTGCTCGCCGAGGGCAGCGACCCGGACCCCCGGTTCACCCTCGCCAACGAGCGCACCTTCCTGGCCTGGATCCGCACCGCGCTCGCCCTGATCGCGGGCGGCGTCGGGCTCGCGCTGAGCGGGCACCTGCTCGCCACCCCGCTCCGGCAGGGCCTCGCCGCGGCGTTCGCGGCCGTCGGCGCCCTGGTCGCGGCGATGGCGTTCCGCCGCTGGCTGCGCACCGAGCGCGCGCTGCGGCTCAACAAGACGCTCCCGCCCCTCGTCCTCGCGCCCCTGATGTCCTACGGGCTCGCCGCCGCGGCCGTCGTCGTCCTGGTCGCCCTCCTCGCCACCCGGTGACCGGCCCGGACCTCCGCACCCGCCCCGCCCGGCGCGGCCGCACGGCGGCGGGCGGCGAGCCGTCCCGCGCGCTCTGGGATCCGGGCGCCCAGCCCGAGCGCACCTCCCTCGCCTGGACGCGGACGACCGCGGCGTTCATGGGCGCCGGCCTGCTGTGCGTCCGGCTCGCCCCGGACGACCTGGGCGCGGCGCTCGCGGCCGTCGCGGTGTCCGGGCTGGCCGCGCTGCACGTCCACCGGACGCGCCGCAAGCGCCGGGGGCGCGGACGGCGGCTGCGCGAGGGCCGTCCGGTCGCCGATCCCGCGTCCGTCCTCCTGCTCACGGGCGTGACCGTCCTGCTCGGCGTCGTGGGCATCGTGTTCGCCCTGCACTGAACCTTGCACTGGACAAGGCATGCGTTTCACGCATGGCTCCCATGTGAGATCTTCGCTGGTGGTATGACTCGGCGGCGCCTAGCGTCGATCCCGTTATGACACGTATCGCCTTTCTGGGCCTGGGGCGCATGGGCGCCCCCATGGCCGGACGGCTGCTCGCAGCCGGCCACGAACTGACCGTCTGGAACCGCACCCCCGAGCGCGCCGCGCCGCTGGCCGAGCGGGGCGCGGTGATCGCCGCCACCCCCGCCGAGGCCGTCGCCGGAAGCGACCTCGTGATCACCATGTTCACCGACGCCGAGGCCGTCCACGACGTCCTCGGCCGCGCCGGGATCGCGTCCGGGACGCTGGTCGCCGAGATGTCCACGATCGGCCCGGACGCCGTCCGGGCACTGCGCGCGCTGCTGCCGGACGGCGTCGCGCTGGTCGACGCGCCGGTGCTGGGCAGCGTCCCGCACGCCGAGGCCGGTGAACTGGTCATCGTCGCGGGCGGGACGGACGCCGACGTCGAACGGGCCGCGAAGGTCCTCGGCGTCCTCGGGACCGTCCGGCACGTCGGGCCGTCCGGGCAGGGCGCGGCGGCGAAGCTCGTCGTGAACGCCGGGCTCGTGGCCGCGTTCGGCGCGCTCGCCGAGTCCGTGGAGCTCGCCGCGCGCCTCGGCCTGGACCGGGACACCTCGCTCGACCTGCTCGGACGCGCGCTCCCCCAGGCCGGGCGGACCCTCGCCCGCCGCCCGGACGCGCCCGTCACCTTCACCGCCGGGCTCGCCGACAAGGACCTCGGCCTCGTCCTCTCCGTCCTCGGCCCGGACGCCCCCGTCCTCAGCGCCGCCCGCGTCCACACCGCCGCCGCCGTCGCCCGCGGCCTCGGCGGCGCCGACATCACCACGCTCGTCCCCGGCGAGGAGATCTTCTGATGCGCGTCACGATCGATAATCCGCCCACTGTCCCGGCGACCAACGGCTACTACTCGCACGTCGCGCACGTGACGTCCGGGCCGCTGCTGTTCCTGTCCGGCCAGGTCGCGTTCGGCGAGGACGGCGAGATCGACCGCCCCGGCGACATGACCCGCCAGTCCGAGGTGATCATGTCGATCATCGAGCGGCTGCTCGCCGCGCACGGCGCGACCTTCGCCGACGTGGTCAACATCCGGACGTTCGCGACCGACCTGTCCCGCCTCCGCGAGTACGGCGAGATCCGTAGCCGCTACTTCCCCAAGGAGCCGCCGACCAGCACGACCGTGGAGGTGGCCCGCCTCTTCCACCCGGACGCCCTGCTGGAGGTCGAGGTCATCGCCGCCCCGCCCGCCCCCGCGGGTTAGGCGAGCAGGTCGGCGGACACGGCGCGAAGATCGTCCAGGAACGCCGTGACCGCCGGGGCGCGGCGGGCGTGCCGGGCGACCGCCGCGTACACGGTCCGCAGGGGCCGGGCCTGGGCGTCCGCGACCGACAGGGGCCTCAGCGCCACGTCGTCGCGGACGCCCCCGACCGCGAGCGCGGGCACGAACGTCACCCCGAACCCGGCCGCGACCAGGCCGAGCTTCGACGTCCACTCCGCCACCCGCAGCGGCGTCCGCGGGACGAACCCGGCGGGGGCGCAGCGGGCGTGCAGGGCCGCGACGGCGGCCTCGTCGTCGGCGACGATCCACGACTCGTCCGCCAGCCCGGCCAGCGGGACGGACCGCTCCCGCGCCAGCCGGTGCCCCGGCGGCAGCGCCACCAGCAGCGGGTCCGCCCCGAGGACGACCAGGTCCGCGGACGCGATCTCGCTCTGCTTGTGGGTGCTGACCACGGCGAGATCGAGCTCCCCGGCGTCCAGCGCGGGAAGCAGCCGCTCGGTCAGGCCCTCCCGCAACCTGATCTCCACACCCGGATGCCGCTCCCCGAACCGGCCCAGGGCCCGCGGGACCAGCACGGCGTTCGCCGTGGAGAACGCCCCGAGGCGCAGCGTCCCGGCGTCCACCCGGCGCAGGCCCTCCAGGGCACGCGCGGCGTCGGCGTACCGCTCCAGCAGGGCCCGCGCGTGCGGCAGCAGGTACTCCCCCGCCGGGGTCGTCCGGACGCCCCGGGCGCCGCGCGCGAACAGCTCGACGCCGCACGCCTCCTCCAACGCCCTGACCTGCCGCGACACCGCCGACTGGGTATAGCCGAGCGCTCCGGCCGCGGCCGTGAACGAGCCCAGCTCGGCCACGGACGCGAACGTCCGCAGCAGTACGGGGTCCAGGGCGTCGGCGCGCATCGCCGCAGCATACGGCCGCCCGCCCGGCACGGAGCACCCGTCCGTCCCGGCACGGAGCGCTATGCGTCCCGGCACGGAGCGCCACGTACCCCACCGCGAATGTGTGAAATTCCGGGCGGCTTGGTACCCTCAGGCGTCACTTTCCGTGATAACCGCAGCTCGCGTTAGGTACGCCCGTGTCCGAGTCCCGCCCGTTCGCCAGCCTCACCACCGACTTCGGCGCCGCCTACAGCGGCACCTGTGCGGGCGTCATGTACGCGATCGCGCCCCAGGCCAACGTGCTCGTGCTCAGCGACGAGGTCACGCCCTACCGGATCGTCGAGGGCGCGATGCTGCTGCGGCAGGCGCTGCCCTACCTCCCGGTCGGCGTGCACGTCGGGATCATCGACCCGGGCGTCGGCACCCCGCGCCGTCCCGTGGCGGTCGCGACCGGACGCGGCGACGTCCTCGTCGGCCCGGACAACGGCCTCCTGGTCCCCGCCGCCGAGGCGCTCGGCGGCGTCACCGCCGCCCACCACCTGGAGAACCCCGCCTACCGGCAGCCCGCGATCTCCACCACGTTCCACGGCCGCGACATCTTCGCCCCCGCGGCGGGCCACCTGCTGGCGGGCGTCCCGATCACCGACCTCGGCCCCGCCGCGGACGCGCTCCTCCCCCTGGACCTGCCCGCCCCCGTCGTCGCGGACGGCTCGCTCACCGCGTCCGTCCTCTACACCGACCAGTTCGGCAGCCTCGTCCTCGGCGCCGAGCCCGCCGAGCTGGCCGCCGCGTTCGGCGAGCTGCCGTTCGGCACGGGCCTGGAGCTGTCCTGGGACGGCGGCACCGCCCGGGTCCCGTTCGAGGAGACCTTCGGAAAGGTCGCCGTGGGCGACCCGCTGGTCTGGGTCGACTCGTCCGGACGGCTCGGACTCGCCGTCAACCAGGGCTCCGCCGCAGGACGCTTCGGCCTCGCCGACGGCATGGCCCTGACCGTCACCAGAGCCTCCTGATCCCGGGCCGGGCCCCGCGCCCGCGCCCGTACCGGCTCCCACAACACCTCACCCGCAACACCACGCCCGCCGCACTCGATTCCGTCGTAACCGATCCGTCGTATCGCTGGAGGCACGCCTTGGCCCGTCGTCCCTTGCTGACCGTCCTCGCGGGGCTGGCCGCGCTCACCGTCGCCGCGACGGCCTGCGCACCGCAGAAGGAGGACACCACCTCCGACAAGACCCCGGCGTCCGCGGCGTCCTGCACCAAGGACAAGCTGAAGCTGACGAAGCCCGGCCAGCTCACGGTCGCGACCGACAAACCCGCCTTCGAGCCCTGGTTCAAGAAGGACGACCCGACCAACGGGCAGGGCTACGAGAGCGCCGTCGCCTACGCGGTCGCGGAGAAGCTCGGCTTCGCCAAGAACGAGGTCAAGTGGGTCACCGAGTCGTTCGACTCGTCCTTCGCGCCCGGCGTGAAGAAGTTCGACTTCGACATCAACCAGATCTCGGCCACCCCGGCCCGCGAGAAGGCCGTGACCTTCTCCGACGGCTACTACGACGTCCAGCAGGGCGTGGTGACCCTGAAGAACGGCAAGTTCGCCGGCGTCACCCAGGTCGCGGAGCTCAAGGACGCCAAGATCGCCGTCCAGGTCGGCACGACCGCGCTCGCCGCGGTCCGCGACCAGATCAAGCCGGGCAGCCAGCCCAAGGTGTTCAACACCCAGATCGACGCCGTGAACGCGCTGAAGAACAAGCAGGTGGACGCGCTCGTCGTGGACCTGCCGACCGCGTTCTACGTCACCGCCGCCCAGGTGGAGGACTCCAAGATCGTCGGCCAGCTGCCGCAGAGCGCGGGCGCCAACGAGCACTTCGGCCTGCTGCTCCAGCAGGGCAACTCGCTCGTCGGCTGCCTGAACCGCGCGATCGGCGACCTGAAGTCCTCCGGCGACCTGGCCAAGCTCCAGCAGCAGTGGCTGACCGCCTCCGCGGGCGCGCCCGTCCTGAAGTGACGCCGCCGGTGACCTCCCAGACGACGGCCGCCGCCCGTGTGGCGGCGGCCTCCGGCCTCCGAGGGGCGGGCCGGTGAGCGCCCCCGCCGACACCTGGGTGAAGAGCGAGCGGCAGCTCGCCCGCGAACACGCCCAGCGCCGCGCCGGCATCCGCAGCGGATCGATCGCCGCGGCCTCCACGATCCTGTGCGTCGCGGTCGTGGCGGTCGTCGTGCTGTCCTCCCCGGGCTGGCCCCGCGTCCACGAGACGTTCTTCAACTGGGGCCAGTTCTCCGAGGCGTTCCCGGACGTCCTCAGCGGCTTCTGGCTGAACGTCAAGATCTTCCTGATCGCCGAGCCGGTCATCCTCGTGCTCGGCCTCCTGGTGGCGCTCGCGCGCGGCCTGCGCAGCCCGCTGTTCTTCCCGGTGCGGATGCTCGCGGTCGCCTACACCGACGTGTTCCGCGGCATCCCGACGATCCTGCTGGTGTACCTGGTCGGGTTCGGGCTGCCCGCGCTGAAGCTGGAGGGCCTGCCGAGCGACCCGGCCGTGCTGGGCGGGCTGGCGCTCGTCCTGTCCTACGGCGCGTACGTCGCGGAGGTGTTCCGGGCCGGGATCGACTCGATCCACCCGAGCCAGCGCGCCGCCGCCCGGTCGCTCGCCCTGTCCCAGGCGCAGGCGCTGCGGTTCGTGGTGCTGCCGCAGGCCGTCCGCCGGGTCGTCCCGCCGCTGCTGAACGACTTCGCCTCGCTGCAGAAGGACACCGCGCTCGTCGCGGTGCTCGGCCCGCTCGAGGCGCTGCGGCAGGCGCAGATCCACTCGGCCGACACCTTCAACTACACGCCCTACCTCGCCGCCGCCGTGCTCTTCATCGCGCTGACGGTGCCGATGGCCCGGTTCACCGACCACCTCGCGGTCCGCGCCGAGCGGCGCCGCGCCCCCGGAGGCAAGTGATGAGCCGTCCGCTGCTGGAGATCGAGGGCCTCTGGAAGACCTACCACGCGCACCCGGTGCTCCGCGGCGTCGACCTCAAGGTGGACGCCCACGAGGTCGTCTGCCTGATCGGCGCGTCCGGCTCGGGCAAGTCCACGCTGCTGCGCTGCGTGAACCTGCTGGAGGACGTCGACGACGGCGCGATCGTCCTCGGCGGGGACGAGATCACCGCGCCCGGCACCGACCCGGACGGGGTGCGCAAGAAGATCGGCATGGTCTTCCAGTCGTACAACCTGTTCCCGCACATGTCGGTGCTGGACAACATCACCCTCGCGCCCGTCCGCGTGCACAAGCGCGGACGGCGTGACGCGGAGGAGCGGGCGCGCGAGCTGCTCGACCGCTTCGGCCTCGCCGACAAGGCGTCGGAGTACCCGGACCGGCTGTCGGGCGGACAGCAGCAGCGGGTCGCGATCATCCGCGCGATGGCCTGCGACCCGAGCCTGCTGCTCCTGGACGAGGTGACCTCCGCGCTCGACCCCGAGCTGGTCACCGAGGTCATGGGCATCATCCGGGAGCTCAAGGAGCAGGGCATGACGATGATCCTGGCGACCCACGAGATGGGGTTCGCCCGGGACATCGCCGACACCGTCTGCTTCCTCAGCGACGGCGTCCTGCTGGAGCGCGGCCCGGCCGAGCAGATCTTCAGCGAGCCGCGGGAGCCGCGCACCCGCGAGTTCCTGCAGCGCGTCCTCGCGTCCCGCCGTCTCTGACGGAGCGACGACTCGGCCGCTGACGGCACGACGACTCAGCCTCTGACGGCGGGGTCTCCGACGGTCCGGCGGCTCACGTGAACTGGGAGAATCGGGACATGGATCTCGACGTCGTCGCCTGGCTTCACGTCGCGGACGGGCGGCTTCTGGCCGTCCGTTCGCGCGGCCGGGACCTGCTCTACCTGCCCGGCGGCAAGCGCGAGCCCGGCGAGGACGACTGGACGGCGATCACCCGCGAGGTCCACGAGGAGATCGGCCTGGAGCTGGACGAGGCGTCCTTCCAGAAGCTCGGCGTCATCCGGGCCGCCGCGCACGACCAGCCGCGTTACTCGCACGTCCGGATGGCGTGCTTCACCTCGGGCCACTACGGCGAGATCACCGCGGCGGGCGAGGTGGACGAGTTCCGCTTCGTCGGCCGTGAGGACCGGGCGCTGCTGGCTCCGGCGTCCGCCGCGGCGTTCGACCTGGCTGCCGAGCACGGACTACTTTGATCGACAGTCGCGACACGCGGCAACATTGATTGACCGGAACCCCCTCCCCGTCCCACACTAAACCCGTCAGCAACTTAAAGTTACAGAACATGCTGACGTCAGATTCGGCCAACGGGGGTTTCCATGCACGACCACATCGCCTACGCCGCGGGGCGCCTCCGCGCCGCCGAGACCCTGCCGGGCCTGCTCGCCGCCGCCATCCAGGGCCTCGAGCTGGTCGAACGCGCCGCGACCGCGCTCGCCGACCCGTCCCACGGCCCCGTCCGCCCCGGTCTCGACGCCGCCCTCACCGAGGCCGGCCGCGCCTGGTCCGCGCTGTCCGCCGCGCCGACCGTCCAGGCCCCCGACGCCGGCTGCCCGCAGGAGGGCCGCGGCACCCGCGAGACCGTGGACGCCCTGCGCCGCTTCTGCCTCCAGCTCACCTCGGCCCTCGTCGCCGCGACGGCCCACACGCTCGACCCGGCCGACCGCATCGCGTGCCTCAAGGCCGCCCGCCACATCGCCCGCGTCCACATCGTCCTGAACTGACGCCCGCCCACGCACGGCACCCGGCCCACTCGCGGCACCCGGCCCGGCACGGCCGTCTCCGCGCCCGGCCTACCAGCGGAACCCCGCACTCATCTCCGCGAGCCGAACCCGCACTCGCCCCTGCGAGACGGCCCCGCACCCGGCCCTGCGGGACGCACCCGCACCCGCACCCGCACCCGACACCGCGGGACCACCCGCCGTCGACTCTGCGGGACGCACCCCGCGCTCCACCTTGCGGGACGACCCCGCGCTCCACCTTGCGGGACGACCCCGCACCCGGGCCCGTACGGTCGTTCCGCACCCGGCACCACCACCCCGCGCAGTGCCCCGCACGGCCCCCGCGCGCGAGCGCCCCGCACCGGACAGGCCCCCGGGCCACTCCCGGGACCGGCGGCCGTCTCGCGTCCGGACGGCCGCCGGTCCGGTTCAGGCGTGCTCTTCGGCCTCGACGGGTGCGCTGTTGCGGCGGTTCGCGGCCGCGCGTTCGGCGTCGGCCTTCGCGGCGGCGAGGATCATCTCGTCCACGAGCCAGCGGGACTGCGGCGACAGGTCGACCAGGGCGCGCAGCACCTCGGTGCGGACCACGCCCTCCTCCACCTCACGCCGCAGCGCCTTGAACGTCAGGTCGTCGTCGATCGGGCCCGCCTCGGACGCGAAGCCGAAGTAGCCGATCGGGACGCCGAAGAACGTCGCCAGCGCGGTGAGCGTGCGCAGCTGCGGGTTGTCCTGACGGCCGGTGCGCAGTTTCCACACGGTCGTGGACGAGATGTCCTCGCCGGTCGCGTGCGCGATCGCACCGGCGGTCTCGACGTTGTTGCGCGGCGCGGGCGCGTCCGCCGGCCACATGTTCTGGATCAGCCATTCGACCTTGTCGGCGAGCATCGCACCCGGGGTCGGCGGCTTCGTCTCACCGTCGGCTCCGTTATCCGGGTTCTCCATGCATCATCCCCTTCGCTCAGGCAACGACTTTAGTTGACTAGTACGCCAGTCGTCAGCAAGGACACATCATGGGTAACGACAAGTATCGGGCCGATCACGGATCGCGACCCGCCGGTCAGCTTGCGGGACGCCGCGCCGAGCGGGCTGCTTTCATCGTCCTCCGAGCAGGTCGTCCCTGGGGAGGTGCCCACCTGTGAGGGAATCCGTCGCCGCGCTGGCGGCCGGCGTGGTGCTGACGCTGTCGCCCGTGCCGTTAGGGGCCACACCGGCGCAGGCGTCCACGCCGGCACGCCCGGTGCCCGCGCGAACCGGCTGCACCGGGCTGACCGGTGCGGCCGCCATGCTCTTCAACCAGACCGATCTGTGCCGCAGCCTCAGCCGCGAGCTCCTGCGCGGACGCACCGACGACCTCGGGAACGTCCTGCGCGACTCCATGCGCGGCGTGCCGTCGCTGCGGCACATGCACCACTCCGAGGCCCGGCACCGGTTCTTCACGTCGCACCAGAGGCCGCCCGCGCGGCTCCCGGAGCGTCCGCGGCGCCACCCGAGCCCGGCGAGGAACGACCCGGACCGCCGCTCGCCCGGCTCCCTCCCCCGCGGCATCACCCGGCCGAAGGCCACGCCCTCGCACGGGACGCCCTCGCCCAGCGCACCGCCGGGGACGCCGAGGCCGCCCGCCCGCGTCCGCGCGGTGCCGCCCGAAGCCGACCGGCCTCAGTCGTTCGGCATGCTCTCCATCCTGATGGCCGGCCTGGTGATGCTCGGCGTCGTCCTGTTGCACCGGCGGAGCCTGCCCGCGCTCGCGTCGGCGGTGCGCGGACCGCTGCGTCCGGCGCGCCGGGACGGCACGCACGGCGTCGAGCTCGTGCGGCCCTACGTGCCGCCGCCCGCCGCGCCGCCCGCCGACGACCACCCGCTGCCGCCCGTGCCGTTCGGCCCCGAGCGGCCGGAGGCGGCCTGCACCGCGGTCCAGGTCGCCGCCGAGCTGGCCCGCCCGTCCGGCGTCGGCCTCGTCGGGGACGGCGTGGACGGCTTCGTCCGGGCCGTCGTCACCGAACTCGTCACCCGGGACGGTCCGCGCGCCCGCGTCGTCCTGTCGCGCACCGAGCTCGACCGGCTCTACGGCGGCGCGTTCGACGAGCCGCTGCGCTCGGCCCTCGAACCCGAGCTGCGCGTGTGCGAGCTGCTCGAGGACGCGATCGAGCACCTGGAGCTGGAGATCCTCGTCAGCGACGCCGAGCAGGCCAACCCGGACCTCAGCCCCACCCGCGGCCGCGGCATGCCGACCATCTACTGGATCGCCACGCCCGGGCACGACGACGACGTCGTCCTGCCTCTGGTGCGGCGCGGCCCGGCGCACCGCCCGGTGGGCGTGATGTTCGGCGTCTGGACGCATGGCCGCACCTGCTCGGTCGACGCCGACGGGACGCTCACCGCCCCGTCGGGCCCGCGCCGCGTCCCGCTGCTGACGATGGACGAGTCGCTCGCGGCCCTCCGCGCCCACGCCTCGACCGAACGCACCGGCTGGCTCTGACCGGCCGACTCTGACCGGCCGACTCTGACCGGCCGGCTTGACCCTGTCGGCTCTGACCGCCTCCCGAGCGGCCGGCGCGCCGCCCCACCGGGGTTCGGCGCCCGGCCGCCGCGGACGGCCGTGGAAACCACGTGGAAGCCCGGTGGGAGGCGGTGTGAAATGCGCCATCAAATGATCAGGCGATGATCGGCGAAAAACGAACGAGGCCCCGGTCGTGATGACCGGAGCCTCGTTCTTCGCGCGTACCCCCGAGCGGATTCGAACCGCCGTTACCGCCTTGAGAGGGCGGCGTCCTAGGCCACTAGACGACGGGGGCCTGATCTTGCCTTGAGCCTCGCGGTCTCCCGTTCGGCCTCGCTCAGCTTAGCGGATCTCGCCGGGGCCTCCGACCGGGTTTTCCCGAAACGTCCCCTGACAAGATCGAAGCCCCGACCGCGTGTGCGGCGATCAGGGCTCTCACCTGCTGTGTGCGTACCCCCGAGCGGATTCGAACCGCCGTTACCGCCTTGAGAGGGCGGCGTCCTAGGCCACTAGACGACGGGGGCCTGCGCGACACCGATCCCGCTTCCGCGAGATCGGGATCAGCTGGGGTACCAGGACTCGAACCTAGACTAACTGAACCAGAATCAGTCGTGCTGCCGATTACACCATACCCCAGTGCCGTGAGCTTCCCTTTGGCCCTTCCGGGCTTCCGTTTCGCTCGCGCCTCGAAAAGAATACAGGAGTCTGGGGGTAGTGCCAAAACGAAAAGCGGAACCCCTCGACCAGGGGCTTCCGAGCGTCTCGGCGTCGCCCGGAACCCCCCGGCGGTTCCGCCCGTCCGGGGGCCGAACGACGGCCTTCGTCCCCCGGACGAGCAGCGGGTCAGCGACCGAAGTCGGGCGGGCCGACGTGCTCCGCCGCCCACTCCCCGAGCGGGCTCAGCAGGCGCCAGGCGTCCCGGACGCGGTCGACGACCTCCCGGGTGCCCATCCACGGATCGGCGGGCCAGCCCTGGCGCGCGTAGAGCCGCGTGTGGCGCAGCAGCCCGATCCGGGGGTGGTCGGCGTCGAAGCCGCGCGGACGCGTCTTGAGCGTCTCGCCGGCGATCTCCATGCCCGCCTTCTCCAGGTCGTCCAGCAGGGCCTCGAGGGCCTTGCCGGACGCGGGCGCGTGGACGGCGGCGCGGAAGCGCTTCAGCCGCTCCCCCTGCATCGAGTACATGCCGCCCGCCACGGCCATGCCATCCGCGTCGATCTCGACGTAGAGGGGGTTGTCGAGGGCGATCGCGCCCTGGTGGTCCTTGTAGGGCGTCTTGTCCTTGCTGAAGCGGACGTCCCGGTACGGCCGGAACAGCTTGGCCGGGCCGAACTCGGGTTCCAGCTCGTCCAGCAGGGCGAGCATGGGCTCGCGAACGTGCCGCTCGTAGCGCTCCTTGTTCGCCGTCCAGTACTCCCTGCCGTTGTCGGCGAGGAGCCCCTCGTAGAAGGCGAACGCCTCCTCGTCGAAGCCGTCGAAGCTCATCGATCCCCTCCACATGCGAAAACGCGTGCGGCGTCCCCGGGGACGATCTCGGGGACGCCGTACGACGGTCGTGCGCCCGCCGGGGCGCCGGGCGCGGTCAGTCGCGCGCGACGATCCGGTTGGCGAGCGTGCCGATGCCCTCGATCTCGACGGTCACCTCGTCGCCGATCTCCATCGGCCCGACGCCCGCCGGGGTGCCGGTGAGGATCACGTCGCCGGGGAGCAGGGTCATGACCTGGGTCACGTACTCCACCAGCGCCGGGATGTCGTGGCTGAGCTGGGAGGTGCGGGCGTCCTGCTTGACCTCGCCGTTCAGCCGCGTCGTGATCGCCAGGTCGGACGGGTCGAGCTCGGTCTCGATCCACGGGCCGAGCGGGCAGAACGTGTCGAAGCCCTTGGCGCGCGTCCACTGCCCGTCCCGCTGCTGGAGATCGCGGGCGGTGACGTCGTTGGCGCAGGTGTAGCCGAGGATGACGTCCTGCGCGCGGGACGCGGGGACCTCCCGGCACAGCCGGCCGATCACGATGGCGAGCTCGCCCTCGTAGTCGACGCGCTGGGACAGCTTCTCCGGGTAGGCGACGGCCTCGCCGGAGCCGATCACGGTCGTGGACGGCTTGCTGAAGATCACCGGCTCCGCGGGCGGCTCGCCGCCCATCTCCCGGGCGTGCTCGGCGTAGTTCTTGCCGATCGCGATGACCTTGCTGGGCAGGATCGGCGCGAGCAGCCGCACGTCGGCCAGCGGGAAACGGTGCCCGGTGAAGGTCAGATCCCCGAACGGGTGCGCCGCGATGGCGGCGATGGTGTTCTCTTCGACCACCCCGAAGGACATGCCTTCACCGGTGGAGAACCTCGCGATTCGCATGTTCAGCAGCCTAATCGCCGTGCGGACTCAGAATCCGCACGCCCGTCCGGCGAGCTGGCAGCCCTCCGGGCGGGCGGGCACGCCGGTGGCGCCGAAGCGGACCGTCCAGCTGCCGCCGGGCGGGATGGCGACCGTCCCGTCGATCTCCACGTGCGTCCCGCCGTGGACGAGCTCGGCGCCCCAGATCGAGTGGACGTCGGCGCGCGGCGTGTCGAACGTGATCTTCCAGCCGGTCAGTGGGGCCGAGCCGGGGTTGGTGACGACGAACTGGCCCTCGAAGTACCCCTGGCTCTGCTGGACGATCTGGTAGGTGATCCCGTTCCCCCGCGTGACCGGCCCGGACGGCGCGGACTCCGGGGCCTCGGTCGGCGGAGGCGTCGCCCCCGGCGTCCCGGAGGGCGACTCGGACGGACCGCCTGTGGGCTCCTCGGTGGGCGAGGCGCTCCCCGACGGCTCGTCCGAGGGGCCGCCGGTGGGCTCGGGCGACGCGGACGACGTCGGCTCCGGGGATCCGCTCTCCGTCCCCGGCGAGGACACGGCGGGCGTCGCCGTCGCCGCGGCGTCGTCCTTGCCGGACGAGCCGCCGAGCAGCATGGTCGCCCCGACGCCGGCCAGGACGAGCAGCACGCCCACGGCGAGCGCGACCAGGGGCCACGGGCGTCGCCTCCGGCCGCCCGGGGCGGGCGTGGGAGTGCCCGAGGGCGCCATGACGCCCCCGATCCCCGAGCCGCCCCCGGCGGGGGCTCCTGGGGTTCCTGGGGCTCCGCTGGGTCCCGAAGGGCCGGAGATTCCGGAGGGGCCGGTCGGGGGGACGCCGAAGGCCGCCCTCGAACCGGACGGCGGGGTGCCCCCGGCCACGCTCCGGTCCCCGGTGTGCGGCCCGGCGGAGGACGGCGAGGGCGGCCCCGCGGGCGTCCGCCGCGTCTCCGGCTTGGGCGGGATGCCCTCCGCGCCCAGCGCGACCACGGCTTCGCCCGAGGGGGCGCCCACGGGCGGCGTCGGGTGGTCGGGCACGGGCGGCGGTGCGGGCGACTCATGGTGGCCGGGCGCACCCGCGCCTGCGTCCGCGCCTGCGCCTGCACCCGCGTCCGCAGACGGTTCGGCGAGACCGACCGGCTCGGCGCCGAACATGGCCGTCCAGTCGTCTTCGGAGGGTGCGGGCGGCGCAACGGGTTCCGAGGGCGCGGTGTCGTTCGGCGCGGGGGTTCCGAAGGGGATCGCGTCCGGGTCCTCGCGCCGGGGGATCGGGACGTCGGTGACCGTCACGGACGCGAGGTCCAGGTCGTCGGACGGCGGGGGGACGACGTCGACCTCGGCCCCCTCGGGGATCGTGTCGACGTCCCCGGCGGGCACGGCGGGGACAGCGGGCACGGCGGCCTCGGGGAGGTCGGTGACCGTGGCGACGGGCGCCGGGAGATCGGTGACCGTCTCGACCGGGGGCGGATCGTCGGACGGCGGAGGACCGTCGTCCACCTGCGGATCGTCGTCCGGCGGTGGCGGGGCGCCGGGCCCCGGGGCGTCGGTCAGGGTGTCGTCCGGAGTGGGGCCGGGGTCGGCGGATCGCCGTCCGCGGATCGCGAACTCCGCGGTGTTCGTGTGGTCCGGGGGGACGTACCCCGGGGAATCGCCGCTCACCTGGTCACCTCTCCAGCGCGTGGTCTCACGGGATGCGACGGTCGGCGAGGCGTTCCGGTTCGCCCCGGGACGGGATCATTCGCCGGGATGGACGGACGGCGCCGGGACGGCTACTCCCCGGAGCCGCGGCGGGCGGCGCGCCGCTGGTGCCGGTTGAGCATGTCGGTGATGAGGCCGATCGCGTCCGGGGTGGTGGTGTCCGGGGCGCCGCTGAGCCAGCGGGTGGCCTCGGCGAGCAGTTCCTCGGCGGAGTCGCCCGCCCGGCGCTCGTCGGCGAGGCGGCCGAGGACGTCGCCCAGGCGCAGCGCGGCCCCCGGGCTGCCGGCCTCGGCGGCGCGCCGGTACCAGGACGCGGCCTGTTCGAGGTCGCCGTCGCGTTCGAAGGTCTCGCCGAGGCCGAAGGCGAAGCCCGCGAACGTCTCGCCCTCGCCGGTCCGTACGGACTCGGGACGCCAGGTTCGGACGGGCATGGGTCTCTCCGGGGTCGGCTTGCGGAAAGGGCGCGCACACCGGTTGTCCCGCGGCGCGCGATCTCGAATCACTCATGGTGGCCGTCCCGCACCGCCTCCGCCACCTGTTTGGCCATGTTCACCGGCTTTTCTGGTGTTCGTGCACCTACTTCGTGTCACATCACCTGGTCAGGGCACATCTCCAGGTCAGTGGACGAGGTCCTGGTAGTCCGGGTGCTTCTCGATCCAGCCCTTGATGAACGGGCACAGCGGGACGACCGTCCGGCCGCCGCCCCGGACGTCGTCGAGGGCGCCGCGGGCGAGCGCGCTCCCGACGCCCTGCCCCTCGTACTCCGGGAAGATCTCGGTGTGGACGAAGACGACGATCCCGCCGTTGGCGCGCAGTGCGTACTCGGCGAACCCGGCGAGGGTCCCGTCGACGGTGATCTCGTAGCGGCTCTGCTCGCGGTTGTCCGTGACGACTTTGCTCATGCCCCGACAATGCCCGATCGGCGCCGGGGATTCCCGTCCGGGGCGGTCAGTTGGCGGGCTCGTGTCCCGCGTGGAGCAGGCAGTAGGTGACGGCCTCCTCCAACGCCTGCCAGGACGCGGCGATGACGTTGTCCTCGACGCCGACGGTCCCCCACTCGCGCTCGCCGTCGCTGGACTCGATGAGCACGCGGGTGCGGGCGTCGGTGCCGTGCGTCCCCTCCAGGATGCGGACCTTGTAGTCGGTCAGCTCCATGCGGGCGAGCTCCGGGTAGAGGCGTCCGAGCGCGAGGCGGAGCGCGTTGTCGAGGGCGTTGACGGGGCCGTTGCCCTCGCCCGTGGCGATGATCCGCTCGCCCTTGGCGTGGAGCTTCACGGTGGCCTCGGAGACCATCGAGCCGTCCGGGCGGCGCTCGACGATCGTCCGCCACGACTCGACGTCGAAGTGCCGGGGCCGGACGCCGGTGAGCTCCTCGCGCAGCAGCAGTTCGAAGGACGCGTCGGCGGCCTCGAAGGTGTAGCCGGTGGACTCCAGGTCCTTGACGCGGGTGACGACGGAGGCGGCGAGCTCGCCGGACAGGTCGTAGCCGAGTTCGCGGCCCTTCAGCTCGACGGACGCGCGCCCGGCCATGCTGGAGACGAGCATCCGCATGTCGTTGCCGACGGCGGCGGGGTCGATGTGCTGGTAGAGGTCCGGGTCGACCTTGATCGCGGACGCGTGCAGCCCGGCCTTGTGCGCGAACGCCGACAGCCCGACGTACGGCTGCTGCGAGGACGGCGCGACGTTGGTGACCTCGGAGACGGCGTGCGCGGTGCGGGTCATGAGCGCGAGCTGGTCGTCGGAGACGAGCCGCATCCCGCGCTTGAGCTGGAGGTTCCCGACGAGGGTGAAAAGGTTGGCGTTGCCGCTGCGCTCGCCGTAGCCGTTCGCGCAGCCCTGGACGTGCGTGGCGCCCGCGCGGACGGCGGCCAGCGAGTTGGCGACCGCGCAGCCCGAGTCGTCGTGGCAGTGGATGCCGACGCGCGCGCCGACGGACACGACGTCGTGGACGACCTCGGCCAGCTCGTCCGGCAGCATGCCGCCGTTGGTGTCGCAGAGCGCGACGACGTCGGCGCCGGCCTCGGCGGCCGTCCGGACGACCTCCAGCGCGTACGCGCGGTTGGCGAGGTAGCCGTCGAAGAAGTGCTCGGCGTCCAGGAAGACGCGCCGGCCCTCCGCGCGCAGGTGGGAGACCGTGTCGCGGATCATCGCGAGGTTCTCCTCCAGGGTCGTGCGGAGGGCCAGCTCGACATGGCGGTCGTGGCTCTTGGCCACGAGCGTCACGACGGACGCCCCCGAGTCGCGCAGGGCGGCCACCTGAGGGTCGTCGGCGGCCTTCACTCCGGCCCGGCGGGTCGCGCCGAACGCGGCGAGCTGCGCGTTCCCCAGCCCCAGCTCTGTTCGAGCGCGGCGGAAGAACTCGGTGTCCTTGGGGTTGGCACCCGGCCAGCCGCCCTCGATGAAGCTCACGCCGAGCGCGTCGAGGTGACGCGCGACGGCGAGCTTGTCGTCCACGGAGAGGTTGAGGCCCTCCTGCTGCGAGCCGTCACGCAGCGTGGTGTCGTACACGTGAAATGCGTCGCCCTGCATGTGTGAACCCTTCGAGGGAGACGGGACCGCGCCGGAAAACAGAAAGACCCCTCACGGACGTGAGAGGTCTGCGCGCCGGCGGTGTTCCGTCAGATGCCGGCGCGCCAGCCAATAATCACCAGGCTGATGCGCATGATGCCCCGAGCATGCCACACCCGTCTCAAAATCACCAACTCCCGTCTCATATAACGAGACAACACCTGGTCATGGGCATGAGAAAGCCCCGCACAGCGTCCAAAAGGGCTGTGCGGGGCCGTCTCACGAACCAGGTCAGGAGACCTTGTGGACCCAGCCGTACGGGTCGGGGCGGTGGCCGAACTGGATGCCGATCAGTTCCTCGCGCAGGCGCATGGAGACCGGTCCGGGCTCCCCGTCGCCGATCGTCCACGCGCGGTCGGTGCCCTTGACGGCGCCGACCGGGCTGATGATCGCGGCGGTGCCGCAGCCGAAGACCTCGGTCAGCTCGCCGGACTCGCAGCCGTGCTGCCACTCGTCGATGTTGATCTTGCCTTCCTCGGCCTGGATGCCGAGGTCGGGCGCGAGCGTGAGCATCGAGTCGCGGGTGATGCCGGGAAGGAGCGTCCCGGTCAGCGCCGGGGTGAGGATGCGCGCCTGGGAGCCGGAGCCGTAGACGAACATCAGGTTCATCGAGCCGACCTCCTCGACCCAGCGGTGCTCGACGGCGTCCAGCCAGACCACCTGGTCACAGCCGTTCGCGACGGCCTGGGCCTGCCCGGCGAAGGACGCGGCGTAGTTGCCGCCGGTCTTGGCCGCGCCCGTGCCGCCGGGGGCGGCGCGGGTGAAGTCCTGGGACAGCCAGACGGTGACGGGCTTGATGCCTCGCGCGTAGTAGTTCCCGCACGGCGAGGCGATGATCGTGAAGAGGTACTCGTCCGCGGGCTGGTTCACGCCGAGCTGCCGGGTCGTGGCGATCATGAACGGCCGCAGGTAGAGGCTGTGCCCCTCGGTCGTCGGGACCCAGTCGCGGTCGGTGGAGACCAGCACCTCCAGGGCCTTGACGAACAGCTCCTCGGGGATCTCCGGCATCGCCATGCGCTGGGCGGAGGCGTTCATCCGGGCGGCGTTGGCGTACGGGCGGAACATGACGATCGAGCCGTCCACCTGGCGGTAGGCCTTCAGGCCCTCGAACAGCTCCTGCGCGTAGTGCAGGACCTGGGCGGCGGGGTCGAGCGTGATCGGGCCGTAGGGCTCGAGCTTGGCGTCGTGCCAGCCCTTGTCCTTGTGATAACGGATCGTGATCATGTGATCAGTGAAGTACTGGCCCCACCCGGGATCGGCCAGGATCCCCGCGCGGTCCTCCGCCGAGACGGAGTTCTCGTTGCGGATGATCTCGAAGTCGAGCGTGCTCATCGTGGATGTCCTCTCCCGGATCGCCAGGCGGCTCCGTTGCCGCCCGACCTTCCCTAGTGCCTATTGTCGTACTTAGTCCAGACCTGGTTAACGACCTGGCCGGACCGACTTCGCCGGAGACGGCGGGCACGATGGGAAAACCGGGCGCGCCGTCTGCGGCGCGCCCGGTCATGGCTGGTCGGCGAGCGCGCCTACCCGGCTACTCGCTTGGCGATGGCGTCGCCGATCTGCGCGGTGGAGCGGACGCCCGATCCCGCGCGCTCGACGAGGTCCTCGGCCACGGCGGACTCGACCCGGCGCGCGGCCGCGGTCTCTCCGAGGTGGTCCAGAAGCATCACGACGGACAGGATAGTGGCTGTCGGGTCCGCCTTGCCCTGCCCGGCGATGTCCGGGGCGCTGCCGTGGACCGGCTCGAACATGGACGGGGCGGTGCCGTCGGGGTTGACGTTGCCGGACGCGGCGAGCCCGATGCCGCCCGCGACGGCCGCGCCGATGTCGGTGATGATGTCGCCGAAGAGGTTGTCGGTGACGATCACGTCGAACCGCCGCGGCTGGTTGACGAAGTACATCGTCGCCGCGTCCACGTGGCAGTAGTCGGTCTCGACCTGCGGGAACTCCTCGCCGACGCGCTTGAGCGTGCGCTGGTAGAGATCACCCGCGTAGGCGAGGACGTTGTCCTTGTGGACGAGCGTCAGCTTCTGCCGCGGACGCGCCGCGGCCTGCTGGAAGGCGTACCGGACGACCCGCTCGACGCCGAAGGCGGTGTTGACGCTCTCCTGCGTGGCGATCTCGTGCGGGGTGCCCTTGCGGATCACGCCGCCGGTGCCCGCGTAGAGGCTCTCGGTGCCCTCGCGGACGACCAGCATGTCGATGTCGTCCGGGCCGACGCCCGCGATCGGGGAGGTCGCGCCGGGCAGGAGCTTGACCGGCCGCAGGTTCGCGTAGTGGTCGAACTCGAACCGGGTGCGGAGCAGCAGGCCGCGCTCCAGCAGCCCGGACGGCACGGACGGGTCGCCGATCGCGCCGAGCAGGATGACGTCCTGGTCGCGCAGCTCCGTGAGGACCGAGTCGGGGAGGACCTCGCCGGTGCGGTGGTAGCGCGCGGCGCCGAGGTCGTACTCGGTCTGCTCGAACGTCAGGTCGTGGGCGGGGGCGACGGCCTCGAGAACCTTCAGCCCCTCGGCGACGACCTCGGGGCCGATCCCGTCACCGGGGATGGCCGCGAGTCGGATGCTGCGGGAAGCCATACGCAGACTGTACCGCATTGTCTCAGTCAATGAGCATGCGTCTCACACAGTGAGACCCTCGGAGGCCGATCGGACTTGACGGCCCAACCCCCCAAAGGGGACGCTTCGGCTGACAAGTTCACATTGAGGCGACGGTGTGCAGGAACCCGGTGCGATTCCGGGACGGTCCCGCCACTGTGACCAGGGAGCCTCCCCCGCTCGTGACCACGGCCCGACACCGGCCGGAAGGCCGGCGGGAGGCGGAGATCTGGGAGTCAGGACACTGACCCGTCGTCCTCCCGCTACCGGGGCGAGTGCACCCCGTGAGGAGACCCTGATGGCCCAGTCCGTCGTTTCGCCGCAGACCGCCGTTTCGCGGCCCGCGCCGCTGCGGATCCCCGTCCGCGACATCGTCCCGTGGGCGGTGTTCGCCGCCGTCCTCGGACTCGTCCTGATCTACTTCGTCGGCGCGGAGCAGGGCGCGACGTCCCTGATCTCCGGGACGTGGGTCCACGAGTTCACCCACGACGGCCGGCACCTGCTCGGCTTCCCCTGCCACTGATGGCGTCCTCGAACGTCACCGGCTCGAACGTCAACGCTTCGACGACCGCGGCCCCGGACGCCGGCGCGCCCGCGCAGGCGATGACCATGCGCGCCCTGCTGGTCCGGGGGATGCTCGTGGGGATCGCCGGGGCGGCGCTGGCGCTCGTCGTCGCGTGGATCTACGGAGAACCGCAGGTCGGAGCCGCGATCTCCTTCGAGGAGGCGCACGCCGGCCACGCCGGGCACGAGCCGGAGGTGGTGTCGCGGGCCGTCCAGAAGTCGGCCGGGCTGATCACCGCGGTCGGGTTCTACGGCGTCGCGATCGGCGGGATCTTCGCCATCGCGTTCGCCTTCGCCTACGGACGGCTCGGAGCGCTCCACGCGCGGGCCACGGCGGCGCTGGTGGCGCTGCTGGGGTTCGCCGCGGTCGAGGGCGTCCCGTTCCTGAAGTACCCGGCGACTCCCCCGGCCGTGGGCAATCCGGACACGATCGGCAGCCGGACGGCCCTGTACTTCGGCATGGTCGCGATCGGGATCGCCACCGTCGTCGGAGCGGTGATCGTCTGCCGCAGGCTCGTCCCCCGGTTCGGGACGTGGAACGCGGTCACCCTGTCGGCCGTCGCGTTCGCGCTGGTCAACGCGGTGCTGTTCCAGGTGACCCCGAAGCCGGACGCCATTCCCGAGCACTTCCCCGCCGAGACGCTGTGGGACTTCCGCATCGCCTCGCTGGGGATGCAGGCCGTCCTGTGGGCGACCCTCGGGCTGCTGTTCGGGTGGCTGACCGAACGGTCCGTACGGAAGTGAGCGGGCGGGGGCCGGCGGGTTCGCCGGCCCCCACCACCGGCCCCACCACCGACCCCACCGGCGACCCCGCGTCCGGTCAGAGGTAGCGGGCCAGTTCCCACGGGTCGTGCGCGGAGAACACCTCGACCTCGTCGCCGTGGTCGCGGACCAGTTCGCGCAGCCGGGCCTGCGTGCCGATCCGCAGGTCCTCGTGGATCTGCGACATGGTCTGGACGGCGTCCATGAGGGGGTGCGGTTCCTTCGCGTCCTGCATCTCGCGGTGGTAGTAGTACGCGTCGCCGCAGTGCAGGAGCCACCGGTCGGCGTCCCTGACGGCGACCCCGGTGTGGCCCTCCGTGTGACCGCCCAGCGGGACGAGCTTGACGTCCGCCTCCAGGCCCTTCAGCGGGATCGCGCCGAAGCCGAACCAGCGCTCGTCGGGCGTGGCGTCGTAGGCGACCCACTTGGGGTCGTGCGCCCAGTGCGCCGGACGGTAGCGGCCGTCGGCGCCCTCCGCGAGCGCGGCGTCCCGCTCGGCTCCGAGGAGGTGGACGGCGGCGTCCGGGAAGTCGGGGAGGCCGCCGCTGTGGTCGACGTCCAGGTGGGTGACGACGATGTGCCGCACGTCGGACGCGTCGTAGCCGAGCCGCTCGACCTGGCGGACGGCGGTCTCCGACTCGTCCAGCGTGGGCCCGGCCATGGCGACCCAGTCCGCGCCGAGCGTCCCCTCGGGGTCGCGGACGTTCCCGAGCCCGAGTCCGGTCTCGACCAGGACGAGACCGTCGGAGTCGGTCTCGACGAGCAGGCAGTGGTTCACGGCGGCCTTCGGCTCGGGGCCGTCGTAGGTCGCCTCGAGGGTCGTCATGGAGCCGCAGTTCAGGTGGTGGATTCTCATGCCGGATATGCTGCGACTTGAAGCGCGGTTCAAGTCAAGGGAGTTCCGTGAACGAGGCACTGCTGGACATCGGCGAGGTCGCGCGGCTCTCCGGCCTCGCGCCGTCCGCGCTCCGGTTCTACGAGTCCAAGGGCCTGATCGAGCCCGCCGGACGCAACGGGCACCGGCGCGCGTACCGTCCCGTGGTGCTGGAACGCCTCGGGGTGATCAAGTGCGCGCGCAGCGCCGGGTTCTCGATCGCCGAGGTCGCGAGCTTCCTGACGGCCCGTCCGGGGGACGGCATGCGCGAGCGCCTGACGGCGAAGGCCGATTCGCTGGACGACCAGATCGCGCAGCTCACCCGCCTCCGCGACAGCCTCCGTCACGCGGCGGTCTGCGAACACGACCCGGTCGTCGAATGCCCCGACTTCAGGCGGGCCATTGGCCGCGTCCCCGCAAGGGACTGAGCCGCGTCCCCGCAAGGGACTGAGCAGTGTCCCGGCCGGGGACTGAACGGCGACTCAGACAGACCGGCGGTCCAGGAGGGCGCAGTCGCCGCACATTTCGCCGCCGGGTGGGACCTTGTAGTACAGGCAGCAGCTTCGGCGGACGTAGCCGTACCGGGTGAACTCTCCCGCGGTGTCGAAGGGCGGGCGCGTCAGGAGGGCCTGGACGAACGGGGTCAGGGTCGGGGCCAGGTCGGGCGCCATGCGGGCCGCGTAGAGGGTCCCGGACAGGGCGGACGCGGCGTTTCCCCAGATCAGGCCGTCCGCGAGCTTGGCGACCTTCAGCATCGTGTCGCGCAGCGGGCGGAGCTGGCCGTCCACGACGGTCTCGAACGCGTTGGCCGGGGTCGCGGGCAGGCCGGTCGGGGCGGCCAGCCATAGCGCGATGGGCGCGCCCGGGGCCCAGCGCCAGTGCAGGGACGCCAGGTCGGGGACGACGCCGAGAGCGCCCGCCACGACGACCGGGGACCAGAGGCGGGACGCGATGCCCTGGAACAGGATGCTCGCGGCGACGCGCCGGTCCCCTGTCCCGAGGCGCTGGGCGTACTGGTCGATGAGGCCGTCCAGGCGCTCGGGGTCGGTTTCGGGGAGGGGACGCCAGGTCAGGTCGACCTCCTCGTCCGGGTCGGTCGAGACGGCGAAGTACGGGCCGAGGCCGGCGGCGCGGCGGAGGGCCTCCTTGACGTCGCGCATCAGCCGACCGCCGGTTCCGCGACGGTGCGGTGGAAGACGATGTCCATGGCCGTGGTGACTCCGATCGCGAGGGCGCCGAGGACGGTGGCGTCCGCTCCCAGGGCGGACGGCTCGACGGGGGGCGGGTCGAGGGGGGTCATGTCGGCGAGCCGCTCGCGGACGGCGTCCAGCAGGACGTCCTGACCGTGCCGGACGAGGCCGCCGCCGATCACCACCAGGCGCGGGTCCAGGACGGCGATCACGCTGGCCAGGGCGCGGCAGACGTTCCCCGCCTCGTACCGGACGGCCTCGGCCGCGAGCGGGTCGCCCGCGCGGGCCGCGTCGTACACCCCGGCCGTCGTCAGCCGGCCCGGCATGCCGAGACGCCGGGCCGTGGCGACGAGACCCGCGGCCGACAGCACGCTCTCCAGCATGCCGTGCCGCCGCGCCCCGGGCGCGCGGGTGAGCGGGTCGGTCTCGACGAGCGGCAGGAAAGCGATCTCGCCCGCGGCTCCGCGCGCGCCCCGGAAGAGCTCGCCATTCAGGACGATCCCCATGCCGAGGCCCGTCCCGACGGAGAGGAACACGAAGTCGGGGACGCCGCGTCCGAGCCCGTGGGCCTGCTCGCCGAGGGCGGCGAGGGCGATGTCGTTCTCGACGAGGACGGGCGCGGGCAGGCGTCCGACGAGGTCGCGGGTGACGCCCGGAACGTCCCAGCCGGGCAGGTTGGGCGCGAGGCGCAGCCGGTGCTCCCCGGTGTCGTGGACGCCGGGGGTTCCGATCACGATGTGCGTCAGGTCGGCGGGCGCGCATCCGGCCTCGGCGGCGAGCTCGTCCACGAGGGCCACCAGCTGGTCGGTCAGCTCGCCGGGACCGCCCGCCCGCGACCGGACGTCCCGCCTGACCAGCACCTTTCCGTCGAGGCCGCAGAGCGCCGCGCGGACCCACTCGCGGCCGACGTCGATGCCGACGGCGCGTCCCGCGTCGGGGTGGATCTCGTACAGCATCGCGGCGCGTCCGGCGTGGCCCGTCCGGTGCCCGACCGTGCGGACGAGCCCGGCGCGCTCCAGGTCGGCCAGCGCGAGCGACACGGTCGGCTTCGACAGTCCCGTCTCGCGCGCCACCTCGGGGCGGGACACCGGGCCGAGCTCCCGGATCCGCTCGTACACCGCCCGCTCGTTCATCACCCTCAGCACACTGGTGGTGCTGGCCACCGGCCTGCCGATCGCCGCCGTCACCCCTGGTCCCCCCAACACTGCGTCCGCGGGTGTCCACCGCGTCCCCGAACCGGATCGTCGCATGCCCTTGTTTTGTTAGGAAGCCTCTCTTACTTTCAACTCAACGGCGAGCCGACCCGAAGGCGGTGCGTGCATGCACTCCACGACCCGGTTGCGATTCCCACGAACCGCCGCTTCGGCGGCGATCCTCCTCCTCGCCCTCACCGCCTGCGGAGGCGGGGGCGGAGGCGGCAAGGGCACGTCCTCCCACGACTCGGCGACCATCGCGCTCCTGCTGCCCGAGTCCAAGACCACCCGGTACGAGGCGTTCGACCACCCGCTGTTCGAGCAGCGCGTGAAGCAGCTGTGCCCGCGCTGCTCCGTCATCTACGCCAACGCCGACCAGGACCCCGCCAAGCAGCAGAACCAGGTCGAGTCCGCGCTCACCCGGGGCGCGAAGGTGATCGCCCTCGACGCCGTGGACGCCAAGGCCGTCGCGCCGCAGGTCAACGAGGCCGGACGGCGGCACGTCCCGGTCATCGCCTACGACCGGCTCATCACGGGCGTGAACTACGCCTACTACGTCTCGTTCGACAACGTCCGCGTCGGCCGGATGCAGGGCCAGGCGCTCCTGGACGCCCTGAACGCCCGGCACACCCTCGGCAAGGGACGCGTCGTCATGCTGAACGGCTCGCCCACCGACCCCAGCTCCGCCGACTACAAGAAGGGCGCGCACAGCGTCCTGGACGGCAGGGTCCCGATCGGCCGCGAGTTCGACACGCCCGACTGGAGCCCCGACAAGGCGCAGCAGGAGATGGAGCAGTCCATCACCGCGCTCGGCCGCGACTCGATCATCGGCGTGCTGTCGGCGAACGACGGCATGGCGGGCGGCGCGATCACCGCGATGCGCCGCGCCGGATACCGTCCGCTCCTCCCGGTCACCGGGCAGGACGCCGAGCTGACGGCCGTCCAGCGGATCCTCTCCGGCGACCAGTACATGACCGTCTACCTGAACATCAAGGCGCAGGCGTACAAGTCGGCCGAACTCGCCGTCGCGCTGGCGCGCGGGGAGAAGCCCGCCGCGCCGGCGAAGGTGTCCAACGGCTCGGGCGAGGTCCCGGCGTTCCTGCTCGCCCCGACGGCCGTCACCCGCGACAAGGTCAAGGACACGATCCTCAAGGACGGCTTCTACACCGTCTCCCAACTCTGCTCCGGCAACGCCGCCACCTGCAAGAACGCGGGGCTCCAGTGACCGCGCCCGTCCTGTCGGCCCAGGGGGTCGGGCGGTCCTTCGGGGCCGTCCGGGCCCTGGACGGCGTGACGCTCGACCTGGGCGCCGGGGAGGTGACCGCGCTCGTCGGCGACAACGGCGCGGGCAAGTCCACGCTGGTCAAGATCCTGTCCGGGGTCGTGACGCCGGACGCCGGGCGGATCGTCCTCGGGGGCGAGCCGGTCCGGATCGTCCGGCCGCACGACGCCCGCGCGCTCGGGATCGCGACCGTCCACCAGGACCTCGGGCTCTGCGAGAACCTCGACGTCGTCGCGAACCTGTTCCTCGGCGCGGAGCCGCACCGCTGGACGCTGCTGCGCTCGCTGCGGATGGAGCGCACCGCGCGCGACCTGCTGGCGTCCCTGGACGTCCGGATCCCGGACCTGCGCACCCCGGTCGCGTCCCTGTCGGGAGGCCAGCGGCAGTCCGTCGCGATCGCCCGCGCGCTGCTCGGCGAGCCCCGCGCCGTCCTGCTGGACGAGCCGACCGCCGCGCTCGGCGTCGAGCAGACCGCGCAGGTCCTGGCGCTGATCCGCCGGCTGCGCGACCGCGGGCTCGCCGTCCTGGTCATCTCGCACAACCTCGCGGACGTCCGGGCCGTCAGCGACCGCATCGCCGTTCTGCGCCTGGGCCGCGACGCGGGCGTCTTCCGCACCGCGGACACCTCGACCGAGACCGTCGTCGCCGCCATCACCGGGGCCGAGGCCGCCGCGTGACCAGGAGGGCCGCGTGACCAGGACAGCCCCGTGACCAGGACAGAGGAGCAGACGTGAACCCGTCACTCGACCTGCCCGGACTCGGCGACCGGCGGCTCCGGCTGCCGCGGCCGTCCGGGAACGATCCCGGGGCGCTGCCCGTCGTCGCCGGGCTCGCGCTGATCGCCGTCGTGTTCGGCTCGCTGAACGGCCACTTCCTGTCCAGCGAGAACCTCACCAACCTCGCGCTCCAGATGGCCGCGACCGGCACCATCGCGCTCGGGATCGTCCTGGTGCTGCTGCTCGGCGAGATCGACCTGTCGGCCGGGTCGGTGAGCGGGCTGACGGCCGTGGTGATGACGGTGCTGAACGTCCACGAGCACGTGCCGTCCGGGCTCGCGGTGCTGCTCGCGCTCGGCACGGCCGCGCTGGTCGGGCTCGCGCACGGGCTGATGTTCACCGTCCTGCGGATGCCGTCGTTCGTGGTCACGCTCGCCGGGCTGATCGGCTGGCAGGGCCTCATGCTGTACCTGCTCGGCCGCGACGGGACGATCAACCTCCCGTTCGACGGCCCGGTCTCCACGCTGAGCGACACCTGGCTGCCCGCCTGGCTGAGCTGGGCGATCGTGGTCGCGGCGGGCGCGGCGTCCCTGGTCGCGGGGCTGCTCGTCCGCCGGGCGAGGACGCGGACGGGACTGCCGGTGTCCGGCCCGGTCCCGCTCGCGCTGCGCACGGGCGCGCTGGTGGCGGTGCTCGCGGCGGCCGTCGCGGTCATGTCCGGCGACCGGGGCGTCCCGCTGACGCTGGTGGTCTTCGGCGGGCTGGTCGTCCTGCTGGACCTGGCGCTGCGGCTCACCCTGCCCGGACGCTGGGTCTACGCGGTCGGCGGGAACGCCGAGGCGGCGCGGCGCGCGGGGATCGCGGTGACGCGCGTCCGCCTGCTGGTCTTCGCCGGGTCGTCGGTGCTGGCCGGGGCGGGCGGGATCCTCGCGGCGAGCCGCCTGTCGGCGGTGAACCAGAGCTCGGGCGGTAGCGACATCCTGCTGAACGCGATCGCCGCGGCCGTCATCGGCGGGACGAGCCTGTTCGGCGGGCGCGGACGGGCCTACGCCGCGCTGCTCGGCATCCTCGTCATCCAGTCCGTCGCGAACGGGATGCTGCTGCTCAACGTGGACTCCTCGGTCCGGTTCATGGTGACGGCCGGGGTCCTGGCGCTCGCCGTCGCGATCGACTCGGCCGCGCGCGGCGGCCGCCGGTGAGCGCCGGGTTCGTCCTCGGGATCGACTTCGGCGGCACCAAGATCGCGATGGCGGCGGCCGCGCCGGACGGGACCGTCCTCCGGAGCGTCCGGCTGGCGACCCGGGCCGGGGACGGCGCGCCGGTCGTCCTGGAACGCGCCCTGGAGGCGGCGCGGCGTCTCGCCGCCGAGACCGAGCGGGACGAGGGTCCCCTGGTCGCGGCCGGTGTCGCCACGTTCGGCGTCGTCCGGGGCGACCGGGTGCTGCTCGCGCCGAACGTGCCGGGCTGGGAGGAGCTGCCGCTCCCCCGGCTGCTGCGCGACGGGCTCGAGGCGCCCGTCGTCCGGCTCGACAACGACGTCAACGCCGCGACGGCCGCCGAGCTGCGCTGGGGCGGCCTCGCGGGGACGGGCACCGGCCTGTACGTGAACCTCGGGACCGGCCTCGGCGCGGGCGTCGTCGCGGGCGGGCGCCTCGTCCGCGGCGCGAACGGCGCGGCGGGCGAGATCGGCTACCTGCTGCGGTCCCCCGGCGAGCCGGGCCACGGCGCGGGACGCGCGCCCCTGGAGGAGCACGTGTCGGGCGGCGGGCTGGCGCGGCGCGCGTCCGCGCTCACCGGGCGGGAGGTCACCGCGCCCGAGCTGTTCGGGCCGTCCGTGCCCTCGGAGCTGCGCGTCCTGCGGGACCGGGCGCTCGGTGACCTGGGCATGGCGGTCGCCAACCTGGCGATCATCCTCGATCCGGAGCGGATCGTGCTCGGCGGCGGCATGGCCGCCGAACCGGCCCTGGTCTCCCGGGTCGAGCACCTGCTGGCCCGGGCCGTGCCGTTCCCTCCGGCGCTGGAACCGGCCCATTTCGGCGCGGACGCCGCCCTGCGCGGAGCCCTCGCCCTCGCGCTGGACTCCCTGTAGCGGCAGGCCGCCGGGGTCAGAGGCCGCGGCGGTCCAGGGCCGTCTGGAGGGCGCGCTTGGCCTCTTCGGCGGCGTCGTCGGACAGCGTGGCGATGGTCTGAGACGGCATGACGGAACTCCGGTCGTCGCTGGTGGTGTGGGATGCGGGGAGGGCTCGGGACCGTGGTTCGCACGTCCCCGGGTCCGGTCGGAACCCGCTCACGGCAGCGGAGGATGTCCGCGGAACGCCGCTTTCGCTCCCTTGTGACGTTACCTCCGGATCGACGACTTGTCTTGACCGGTGGCGTTTCGTCTCACCATCCGAGACGACATATGGGGTGAACTGGGCAAAAAGAACGGGCGGGTGGTCGACACCACCCGCCCGTCCCGGAATCCGGAGCCTCAGGAGTCGAGGTCGACCCGGCGGCCCATGTCGGCGCCGACCTCGGCGGCGATGGCGTCCACCAGCTGCGCCGGAATCGCCTCGTCCACGGTCAGCGCGATCAGCGCCCGGCCGCCCTTGACGTCCCGGCCGACCTGCATGCCCGCGATGTTGACGCCCGCGTCGCCGAGCAGCTTGCCGACCACGCCGACGATGCCCGGGCGGTCGCTGTAGGAGAAGAACGCCATGTGCGCCGTGGGCAGCAACTCCATGTCGTAGCCGTTGATCTCGATGATCCGCTCGTGGTGCTTCGGCCCGGTCATCGTGCCGGAGACCGAGATCACCGCGCCGTCGCCCATCGTGCCGCGCACCTGGACGATGTTGCGCCAGTCCGGGCTGTCCTCGGACGTGGTGAGCGACACCTCCACGCCCCGGTCACGGGCCAGCAGCGGCGCGTTGACGAACGTGACCGACTCCTCGACCACGTCGGAGAACACGCCCTTGAGGGCGGCCAGCTCCAGCACCTTCACGTCGTGCCCGGTGATCTCGCCGCGGACCACGACGTCCAGCCGCACCGGGACGCCGCCCGCGAGCGCGGTGAAGATCCGGCCGAGCTTCTCGGCCAGCGGCAGGCCCGGCTTGACGTCCTCGGCGACCGCGCCGCCCTGGACGTTCACGGCGTCCGGCACGAACTCGCCGGACAGCGCCAGCTTCACCGAGCGGGCGACCTGCGTGCCCGCCTTCTCCTGCGCCTCGTGCGTGCTCGCGCCGAGGTGCGGGGTGGCCACGACGTTGTCGTGCACGAACAGCGGGCTGTCGGTGCAGGGCTCGGTGGAGAACACGTCCAGGCCCGCGCCCGTGACCCGGCCCTCCTTGAGCGCCAGGTCGAGCGCGCCCTCGTCCACGATGCCGCCGCGCGCCGCGTTCACGATCCGCACGGACGGCTTGACCATGCGCAGCTCGCGGTCGCCGATCAGCCCGAGCGTCTCGGGCGTCTTCGGCAGGTGGACGGTGACGAAGTCGGACTCGGCGAGCAGCTCGTCCAGCGTGACCAGCCTCACCCCGAGCTGCGCCGCGCGGGCGGCCTGCACGTACGGGTCGAACGCGATCACGTTCATGTCGAACGCGGCGAGGCGCTGCGCGACCAGGACGCCGATCCGGCCGAGGCCGAGGACGCCGACGGTCTTGCCCTGGAGCTCGACGCCGGTGTACTTGGACCGCTTCCACTCGCCCTGCTTCAGCGCCGCGTGCCCCTGCGGGACGTTGCGGGCGATGGCGAGCAGCAGCGCGATCGCGTGCTCGGCGGCGGTGACGATGTTGGAGGTCGGGGCGTTCACGACCATGACGCCCGCCTTGGTGGCGGCCTCGACGTCGACGTTGTCGAGGCCGACGCCGGCGCGGGCGACGACGCGGAGCTTCGAGGCGTGCTCGAAGACCTCGGCGTTGACCTTGGTGGCGGAGCGGACGATCAGCGCGTCGACGTCGGCGACGGCCGGGAGCAGCGCGGCGCGGTCGGCGCCGTCCACGTGGCGGACCTCGAAGTCGTTCTCGAGGACCGCGAGGCCGGCCGGGGAGAGTTCTTCTGCGACAAGGACGACAGGCTTGCTCAAGGAACAGTCCTTCGGATGGTGGATTGTCAGCACTGGCTGTGCGAATACATCGCGAGCTCACCCCGTCGTGCCCTCGCCTGCCCTCCGAGTCTATAGGGAGCCCGGAGGCCGGACGGCGGCCCCCATGACACTCACGGGTAACCGCTGCCGGACCCTCTCGACCTGCGGAAACCCCCACGGGGAAAGGCGGAGAGGCCACCGGCCCGCCCGCTGATCGCGGACGGGCCGGTGGCCTGGGGGGAGGGAAGGAAGGACCCTGGAGATCAGTGTCCGGGCGCGACGGCCGGACGGCCCGCCGTGTACAGCCAGGTCTTGACGATGTCGTCGATGTTCTTGCCGGAGACCCGCTCGAGGTGCCGGACGAACTGGGCGACGGTCGCGTCCCCGCCGCCCTTGGCCGCCTGCCAGGTCCGCAGCGCCTTGAAGAACGCCTGGTCGCCGAGGCGCAGCCGGATGGCGTGGACGGCGAGGGCGCCCCGGTCGTAGACCTGGTCGGCGAACGGGTCCTGCGCGCCGGGGTCGCCGGGCAGCAGGTTCCACCACTCGTCGCCCGCCGGGTGCGCGTTGTAGACCTTGTCGGCCTCCGCCTGCGTGGTCGACTCCTTGGCGTGCTCCGCCCACAGCCACTCGGCGTAGGTCGCGAAGCCCTCGTTCAGCCAGATGTCCTTCCAGTTGTGGACGGACACGTTGTCGCCGAACCACTGGTGCGCGTTCTCGTGGACGACGACGCTGAAGTCCGGCTTGCCCTTGGCGAAGAACTTGGGGCTGTAGAACGGCCGCGTCTGGGTCTCGATGGCGAACCCGGCCTTGGTGTTCGGGACCGTCCCGCCGACGGCGTCGAACGGGTAGCGGCCGAACAGCGAGCTCTCCCACTTCAGGATCTCGGGAGTGCGCTTCAGGCTGGTCAGCGCGTTGGCCTTGGTGTCGGCGGGCAGGTCCGAGCCGATCGCGTACTCGTACGGCAGGCCGTTCGGGGTGCGTCCCTTGACGATGTCGAACTTCCCGACGGCCAGGGTCGCCAGGTAGGTGGCCTGCGGACGGTTCTCGCGCCAGCCGTAGGTCGTCCACCCGTTCCTGCTGTGGACGCCGGTGGACACGCCGTTGCTGATCGCCTGGTGCCCGTCCGGGACGGTGACCGAGACGTCGAAGGTGGCCTTGTCGCGCGGGTGGTCGTTGCTCGGGTACCACCACCAGGCGCTCTCGGGCTCGTTCGCCGCGACGCCGCCGGTCGTGGTCCGCTGCCAGCTGGTGAACCCGTAGATCTTCACCGAGGACGGCACGCCACTGTAGGTGACGACCGTGGTGAACCGCTTGCCCTTGCGCAGCGTCCTGGGCGGCGTGATCACCAGCTCGTGCGCGCCCTCGGCGGTGAACTTCGCCGCCCGGCCGTCGACCGTGACCTTGCTGACCGACAGCCCGAAGTCCAGGTTGAACCTGGTCAGGCCCTGCGTGGCGCGGGCCTCGACGGTGGCGACTCCGTCGAGTTGATCGGTCGCCGGCTGGTAGTGGAGCTTGAGCCCGTAGTGGGAGACGTCGTAGCCTCCATTGCCATAGTCCGGGTAGTACGGGTCGCCGATGCCCGGTGCTCCCGGCCCGGCGGTCGGCGGGGCCGCCTGCACGGCGGCCTGTCCGCTGAGCAGGACGCCGGCGGCCCCGGCCGCCGCGATCGCGGCGCGCGCGCTGCTGCGCATTCGCACTCCTTTGTGTGAAGGGGGAATTGATCGCTAAACCTACTGGAAAAGTAGGAAATACCCTGGAGCGACACTCGTGACCTTGATCACATTTGCGCAAACGGGAAACCCTGCCCTGGTCAGCCGCCTATGCTCCGCCGTCCTCTCCGGTCAGGCGGCCTCGGGCTGGGCGGCGAGGATGGACGCGACGCGCTCCGCGTCCCGGACGGCGATGTGCGGGACGTCGATGAACACCCGCATCGGCCCGGACGGGAGGCCCAGCTCCTCGGCGACCTGAAGCTGCACCTCGCGCAGCGGGACGTAGGAGAGGTACGCCCGGTGCACGTCCTGCGAGCGGTACATGGCCGTCATGACCAGCCGGTACTCCCGCAGCCGGAACGCGAGCGCCACCAGGCCCGGGACGCTGTCGGCGGCCTCCCCCGGATCGGTCAGCGACACCCACGCGCTCGTCGTCCAGGGACGCGCGCGCAGGAGTCCGGCCGCCCAGTGCAGCTGGTCGGCGCCGTGCCGGTCGCGCAGGCGCCCGCCGATCCCGTCGGCCACCTCGGCGCGCTCCCGCGCCATCCGCGACCAGTGCGCGATCCGGGCCCGGTCGCCGTACGCGGCCAGGACCGGATCGTCCCAGCTCAGCGAGGCGACCTCGAAGAGGACGGGCGGGCCCTCAATGATCGGCCCGCGCTCCTCCATGCCCGCCTCACCGGCATGCCAGACGTGCCGCAGCAGGCCGATCCACGCCTGCCCGCACGTCTCCCAGTGCTGGAGGTCGCCCCCCACGGTGGGGACCACCTCACACCCCCACCGGCGGTGATTCCGGACAGGCCACAAGGAACTGCAGAGAATCACCTTCTCGCCCGCCGCGTCGCCGGCGGTCGTTCACCGTCCGAGCGTCCCGGTCCCACCCCCTGGTCCGGTCCGCGAAAGCGCCGTTCATCACTCTCGCCCCACTGCCGCTCGGGGCGCGGTCGCCATCGCAGGTTCGCGCCGGTGCGCGGAATCACCACGGCCGTCACGGCTTGACTTCAGTATCCGACAGCGAACCCCGAAAAGGTAGATTCCCCTCGCCTTTCGGTTCGGGAAATCTTTACACGGCGTGCTGACCGAGCCGTATCGGACGTCCCGTCCAACGACACCGGGAACGGCCTCCGGCTACCGGTGCAGGACGACGTAGCCGTCCCGCGAGAACACCGTCCGGTAGCCGTCGCGCGCGAGCAGGGCGACCCGCTCCCGCTGCTCGTCCACCGAGGTGAAGGGGAACTGCGCGTAGGCGACGTCGCCGACGACCCAGTCGGCCCAGCGCGGCGTCCGGTCCCAGAGCAGGACGTGCGTGCGACCGGACAGCGCGGGACCCGCGTGGTTGACCGCCTCGACCTCCACGCCGGACGGCACCCGCGACACGGCCGCGGCGGCGGCCAGCTCGCGCGCGCTCCGCGCGTAGAGGGAGCCGTCGGCGAGGGACCGGAACGCGAACGCGGGGACGGTGACGAGCGTCCCCGCCAGCATGCCCGCGACCAGCCACGTTCCGAGCCGTTCCAGCACGGGGGCGGCGTTCGCCGAGGCCGCGCGCCGGATCCGCGCCCGGTCCTGGACGCGCGTCGCGCCGTCCACCGCCGCGAGGACGAGGACCGCGACGAGGAACGCGTTGTAGTGGTAGTGCGGCGCCCACCAGTTGTCGAACTTCCCGGACAGCATCCGCTCCAGCAGCGGCGGGACGACCACGAGCGTCAGCGGCGACACCAGCGGCAGCGCCAGGAACGGCAGGACGAGCAGCGCCATCGTCCCGAGCTTCTCCGGCGGCGTGCCGAGCGCCGTCACCGCGTCCCACGGATGCGTCAGGACGTGCAGCGCCGCGCTCCTCATGTCGTGCCCGAAGTCGGTATAGGCGAAGTAGTAGTTCCCGTTCCCGCCGAACGCCGGGACCAGCACGCGCGACGCGACGGCCGTGGTCGCGAGGCCGACGGCCACCAGCGCCATCCCCAGCGGACGGTCGCCCCGCAGCGTCCGCCTCCGGCCGAGCCCCGTCGTCGGCCGCATCACCAGCAGGGACAGGCCGAACCCGGCGACGAGCAGGCCGGAGTCCTCCTTGACCAGCAGCAACAGGACGGCCGCGACCGCCGCCCGCCCGCGGCGTCCCGCGTCGAACCGCTCGATCGCGAGGGCCGTGAGCAGCGGCGCGAACGCGACCTCGTGGAAGTCGAACCGCAGCGCCTCGGCGATCGGCCAGGACAGCGCGTACGCGAGCGACGCGCACACGGCGGCGCCGCGTCCGAGGCGGCGCCGCGCGAACCGCCAGATCGGGACGATGGCCAGCGCGAACAGCACGGCCTGCGCGACCAGCAGCGTCGCCGGGCCGTCGTGCAGCCGGTAGAGCGGCGCGATCAGCGCCAGGATCGGCGAGAAGTGATCGCCGAGGATCGAGAAGTGCGGCCCGAACCCGTTGTGAACGCCCTTGACCGGCGCGACCGGAGGCCCGAAACGACTGTAGGAGCGCACCGCCTGATCGAAGATGACCAGGTCGTACGTGCTCGTCCGGAACGCCCGGAGCCGGAGCAGCGCGAACGCCGTGTAGACGGCCGAGGCGAGGAGGACGAGCACAAGAGGCGTTGCCCAGCCGCCCGGCCGGACGCGTCCCGCGGTCCTGTCGCCCGCCGTCACCGGAGCAGCCATCAGCCGGACGCTACCAGCCGCCCCGACACGCTGTGACGATTTCACGGTGCGCAGCCGCCTGGCCCTTTAACGTAACCGTGGACCCCGCCTCGACTGGAGAGCCCGTGACCCCGGACTGCACGATCAGTGTCCTGCACGACGTCCTGCGCGTGTACGACCACCGCTTCCTGGATCTCGACCGCGCGCACCGGGACCGGCTCATGGACGGCACCCGGCGGTTCCTCGGCGAGTCCGGGCTGAGCGACGACGTCCGGTCCGCGCTGCCCGCGTCGTACCGGCTGCGGGCGTTCTGCATCCAGCGCGGCCTGCGCGACGAGCTGGAACGCCTGATCCGGGACGAGGTGGCGGGCAGTCCCGGCGGCGCGGTCGTGGTCGGCGGGCGCGTCTACGCCATGTACCCCTACCTGCGCGGCGTCCCCCGGCAGGACGCCGACATCACGGCCGAGGTCGGCGTCGAGCACCGCCTGGAGGCGCTGGCCTGGAAGGACGGTCGCGTCCGCGTCACCGGCCACGCCGCCGTCGAACGCGTCGAGACCCCTCGCACCCACGTCGAGGTCCTGCTGCGTGAACGCGCCGCGCGCAGCGAGCACCGCGTCGCCGCCGAACCGTCCGGCGGCGGGTTCCGGGTGTTCCTCGACCCGTCCGTCCTCGCGCCGGGACGCTGGGACGTCCATGTCGCGGCGACCGCGCACGGCGTCACCCGGCAGGCCCGGTTCGGCCGCGTCCGCGAGCCGGGCCTGAGGCTGGACGACTCGTTCCGGCACGTCCCGGGCCGGGACACCGAGGCGGGCCTGTACCTGACCCGGGGCGGCCACCTCGCGCTGCTGGTCAGGGAGGCGCGCGGCCCCGCCCCGCTGCGCTCCAAGATCATTCGCCGTTTCACCCGCTGACCCCGGGAACGCGAAGAGGCGGGCGCCGGAGCACCCGCCTCTCCCAGGGAACGACGTCAGTCGTTCAGCCAGCTCATCATCGGACGGAGCTTGGCGCCGGTCTCCTCGATCGGGTGCTCGGCGGTCCGCTTGCGGTACTCGGCGAACTTCGCCTGGCCCGTCTCGAACTCGTTGATCAGTTCCTTGGCGTACTCGCCGGACTGGATCTCGCCGAGGATCCGCTCCATGGCCTTCTTGGTCTCCGGCGTGATGACGCGCGGGCCGCGGGTGAGGCCGCCGTACTCGGCGTTGTCGGACACCGACCAGTACATCTTGGAGATGCCGCCCTCGTACATGAGGTCGACGATCAGCTTGAGCTCGTGCAGCACCTCGAAGTAGGCGACCTCGGGCTGGTACCCGGCCTCGGTCAGCACCTCGAACCCGGTCTTGACCAGCTCGGACGCGCCGCCGCAGAGCACGGCCTGCTCGCCGAACAGGTCGGTCTCGGTCTCCTCGGTGAAGGTGGTCCTGATGCCGCCCGCGCGCAGGCCGCCGATGCCCTTGGCATAGGCGAGCGCGAGGTCCCACGCCTTGCCGGACGCGTCCTTCTCGACCGCGACGATCACCGGGACGCCGCGTCCGGCGGTGAACTGGCGGCGGACCAGGTGGCCCGGGCCCTTCGGCGCGACCATGGCGACGTCCACGCCCTCCGGCGGGTCGACCAGGCCGTAGCGGATGGAGAAGCCGTGGCCGAAGAACAGCGCGTCGCCCTCGACCAGCGCCGGCTTGATGTCGTTCTCGAAGATCTCGCGGTGGTGGTGGTCCGGCGCGAGCAGCATGATCAGGTCGGCCTCCTCGGCCGCCTCGCGCGGGGTGAGCACGCGCAGGCCCTCGGCCTCGGCCTTCTCCCGGCTGGCCGAGCCCTCGCGCAGGCCGACGCGGACGTCGACGCCGGAGTCGCGCAGCGACAGCGCGTGCGCGTGCCCCTGGCTGCCGTATCCGATCACGGCGACGTGCCGGTCCTGGAGGACGCTGAGGTCGGCGGCGTCGTCGTAGAACATCTCAGCCACTTCTATGAGCCTTTCGTTGCGGATTCAGGGTCGCGATTCGTGACGCGGACGCGGAACTAGGCGGAGCGGTCGATGGCGCGGAGCGAGCGGTCGCTGATGGACCGCGAGCCGCGTCCGACGGCGACCATGCCGGACTGGACGAGCTCCTTGATGCCGAACGGCTCCAGGACGCGGATGAACGCGTCCAGCTTCTCGCGGTTGCCGGTGGCCTCGATGGTGACCGCGTCGGGCGCGACGTCGACCACCTTGGCGCGGAACAGGTTCACCGTCTCCAGCACCTGCGAGCGGGTCTCGGCGTCGGCGCGGACCTTGACCAGGACCAGCTCGCGCTGGACGGACTGGGACGGGTCCAGCTCGACGATCTTGAGCACGTTGATCAGCTTGTTGAGCTGCTTGGTGACCTGCTCGAGCGGCAGGCTCTCGACGTTCACCACGATCGTCATGCGCGAGATGTCGGGGTGCTCGGTCGTGCCGACCGCGAGCGACTCGATGTTGAAGCCGCGCCGCGAGAACAGGGCCGCGACCCGGGCCAGGATGCCCGGCGTGTTCTCCACCAGCACCGAGAGGGTGTGTTGGGTCATCGGGGTCACTCTCCGTTCTCCCAGTCGGGAGCCAGGTCCCGGGCGATCTTGATGTCGTCGTTGGTGGTCCCGGCGGCGACCATCGGCCAGACCATGGCGTCCTGGTGGACGACGAAGTCGATGACGACCGGGACGTCGTTGATCTCCATGGCCTTGGCGATCACCGCGTCCACGTCCTCCGGACGCTCGCAGCGCAGGCCGACGCAGCCGTACGCATCGGCCAGCTTCACGAAGTCGGGGATCCGCTTCGAGTGGAGGTTGGTGTTGGAGTAGCGCCCGTCGTAGAAGAGCGTCTGCCACTGCCGGACCATGCCGAGGTTGCCGTTGTTGATGACCGCGACCTTGATCGGGATGCCCTCGATCGCGCAGGTCGCGAGCTCCTGGTTGGTCATCTGGAAGCAGCCGTCGCCGTCGATCGACCAGACGGCCGAGTCGGGGCTGCCGACCTTGGCGCCCATCGCCGCCGGGACGGAGAAGCCCATCGTGCCCGCGCCGCCCGAGTTCAGGAACGCGCCCGGACGCTCGTACCTGATGAACTGCGCGGCCCACATCTGGTGCTGGCCGACGCCCGCGACGTAGTAGGCGTCCGGCCCGGCCATGCGACCGATCCGCTCGATGACGTACTGCGGCGACAGGCCGCCGTCCTCCGGCAGGTCGTAGCCCAGCGGGTAGGTCTCGCGCCACGCCCGCAGCTGCCGCCACCAGTCGGTGTAGTCGCCGCGCCGTCCGGCGTCGTACTCGGCCTGGACCGCGACGACCAGGTCGGCGATCACCTCGCGGGCGTCGCCGACGATCGGGACGTCCGCGTGCCGGTTCTTGGAGATCTCGGCCGGGTCGATGTCGGCGTGCACGACCTTGGCCTTCGGGGCGAAGCCGTCCAGCTTGCCGGTGACCCGGTCGTCGAACCGGGCGCCCAGCGCGACCAGCAGGTCCGACCGCTGGAGCGCGCCGACCGCGCCGACGCTGCCGTGCATGCCCGGCATGCCCATGTGCAGCTCGTGGCTGTCGGGCAGCGCGCCCTTCGCCATCAGGGTCGTGACGACCGGCGCGCCGGTCAGCTCGGCGAGCACCTTCAGCTCGGCCGCCGCGTTCGCCTTGAGGACGCCGCCGCCGACGTACAGGACGGGCCGCTCGGCCTCGACGATCAGCTTCGCCGCCTCGCGGACCTGCTTGGAGTGCGGGCGCGTGACCGGCCGGTACCCCGGCAGCCGCATCTGGACGGGCCACTCGAAGTCGAACGTGGACTGGAGCGCGTCCTTGGCGATGTCGACCAGGACCGGGCCGGGCCGTCCGGTGGAGGCGATGTGGAACGCCTCGACGATCGTCCGGCCGATGTCCTCGGGCTGGGTGACCAGGAAGTTGTGCTTGGTGATCGGCATCGTGATGCCGGAGATGTCGGCCTCCTGGAACCCGTCGGTCCCGATCAGCGAGGTGGCCACCTGGCCGGTGATCGCGACCATCGGGGTCGAGTCCATGTAGGCGTCGGAGATCGGGGTCACCAGGTTCGTCGCGCCGGGGCCGCTGGTGGCCATGCACACCCCGACCTTCCCGGTCACGGCCGCGTAGCCCTGCGCCGCGTGTCCCGCGCCCTGCTCGTGCCGGACGAGGATGTGCCGGATCCTGCGGGAGTCGAACAGCGGATCGTAGGCCGGGAGGATCGCCCCGCCCGGGATGCCGAACACGGTGTCGACGCCGACGTTCTCCAGGGCGCGGACCAGCGCCTGGGCTCCCGTCATCTGTTCGGTCGTCATGGTTCTGATTCCTTGGGGAGAGGCCCGCGTCCGGACGGCCGCGGGTGCGCTTCGGGTCACTCGGCCAACAAAAAACCCCCGCCCGCCCGGATGGCGGTCGAGGGGTGCGCGCAGGTGGAAGTGCTCGATCAGCCTGCGCGCCGACCAAGTACTACGAGAATGGTGTGGAAGCTCTGCACGTTGACCACTGTGGCCGACGTTCCGGCCTGCGGTCAAATCCTTGGACACTTTGTCTCACCATGTGAGATGTGAGTGAGTCGTCAGGTGGTCAGCGCGGAGCCTTCCAGCGGCAGCTCGATCCGCCCGGGAGTCCCGCGCAGATTGGTCCGGACGAGCGATTCGACGCGTCCGGCGGCCATGGGACGCGCCACCAGGAAGCCCTGGCCGCGCGGGCAGTCCATCTCGCGCAGCAGCTCCAGCTGCTCGGGCCGCTCGATCCCCTCGGCGACCACGGTGAGACCGAGGTCACGGCCGAGCCGGACGATCGTCCGGGTGAGCAGCGTGAGCGTCTCGTCCCGGCCGAGCCCGGCCACGAACGAGGGGTCGATCTTGATGATGTCCACCGGCAGCTGCCCCAGGTAGGCCAGCGAGGCGTACCCGGTGCCGAAGTCGTCGATCGCCAGCCGGACGCCGAGGTCGCGCAGCCTCGACAGCCGCTCGACGTTCTGCCCGGCGTCCTCGACGAGCACCTCCTCGCGGACCTCCAGGGTCAGCGCGGACGGCGGCAGCCCGGTCTCCTCCAGCGCCGCGGCGACCGACTCCACGAACCGCGGGGCGGCGATCTGCCGGGCGGTGAAGTTCACCGAGAGCCCGATGTCCCAGGAGTCCGCGCGCCAGCGCGCCACCTCCCGGCACGCCTCGTGCAGCACCCAGTCGCCGAGCGGGATCATCAGGCCGGACTCCTCGGCCGGGCCGATGAACTCCTCCGGCGGGACCGGCTCGCTCCCCCGCCACCAGCGGACCAGCGCCTCCACCCCGGTCACCCGGGACGTGCCCAGCTCCACGACCGGCTGGAACTCGACCGCGAACTCCTCCTCGGCGAGCGCCCGCTGCAGGTCGCTGCCCAGCTCGAGGCGGCGTACCGCGTCGGCGTGCATGTGCGGAGCGAACACCTCGACGCGTCCGCCGCCGAGCTCCTTCGCGCGCGCCATGGCCAGGTCGCCGTTGCGGATCAGGTCGGCCGCGCTGCGCCGCAGCGCCGCGCTCCCGCCGCCCGGCTCGGCGCTCCTGCGGGGCACCGCCGGGTCGTCCAGGGGGTCGGAGTCGCCGGTGAACGCGATGCCGACGCTCGCGGTCAGCGCGATGTTCTTGCTGCCCACCCGGTACGGCTCGGTCGACAGGACGCGCAGCAGCCGCTCGGCCAGCTCGACCGCGAGCTGCGAGTCGCTGCCCGGGAGCTGGAGCATGACGGCGAACTCGTCGCCGCCCCAGCGGGCCACCGTGTCGTCCGCGAGGACGGTGCCGCGCAGCCGCCGCGCAGCCTGCGCGAGGACCTGGTCGCCCGCCGCGTGCCCGGCCGAGTCGTTGATGTCGGTGAAGCCGTCCAGGTCGACGAAGACGACCGCGACCGTGCCCTTGCCGCCGGGCTCGCCGTCCTCGCCGGGCCGCGCGCCGGGGTGCTCCAGGCGGGACAGCACCTCGCGGGTGCGCTCCTCGAAGTACGAGCGGTTCGGCAGGCCGGTCAGGCCGTCGTGGAAGGTGAGATGCGCCACCTGGCGCTGGAGCGCGGCCTGCTCGGACAGGTCGCGGGTGGTGACCAGCAGCCGTCCGGTCGCGCCGCCCGCGCCGCTGTACCGGGACACCGTCGACTCGGTCGGCAGCCACGTGCCGTCCGCGGCCCGTACCCGGCACGCCACCCGCAGCGACCGGCCGGGCACACGGCCGGTGAGGATCGGCGGGGGCCCGTCGTCCAGGTCGTCGTCCAGATCACCGGACGCGTCGGGCAGCAGGTCGGACGCGGGGTCGGGCAGCGCGGGCGCCGCGGCGCCGCCGTCCCCGGCCAGGAACGCCGCGAACACCTCGCGGACGCGCGGCAGGTCCTCCGGGTGGATGATGTCGCCGAGCGGACGGCCCAGCAGCTCGGCCGCCTCGTAGCGGTAGGTGCGCAGCGCGCCCGCGCTCGCGTACTGGACGACCGCGTCCAGGTCGCAGATCAGCACCGCGTCGTTGATGCTCTCCGACAGGGCGCGGAAGTGGTCCTCACCGGTCTCGACGGCACGGCGGAGGGCGTCGTTCTCGCGCAGCAGCTCGGCGAGGCGCGCGAGGAGGACGAGCGTGGCCGTCCCGGCGACGATCGGCACCACCGGGTCGATCCCGGAACGTCCGGTCAGGGAGTGGCCCGTGACGAACAGGGCGGCGAGCGCGGCCACGGCCGCCGTCGCGAGGCCCGGGCCGATCATCCGGCCGCGCCGGAGCCCGGCGGTGGGGGCCGCGCCCGTGTCCCCCGGTAGCCACGGCACCAGGACGAGCAGGAGCAGGCCGGCGAGACGCAGTATGTCGGCGGGGTCGTCGGCGGGCGCGCCGCCGCGCAGCCGGACGACCGTGGTCACGACGTCCGCGCCCGCGAACGCCGTCAGCGCCCCGAACGCCAGCCAGGCCGGACGCCGGTCGCCGCGTCCGGCGCCGAGGACGAACGGCAGCGATCCGCAGACCAGGACCGTTCCGACCAGCGGATACAGCAGCTCGAGGAGGAACTCGCCCGGGGATTCGCCGGACCGGTGGAACAGCGTGCCGAACAGCGCCACCCAGCCGAGCACGAACAGCCCGGCGACGCAGACGTAGGTGTCGGCGGCGTACCGCGCCCACAGGCGCGGCGAGCGCGGCAGCCTGATCGGGAGGACCAGGCCCGTGACCAGCGCGAACATCGCCACCAGGTAGAACGGGTCGGTGACCGAGAGGGCGAGCGTGCCGCCGCCGTGCAGCATCGCCGACAGCGTCCGGCTGAGCGCCCCGATCCCCCAGGCCGCGGCGGCGACCCCGAACCAGCGCCAGGGCGCCCGGCCGAGCGCCTGCTCGTCAGGGGGTTCGTCCTCCGGGACCACGAGATCGAGCTCGGGGTCGAGGTGGGGGTGGGCGGCCTCGGCGGCGCGGCGGTCGCGACGCAGCGCCTGCGGAAGGAGGCAGAGCGCGGCGGCGGCAGCGGCGGCCGTCTCGGCCCAGCCGAGATAGGCCGGGCCTCCCCAGCCGAGCAGCGATCCCAGGGCGTAGAGCACGCCGATGATCGCGACCATCCCGACCGGGACCGCCCAGGACGGCAGCCGCCTGGCCCTCTCGCCGCTCATCGCGCCGTGTCCCCTCCTGCCCGGGGGACCTCACGGTCCCCGGCGCGCGTGGCGCGCACCGATGCTCTCTCGTCTCCCGTCACCCGCCGGTCGCAGGGTCAACGCCCGATGCCGGTCGGATCGTGCCCCACGCACGGACGGCCGTGGGGGCGGCGGCGAGCGTTCGGCTGCGCAGGCGGTGGGACAGCGACGTTGCTGCATGGCGGGATCACCGTGATGCTCAATGTACGTTCCGTAGGTCACGGAGCGATTGAGGCTGGGCGTCCTCCCGGCGACAAACGGGCTCCTGACCGCCGGTCCCGCAGTGTGCATCCAAGATCACTCGGATTTCGCGCGACACGCCGGACGTGACGCTGAGTAGCCATCGGCGCGGGTGGTTGGAGCGCCGCCCGGCCGGGGATTGAATGAACCTATGCGCACCAAAGGCACGTCCGGGAGCCTGCGGCTGCTCGCCGCCGCCGCCGTCGGGGTCGTCCTGCTCGGCGGGTGCGGCACCGGGGCCACCACCCGCACCGCGCAGACCCCGCCGCCCGCCTCCCCCGCGCGCGACTCGCCGCCGCCCGGATCCGCCGTCCCGGGCACGCCCCGCGACCTGGTGACCGGGCTGTCCGTCCCGTGGGCCATCGCGTTCCTGCCGGACAAGAACGCGCTCGTGACCGAGCGGGACACCGCCCACCTGCTCCGCGTCACGCCGGACGGGAAGCGCGCCGACCTCGGGCGGATCCCGGGGGTCGACGCGTCCGGCGAGGGCGGGCTGCTCGGCGTCGCGGTCTCACCGTCCTTCGACCGCGACCACCTCGTCTACCTGTACCTCACGTCGTCCACCGACAACCGGCTGGTGCGCCTCACCCTGGACGGCGACCGGCTCGGCGCCCCGCAGCCGCTGCTGACCGGCGTCCCGAAGGGCGAGAACCACAACGGCGGACGCATCGCGTTCGGCCCCGACGGCATGATCTACATCTCCACCGGCGAGACCTACCACCGCGAACTCGCGCAGGACCGGAACTCGCTCGGCGGCAAGATCCTCCGCGTCACCCCCGAGGGCAGACCCGCGCCGGGCAACCCGTTCGGCTCCCCCGTCTGGACGTGGGGCCACCGCAACGTCGAGGGCCTGGCCTGGGACGACGCGGGCCGCATGTACGCCACCGAGTTCGGCCAGGACCGCTTCGACGAGATCAACCTCATCCAGAAGGGCCAGAACTACGGCTGGCCGGACGTCGAGGGCTTCGGCAAGGACCCCCGCTTCACCAACCCCCTCCTGACCTGGCCGGTGTCCGAGGCGTCCCCGTCCGGCCTGGCCTACGCCAAGGGCTCCCTGTGGGCCGGCGCCCTCCGGGGCACCCGCCTCTGGCAGATCCCCCTGAAGAACGGCAAGGTCAGCACGCCGATCGCCTACTTCAACGGCACCTACGGCCGCCTCCGCGCCGTGGTCCGCTCCCCCGACGGCGACCTCTGGGTCACCACCAGCAACAAGGACGGCCGAGGCACCCCCAGGGACGGCGACGACCGCATCATCGTCATCCCCCTCCACTGACCGGGAGCGGCGGAGGCTCAGTACTCCAGCTCGGACCAGGTGATCGTGACCGGCAGCGGCTCGCTCAGCTTCGGCTCGCCGCCCGCCTCCTTCATGAAGGTGCCCACGTGCTTGTAGATCCCGGCGGCCCGGTCGAGCTGGTGGCGCTCATCACGGACACACCCGTGCCTCCCGTGCGCACGATCCAGTAGTGCGGGATCCCCGCCCTGGCGTACTCCCCGAGCTTGTCGACGGTGTCCTGGGTCTCGGACCCCGAAGAGACGACCTCGCAGACCAGCAGGCCATGCCCGGGACGCAGCCGCTCCCCGCCGCCCCGGTCAAGGCACTCGTAGAGGACGACATCCGGCCGTCGGTTCAGGAACGGCGCGTCACGAAGCCTGAGGTCGATGTCGAAGTCCACCTCGACGCAGGGGCGGCCCCGGTCCATCGCCTCGCGAGCATGCCGCTCGATGAGGGTCGTCAGGCGCCGCACCACCCGCTGGTGCTCGGGTGTGGGAGCCGCGCAGAAGACCACATAGCCGTCCACGACCTCGATGGTCTTGGCTATCTCCTCCGGCAGCGCCTCGTACTCCTCGGCGCTCACCCGCTTCGGCTGCGGCCGCAGGCTCAGCAGCCAGTGGTCGTCCGGCATCGCCGGCATGCGGCCCCCAGTCATCGCAGTGGTCGCTACCACGGCACAGCATAAGCGCCTCGCGCGCTCGGGGTGATCGCTCCCTGCGGAACTCACTGAGTCGGCGTCTCCGCAGGTGGAAGGCCCACTCTGTCCGGAGTCGGCAGGAATGGCGGCGGCCGCCGCCCGGGAGGGGCGGCGGCCGTCGGTGGGGCGTGTCAGGCCTGGTCGAGCTTCTTGAGGAGCAGCTCGCGGGCGCCGGCGGCGTCGGCCTGGCCGCGGCTGGCCTTCATGACGGCGCCGACGAGGGCGCCGACGGCGGCGACCTTGCCGGAGCGGACCTTGTCGGCGGCGTCGGCGTTGTCGGCGATCACCTGGTCGATGATCGCCTCCAGGGCGCCGGTGTCCGACACGACCTTGAGGCCGCGCGCGGCGACGACCTCGTCCGGGCCGCCCTCGCCCGCGAGGACGCCCTCGAAGACCTTGCGGGCGAGCTTGTCGTTGAGCTCCTTGGCGTCCACCATCTGCTGGACGCGGGCGACCTGCGCGGGCGTGATCGGCAGGTCGGCGAGCTCGACGGACTGCTCGGTCGCGCGGCGGGACAGCTCGTTCATCCACCACTTGCGGGCGGACCCGGCGTCCGCGCCGGCCGTGATCGTGTCCTCGATCAGGTCGAGCGCGCCCGCGTTGACGACGTCGCGGAGCTCCAGGTCGGTGAGACCCCACTCGCCCTGGACGCGGCGGCGGCGGGCGGCGGGCAGCTCCGGCAGGGTCGCGCGGAGCTCCTCGACCCACTCGCGGGCAGGCGCCATCGGGATGAGGTCGGGCTCCGGGAAGTACCGGTAGTCCTGCGCCTCCTCCTTGGAGCGGCCGCTGGTGGTCGTGCCGGTCGCCTCCTGGAAGTGCCGGGTCTCCTGGGTGATCCGGCCGCCGGCGGCGAGCACGCCCGCCTGCCGCTCGATCTCGGACCGGACGGACCGCTCGACCGAGCGCAGCGAGTTGACGTTCTTGGTCTCGGTGCGGGTGCCCCACTCGTCCGCGCCGCGCGGCATGAGGGAGACGTTGACGTCGCAGCGCATCGAGCCCTGCTCCATCTTCACGTCCGAGACGCCGAGCGAGCGGACCAGGTCGCGCAGCTCGCCTGCATAGGCGCGGGCCACCAGCGGGGCGCGCTCACCGGTCGCGGTGATCGGCTTGGTGACGATCTCGACCAGCGGGATGCCCGCCCGGTTGTAGTCGACCAGGGAGTAGTCCGCGCCGTGGATGCGCCCGGTCTCGCCGCCGACGTGCAGCGACTTGCCGGTGTCCTCCTCCATGTGGACGCGCTCGATCTCGATCCGGTACGTCTCGCCGTCGACCTCGACGTCCAGGTGGCCGTCGACGCACAGCGGCTCGTCGTACTGGGAGATCTGGTAGTTCTTCGGCATGTCCGGGTAGAAGTAGTTCTTCCGGGCGAACCGGCACCACTCGACGATGTCGCAGTTCAGCGCCAGGCCGATCTTGATGATGCCCTCGATCGCGGCCCGGTTGGTGACCGGGAGCGTCCCCGGCAGGCCGAGGCAGACCGGGCAGACCTGGGTGTTCGGCTCGGCGCCGAACCCGGTCTTGCACCCGCAGAACATCTTGGACACGGTGCCGAGCTCGATGTGGGTCTCGATGCCCAGCACCGGCTCGAAACGCGCGAGCGCGTCGTCGTACTTCATCGGGGTCTCCACGCTCACTCGCCCGCCTCCAGCTTCGGGGCCTTCGCCAGCAGCGGGCCGCCCCAGCGCTCCTCGAGGGCCTTCTCCAGGGCCGCGCCCACCCGGTAGACGCGGTCGTCGGCCAGCACCGGCGCCATGATCTGGACGCCGACCGGCAGGCCGTCCTCGTCGGCGAGGCCGCACGGGACGGAGATCGCCGGGTTGCCCGACAGGTTGGCCGGGATGGTGCACAGGTCGGCCAGGTACATCGCCATCGGGTCGTCGGCGCGCTCGCCGATCGGGAAGGCGGTGGTCGGGGTGGTCGGCGAGATCAGCACGTCCACCTGCTCGAACGCGGCCTCGAAGTCGCGCATGATCAGGGTCCGGACCTGCTGGGCCTTGCCGTAGTAGGCGTCGTAGTAGCCGGACGACAGGGCGTAGGTGCCGAGCATGATCCGCCGCTTGACCTCGGCGCCGAAGCCCTCGGCGCGGGTCAGCGCCATGACCTCCTCGGCGCTGTGCACGCCGTCGTCGCCGACGCGCAGGCCGAACCGCATGGCGTCGAAGCGCGCCAGGTTGGACGAGCACTCCGACGGCGCGATCAGGTAGTACGCGGGCATCGCGTAGGTGAAGTGCGGGCACGACACCTCGACGACCTTCGCGCCCAGCGATTCCAGCAGCTCGACGGTCTCGTTGAACCGGTTGAGCACGCCGGGCTGGTAGCCCTCGCCGGCGAACTCCTTGACGACGCCGACGCGCAGGCCCGCGACGTCCGCGCGGCGCGCGGCCTCCACGACCGGCGGGACGGGCGCGTCGATCGAGGTGGAGTCCATCGGGTCGTGGCCGGAGAACGCGGCCTGCATGAGCGCGGCGTCCAGCACGTTGCGGGCGAACGGGCCCGGGGTGTCCAGGGACGACGCGAACGCGATCATGCCGTACCGGGACGCGCCGCCGTAGGTCGGCTTCATGCCGACCAGGCCGGTGACGGCGGCCGGCTGGCGGATCGAGCCGCCGGTGTCGGTGCCGGTGCCGAGCGGGGCCTCGTGGGCGGCGACCGCCGCCGACGAGCCGCCGGACGACCCGCCGGGGATGCGGGTGAGGTCCCACGGGTTGCGGCTCGGCCCGAAGGCGCTGTTCTCGGTGGACGACCCCATGGCGAACTCGTCCATGTTGGTCTTGCCGAGGATGACCATCCCGGCGGCGCGCAGCCGCGCGGTGACGGTCGCGTCGTAGGGCGGCCGCCAGCCTTCGAGGATCTTGGACCCGGCCGTGGTCGGCATGTCCTTGGTGGTGAAGACGTCCTTGTGGGCGACGGGCACGCCCGCCAGGGGGCCGAGCTCCTCGCCCGCGGCGCGGCGCTCGTCGATGCTCCGCGCCTGCGCCAGCACGCCCTCGCGGTCCACGTGCAGGAACGCGTGCACCTCGGCGTCGACCGCGCGGATGCGGTCGAGGTGCGCGGTGGCGACCTCCACGGCGGAGGTCTCGCCCGAGGCGATCAGCTCGCCGAGTTCGGCGGCGCCCTTTCCGGTCAGCTCGCTCACGCTCACGCCTCCTCGTCCAGGATCCGCGGTACCCGGAAGCGCTGCTGCTCGGCCGCCGGGGCGGCGTCGAGCGCCTGCTCCGGCGTCAGCGAGGGCCGGTTCTCGTCGGCCCGGTAGACGTTGGTCAGCGGCAGGGCGTGCGAGGTCGGCGGGATGTCCTCCGCCGCGACCTCCTGGACCCGCGCGACCGCGGAGATGATCTGGTCGAGCTGGGCGGCGAGATGGTCGAGCTCGTCCTCGCCGAGCGCCAGCCGGGACAGCCGGGCGAGGTGCGCGACCTCGGCACGGGTGATCGCGGACATGTGCGGACTCGTTCCTACGGGTTGACTGGATTCCCCCTCATCCTAGAGGTCACCTCTCTCTGCCCCGACGCGTTTATCCAGCGTGATCCGCCACGTCCCGCGCTCCGCCGGGCGGCCCGCGGGCGGCCTGCGGGCGGCGGAGCGCGGGAGCGCTACGCCAGGCGGGGGGCGGGGGGCTCGGTGAGGACGGCGTCGTCCCCGGCGCGGGCGGCGCCGTTGGCGCGCATGCTCCGCCGCAGGTAGGAGGTGGCGCGGACGGCGTCCATCGGGCGGGCGAAGTGCCAGCCCTGGGCGGCGTCGCAGCCCATCTCGCGCAGCAGCGCGGCGGTCTGGCCGTCCTCGACGCCCTCGGCGACCGAGCGCAGGCCGAGCGTGCCGACCAGTTCGACGACGGAGCGGACGATCACCGCGTCGTCCGGGGAGGCGGTGAGCCGGTGCACGAACGAGGAGTCGATCTTGACCTCCTCGATCGGCAGCCGCTTCAGCCGGACGAGCGAGGAGTAGCCGGTGCCGAAGTCGTCCAGGCTGAGGGCGACGCCGAGGTCGGTGAGGGCCGCGACGGTGCCGGAACCGGACGCGGGCTCGCCGGTCAGCACGCGCTCGGTGATCTCCAGCTGGAGCGCGGCGGCGGGCAGGTCGCGTTCGACCAGGCCCTCGGCGATGGTCTCGGCGAGGTCGGCGTCGAGCAGGTCGCGTCCGGACACGTTCACCGCGACCTGGACGGTCAGCCCCTCCCGCCACCACGCCTCGGCCTGCGCGAGCGCCATGCCGACGACCTCCTGCGTGATCGCGCGCATGAGGTAGGTCTGCGCGGCGACCTGGAGGAACTCCTCGGGGCCGAGGACGCCGCGCTCGGGGTGGCGCCAGCGCAGCAGCGCCTCCATGCCGACCAGGCGGCCGTCCCGCAGCGCGATCTTGGGCTGGTAGAACAGCTCCAGCTCGCCGCGGTCGAGCGCGCGGCGCAGGTCGCCGAGGAGGCCGAGGCGGGCGGGCGAGTTGCGGTCGCGGTCGGGTGAGTAGACCTCGACGCCGGTGCGGCTGCCCTTGGCGTGGTACATGGCGACGTCCGCGCGCTGGAGCAGCAGCTCGAAGTCGGGCGCGTGGTCGGGGTACAGCGCGATGCCGACGCTGCCCTCCAGGTCGAACGACACGCCGTCCAGCCGGACGGGCTCGCTCAGCGCGGCGCGCAGGCGGGCGGCGACCTCGCGGGCGGCGGCCTCGTCCCGGACGGTCGGGAGCAGCACCGCGAACTCGTCGCCGCCGAGCCGGGCGACCAGGTCGCCGGGGCGGACGCTGTGCGTCAGGCGGTGCGCGACCAGCTGGAGCAGCCGGTCGCCGGTCGGATGCCCGAGGGTGTCGTTGACCTCCTTGAACCGGTCGAGGTCGAGGAGGAACAGGCCGACCCGCTGGGACGCGTCGTCGCCACCGCGGCGCAGCAGGACCCCTTTGGGCGCCGCCTCCCCGGCGGGCGGGGCGGGGTTCCCGTGCGGACGGTGGTGCGGACGGCCCAGGTGCGCGATCGCGCCCTCGGTGCGGGTGATCAGCAGCTTCCGGTTCGGGAGCCCGGTCAGGCCGTCGTGCAGGGCCTGGTGCTCGCGCCGCACCGACACCGACGCGTTCAGGTACACGGCGATGAACGGCAGCACGATCAGCGGGACGAACGCGGCGGACCGGTCCATGGCGATGACCATCAGCGGGGCGAGCCCGAGCAGCGCCAGGTGGACGAGGATCTGGTACGGCAGGTCCCAGCGCAGCGCCCGGACGAGGGTGATCCGCTCGTGCAGCGCGATGGCCGACCCGACGAGGGTGACGTTGGTGACGAAGTAGGCGATCCCGACGAGCGCGATGGCGGGCAGGTCGCGGCCGTCCGGCACCCAGGGGGCGGCCGGCGAGGGGTGGATCCCGAACACGTTGAGGACCAGCGCGGACGCGCCGAGGCTGAGGACGTACTGCGCGGTGTTGAACGCGATCCGGTGCGGGCTGCGGCCGCGGAAGACGCCGCAGGTGATGGCGGCTGCGGCCTGGAGCGCGGCGGCGACCGGCAGGCCCGCGTAGAGCAGGGCCGCGATGGAGAACGTCGTGGAGGTGGTCGCGCCGCTGGTCTCGGTGAGGCCGGGCGCGATGATCGGGCGCATCTCGCCGACCACGATGAAGGCGCCGAGCAGCCAGAAGACCGGGTTGGTGACCACGGCGTCCAGGTCGGCGCGGGCGAGTCCGGCGAGGGCCGCCGCCCCGGCCGCGACGCCGAGCCCGATGCTGACGGCGAAGAAGATCCACAGGGGGGAGCCCCGGCGCGGTGAGGTGTTCCGCGTGTTGTTCGGGTCCTTCATCACTTCCTCGGGGGGTCCGGGAGGTCATCCCCTGGCGGCGAGCGGCGGAAGGGACCCGGGAGCCGGTGGACCGGCCCCGGAGTCCGCCGTGATAGGTGGGAGGGTACGGCTTTCGGTCAACTTCGCGGAACCGGTTGGGTACGTACCGTTATGCCCTTCCCGTGCGGACAGGCTACCAGTAGGTAGTCGAAAAGTACCCTTAAGTAACTACCCGCTGGTCATCCGTTCCGATGTCACCGCAGGTCAGTCCTCCGAGCTTTCGGTTACGGCCTTGGCCGCATCCGGCCCGTCGGCGAGCAGGACGTCGAAACCGTCCTCGTCCAGCACGGGAACGCCGAGTTTGACGGCTTTGTCGTACTTGGAGCCGGGGCTGTCCCCCACCACGACGAAGCCGGTCTTCTTCGACACCGAGCCGGAGACCTTGCCGCCGAGCCGCTCCACCGCGTCCTTCGCCGAGTCGCGGCTGTACCGCTCGAGCGAGCCGGTGATCACGACGGTCACGTCGTCCAGCGGGCGCGGGCCCTCGTCCGCGCCCTCGTCGGCCATCCGCACCCCGGCCGCGCGCCACTTGTCGACGATCTCGCGGTGCCAGTCGACGGCGAACCAGTCCCGGATGGACGCCGCGATCGTCGGGCCGATGCCGTCGACCTCGGCGAGCTCCTCCTCGGTGGCGTTCGCGATCGCGTCCATCGAGCGCAGGGCGCGGGCCAGGTCCTGCGCGGCGCGGGGGCCGACGTGCCGGATCGACAGCGCGACCAGCACCCGCCACAGCGGCTGCCGCTTCGCCTTCTCCAGCGACTCGAAGAGCAGCTCGACGGTCTTCTTCGGCTCGCCCTCCAGGTTGGCGAAGAACGTGACGATCTTGTCCTCGCCGGTCTTCGGGTCGATCTTGGCGGTGCCGGTGTCCTGGTCGAGGACCATGCTGCGGATCGGGAGCAGCTGCTCGACGGTCAGGTGGAACAGGTCGCCCTCGCCCCGGACCGGCGGCTCCTTCGGCTCCAGGGGCTGGGTGAGCGCGGTCGCCGCGACGTAGCCGAGCGCGTCGATGTCGAGCGCCTTGCGGCTGGCCAGGTAGTAGACGCGCTCGCGCAGCTGCGCCGGGCAGTACCGGGCGTTCGGGCAGCGGATGTCGGCGTCGCCCTCCTTCTCGTACGCCAGCTCGGTGCCGCAGTCGGGGCAGTGGGTCGGCATCACGAACTCGCGCTCCGAGCCGTCCCGCAGGCCGGTGACGGGCGCGACGATCTCGGGGATCACGTCGCCCGCCTTGCGCAGCACGACGGTGTCGCCGATCAGGACGCCCTTGCGCTTCACCTCGCTCGCGTTGTGCAGCGTGGCGCGCTCGACCGTGGACCCCGCGACCTTCACCGGCTCCATCACGCCGTAGGGGGTGACGCGCCCGGTGCGCCCGACGCCGACCTTGATGTCGAGCAGCTTGGTGTTGACCTCCTGCGGCGGGTACTTCCAGGCGATCGCCCAGCGCGGCGCGCGCGAGGTCGACCCGAGCCGCCGCTGCAGGACGAACTGGTCGACCTTGACGACCACGCCGTCGATCTCGTACTCGGGGTCGTGCCGGTGCTCGCCGTGGAAGGCGATGTACTCGCGGACCTCGTCGAGCGTCGCGACGACCCGGTACCGGTCGCTGGTCGGCAGGCCCCACGACTTCATCAGCTCGTACGTGCCGGCCTGCGACGTCGGCCGCTCGCCGCCCTCCCAGGCCCCGAACCCGTGGACGAGCATGCTCAGCGGACGGGACGCCGTGACCCTCGGGTCCTTCTGGCGCAGGGACCCGGCGGCGGCGTTGCGCGGGTTGGCGAACGGCTCCTTGCCCTGCTCGACCTGGACCTCGTTGACCTTCTCGAAGCCCTCGACCGGCAGGAAGACCTCGCCGCGGACCTCCAGCACCTCGGGCCAGCCCTCGCCGGACAGCCGGTCCGGGACGGCGGCGATCGTGCGGACGTTGAGCGTGATGTCCTCACCGGTGCGGCCGTCGCCGCGGGTGGCGCCGCGCTCCAGCACGCCGTTCCGGTAGGTCAGCGCGACGGCCAGGCCGTCGATCTTGAGCTCGCACAGGTAGGTGGCCTGGCCCTCGCCGACCTCCTTGACGACCCGGTCGTTCCACTCGAGCAGCTCGTCGGCGTTCATCGCGTTGTCGAGGCTCTGCATGGGCTCGAGGTGCGCGACCGTCGCGAACTCGGTGACGAAGGGGGCGCCGACCCGCTGGGTGGGCGAGTCGGGCGTGACGAGCTCGGGGTGACCGGCCTCCAGGGCCTGGAGCTCGCGCATGGCCGCGTCGTACCGCGCGTCGGTCAGCGTCGGCTGGTCGAGCACGTAGTAGCGGTAGTTGGCGTCGTCGACCTCCTGGCTCAGCTCGGCGTGCCTGTGCCTCGCGTCCGCCGGAACCCCGCTGCCCGAAACACCGTCGCTCAAGGTCATGCCCCCATTCTCGCGCGCCCCACCGACATTTCCGGGGGCTCCGACGGGGTGTCGCGCCCGAAGGCGCGACCCGCCTACTCGTCGGTTTCGTGGAGCATACGCGCCGTTTCGTGGCAGCGTTCCAGGGCCGCGCGCACGTATCGGGGCGAGGCGCCCGCGAGCCCGCACGCGGGCGTCACGACCACCTGGTCGCCGAGTGTCGCGGCGGGGAACCCGAGCCTGCGCCACAGCTCCCGGACGGGCTCGGCGGTCTTCGCGAGCCGCGGGAGCGGCGCGTCCGTGCCGGGGACGATGCCCAGGAACAGCGCCACGCCGGCGTCGATGGCCTCGCCGACCGCGTCGTCGTCCTTCCGGGGGACGCGCCGCATGTCGACCGAGATGCCCTTGGCCCCGGCGCCGCGCAGGAGGCCGAAGGGGACGTCCGAGGCGCAGCAGTGGACGAGCGGGAAGACGTCGCCCGCCGCCTCGAAGACGTCGCGGAGTCCCTGTTCGGCCACCGGGGCCTCGACCGCGCGCAGGCGCGTGAGGCCGCTGGCGGTCGGGACGCGTCCGGCGAGGACGGCGGGCAGGCCCGGCTCGTCCAGTTGCAGCAGGATCGTGGCGTCCGGGACGGCGCGGCGGACGTCCGCGACGTGCCGGGAGACGCCCTCGGCCAGGGAGGCGACCAGGTCCCGGACGGCGCCCGGGTCACGCAGCGTGCGCTGGCCGTTGTGGAGCTCGATCGCGGCGGCCAGTGTCCACGGCCCGCAGACCTGGATCTTGAGCGGCCCGTCGTGCCCGTGGAGCAGCTCCTCCAGGACGTCCAGGTCGTGCCGGAGATGGTCGGCGGCGCGCCGGTTGTCGCGGCCCGGCCGGTCGCCGAACCGCCAGCCGGACGGCTCGACGCGGACCGGCAGGTCGACCAGCATCCCGGCGGTCCGGCCGATCATGTCGGCGCCCGGGCCGCGGGCGGGCAGCTCGGGCAGGTGCGGCAGCTGGGGCACCTCGCCGAAGATGACCCGCAGGGCCTCGGAGGGGTCCTCGCCCGGGTAGGACCCGACGCCGGTCGCAGTTCCGGACATCCATGGAAACGCCATGTCACGGCAGCTTAACGGGCTTCCCGGATGCTTGACCGCACCCCGCCGACGTGAAACCTTCTCACCACTTTCGATCACCCCTTTCGCAGCATTCGGAGTCTTGCCGCAGCACGAAGGGAATCATTGGTGAGCAGAGCCACGTCCCGCCGTCTCCTGACGTCCTCACTGATCGCCTGCCTGGTGGTCCTGGGGCTGACCGCCCCGGCCCAGGCCCACATCGAACGTCCTTCCTACTGGCCCGATCCCAAGCCGGACTGCTCGGTCAGCCCGTGCGCGGGCGGGAAGGTGCCGACGGCCCGGACCCTCGCGTCGGCCCTGCAGCCGGGCAGCCGGACGCACGTGGTGTGCCAGTCCGACTCTCTGACCCGCCTGCGCGCGTCCATCGACAAGGCCCGGCGCGCGGGCTACTACATCCGGCCGCATGACCACAGGAAGCTCGGCAAGGCCGAGGCCGACGCCTTGTGGAAGACCAACAAGGCGTTGTTCGCCCGCTGCTCCTTCCATGAGATCCAGGCCGCGGTGACGGCGTCCGGCAACAACGACCGTGTGGTCGTCCTACCGGGGGTCTACACGGAGCCGACGTCCCGTAAGGCGCTCACCCACGACCCGGCCTGCAAGCAGTACGAACTACTGTCCGGGGCGTATTCCTACCTGGGCGAGTACAGGTGCCAGAACGACGCCAACCTCATCGCCGTCATGGGACGCACGCCCGGAGCCGGTAAGGACCCCGACCCGCCGCTCGTGGACAGGCACGGCATCCCCAACCTCGGCTCGTGCATCCGATGCAACCTGCAGATGGAAGGGTCCGGGGTCGGCGCCGACGACGTCGTCGTGGACGCCGGACGCGTCGCCTCCGGAAACGGCGGCCCGCGCGGCTCCGCCAAGGACGTCGCCCTGCGTGTCGACCGCGCCGACGGGTTCGTCCTACGGAACATGAACGTCCGGCACGCGAACGAGCACGGGATCTACGTCCTGGAGACGGACGGCTATCTGCTCGACCGGTTCAAGGCGTACTACTCGGGTGAGTACGGCGTCCTGACGTTCGTGGAGGACCACGGGCTCATCCAGAACTGCGAGGCTGCCGGCAGCGGCGACTCCGGCCTCTACCCGGGCGCGGGCGCGAAGACCTCGGCCGGACGCGACACCAAGTGGTACCCGGCGTTCCGCTACAGCCAGGAGATCCGCTACTGCGACTCCCACCACAACACCAGTGGCTACTCGGGAACGGACGGCTCGGCCACCCACGTCGACCACAACAACTTCTACGGGAACTCGCTCGGATTCACCACGGACGTGTTCACTGCCGCCGGCCACCCCGGCTTCCCGCAGCAGGGTGATCTGGTCGAGGCCAACAACTTCTACTCGAACAACTACAACCCGTACCTGCCGGGCTCGGACGTCTCCCCGACCGTGCCCGTGCCCGTGGGGACGGCCCTGTGGATCGCGGGCGGCAACGACAACGTCGTCCGGCAGAACCACATCTACGACAACTGGCGGCGCGGGCCGATGCTGTTCTCGTCCCCGGACGCGGCCGTGTGCGGGAACCGGAACGACATCCCCGGCTGCAACCCGCTGACGGTCTCCACGTCCTACCGCAACAAGTTCTATGGCAACACCATGGGCGTCTCACCCACCGGGACGGTCGCCCCGAACGGCGTGGACTTCTGGTGGGACGCGTTCCCCGGCAACACCGGCAACTGCTGGTGGGGCAACAAGGCCGCGCCGGGCAAGAAGGTCACGTCGTCCCCGGCGAACCTTCCGGACTGCTACAGCGGACGCGCGCCCTGGCTCAGCGTCGGGTTCGGCAACCTGAGCAACGAGGCGGAGCTCCTCACCTGCATCACGCAGGACACGCGCGCGCCCGGTGGCGCATGCCCCTGGTACACGACTCCGGCCAAGCCCGGCACCGCGAACAGGACGGCTCCCGGAAAGACCGCCGCCGCCAACGAGAACGAGGAGGACGGCAGCCTCTCGCACGTGGACTGCCTCTGGTGGAAGACCGTCACGCCCGCCCAGCGCCAGCACATGCTGGACGTCATGCGCCAGGTGTTCGGCGCGCGCATCGGATCCAGCGACCACGCCGCCATCGGAGGCACGCTGACCGACGAGCAGGCCACGACCGTGTTCGGTAACGCGTGCGCGCCCGCGTACGCGACGGCCTTCAAGCTGTACAAGCTCTACAACCACGCCGCCGCCTTCATGGCCAAGCGCTAGAACGACGACGAAACGGGGAGCCCCTCGCCACGCGGGGGCTCCCCGTTTCGTTCGGACGGGATCAGAACAGCTTGGCCAGCTCGTCCAGGGTCCGCAGCGTCTCGTCCTCGGGCCCGGTGGGGAGATTGAACAGGATCTCGTCCACCCCGGCCGCCTCCAGCTCGTCGACGGCCTCGGCCTTCCGCGGGACGTCGAACACCGTCACCGGCAGGCGGCGTCCGGCGCGTTCACGCAGGTCGGCGACCTGGTTCCGGAGGTCTCCGGTGCCCCGGCCGTAGATCGGCATCCAGCCGTCGCCGAACTCCACGACCCGGTCGAACGTGGTCGGACCGGACCCGCCCAGCAGGATCGGCGGATGCGGGTCCTGGACGGGCTTCGGGTAGGAGAACACCGGGTCGAAGTCGACGAACTCGCCGTGGAACTCCGCCTCGTCCTTCGTCCACAGCTCCTTCACCGCGAGGACGCGTTCGCGCAGCAGCCTCGTGCGCGTGCGCGGGTCGGTGCCGTGGTTGCGCATCTCCTCACGGTTCCAGCCCGCGCCGACGCCCAGGACGGCCCGTCCACCGGACACATGGTCGAGCGACGCGACCTCCTTCGCCAGGATGATCGGGTCACGCTGGACGATCAGGGCGATGCCCGTCGCGACCGTGAGGCGCTCGGTGACGGCGGCGGCCGCGCTCAGCGCCACGAATGGGTCGTAGGTCCGGTAGTAGCGGCGCGGCAGCTCCGCGCCGCCCGGCCACGGCGACTCGCGGCTGACCGGGATGTGGGTGTGCTCGGCCAGGAACAGCGAGCCGAAGCCCCGCTCCTCCAGGGCGCGTCCGAGCGCGGCCGGGCCGATGCCGTCGTCGGTGACGAACGTCGAGACGCCATGTCTCACGGGCGGCTCCTCTCACGTGGGGATGCCCACGGGAGCTTACGGACCCGGCCCGCCGGTGCCCAGGGCCGCGCCCACCCGGAACGGGCGCGGCGCGGCCGCCCGGATCAGGCGGGACCCGGCCCGCGATCAGGCGGGGACGCGGGTCGCCTCGGAGATCGTCGCCGAGCCGAGAACGCGGTCACCCACGTAGAGGACAGCGGCCTGACCTGCGGCGACGCCGCGCGCGGGACGGTCCAGGCGGATGCGGACGCCGTCCTCGACGGGCTCGGCCGTGCAGTCGTGGACCTCGCCGTGCGCCCGCAGCTGCACCTGGCAGCCGACCGGTCCGGCGGGCGCCTCGCCCAGCCACACCGGACGCTCCGCCGTGATCTCGTGGACGTCCAGCGCCTCGCGCGGCCCGACCGTCACCGTGTTGGTCACCGGGGAGATGTCCAGGACGTAGCGGGGCCTGCCGTCCGGGGCGGGACGGCCCAGCCGGAGCCCCTTGCGCTGCCCGATCGTGTACGCGTACGCGCCCTCGTGCTCGCCGAGCTCCTCGCCGTCGACGTCCACGATGGGGCCGGGCGCGGCGCCGAGCCGCTCGGCCAGGAACCCCTTGGTGTCGCCGTCCGCGATGAAGCAGATGTCGTGGCTGTCGGGCTTCTTGGCGACCTGGATGCCGCGCCGGTCGGCCTCGACCCGGATGTCGGCCTTGGTGGTGTCGCCCAGCGGGAAGATCGCCCGGGACAGCTGCTCGGGCGTGCAGACGGCCAGGACGTAGGACTGGTCCTTGGCCCCGTCGACGGCGCGGCGCAGGGTCGCGCCGTCCCAGCGGGCGTAGTGGCCGGTGCAGACGGCGTCGAAGCCGAGCGCGACGGCCCGGTCGAGCAGCGCCTGGAACTTGATCTTCTCGTTGCAGCGCAGGCACGGGTTGGGCGTGCGGCCCGCCGCGTACTCGCTGACGAAGTCGTCGATCACGTCGTTCCGGAAGCGTTCGGCCAGGTCCCAGACGTAGAAGGGGATGCCGATCGCGTCGGCGGCGCGGCGCGCGTCCCGGGAGTCCTCCAGGGTGCAGCAGCCGCGCGCGCCCGTCCGGTAGGACTGGGGGTCGCTGGACAGGGCCATGTGGACGCCGGTGACATCGTGCCCCATCTCGGCGGCACGGGCGGCGGCCACGGCGGAGTCGACGCCGCCGGACATGGCGGCCAGTACGCGCAGAGTCATAACCCCTCCAGCGTAAGGGCCGCCCGCCACTCCTTCATTCGGACGGATACGGCCAGGGATTCGGGCGGCATCCGTACAGCGACTTGGTCTGCTGGACCATCGCGGGCGCGCGGCGTCCCGGGCCGGGGCACTGCTCGTGGCCGTGGCCGAGCGCGTGCCCGACCTCGTGGTTGATCACGTACTCGCGGTAGGCGGCCAGGTCGCCCTTGTACCAGGGGACGCCGGTCCCCCAGCGGCGCGCGTTGATCACCGAGCGGGAGCCCTGGCGGCAGGACAGCTCCCCGCCGGTGACGAGCGGCGCGCACAGCCGGTCGGTCAGGGCGGGGCTGGACAGCGCGACCCGGAACGAGACCGGCCCCTGGGCGACCCGGACGAACCGCATCGTGCCGCCGTGCCCCCAGCTCCGCGGGTCGTTGAGCACCCGGTGGACGTTCGAGGCGAACTCGGTGAGGTCGAACGGCAGGCCGCGTTCCATCTCCACCGTGTACCGGACGATCGTGCCGCGCGCGCCCGCGGGGGGCCGCGCCGTCCCCTTCGCGACGGCGTACCGGCCGCTCGCGGACCGGGGGACGCGGACCGTCGGCGGCTGGGCCCGTCCGTTGACCATGCGGAGCCGCGAGGCGTTCGGGCTCGGCGCCCCGGACCGGGTCGGGGCGCCGTCCGGGGACGCCGTCCTCGACGGCCCGGCCAGGCCGGACGGCCCCGACGACCGCGCGCCGGACCCGGACGACCCGAGGTACGACTGCGCGCCCCACCCGGCCGCCACCACCGCCGTCAGTCCCACGGCCGCCCCGGCCACCGCCAGTCCGCGCTTGCGCACACCGTCCCCCGAACGTGATCGTCATTTGGCGATCACCGGGGCCGCTCTTGTCCCGGTGATCGCCGATCAGGGTAACGGTCAAGGAAACTTGGCCGGACACTTACTCCGTGGTGAAATCGGCCATCATCGCCATGTCCTCGTGCTCGAGGTTGTGGCAGTGGAACACGAACGCGCCCGGGTAGTCGGTGAACCTCACGGCGACCTCGGCGGCCTCGGCCGGGCGCAGGTCCATCGTGTCCTTCCAGCCGTGGTCGTACGCGCCGAGGCCGCGGGTACCGCGCGCGATCACCTGGAAGGCGTCCAGGTGCAGGTGGATCGGGTGGTGCAGGTCCGTGACGAACCGCCACCGCTCCAGCTGCCCGAGCCTCGGGCGGGCCAGCGGCCTGCCGGGCTCGTACTCGCGCCCGTTGATCTGCCAGCTGCCCCCCTTCTTCTGGAGCAGGAACGTCCTGGTCACCACGGCCTTCGCCGGGTCGAGCCGGGGGATCCTCGACAGGTGGGCGGGGACCTTGGAGTCCTCGTGCGGCGCCTTGGACGAGGACGACACGTCGAACGCCATGACCTCGCGCGTCCGGCCGTCGCCCAGCTGGTTCACGAGCCGCACGCGCGTGCCGGGGCGGTACCGGGCGAAGTCGACGACCACGTCGAACCGCTCCGCCGGGGCGGCGTCGATGCCGTCGTGCGCGATCGGCCGGGAGAGCAGGCCGCCGTCCGAGCCGATCTGGACCAGGCCCTTGCCGCCGGGCGGCGGCGGGTCGAGCGCGAGCCGGTAGTTGCGGGAGTTCGACGCGTTCAGCAGCCGCAGCCGGTAGCGCAGGCGCTGGACGGGGTGCACCGGCCACGGCACGCCGTTGACCAGGATGACGTCCCCGAGGACGCCGTTCATGTGGGCCGCGTGGACGCCGGGCACGGTCTCCAGCGTCCGGTCGATGGACGGGTAGGAGAACGACCCGTCCGCGGCGAACGACCGGTCCGTGATCATCAGCGGGAGGTCGCGGTCGCCGCGCGGCAGCGGCAGCCGCTCCTCCTCGTCGTCGTGGACGAGGTGGAACCCGGCCAGCCCGCGCCACACGCTCGCGCCGGTGAACCCCATCCGGTGGTCGTGGTACCAGAGCGTCGCGGCCCGCTGGTTCATCGGGTAGGTGTAGTCGCGGCTGCCGATGACGGGCTTGCCCGGCATGGGGTGGCCGCCCATCGCCATGGTCGGCTTCCCGCCGGCGGGCAGGATCTCGTCGCCCGGGTAGCCGTCGCTGTCGTGCGGCGTGTGGCCCCCGTGCAGGTGGACGACCACGGGCCGCGGCAGCCGGTTGGTGTGCTTGACGACCGTCCGGCGTCCCGAGCGGGACACGATCGTCGGGCCCGGGAACGTTCCGCCGTAGGTCCAGGCGGTCGTCTTCACGTCCCCCAGGATGTCCAGGTCGGCGGCGCGCTGGGTGATCTCGTAGTAGTCGGTCGTCGCGTCCGCGTGGGCGGGCCTCAGGACGGGCGGCAGCCGCAGCGGACGTTCGAAGGGCCTGGGCAGCGGCCGCCTGCTCGCCAGCAGCCTGCCGGGCTGGGCGGTGCCGAGGTACTTCGCACCGCCGAGCGCCACGGCGCCCGCGCCCACGCCGACGGCGATCCCGGCTCCGATGAAGCCGCGCCGTGACAGCGCCCCCCGGTCGCCCGCCATCACACGACCTCCGTGACGCGCTCGGCCCGGGAGGGGGCGTCCTTCCCGGAGCCGAGCCGGAAGGCGAGGCGGACCAGGGTGAGCGCGCCGACCAGCAGGGCCGTCCCCAGCGGGACGTGCAGGGTCAGCACCCGGCCCATCCCGAGCCCCATCTGGACGGTCTCCAGGACCACCATCACCACGGCGGGGATGATCGGCCGGGCCGGGCCGCCGCCCGGCCGCCACACGAGCACGGCGGCGGCGATCGCGAGCATCCCGACGAAGGTGGTGAGCATCGCGTTGGCGCTGTGCATGCTCAGCGCGCCGTATCCGCCGGACAGGAAGCGACCCGCCAGGATCGCTTGGAGGAAGATCAGCAAGGCCTGGAGAACGGCCGCCACCCGGAAGAGCAGCACCGTCCAGGGTCGGGGGGTTCGTCGCATCACGGTCACCAGTTTCACGTGGGATGGTCTCAGATGAATCTATCTCAAATGAAACCATCTCAGGCGGTCTAGACTGGGAACCTGTGACGAACAACCCGCACGACCCGCCCGTGGGCATGCTGCTGCGCCTCGCCCACGTCCACGCGCGCGAGGTCTTCACCGAGGCCCTGCGTCCGATGGGCCTGAAGAGCTTCCAGTACGGGGCGCTGGCCGTTCTGGACCGGAGGGGCCCCTGCAGCCAGCGGCGGCTGGCCGACGAGCTGTCCATGGACAAGTCCACGATGGTCCGCCTCGTGGACGACATGGAGCGCATGGGGCTGATCACCCGGACGCCCGTCCCGAGCGACCGCCGCACGCAGGCCATCACCCTCACCGACCGGGGCCGCGAGGTCTTCGCCGAGGCCGACGCCGTCGCCGACGCGGCCCACGAGTACCTCCTCGAGGACTTCACCGACGACGAGCGCCGCACCCTGCGCGATCTCCTCATCCGCTTCACCAGGTACGACCAGGCCTGACGCCGGTTCGTCAGGCGGCGCCGGTTCGTCAGGCGGGCGCCGGACCGGAGGCGGTGGACGTCAGGTGAGGAGGCCCCCGAGGCTGCGGTTCTGCGACACGGCGGTGTCGAACGCGAGCGGGCAGGCGAGCGTCAGCGTCCTGAACGGCTCGGGCAGCTGGACGAGCTGGCGCAGCACGTACCGGTCCGATCCGGTGAACGCCTGGGCGAGCAGGTCGCCGAACCCCTCGCTGGCACGGCGGAACAGGGCCAGGTCGTTCTCCGCGTTGTCCTTGACCCGACCGGTGTACAGCTCGTAGTAGCCGATCTGCCGGTCGTAGGCGTCCAGCATCTCCCACCCGCGCAGCGCGCGTTTCCGCAGGTAGCCGATGGGCTGGTTGTGCGGGGACAGGATGTGCATCTTGGGCGTGTGCGCGAACCCGTACGGCTTGTAGAAGGTGAAGAGCGGCATGCCGTCCGGGCGCATGATGGTCAGGCGGCGCTCGGCGTTGTTCTGCGTCCCCTGGTTCAGGGCGCGGAACACCTTGCGCGCGCCGTTGACACCCTCTTCGCGGACGTACGCGGCGGGCCGTCCGTCCGCCGACCAGATCGTGTAGTTCGCCTCCACGGAGAAGAAGCCTTGTGGCTGGTCATAGACCAGCAGCGACTGGGCATAGAGATCGGCCGGAGCCCCCTGCGGCGGCCCCGGCCGGTACGCCTGCTGCGGATAAGGCTGCTGCTGATACTGCTGCGGAGGCGCCGCGTACTGCTGCGGGGGCGCGGGCGGCGGCGCGGCGTACTGCGGCGGCGCAGGTTGCGGCGCGTACTGCGGGGGTGCGGGCTGCGGCGCGTACTGCGGGGGTGCGGGCTGCGGCGCGTACTGCGGGGGTGCGGGCTGCGGAGGAACCGGTTGCGGCGGCGCAGGCTGCGCGTACCCCTGATGCGGCGGCCCCGGCTGGACGAATCCAGGTTGCGGCTGGGGCGCGTACGGCTGAGCCGGATTCTCGGGCCGCGGCGCGTAGGGCTGCGCAGGGTGTCCCTGCTGAAGCGGCGCGTACCGAGGATCCCTCGGGGGCGTGGGGGGATGGCTCATGAGGCTCCTCGTCACAGAACAAACGCACTCTAGTGCGCTGACCGGGAAGGTTTGCCGGGTTTGGTCACGCGGCTTTGCTGCGGGGGCGGCCCCATCGTTGTTGGCGTTGGCTGCGGATGCGGGCGCGTTCTCGGCGTTGGGCTGCCAGGATGTCGG
>NZ_RFFG01000069.1 GCF_003696215.1 Actinomadura harenae | reverse complement strand
GGACCGGGCCGCGCTGCCCGCGCCGGACCTGGCGGGGGCGTCGCGGGGCCGTGCGCCCGCGACGCCCGCGGAGGAGATCCTCTGCGGGGTGTTCGCCGAGGTCCTGGGCCTGGAGACGGTCGGCGCGGACGACTCGTTCTTCGCCCTCGGCGGCGACTCGATCATGTCCATGCTGGTGGTGTCGCGGGCACGCCGCGCGGGCCTGGTGATCACCTCCCGGCAGGTGTTCGAGGAGAAGACGCCCGCCGCGATCGCCCGCGTCGCGGACACCGCGGGCGCGAACGGCCCCGGCGGCGCGCCCGACGAGCCGACCGGACCGGTTCCGCTGACCCCCGTGATGCGCGGCCTGGCGGAGCGGGCCGGTCCGGCCGCGCTGTCCGGGACGTTCAGCCAGTCGGTGGTGCTCACCGCGCCGGACGACCTGGACCTCGGCCGCCTGACCGCCGCGCTGGCCGCGCTCCTCGACCGCCACCCGGTGCTGGGCGCCCGGTTGGAGGCGGACGCCGGCCGGCTGACCGTCCCGTCCGGCGACGCCGCGGTGCCCGCGGGCGACCTGGTCGCGCGCGCCGGGGGCCGGGACGTCCGGCGGGCGCTGCGGGAGGCGACGGACCTGCTCGACCCGGCCGCCGGGATCATGCTGCGGGCGGTGTGGCTCGCCGACGCCGGGCTGGTGCTGGTCGTGGCGCACCACCTGGTGGTCGACGGCGTGTCGTGGCGCGTTCTCGTGCCGGACCTCGCCGCCGCCTACCGCGGCGAGGTCCTCGACCCGGTGCCGACGTCCTTCCGGAGCTGGGCGGAGAACCTGGCCGCCGAGGCGACCGGCCAGGCCCGCCTGGACGAGCTGCCGCTCTGGACCCGGCTGCTGGCGGGCCCGCAGGCCGTGCTCGGAGCCCGCCCCCTGGACCCCGCCCGCGACACCGTGGCGGCCGGGACGCGCCGGGCCGACCTCACCCTGCCGGTCCCGGACACCACGGCGCTGCTCACCGGCGTCGCGGAGGCGTTCGGCGCCGGAGTCGACGACCTGCTCCTCGCGGGGCTGGCGGCCGCGGTGGAGGAGTGGCGGCGGACCCGCGGCCTGCGCACGCCCGGCGGCCAGCTCGTGGACGTGGAGAGCCACGGCCGCGCCGACGGCGACCTCGGCCGCACGGTCGGCTGGTGCACGGCCGAGCACCCCGTCCGGCTGGACGCGGGAGCCGTCGACCACGCCGGCGTCCGCGCGGGCGGCCCGGCCGCCGCCCGGCTGGTCGCGCACGTCGCCGGACGGCTCCGGGACGTCCCGGGCGACGGGCTGGGCTACGGGCTGCTGCGCCACCTGAACCCGGACACCGCCCCCATGCTCGCGGCGCTGCCTCGCGCCCAGATCGGCTTCAACTACCTCGGCCGTTTCGCCTCCGCGTCCGCCTCCGGCACCACGACGTCCGGAACGGCCTCCGGCACCACATCGTCGGGCACCACGTCCTCGGGCACCACGTCGTCGGGCAGCAGGGCGTCGGGCACCACGTCGTCCCGCACGGTGTCGGCCGGGGCCTGGCGGCTCGCCGGGGAGGGCGCGATGAGCGGCGCGCCCGACCCCCGGATGGCGGCCGTCCACGCCCTGGACGCGAGCGGCTTCGTCCACGACGGGCCGGACGGCCCCGAACTGACCCTCTCGCTGACCGGTCCCGCCGGGCTGTGGGACGAGGCGACCCTGCCCGACCTCGCCGCCCGCTGGACGGCGATGCTGCGCGGCCTGATCGCCTACGGCGCGGGCGGCGACGGCCACGCCCCGGGCGGGGGAACACCCGAGGCCGACCCGAGCGCGGACGACCCTGGGCCGGACGACCTCAGCGCGGACGAACTGGAAGAACTGGCGGACATCGCCGAAGGCATCGGACAAGGGGGACTGTGACATGGCGAGATCCGCGCCGGCCGAGGTCTGGCCGCTGTCGCCGCTCCAGGAGGGCCTGCTCTTCCACGCCCGGCACGCCGAGGGGAACGCGGACGTCTACGTCGCGACGCAGGCCCTGGAACTCGCGGGCGACCTGGACGAGAACCTGCTGCGCGGCGCGTGGGAGGCGGTGCTCGCCCGGCACGCCGCCCTGCGCGCCTGCTTCCGCCGGCGCGGCTCGGGCGCCCCGGTGCAGATGATCCCGCGTGAGGTGGCGCTGCCCTGGCGGGTCGTGGACCTGTCCGGCCTGCCCGCGGACGCCGCCGACGAGGAGGCCCGGCGGCTGGCGGCCGACGACCGCGCCCGGCCCTTCGACCTGACCGCTCCACCGCTGCTGCGGCTGACACTGATCAGGCTGGCCCCGGACCGGCACCGGCTGGTGCTCACCACGCACCACATCATCCTGGACGGCTGGTCCCTGCCGGTGCTGCTGCGCGAACTCGCCGAGCTCTACCGGTCGGACGGGGACGCGTCCGGCCTGCCGCCCGTCACGTCCTACCGCGACTACCTGCGCTGGCTGGCCCGCCAGGACCGGGACGCCGCCCGGCGCGCCTGGGCCGAGGCGCTGGACGGGGCGTCCGAGCCGACGCTGGTCGCGCCCGCGCTGCGGGACGCCGAGCCCGTCCTGCCGCGCACGGCGCGCGGCACCGTGGACCGGGACCGCACCGCCGCCCTGCGCGACCTGGCACGCGCCCGGGGCCTGACCCCGAACACGGTGGTCCAGGCCCTGTGGGCGGTGCTCGTCGGACGCCTGTCCGGCCGCGACGACGTGGTGTTCGGCACGACCGTCGCCGGACGGCCGATGGAACTGCCCGGCGTCGAGCACACCCTCGGCCTGTTCGTGAACACCGTCCCGGTGCGGGTCCGGCTCAGCCCGGCCCGCCCCTTCGCGGACCTGCTGGACGACCTCCAGCTGCGGCAGTCGGCCCTGATCGACCACCAGCACCTCGGCCTCGCCGAGATCCAGCGGATCGCCGGGCCCGGCGCGGGCTTCGACGCCCTGCTCGCCTATGAGAGCTACCCGCGCGCCCAGGGCGGCCCGCCGCGCTTCGGCGGCCTGACGATCACACGCGCCGTGAGCGAGGACGCCTCCCACTATCCGCTCACCCTGGTCGTCGACCCGCACGACGAGATGGACCTGCAGCTCACCTACCGTCCGGACGCGTTCGGCGACGACGCCGCCGCCGGACTCCTGGACCGGTTCGCCCGCATGCTGGAGCAGGTCACGGCGGACCCGGACGTCCGCCTGTGCGACCTGGAGGTTCTGCGGCCGGACGAGCGGCGACCCGCCGTGACGGCCGACGAGGCCGCGACGCCGCTGGTCGACGGCGCGTCCCTGGTCGACCTGTTCGAAGCGCAGGCCGACCGTGCTCCAGCGGCCGTCGCCGTGGTCTCCGGCGAGACCCGCTGGACGTACGCCGAGCTCGACGCCCGCGCGAACCGGATCGCCCACACGCTCCGCGCCCGGGGGGTCGGCGCCGAGGACCTGGTCGGCGTCCGGCTGGAACGGTCGGCCGACCTGGTCGCGGCCCTGCTCGGCGTGCTGAAGGCCGGCGCGGCGTACCTGCCCGTCGACCCGTCCTACCCGGCGGAGCGGATCGCCCTCCTCCTGGACGACGCCCGCCCGGCCGTCGTGGTGGACGACGGGTTCCTGCGCGGCCTGAGCGCGGACGAGACCCGTGTCGGCGTGCGCGTCGCCCCGTTCCAGGCCGCCTACGTGATCTATACGTCGGGGTCGACGGGGCGTCCGAAGGGTGTGGTGGTTCCGCATTCGAACGTGGTGGCGTTGTTGGGTGCGGCGCGTTCGCGTTTCGATTTCGGCGCCGAAGACGCGTGGGCGTTGTTCCATTCGTTCGCGTTCGACTTTTCGGTGTGGGAGTTGTGGGGGGCGTTGGGGTTCGGTGGCCGTCTGGTCGTGGTGCCGTGGGAGGTGTCACGCTCACCGGTCGACCTCGTGAGGTTGCTGGCGGCTGAGCGTGTGACGGTTCTGAACCAGACGCCGTCGGCGTTCTATCAGTTGATGGATGTCGAGGGTCTGCCGGAGGTGGGTCTTCGGTGGGTGGTGTTCGGTGGTGAGGCCCTGGACGTGACCCGCTTGGGCGGGTGGTTCGCGCGGTGTCCTGGGACGTCGTTGGTGAACATGTTCGGGATCACCGAGACGACCGTCCACGTCACCTGGGGTCTGCTGGACGAGCAGACGTGCGCTCCAGGCAACGGAAGCGTGGTGGGATCCGCCCTCCCCGGCTACCAGGTGTACCTGCTCGACGCGTGGCTGCGGCCGGTTCCGTCAGGCGTTATCGGTGAGATTTATGTCGCAGGCACCGGCGTCGCGCGCGGCTACCTGAATCGCGCCGGATTATCAGGAAGTCGTTTTGTCGCCGATGTGTTCGGGACGGGCGCCCGGATGTATCGGTCGGGGGATCTGGCGCGCTGGCGCCCCGACGGAACGCTCGACTATCTGGGGCGTGCGGACGCGCAGATTCAGCTGCGTGGTTTCCGGGTCGAACTCGGCGAGATCGAGGCCGTCATAGCCGGGCACGCCGGTGTGTCCCAGGTCGCGGTCGTCGTCCGCGAGGACCAGCCTGACGCGCAACGCCTCGTCGCCTACCTGGTCGGTGACGCCGACCCGCGCGCGGTGCGCGCGCATGTCGCCGGGCGGCTTCCCGAGTACATGGTCCCGGCGGCGTTCGTCACGCTGGACGACCTGCCCATGACGGTGAACGGCAAGCTCGACCGCGCCGCCCTCCCCGCCCCCGACCTCGCGGCTCCCGGCCGGGGGAGGCTTCCGCGGACCCCCGCCGAGGAGGTCCTCTGCGGGCTGTTCGCCGAGGTGCTGGGAGTGTCGTCGGTCGGCGCGGACGACTCGTTCTTCGACCTCGGCGGCGATTCGCTGCTGGCGATGCGGCTGATCGCCCGTCTCCGTGCCGTCCTGGACGCCGAGGTGGGGATCCGGGAGCTGTTCGCGACGCCCACGGTCGCCGGTGTCGCCCGCCTGGTCGAGAACGAGCGCGGCGTCCCGGTGGTGCCGCTGGCCGCCCGCGAGCGGCCCGACCGGATTCCGCTGTCGTTCGCCCAGCAGCGCATGTGGTTCCTCAACCGGCTGGAGGGGGCGGGCGCGGGTGCCGCCTACAACATGCCGCTCGTCCTCAGGCTGTCGGGCGATCTGGACGCCCCGGCGCTGGAGGCCGCCCTCGGCGACCTCGCCGACCGGCACGAGACCCTCCGCACCGTGTTCCCGGACCGCGACGGCACCCCCTGCCAGCGCATCCTTCCGGGAGCCGAGGGGCGTCCGGCGCCGGCCGTGGACGAGGTCGCCGAAGCCGACGTGAACGCGATCGTGGCCCGCGAGGTGGGCCGGGAATTCGACCTGGCCCGGGAGCTGCCGTGGCGGGTCCGCCTGCTGCGGCTCTCCGCCACCGAGTCGGTGCTGGTCATCGTCGTCCACCACATCGCGGGCGACGGCTGGTCCCTCGGACTGCTGGCCGACGACCTCCGGACCGCGTACGCCGCGCGCCGGAACGGCGCCGGACCGGACTGGGCGCCACTGGCCGTCCAGTACGCCGACTACGCGTTGTGGCAGCGTGAGGTGATGGGTGATCCGGACGATCCGGGGAGCCTGATCGCGGAGCAGCTGGCGTACTGGCGTCAGGCGCTGGCGGGCGCGCCGGAGGAACTCGCGCTGCCCGGCGACCGCCCACGCCCCGCCGAGGCGTCCTTCCAGGGCGGGGCCGTTCCGCTGGAGGTCGGTGCGGCCACCCACGCCCGGCTCGTGGAGGTGGCGCAGCGCCGGGGCGTCACCATGTTCATGGTCGTCCAGGCGGCGCTGGCGATGCTGCTGGCGCGGCTCGGCGCGGGCACCGACATCCCCATCGGCACCGTCACCGCCGGGCGAGGCGACGCCGCGACCGAGGACCTGGCCGGGTTCTTCCTCAACACCCTGGTACTCCGGACCGACGTCGGCGGCGACCCGTCGTTCACCGACCTCCTCGCACGCGTCCGCGACACCGACCTCGCCGCCTACGCCCACCAGGACCTCCCCTTCGAACGGCTCGTCGAGGCCCTCAACCCGGCCCGCTCCCTCGCCCGCCACCCCCTCTTCCAGGTCATGCTGACCCTGCACAACACACCGCGGGCCGACCGTCCCTGGGAACTCCCCGGGCTGCGGGTCCGGCCGCTGCCCCCGGCGGAGGGGGCCGTCCCGGCCAAGTTCGACCTGACACTCGGGCTCCGGGAGAGCCGCGACGAGCACGGGAGGCCCGCCGGGGTCTCGGGAGACCTGCAGTACGCCGCGGACCTGTTCGACCGGAGCACCGCCGAGCGGCTGGCCGAGCGCCTCACCGGCCTGCTCGACCAGGTCGCCGCCGACCCCCGCGCCCGCCTCGGACAGCTCGACGTCCTGACCGACGCGGAGGCCCGGGACGTCCTGGCCCTGCGCGACGCCCCCGTCCCGGCGGTCCGCGACGCCTCGCTGGTGGACCTGTTCGCCGAGCGGGTGGACCGCGCGCCCGACGCCACGGCCGTGGTGTCGGGGGAGACGCGCTGGACGTACGGAGAACTGGACGCGCGGTCGGACGGGGTGGCCGCGGGCCTGACCGAGCGGGGCGTCCGCGCGGGCGACCTGGTGGGCGTGGTCCTGGAGCGGTCGGCCGACCTGGTCGCCGTGCTCCTCGGCGTGCTGAAGACCGGCGCGGCGTACGTCCCGGTGGACCCGTCCTACCCGGCCGAACGCGTCGCCTTCACGCTGGCCGACGCCGACCCCGCGCTCGTCGTGTGCGCGCCCGCCACCGAACACGTCCTCCCCGCCGGACGCGCCCGCTGGGTCCTGGACGGCACCCGCCCCGGAACCTTCCCCCGGCGACGCGTGGTCCCCGGGACCCCCGCCTACGTGATCTATACGTCGGGGTCGACGGGGCGTCCGAAGGGTGTGGTGGTTCCGCATTCGAATGTGGTGGCGTTGTTGGGTGCGGCGCGTTCGCGTTTTGATTTCGGTGTGGATGACGGTTGGGCGTTGTTCCATTCGTTCGCGTTCGATTTTTCGGTGTGGGAGTTGTGGGGTGCGTTGGGTTTCGGTGGCCGTCTGGTGGTGGTGCCGTGGGAGGTGTCGCGGTCGCCGGTCGACCTCGTGAGGTTGCTGGCGGCTGAGCGTGTGACGGTTCTGAATCAGACGCCGTCGGCGTTCTATCAGTTGATGGATGTCGAGGGTCTGCCGGAGGTGGGGCTTCGGTGGGTGGTGTTCGGTGGTGAGGCCCTGGATGTGACCCGCTTGGGCGGGTGGTTCGCGCGGTGTCCTGGGACGTCGTTGGTGAACATGTTCGGGATCACCGAGACGACCGTCCACGTCACCAGGGGTCTGCTGGACGAGCAGACGTGCGCTCCAGGCAACGGAAGCGTGGTGGGATCCGCCCTCCCCGGCTACCAGGTGTACGTGCTGGACGCGTGGCTACGGCCGGTACCGCCCGGCGTGGTCGGAGAGATCTACGTCGCGGGCACCGGCGTCGCGCGCGGCTACCTGAATCGCGCCGGTCTGTCGGCCGGACGCTTCGTCGCCGACATCTTCGGGACGGGCGCCCGGATGTACCGCTCCGGGGACCTCGCCCGGCGCCGCCCGGACGGAACGCTCGACTATCTGGGGCGTGCGGACGCGCAGATTCAGCTGCGGGGTTTCCGAGTCGAACTCGGCGAGATCGAGGCCGCCGTCCTCGACTGTCCCGGGGTGCGTCAGGCCGCGGTCGTCGTCCGCGAGGACCAGGCCGACACGCAACGCCTCGTCGCCTATCTCGTCGGCGACGCCGACCCGCGCGCGGTGCGCGCGCATGTCGCCGGGCGGCTTCCCGATCACATGGTCCCGGCGGTGTTCGTCACGCTGGACGGCCTGCCGATCACCGTGAACGGCAAGCTCGACCATGCCGCCCTCCCCGCCCCCGACCTCGTGGGCCTGGCCAAGGGACGGCCCGCGGCGACCCCCGCCGAGGAGGTCGTCTGCGGGCTGTTCGCCGACGTGCTCGGCCTGGAGACGGTCGGCGCGGACGACTCGTTCTTCGACCTCGGCGGCGATTCGCTGCTGGCGATGCGGCTGATCGCCCGTGCCCGTGCCGTCCTGGACGCCGAGGTGGGAATCCGGGAGCTGTTCGCGACGCCGACCGCGGCCGGGATCGCCCGCCTGGTCGAGAACGAGCGCGGCGCCTCGCTGCCACCCCTGGCCGCCCGTGAGCGGCCCGAACGCGTCCCGCTGTCGTTCGCCCAGCAGCGCATGTGGTTCCTGAACCAGTTGGAAGGCGACGACACCCGGGCGGCCTACAACGTCTCCCACGTCGTCCGCCTCAACGGAGACCTCGACGTCACCGCCCTCGACACCGCGCTGGGCGACCTCGCCGACCGGCACGAGACCCTCCGCACCGTGTTCCCGGACCGCGACGGCACCCCCTACCAGCGGATCCTGCACGGCCCCACCGGACGGCCCGGCCTGCTCGTCCGCCCGGTGCCGTCCGCCGAACTGCGCGCGGTGCTGGACGACGAGACCGCCCACGGATTCGACCTCGCCCGGGAGCTGCCGTGGCGGGTCCGCCTGCTGCGACTCTCCGCCACCGAGTCGGTGCTGGTCATCGTCGTCCACCACATCGCCGTGGACGGCCTTTCCCTGAACGTGCTGGTCCGCGACCTCGCAACGGCCTACGCGGCCCGCCGAGCGGGAGGCCCCCCGGACTGGGCGCCGCTCGCCGTCCAGTATGCCGACTACGCGTTGTGGCAGCGTGAGGTGATGGGTGATCCGGACGATCCGGGGAGCCTGATCGCGGAGCAGTTGGCGTACTGGCGTCAGGCGCTGGCGGGCGCGCCGGAGGAACTCGCGCTGCCCGGCGACCGCCCACGCCCCGCCGAGGCGTCCTTCCGTGGTGCCCTGGTCCCGATCCGGCTCGACGCCGACGCCCACGGGCGGCTCGTCCAGGTGGCGCGGAGCAACGGCGTGACCCTGTTCATGATCGCCCAGGCGGCGCTGGCGATGCTGCTGGCGCGGCTCGGCGCGGGCACCGACATCCCCATCGGCACCGCCATCGCAGGACGGGGCGACGCCGCGACCGAGGACCTGGCCGGGTACTTCGTCAACACGCTGGTACTCCGGACCGACGTCGGCGGCGACCCGTCGTTCACCGACCTCCTCGCACGCGTCCGCGACACCGACCTCGCCGCCTACGCCCACCAGGACCTCCCCTTCGAACGGCTCGTCGAGGCCCTCAACCCGGCCCGCTCCCTCGCCCGCCACCCCCTCTTCCAGGTCACGCTGGCCGTGGTGCCGTTCGCGCCGGACGACTGGTCGCTGCCGGGGCTGCGCACCGAGCCCGTCCCGGCGCAGGCGCCGTCCGCCAAGTTCGACCTGTCCGTCACCCTGGAGGAACGGCTGCGCGACGGCGTCCCGGCGGGCCTCGGCGGCGCGATCCAGTACGCGACCGACCTGTTCGACGAGGCGACCGCGGCGGACCTCGCCGACCGGCTCGCCCGCGTCCTCGGCCAGGTGGCGGCCGACCCCGGCGTCCGCGTGGGCGAGCTGGAGATCCTGTCCCCGGAGCAGCGCCGCACCCTCCTGGTGGACTGGAACGACACCGGAACGCCCCTCCCCGAGGAGACCCTGGTCGACGCGTTCGACCGGAGGGTCGCGGCGGCCCCCGGCGACCTGGCGGTGCTCGACGAGGACACCGGACTCACCTACGCCGAACTCGACGCGCACGCCAACCGGCTGGCCCGCGAACTGATCGCGCGGGGCACGGGACCGGAATCGGTCGTCGCCGTCCTGCTGGAGCGCTCGGTCCTGCTGCCGGGCGTCCTGCTGGGCGTCATGAAGTCCGGGGCGGCCTACCTGCCCATCGACCCCGAGTATCCGGCCGACCGCGTCCGCGACCTGCTGTCCGACGCCGCCCCGCAGGCGGTGGTGTGCGCACGGAACACCGAGCACCTTCTTTCGCGGGACCACCCCGCCCTGCACGCGTCCGTGCCCGAACCGGACGTCTCCGTGCTCGTCCTGGACGATCCCGCGACCGCCGCCGCGCTCGCCGGGCGTCCGGCCGCACCGGTCACCGACGCCGACCGTGCGCGGCCCCTGCGCCCCGCCCACCCCGCATACCTGATGTACACCTCCGGGTCGACGGGCCGCCCCAAGGGGACGGTCCTCACCCACCGCGCCGTGCTCAACAAGCTCGCCACGCAACGCGACGACTACGGCATCACCCGCGAGGACACGGCGCTGCACAAGACCTCGGTCGGGTTCGACGTGTCGGTCTGGGAGCTGTTCCTGCCGCTGACCAGCGGCGCGGCGACCGTGATCGCCCGGCCCGGCGGCCAGCGCGACCCCCGCCACCTCGCCGAGCTGATCGAGCGGACCGGTGTGACGATCGCCGAGTTCGTCCCGTCCCTGCTGGCGGCGTTCCTGAGGGAGGACGGCGCGGCCGGGAGGGCGCGCGGGCTGCGCCACGTCCTCTCCGGAGGCGAGGCGCTGTCCGCCGGGCTCGTCGCGGAGTTCCACGACCTGCTCGACGCGCCCCTGCACAACTGCTACGGCCCGACCGAGGCCGCGATCGGGGTGACCGGCCGGCCCTGCCCGCCCGGGGCCGGCCCGGGACCGGTCCCGATCGGACGGCCCGTCCACAACACCCGCGTGTACGTGCTGGACGAGTTCCTGCGCCCGCTTCCGCCCGGCTCGGTCGGCGAACTGTACGTGTCCGGCGCGCAGCTCGCCCGCGGCTACGCGGGCCGCGCGGCGCTGACCGCGGAACGCTTCGTCGCCTGCCCGTTCGGAACGTTCGGCGAACGCATGTACCGGACCGGCGACCTGGCCCGGTGGACGCGTGACGGCGAGCTGGTCCACGCCGGGCGCGCCGACGAGCAGGTGAAGCTGCGCGGTATCCGGATCGAGCCCGGCGAGGTGGAGGCCGTGCTGGCGGACCACCCGTCGGTCGGCCGGGCCGTCGTCGTCGTCCGCGAGGACCGGCCTGGGATCCGGCGGCTCGTCGGGTACGTGACCGGCCCGGACGCCGACCCCGCCGAGCTGCGCGCGCACGCGGCGTCCCGGCTCCCCGACGCCCTGGTCCCCGCCGCGGTGGTCGTGCTCGGCGAGCTGCCGGCGCTTCCGAACGGGAAGCTGGACCGGCGCGCGCTGCCCGCCCCCGGCCCCTCCGCCGGGACGGCCGGAGGACGGCCGCCCGCCACCCCGGCCGAGGCGACCCTGTGCGGCCTGTTCGCCGACCTGCTGGGACTCGCCGAGGTCGGCGCGGACGACTCGTTCTTCACCCTCGGCGGCGACTCGATCATGTCGATGCTGCTGGTGTCGCGGGCCCGCCGCGCCGGGATCGAGATCAGCGCCCGGCAGGTGTTCGAGGCCAAGACCCCCGCCGGGCTGGCGCGGGTCGCCGGGACGGCCCGCCCGGCGGCCACCGCGCCCGCCGACGACGGCACCGGCGAGCTGCCGCTGACCCCGGTCATGCGTGACACCGCCGAACGCGCCGGGGCGGCGGCGCTGACCGGGACCTTCTGCCAGACGATGCTGGTGACCGCCCCCGCCGGGCTGGACCTGGACCGGCTGGTGACGGCCGTGCAGGCGCTGCTCGACCGGCACGACATGCTGCGGGCGCGGCTGGACGGCGCGGCGGACCGGCTCGTCGTCCCGCCCGCCGGAACGGTTCCCGCGTCCGGCCTCGTCCGCCGCGCCGACCTCGCCGAACTGGCGGACGGCGCGCCGGTGCGCGCGGCGATGGGACGGCTCGACCCGCGCGCCGGGACCATGCTCCAGGCGGTGTGGTTCGACGCGGGCCCGGACCGGCCCGGGCGCGTCCTGCTCGCCGTCCACCACCTGGTGGTCGACGGGGTGTCCTGGCGGATCCTGCTGCCCGACCTGGCCGCCGCCTACGCCGGGACGGAACTGGAACCGGTGCCGACCTCGTTCCGCCGCTGGTCCCAAGGGCTGGTGGAACAGGCGGAGGACCCGGCCCGCGTCGCCGAACTCCCGCTGTGGGAGCGGATGCTGGACGGCCCCGCCGCCCTGTTCGACGCCGCTCCACCGCGGCCGGCCGGCGGCCCCGGGTCCGTGCGGACGACGGCGGTGGTCCCCGCGGAGGTGACGGCGGCGCTGCTCACCCGGGTCCCCGCGGCCTTCCACGCGGGCATCGAGGACGTGCTGCTGGCGGGGCTCGTCGCCGCGCTCGGCGAGCGCCGCCGCCACCACGACGGCCGCGACCTGACCGGCGGTGTCTTGGTGGACCTGGAGGGGCACGGCCGCGAGCCGCTCGCGCCCGACATGGACCTCGCCCGCACCGTCGGCTGGTTCACCGACCTCCACCCCGTCCGGCTGGACCCCGGAGTGCTCGACCACGCCTCCGTGCGAGCCGGAGGCCACGCGGCGGGCGCCCTGGTCAAGCGGGTGAAGGAGCAGTTGCGGGCCGTCCCGGCGGACGGGCTCGGCTACGGGCTGCTGCGCCGCCTCAACCCGCGGACGGCGGAGGCCATGGCCCGGTTGCCCGTTCCCCGGCTCGCCTTCAACTACCTGGGCCGGTTCGCCGCCGAGACGTCGGGCGCGCCGGGCCCCTGGCAGCCCGCCGGGGTGACGGCGCTCGGCGGCGGGACGGACCCGGGCATGAGCGCGACCCACGCGCTGGAGGCGGGCGGCCTCGTCCACGACCTTCCCGAAGGCCCCCGGCTGACCCTCGCCCTGAGCGGCGGCGCCGACCTGTTCACCCGCGCCGGCCTGGACGACCTCGCGGACCGCTGGGCCGCCATGCTCGGCGGCCTCGCCGCGCACGCCGCCGAGGGCGGCGGGGGCCACACGCCGTCCGACTTCACCCTGGTGTCGCTCGGCCAGGACCAGATCGACGAACTCCAGTCGGGACTCGCGGGCGAATTCGGCTGAGCCGCCGGACGGGTCCGGCAGCCCATTCGTATTGCGCATTTGGACAGCCCTTCCGCCTCGTGCGGGCTTGGTAGAGTCCGCCACGTATGTCTTTCGATGAAAGTAATGCGTGTGCGGCGGAAGGGCGCTGATGAACCAGATCCGCATCGACGATGTGTGGCCGCTGTCCCCTCTTCAGGAAGGGCTGCTGTTTCACGCCGGATATGACGAGCGGACCCGCGACATCTATGTCGGCCAGCACATCCTCGAATTAGCGGAACCGCTGGACAGTGGGGTTCTCCGCGCCTCCTGGCAGGCCGTACTGGACCGGCACGCGAGCCTGCGCGCGAGTTTCCGGCAACCGGCCGGAGCGCCCCGCCCGGTTCAGGTCGTCGCGAAGGGCGTCACCCTTCCGTGGCACGAGCAGGACCTTTCCGGACTTCCCGCCGACACGGTGGGGGGCGAAGTCCGGAGACTCGCCGAAACGGAACTCCAGAAGGGCTTCGACCTTTCCGTGCCGCCGCTCCTCCGGCTGCTTCTGCTGAAACTCCCGGATCGCGCGTACCGTCTCGTCGTCACCATGCACCACATCGTGATGGACGGTTGGTCGCTGCCGATCCTGTTCGACGAGGTGTCCGGCGTGTACGCGGCCGGGGGCGACGCGTCCGGCCTGCCGCCCGTCCCTCCCTACCGCGACTACCTCGCCTGGCTCGCCCGCCAGGATCAGGAGGCGGCCCGCGCGGCCTGGCGGGACGCCCTCGCGGGACTCGACGAGCCGACCCTCGTCCGCCCCGCGGCGTCCGCCCTGCCCGTCCAGCCCGGCCACGTGACCAGGCGGCTCGACCGGGCGGCGACCGACCGCGTCCGTGAGGCCGCGCGCGCACGCGGACTGACCGTGAACACCGTCGTCCAGGGAGCCTGGGGACTGCTGCTCGGCAGGCTGACCGGCCGCGACGACGTCGTGTTCGGGGCGACGGTCGCCGGACGCCCCATGGAACTGCCCGGCGTCGAGCGGATGCTGGGCCTGTTCATCAACACCGTCCCCGTGCGCGTCCGGCTGGATCCCGCCCGGGCCGCGGCGGCGACGCTCGCCGAACTCCAGGACGCCCGGTCGCGGCTGCTCGCGCACCAGCACCTCGGCCAGACGGAGGTCCGGCGCGCCGCCGGGCCGGCGGCCGCCTTCGACACGCTGCTCGTGTACCAGAACTACCCGCGCGGCCTCGCGTCCGGCGCGTCCGGGGACGGGCCGGACGGGAACGGCCTGAGGATCACCGGTGCCGCGGGCGAGGACGCCTCCCACTATCCGCTGACCCTGGTGGCCGCCGAACTCGACACCCTGGACCTCCGCCTCGAGTACCGCCCCGACGTCGTGGACGAACCCGCCGCCTCCTCCCTCGCGGACCGGCTGACGCGCGTCCTCGAGCAGATCGCCGCCGACCCGGACGTCCGTCTCGGGGATGTCGACGTCCTGGTCGCGGGCGAGCGTGAGCTGGTCGTGGAGGAGTGGAACGACACGGCGCGTCCGGTGGTGGCGGGTTCGCTGGTGGAGTTGTTCGAGGATCGGGTGCGGCGGTCGCCTGACGCGACGGCGGTGGTGTTCGATCAGCACCTTTGGACCTATGCGGAGTTGGACGCCCGCGCGAACCGTGTCGCGCGCACCCTGGCCGAGCGTGGGGTGCGTGGCGAGGAGCTCGTGGGCGTCCGCCTGGAGCGGTCGGCCGATCTGGTCGCCGTGCTGCTGGGTGTGCTGAAGGCGGGTGCGGCGTATCTGCCGATCGATCCGTCGTATCCGGTTGAGCGGATCGCGTTCATGATCGAGGACGCTCGTCCGGTCGTGGTGGTGGACGAGGAGTTCCTTGGTTCGCTGAGCGAGGACGATTCGCCGGTCGAGGTCGAGGTTTCCGCTGGTCAGCTGGCATATGTGATCTACACGTCGGGGTCGACGGGTGTGCCGAAGGGTGTGGCGGTCACCCACGCGAACGTCACCGATTTCTGCGCCGCGAGCTGCTGGCACGACGAGGCCGTGCAGGGCGTCCTGGTGCAGGCGAACCATGCCTTCGACGCGTCGACCTACGAGATCTGGGTGCCGCTGCTGCACGGCGGTCGGCTGGTCGTCGTGCCGCCCGGCGAGGTGGACGTCTGGGAGCGGGCCGACCTGATCGCCGAGCACGGCGTGACGAACGTGCACGCGACGGCGGGCCTCTTCGCGGCCTTCGCCGAGCAGGCCCCGGAGATGTTCGCGGGAGTCCGCGAGGTGTCCACGGGCGGTGACGTGGTGTCCCCGGTGGCCGTCCGGACGCTCCTGGAGGCGCACCCGGGCCTGGTGGTGCGGACGACCTATGGCCCGACCGAGACCACGGCGTTCACCACGCACCTGGCCTTCACCGATCCCGGCCAGGTGGACGGGGTCGTGCCCATCGGCCGTCCCATGGACAACGCCCGCGTCTACGTGCTGGACGAGTTCCTGCGGCCCGTCCCGCCCGAGATGCTCGGTGAGCTGTACGTCGCCGGTGCGGGTGTCGCACGCGGATACGCCGGGAACGCCGGGCTGACGGCCGAGCGTTTCGTGGCGTGCCCGTTCGGCGCGGGCGGCCGGATGTACCGGACCGGTGACCTGGTCCGCTGGACGCGTGACGGTCTCCTGGAGTTCGCCGGGCGCGCGGACGACCAGGTGAAGATCCGCGGGTTCCGGGTCGAGCCGGCCGAGATCGAGGCCGTCCTGACCACGCACGAGCGGGTCACGAACGCCACGGTCCTCGCCCGCGAGGACCAGCCCGGCTCGAAGCAGCTGGTCGCCTACGTCGTGGCGGAGGCGTCCGCCGACGAGCTCCGCGAGCACCTGGCCGCCAAGCTGGCCGACCACATGGTGCCCGCGGCCATCGTCGTCCTGGACGAGTTGCCGGTGACGGTGAACGGCAAGGTCGACCGGGCCGCGCTGCCCGCCCCCGACTTCGCCGGGCTCGTCGGCGGCCGAGGCCCCGCGACGGTCACGGAGGAGATCCTGTGCGGGTTGTTCGCGGAGGTGCTCGGCCTGGAGTCGGTCGGCGCGGAGGACGCGTTCTTCGCCGTCGGCGGTGACTCCCTGCTGGCGATGCGGCTGATCGCCCGCGTCCGCGCGGTCCTGCGGACCGAGGTGAGCATCCGCGACCTGTTCGACCAGCCCACGGTGGCCGGCCTGGCGCGCCTGGTGGACGCCGGGCACGGCGAGGCGCGGCCGCCGCTGGCCGTCCGGGAACGCCCCGAGTCGGTGCCGCTGTCGTACGCGCAGCAGCGCATGTGGTTCCTCAACCGGCTGGAGGAGGCCGAGACCGGCACCGCCTACAACATGCCCCTAGCGCTCCGCCTGTCCGGCGACCTGGACGTCGCGGCGCTGGAAGCCGCGCTCGGCGACGTCGCCGACCGGCACGAGAGCCTGCGGACGGTCTTCCCCGAGTCGGACGGCGTGCCGCGCCAGGAGATCCTGGACGGCCCGTCCGGACGTCCTGTCCTGGCCGTCGACCAGGTCACCGAGGACGCGCTCGAGAACGCGATCGCCGCGGAGGCCGGGCGCCGCTTCGAGGTGGAGCGGGAGCTTCCGTGGCGGGCCCGCCTGCTGGCGCTCTCCGGCGACGAGTCGGAGTACGTGCTGGTCGTCGTCGCCCACCACATCGCGGTGGACGGCTGGTCGATGGGCGTCCTCGCCCGCGACCTGAGCACGGCGTACGCGGCGCGCCGCTCGGGGTCGGTCCCGGGCTGGACCTCGCTGCCGGTGCAGTACGCCGACTACGCGCTCTGGCAGCGCGAGGTCCTCGGCGAACTCGGCGACCCGGACAGCCTGATCTCGGCGCAGCTCGGCCACTGGCGGGAGGCCCTGGACGGAGCTCCGGAGGAGCTTCCGCTGCCCGTCGACAGGACCAGGTCGGCCACCCCCTCCTTCCGGGGCGGCGTCGTGCCGCTGGAGACCGGCGCGGCCGTCCACGCCGGTCTGGTGGAGGTGGCGCAGCGCCACGGCGTGACGATGTTCATGGTGGTCCAGGCGGCGCTGGCCTCGGTGCTGTCGCGCCTGGGGGGCGGCACGGACATCCCCCTGGGCACGGCGGTGGCGGGTCGCGGCGACGCGGCCTTGGAGGGCCTGACCGGGTTCTTCCTGAACACGCTGGTGCTGCGGACGGACGTGAGCGGTGATCCGACGTTCGCTGAGCTTCTGGGTCGTGTGCGGGAGGCGGATCTGGGGGCGTTCGCGCATCAGGACCTGCCGTTCGAGCGGCTGGTGGAGGACCTGAACCCGGTCCGTTCCCTGTCCCGGCACCCGCTGTTCCAGGTGGCGCTCAACCTTCAGGGCACCGCCCAGATCGAGCTGAGCTGGAACCTGCCGGGCGTCGTCGTCCGCCCGGTGCACAGCGACGCCGCGATGGCCGCCCGCTTCGACCTGGCCGTCGAACTGGGGGAGCGCCGCGACGAGCGGGGAGCCCCCGCCGGACTCGGAGGCGTGATCGAGTTCGCCGCGGACCTGTTCGACGAGGAGACGGTCCGGACGATCGCGGAGCGGCTGGTCCGGGTGCTGGAGCAGGTGTCCGCCGACCCGAAGAGGCGGGTCGGCGAGCTGGAGGTCCTGTCGCCCGGGGAGCGCCGTCGCCTTGTCGCCGACTGGAACGACACCGCCCGCGAGGTGGCGGCCGGTTCGGTGCCGGAGCTGTTCGCGGCGCAGGTCCGGCGGTCTCCGGACGTCGTGGCGGTGGAGTCCGGTGACGTCCGCTGGACGTATGCGGAGTTGGACGCGCGTGCGAACCGTGTCGCGCGCACGTTGATCGAGCGTGGTGTGGGCCGCGAGGACCTGGTGGCCATTCGCCTGGGGCGGTCGGCCGACCTGGTCGCGGTCATTCTCGGCGTGGTGAAGGCGGGTGCGGCGTATCTGCCGATCGATCCGTCCTATCCGGCCGAGCGGATCGCGTTCATGCTGTCCGACGCGGCCCCCGCCCTGGTGGCCGACGAGGACTTCGTCGCCTCCCTGAACGGGGACGACTCCCCGTTCGAGATCAAGGTTCCCGCCGGTCAGCTGGCGTACGTGATTTACACGTCGGGCTCGACCGGTGTGCCCAAGGGCGTGGGCGTGTCCCACCGGGGCGTGGCGAGTCTCGCGGCCTGGCAGGCCGAGCTCTTCAGCGTGCGGCAGGGCTCCCGGGTGGCGCAGATGGCCGCGCTGGGCTTCGACGCGGCGTTCTGGGAGCTGTGCATGGCACTGCTGTCGGGTGCGACGCTGCTGCTCGCCGATGCCGAAGTCCTGCTCGCGGACGCGAGCGTCACCCACGTGACGGCGCCGCCCTCGCTGCTGGCCACCGTCGACGAGCTGCCCAAGGCCCTGGAGAACCTGGTGGTGGCGGGGGAGGCGTGCCCGCCCGGCCTGGTGGAGCGGTGGGCGCCCGGCCGCCGGATGTTCAACGCCTACGGTCCGACCGAGTCGACGGTGTGCGCGACGATGAGCGCCCCCCTCGCTCCCGGTGCCCCGGTGTCGATCGGCGGCCCGATCTGGAACACCTCCGTGTACGTCCTGGACGAGACACTTCGCCCCGTCCCGCCTGGAGTGACCGGTGAGCTGTACATCGCCGGGCCGAGCCTGGCGCGCGGCTATGTCGGTCGCGTGGGTTTGACGGCCGAGCGGTTCGTGGCCTGTCCCTTTGAGCCGGGCGCGCGCATGTACCGAACCGGCGACCTGGTCCGCTGGACGGCGGCAGGGGAGCTGGTGTTCGCCGGTCGCGCCGACGACCAGGTGAAACTTCGCGGGTTCCGCGTCGAACTCGGCGAGATCGAGTCCGTCCTGGCCCGGCACGCCGCGGTGTCGCAGGCGGCGGTGGTCGTCCGGGAGGACCAGCCCGGCGTCAGGCGTCTCGTCGCCTACGTGACCGGCGGCGACGCCGAGGAACTGCGGGAGTACGTGGCCGGACGGCTGCCCGACTACATGGTCCCGGCGGCGTTCGTGACGCTGGACGAGTTCCCGATGACCGCCAACGGCAAGCTCGACCGCGCGGCGCTGCCCGCGCCGGACAGGACGGCGGGCCCCAGCGGGAGCCGCGCGCCCGCGACGGCCGCCGAGGAGATCCTGTGCGGCCTGTTCGCCGAGGTCCTCGGCCTGGAGTCGGTCGGGGCCGAGGACTCGTTCTTCGCGATCGGCGGCGACTCACTGCTCGCGATCCGGCTGATCGTGCGGGTCCGGTCCGTCCTGGAGACCGAGCTGACCATCCGGGAACTGTTCGCCGCCCCCACGCCCGCCGAACTCGCCCGGTCGCTGCCCGAGGAGACCACCCGCCCCGGGCGGCTCGCGCTCACGGCCAGGGAACGGCCCGAGCGGATTCCGCTGTCGTTCGCCCAGCAGCGCATGTGGTTCCTGAACCGGCTGGAGGAGGCCGGAAACGCGGCGGCCTACAACGTCACCCTGGCCCTGCGCCTCACCGGGGACCTGGACGTGACCGCGATGCGCGCGGCCCTGGGCGACATGGCCGATCGGCATGAGAGCCTCCGGACGGTCTTCCCGGACGTCGAAGGGGTTCCCCACCAGCGGATCCTCACGGGAGCCGCCGGGCGACCGCGGTTCGGCGTGGACCGGGTGGAGCCGAACGACCTGGAGCCGGTGCTCGCCGCCGAGGCGGACCGGCCGTTCGACCTCGGCCGCGACCTGCCGTGGCGCGCCCGGCTGTTCGTCCTGTCGCCGACCGAGTCGGTGCTCCTGCTGGTCGCGCACCACATCGTGGTGGACGGCCGGTCGATGGGCGTCCTCGCACAGGACCTGACCCGGGCGTACTCGGCGCGGTCCTCGGGACGCCTGCCGGACTGGGCGCCGCTTCCGGTGCAGTACGCCGACTACGCGCTCTGGCAGCGCGAGGTCCTCGGCGAACTCGGCGATCCAGGCAGCCTGATCTCCGAACAGCTCGCCTACTGGCGCGAGGCCCTCGCCGGAGCGCCGGAAGAGCTCGTGCTCCCGACGGACCGTCCCCGTCCGGCGGAGTCCTCCTTCCGGGGCGCGGCGGTGCCGGTGCGGCTCGACGCCGAGGTTCACGCGCGCCTGCTGGACGTGGCCCAGCGGCACGGCGTGACGATGTTCATGGTCGCGCAGGCCGCCCTGGGGATGCTCCTGGCGCGCGTGGGGGCCGGCCCGGACGTGCCGATCGGCACGGCGGTCGCCGGCCGTGGCGACGCGGCCCTGGAGAACCTCGCGGGGTTCTTCATCAACACGCTCGTCCTCCGGACGGACGTGACCGGCGACCCGACGTTCACCGAACTGCTGGGGCGCGTCCGCGACATCGACCTGTCCGCCTACAGCCACCAGGACCTTCCCTTCGAAGGGCTGGTGGAGGAGCTCAACCCGGCGCGCTCCCTCGCCCGCCACCCCCTCTTCCAGATCATGCTGGGCGTGGACACCAACGCCCGCGGCCCCGAACCGTGGGAGCTGCCGGGCCTGCGGGCGGAGGCGCTGCCCCCGGCCGAGAACCTGGTGGCGAAGTTCGACCTCACCGTCTCCCTGACCGAGGAACGCGACCGGGACGGAACACCCGCGGGCGTGGGCGGCGAGATCCTCTACGCCGTGGACCTGTTCGACGAGGCGTCGGCGCGGGACCTGGCGGGGCGGTTCGTCCGGGTGCTGGAGCAGGTTGTGGCCGACCCGGACGCGCGGGTGGGGGACCTGGAGATCCTGACGCCCGGCGAACGTCAGCTGGTCGTGGACGACTGGAACGACACCGCCCGCCCGGTGGTGACGGGTTCACTGGTGGAACTGTTCGAGGAACGGGCGCGCCGTGCGCCGGGCGCGACCTCCGTGGTGTTCGGCCCGCACCGTTGGACGTATGCGGAACTGGACGCGCGGGCGAACCGCGTCGCGCAGACGCTGCGTGCGCGCGGCGTGGGCCGCGAGGACCTCGTGGGCATCCGCCTGGACCGGTCGCCCGACCTGATCGCGGCGCTCCTGGGCGTCGTGAAGGCCGGGGCCGCGTACCTGCCGATCGACCCGTCCTACCCGGCCGAGCGGATCGCGTTCATGCTCGCCGACGCCCGTCCGGTCGTGGTCGTGGACGAGGAGTTCCTCGACGCCCTGAGCACGGACGAGACGCCGGTCGAGGTCGAGATTTCCGCTGGTCAGCTGGCGTATGTGATCTACACGTCGGGGTCGACCGGCACGCCCAAGGGCGTGGCCGTCACGCATGCGAACGTCGCCGACTTCTGTGATGACGCCGCCTGGCGGGATGAGGTGCTGGAACGGACCCTGGTTCAGGCCAACCACGCGTTCGACGCGTCGACGTATGAGATCTGGGCGCCGTTGCTGCGCGGCGGGCGGCTTGTCGTCGTGCCTTCGGGGGAGGTGGACGTGCGGGAGCGGGCGGCGCTGGTCGCCGAACACCGGGTGTCGCATGTGGTCGCGCCCTCGGGCCTGTTCGCGGCCCTGGCCGAGCAGGCCCCGGAGATGTTCACCGGCGTTCGTGAGGTACTGACCGGCGGCGACGTGGTGTCCCCGATCGCCGTCCGCACCCTGCTCGACACCCACCCGGACCTCGTGGTGCGGACGACCTACGGCCCGACCGAGACCACCGCGTTCACCACGCAGCTTCCCCTCACGGCGCCGGGACGGCTCGACGGGATCGTGCCGATGGGCCGCCCGATGGACAACGCCCGCGCCTACGTTCTGGACGAGTATCTGCGGCCCGTCCCGCCCGGTGTGACGGGCGAGCTGTATGTCGCCGGCTCCGGGGTGGCGCGGGGGTACATCGGAAAGTCCGCGCTCTCGGCTGAGCGGTTCGTGGCGTGCCCGTTCGGTTCCGGCGGGCGGATGTACCGGACCGGCGACCTGGTCCGCTGGACGCGTGACGGACTCCTCGTGTTCGCGGGACGCGCGGACGACCAGGTGAAGATCCGCGGGTTCCGGGTCGAGCTCGCCGAGATCGAGTCGGTTCTTGCGGCGCATGACGCGGTGAGCCAGGTCGTGGTTCTCGCGCGTGAGGACCAGCCGGGGACCAAGCGCCTCGTCGCCTACCTCGTCGCGGACGCCTCCGCCGAAACGCTGCGCGAGCACACGGCAGCGAAACTCCCCGACTACATGGTTCCGGCCGCCTTCGTCGTGCTGGACGAGTTCCCCGTGACCACCAACGGCAAGGTCGACAGAGCGGCGCTGCCGATCCCGGGCTTCGCGGGCCTGGTGGCGAGCCGCGGCCCCGCGACGGCCACGGAGGAGATCCTGTGCGGCCTGTTCGCCGAGGTCCTCGGCCTGGAGTCGGTCGGCGCGGAGGACTCGTTCTTCGCCGTCGGCGGTGACTCCCTGCTGGCCATGCGGCTGATCGCCCGCGTCCGCGCGGTGACCGGCACCGAGGTGACCATCCGCGAACTGTTCGCCGAGCCGACGGTCGCGGCCGTCGCCCGCCTTGCGGACGGTGAACGCGACGGTGCCCGTGCGGCGCTGACCGCGCGGGAACGTCCGGGCGTGGTGCCGCTGTCGTTCGCCCAGCAGCGGATGTGGTTCCTCAACCGGCTGGAGAACGCCGGTGCCCAGGCGGCCTACAACGTGCCGATGGCGCTCCGCCTGTCCGGCGACCTGGACGTCGCGACGCTGGAAGCCGCGCTCGGCGACGTCGCCGACCGGCACGAGAGCCTGCGGACGGTCTTCCCCGAGACGGACGGCGTCCCGCGCCAGGAGATCCTGGACGGCCCGCCCGGACGTCCCTCGCTCGTCGTGGAGCACCTCGGCGAGGAGGCGCTCGCGGACGCCTTGCAGGCGGAGATGGGCCACCGCTTCGACGTCGAGCGGGAACTGCCGTGGCGGACCCGGCTGTTCGTCCTGTCCCAGGACGAGTCGGTGCTCGTGGTCGTCGCCCACCACATCGCGGTGGACGGCTGGTCGATGGGCGTCCTCGCGCGCGACCTGAGCACCGCCTACGCGGCCCGCCGCTCGGGAACCGCGCCCGGCTGGACGCCGCTCACGGCCCAGTACGCCGACTACGCGCTCTGGCAGCGCGAGGTCCTCGGCGACCCGGACGACCCGGACAGCCTGATCACCGAGCAGCTCGCCCACTGGCGCGAGGCCCTGGCGGGCGCGCCCGAGGAACTCGCGCTCCCCACCGACCGGCCCCGGCCCGCCACCGCCACGTTCGAGGGCGGATCCGTGGAGCTCCACGTTCCCGAGGAGGCCCACCGGCGGCTGGCCGCCGTCGCGCGGCACCACGGCGTGACGATGTTCATGGTCGCGCAGGCCGCGCTGGGCATGCTGCTGGCACGGCTCGGAGCCGGTCCCGACGTCCCGATCGGCACCGCGGTCGCCGGCCGAGGCGACGCGGCCCTGGAGAACCTCGCGGGCTTCTTCGTCAACACGCTCGTGCTGCGGACCGACGTGAGCGGCGACCCGACGTTCACCGAGGTGCTGGGGCGCGTCCGCGAAGCCGACCTGGCCGCCTACAGCCACCAGGACCTCCCGTTCGAAGGGCTGGTGGAGGAGCTGAACCCGGCGCGCTCGCTCGCCCGCCACCCCCTCTTCCAGGTCATGCTCACCCTGCAGAACCTTCCGCGGTCCGAGGAGCCCACGGCCCTGGCGGGGCTGCGGGTCCGGCCGCTGGCCCACGAGGAGGAGGCGGCCTCCGCCGCCAAGTTCGACCTGTCCTTCTCGCTCGCCGAGCACCGCGACGACCACGGCGCCGCCGCCGGCATGTGGGGCGGCCTCCAGTACGCCGTGGACCTCTTCGACGAGCGCACGGCCCGGACGATCGCCGACCGGTTCGTCCGGGTGCTGACGCAGCTGTCGGCCGACCCGGACCTGCGGGTCGGCGAGCTCGACCTCCTCTCGGCCGACGAGCGTGACCACCTGCTGGTCCGCTGGAACGACACGGCCCGTCCCGCCCCGGACGGCTCGCTGGCCGACCTGTTCGAGGCCCGGGCGCGGCGGTCTCCGGAAGCGGTCGCGGCGGTGTTCGGCGACGAGCGCTGGACGTACGCCGGGCTGGACGCGCGGGCGAACCGGATCGCGCGGACACTGCGTGCGCGCGGTGCGGGCCGCGAGGACCTCGTGGGCATCCGCCTGGACCGGTCGCCCGACCTGGTCGCGGCGCTCCTGGGGACGCTGAAGGCGGGCGCGGCCTACCTGCCGATCGACCCGTCCTACCCGGCCGAGCGGATCGCGTTCATGCTGGAGGACGCCCGTCCGGTCGTGGTCGTGGACGAGGAGTTCCTCGACGCCCTGAGCACGGACGAGACGCCGGTGGGCGTCGAGGTCTCACCCGACCAGCTGGCGTATGTGATCTACACGTCGGGTTCGACGGGTGTGCCGAAGGGCGTGGCGGTCACCCACGCGAACGTCGCCGACTTCTGCGCCGCGAGCTGCTGGCATGACGAGGCCCTCCAGCGTGTGCTGGTGCAGGCGAACCACGCGTTCGACGCGTCGACCTACGAGATCTGGGTGCCGCTGCTGCGCGGCGGTCGGCTCGTCATCGTGCCTTCGGGTGAGGTGGACGTCCAGGAGAGGGCGGCCCTGGTCGCCGAGCATGGTGTGACGAACGTGCATGCGACGGCCGGGTTGTTCGCGGCGCTCGCGGAGCAGGCTCCGGAGATGTTCGCGGGAGTCCGCGAGGTGTCCACGGGCGGCGACGTGGTGTCCCCGGAGGCCGTCCGGACGCTCCTGGAAACGCACCCAGGCCTGGTGGTGCGCACCACCTACGGCCCGACCGAGACCACGGCGTTCACCACGCACCTGGCCTTCACCGATCCGGACGAGGCGAACGGGGTCGTGCCCATCGGCCGTCCCATGGACAACGCCCGTGCCTATGTCCTGGACGAGTACCTGAGGCCCGTCCCGGCGGGCGTGACCGGTGAACTGTACGTCGCCGGATCCGGAGTGGCCCGCGGCTACATCGGCAACGCCGCGCTCTCGGCCGAACGCTTCGTGGCCTGCCCGTTCGACCCCGCCAGCCGGATGTACCGGACCGGCGACCTGGTCCGCTGGACGCGCGACGGTCTGCTGGAGTTCGCCGGGCGCGCCGACGACCAGGTGAAGATCCGCGGGTTCCGGGTCGAGCCGGCCGAGATCGAGGCCGTCCTGACGGCCTGCGACACGGTCGGCCGGGCCACGGTGATGGTGCGCGAGGACCAGCCGGGCGTGAAGCGGCTGGTCGCCTACGCCACGGCCGCGGCGACGCCCGGCGAGCTGCGCGAGCATCTCGCGGCGCGACTGCCCGAGCACCTGGTCCCCGCGGCCGTCGTCGTCCTGGACGAGCTGCCGGTGACGGTGAACGGCAAGGTCGACCGGGCCGCGCTGCCCGCCCCCGACTTCGCCGCGCACGGCGCCGCCCGCACCCCGGCCACCGCCGCCGAGGAGATCCTGTGCGGTCTGTTCGCCGAGGTCCTCGGCCTGGACACGGTCGGCGCGGACGACTCCTTCTTCGCCCTCGGCGGCGACTCGCTGCTCGCGATGCGGTTGATCTCCAGGGCCCGGGCCGTCCTGCGGGAGGACGTCGGCATCCGGGAGTTCTTCGCCGAGCCGACGGCGGCGGGCATGGCCCGGGTGATCGACGGCGGCCGGGGAGTCGTCCGGACGGCGCTGACGGCCCGGGAACGTCCGGACGTGGTGCCGCTGTCGTTCGCCCAGCAGCGGATGTGGTTCCTCAACCGGCTGGAGGCCGCCGGGGCGGGCGCCGCCTACAACATGCCCCTGGCCCTCCGGCTCTCCGGCGACCTGGACGTGGCCGCGCTGGAGGCGGCGCTCGGGGACGTCGCCGACCGTCACCAAAGCCTCCGCACGATCTTCCCCGCGGTGGACGGGATCCCCAGGCAGGAGATCGTGGACGGGGCGGCGGGCCGTCCGGTCCTCGCGGTGGGCGGCGTCGCGGAGGACCGGCTGGCCGAGGCCCTCGCCGAGGAGACCGGCCGCGGCTTCGACGTGGAGCGCGAGCTTCCGTGGCGGGCCCGGCTGCTGGAGCTGCCGGGGGCGGAGCACGTGCTCGTCCTCGTCGCCCACCACATCGCGGCGGACGGCTGGTCCATGGGCGTGCTCGCCCGCGATCTCACCGCCGCCTACGCGGCCCGGTCGTCGGGCGAGGCGCCGGACTGGGCGCCGCTTCCGGTGCAGTACGCCGACTACGCGCTCTGGCAGCGGGACGTCCTCGGCGACCCCCGCGACCCGGAGAGCCCGATCTCGGCGCAGCTCGACTTCTGGCGCGGGGCCCTCGCCGGGGCGCCCGAGGAACTGGCGCTGCCGACGGACCGTCCGCGTCCGGCGGAGGCGTCGTTCCGGGGAGCGCTGGTTCCGCTGGAACTCGGCGCGGACGTGCACGCGCGGCTCGTCGAGGTCGCGCGGCGGCGCGGGGTCACCCTGTTCATGGTCGCGCAGGCGGCCCTGGCGGCGCTCCTCTCCCGGCTCGGCGCGGGCCGGGACGTCCCGATCGGCACGCCGATGGCGGGCCGGGCCGACGTTGCGCTGGAGGACCTCGCGGGGTTCTTCGTCAACACGCTCGTGCTGCGGACCGACGTGAGCGGCGACCCGACCTTCGCCGACCTGCTGGGCCGCGTCCAGGAGGCCGACCTCGCCGCCTACGCCCACCAGGACCTCCCGTTCGAGCGCCTGGTGGAGGAGCTGAACCCGGAGCGCTCCCTCGCCCGGCACCCGATCTTCCAGGTCACCCTCACGCTGGAGAACCTGGCGCGCGGCCGGAGGGACTGGGAACTGCCCGGCCTGCGCGTCCGGCCGCTCGCCCAGGGGGACGACGACACGGCCGCCGCCAAGTTCGACCTCTCGGTCACGCTCGGCGAACGCCGCGACGAGAACGGGGCGCCCGCCGGGATCGGCGGCGAGATCCTCTACGCGCTCGACCTGTTCGACGAGGGGACGGCACGGCTGCTGGCGGGGCGGTTCGCCCGGGTGCTGGAGCAGGTTGCGGCCGACCCGGACGTGCGGGTGGGGGACCTTGAGGTTCTGACGCCCGGCGAACGTGAGCTGGTCGTGGACGACTGGAACGACACCGCCCGCCCGGTGGTGGCGGGTTCGCTGGTGGAGCTGTTCGAGGAGCGGGTGCGGCGGTCGCCTGACGCGACGGCGGTGGTGTTCGGCGACGTCCGCTGGACGTACGCGGAGTTGGACGCCCGCGCGAACCGTGTCGCGCGCACCCTGGCCGAGCGTGGGGTGCGTGGCGAGGATCTCGTGGGCGTCCGCCTGGAGCGGTCGGCCGACCTGATCGCGGCGCTCCTGGGCGTGGTGAAGGCGGGCGCGGCGTACGTGCCGATCGACCCGTCCTACCCGGCCGAGCGGATCGCGTTCATGATCGAGGACGCCCGTCCGGTCGTGGTGGTGGACGAGGAGTTCCTCGGTTCCCTGAGCGAGGACGAGACACCGGCCGGTGTCGAGGTTTCCGCTGGTCAGCTGGCGTATGTGATCTACACGTCGGGGTCGACGGGCGTGCCGAAGGGCGTGGCGGTCACCCATGGCAACGTCGCCGAAGCGTGCGCCGACAGGGAGTTCCGGGACGAGGTGCTGGAACGGACCCTGGTCCAGGCCAACCACGCCTTCGACGCGTCCACCTACGAGATCTGGGCGCCGCTGCTGCACGGCGGGCGGCTGGTCGTCGTGCCCTCGGGCGAGGTGGACGTCCAGGAGAGGGCCGCGCTGGTCGCCGGGCACGACGTGACGCACGTGATCGCGCCTTCGGGGCTGTTCGCGGCGCTGGCCGAGCAGGCTCCGGAGATGTTCACCGGCGTTCGCGAGGTTCTGACGGGCGGGGACGTGGTGTCCCCGGCCGCCGTCCGGGGCCTGCTGGAGGCGCACCCGGGTCTGGCGGTGCGGACGACCTACGGCCCGACCGAGACGACCGTGTTCACCACGCAGCTCGCCCTGACCGATGCGAGCCGGGTGGACGGCGTCGTGCCCATCGGCCGTCCGACCGACAACGCCCGCGCCTATGTCCTGGACGAGTTCCTGCGGCCCGTCCCGCCGGGCGTCACCGGTGAGTTGTACGTCGCGGGCACGGGTGTCGCGCGCGGGTACGTCGGAAAGGCCGCGCTCTCGGCCGAACGGTTCGTGGCGTGCCCCTTCGGCCCGGCCGGGCGGATGTACCGGACCGGTGACCTGGTCCGCTGGACGGGCGACGGCCTGCTGGAGTTCGCGGGACGCGCGGACGACCAGGTGAAGATCCGCGGGTTCCGGGTCGAGCCGGCCGAGATCGAGGCCGTCCTGGCCGCCCACGAGGCCGTCCGGCGCGTCGCCGTGGTGGTGCGGGAGGACCAGCCGGGCGTGAAGCGGCTGGTCGCCTACATGGTCGGGAGCGGCGCCGACGAGCTGCGACGGCACGCGGCGGAGCGGCTGCCGGAGTACATGGTGCCGTCCGCGTTCGTCCCGCTCGACGAGCTGCCGGTGACGGTGAACGGCAAGGTCGACCGGGCCGCGCTGCCCGCCCCCGACCTCGCCGGGCTCGTCGGCGGCCGAGGCCCCGCGACGGCCACCGAGGAGATCCTGTGCGGCCTGTTCGCCGAGATCCTCGGCCTGGACACCGTCGGCGCGGAGGCCTCGTTCTTCGCCGTCGGCGGTGACTCCCTGCTGGCGATGCGGCTCATCGCCCGCGTCCGCGCGGTGACCGGCACCGAGGTGAGCATCCGGGAACTGTTCGCCGAGCCGACGGCGGCGGCCGTCGCCCGCCTGGTCGACGGCGAGGGCGACGGCGTCCAGGCGGCGCTGACGGCCCGCGAACGTCCCGGGACGGTGCCGCTGTCGTACGCGCAGCAGCGGATGTGGTTCCTCAACCAGCTCGAGGCGGCGGGCGCGGGCGCGGCGTACAACATGCCGTTCGCGTTGCGGATGTCCGGTGACCTGGACGTCGCGGCGCTGGAGGCGGCGCTCGGCGACGTCGCCGACCGGCACGAGAGCCTCCGGACGGTCTTCCCCGAGTCGGGCGGCGTCCCACGCCAGGAGATCCTCCAGGGCGCGTCCGGACGCCCCGAGCTGGTCGTCCGGCGGATCGCCGGGGACGAGCTCGCCTCCGCGCTGTCGGCCGAGGTCCGGAAGGGCTTCGAACTGCCCCGGGAGCTCCCCTGGCGGACCGTGCTGTTCGAACTGCCGGACTCGGAGCACGTGCTCGTCGCCGTCGCCCACCACATCGCGGTGGACGGCTGGTCGATGGGCGTGCTCGCCCGGGACCTGGGGATCGCCTACGGCGCCCGCCGCGCCGGCGACGCGCCCGGCTGGGAACCGCTGCCGGTGCAGTACGCGGACTACGCGCTGTGGCAGCGGGACGTCCTCGGCGACCTGGACGACCCGGACAGCCGGATCTCCGGGCAGCTGGGGTACTGGCGGCGCGCCCTGGCCGGGATTCCGGACGAGCTGTCGATCCCGTTCGACCGGCCGCGTCCGCAGGAGCGCTCGTTCGAGGGCCGGGCCGTGCCGCTGGGCCTGCCCCCGAGGGTCCACGGACGCCTCACGGAGGTGGCCCAGCGCAGCGGCACCACGATGTTCATGGTCATGCAGGCCGCGCTCGCGGTGGTCCTGTCCAAGCTGGGCGCGGGCACCGACGTTCCGATCGGCACCGCGGTCGCCGGACGTGGCGACGCGGCGCTGGAGGACCTCGCCGGGTTCTTCCTGAACACGCTGGTGCTGCGGACGGACATGAGCGGTGATCCGACGTTCGTCGAACTTCTGGGTCGTGTGCGGGAGGCGGATCTGGGGGCGTTCGCGCATCAGGACCTGCCATTCGAGCGGCTGGTGGAGGACCTGAACCCGGTCCGTTCCCTCTCGCGGCACCCGCTGTTCCAGGTGTCGCTGACGCTCCAGAACCTGGGCGGGTCGGGCGACTCGGGCTGGGAGCTTCCCGGGCTCCAGGTGGAGCCGCTGCGCGCGGACGAGATGGTCGCGGCACGGTTCGACCTGTCGGTCACGCTGGGAGAGCGGCGCGACGAGGCCGGCCGGCCCGCCGGGGTGGGCGGCGAGCTGCTGTACGCCGTGGACCTGTTCGACGAGGAGACGGTCCGGACGATCGCGGAACGGTTCGTCCGGGTGCTGGAGCAGGTGTCCGCCGACCCGGCGAAGCGGGTCGGCGAGTTGGAGGTGCTCTCGTCCCGGGAGCACCGGCGTCTCGCCGTCGAGTGGAACGACACGGCCCGTGAGGTCGTGGCCGGTTCGGTGCCGGAGCTGTTCGCGGCGCAGGTGGCGCGGACGCCGGATGCCGTGGCGGTGGAGTCCGGTGACGTCCGCTGGACGTATGCGGAGTTGGACGCGCGTGCGAACCGTGTCGCGCGCACGTTGATCGAGCGTGGTGTGGGCCGCGAGGACCTGGTGGCCATTCGCCTGGGGCGGTCGGCCGACCTGGTCGCGGTCATTCTCGGCGTGGTGAAGGCGGGTGCGGCGTATCTGCCGGTCGATCCGTCCTATCCGGCCGAGCGGATCGCGTTCATGCTGTCCGACGCGGCTCCGGCGGTCGTCGTGGAGGCCGGGTTCCTGGACACGCTGAGCCAGGACGACACCCCGGTCGATCTCGCGATCTCACCTGGTCAGCTGGCGTACGTGATCTACACGTCGGGCTCGACCGGTGTGCCCAAGGGCGTGGGCGTGTCGCATCGGGGCGTGGCGAGTCTGGCGGCCTGGCAGGCAGCGAGCTTCGGCGTGGGGACCGGGTCGCGGGTGGCGCAGATGGCCGCGCTGGGCTTCGACGCGGCGTTCTGGGAGCTGTGCATGGCACTGCTGTCGGGTGCGACGCTGCTGCTGGGCGAAGCCGACCGGATGCCTCCTCGGGGACGCTTCGACGACCTGCTGGCGGACCTGAACGCCACACACGTGACGGTTCCCCCGTCGCTGCTGGCCACCGCCGAGGACCTGCCGGACGCCCTGGAGAACCTGGTGGTGGCGGGGGAGGTGTGCCCGCCCGGTCTGGTGGAGCGGTGGGCGCCCGGCCGCCGGATGTTCAACGCCTACGGTCCGACCGAGTCGACGGTGTGCGCGACGATGAGCGCCCCCCTCGCTCCCGGTGCCCCGGTGTCGATCGGCGGCCCGATCTGGAACACCTCCGTGTACGTCCTGGACGATGCCCTGCGGCCTGTGGCCCCCGGGGTGATCGGGGAGTTGTACATCGCCGGGCCGAGTCTGGCGCGTGGCTATGTCGGTCGTGTGGGTTTGACGGCCGAGCGGTTCGTCGCGTGTCCGTTCGAGCCGGGGTCGCGGATGTACCGGACCGGGGACCTGGTCCGGTGGACGGCGACGGGGGAGCTGGTGTTCGCCGGTCGCGCCGACGACCAGGTGAAACTCCGCGGGTTCCGCGTCGAACTCGGCGAGATCGAGAACGTCCTGTCCGCTCATCCGGACGTCGACCAGGTCGCCGTCCTGGCGCGGGAGGACCAGCCGGGGGTCGTGCGTCTGGTCGCCTACGTGACCGGCGGCGGCGCCGGGGAACTGCGGGAGTACGCGGCCGGACGGCTGCCGGAGTACATGGTTCCGGCGGCGTTCGTGACGCTGGACGAGTTCCCGGTGACCGCCAACGGCAAGCTGGACCGGGCCGCGCTGCCCGCGCCCGACTTCGTGGGGCCCGGCGTCGGCCGTGCTCCCGCCACAGCGACCGAGGAGATCCTGTCCGGGCTGTTCGCCGAGGTCCTCGGTGTGGAGTCGGTCGGGGCCGAGGACTCGTTCTTCGCGATCGGCGGTGACTCACTGCTCGCGATCCGGCTGATCGTGCGGGTCCGGTCCGTCCTGGAGACCGAGCTGACCATCCGCGAGCTGTTCGCCGCCCCCACCGTCGCCGAACTCGCCCGGCTGGTCGACGACGCCCGGGCGTCCGACGTGCGGATGGCGCTGACGGCCCGCGAACGGCCCGAGGTGATTCCGCTGTCGTACGCCCAGCAGCGGATGTGGTTCCTCAACCGGCTCGAGGAGGCCGGGGCCGGTGCCGCCTACAACGTGCCGTTGACGATGCGGCTGTCCGGTGATCTGGACGTCGCGGCCATGGAAGCGGCGCTCGGCGACGTCGCCGACCGGCACGAGAGCCTGCGGACGGTCCTTCCCTACGTGGACGGGGCGCCCCGCCAAGAGATCCGGACCGGTGCGGCCGGCCGTCCCCGGCTGACCGTGACCCGTCTCGACGAGGCGGACCTGGGCGCGGCCCTCATGGACGAGGTGGGCCGCGGCTTCGACCTCGTGGCCGAGCTGCCGTGGCGCGCCCGGCTGTTCGTCCTGTCGCCGACCGAGTCGGTGCTCGCGGTGGTCGCGCACCACATCGTGGTGGACGGCTGGTCGATGGGCGTCCTGGCGCGGGACGTCGGCCGCGCGTACACCGCGCGCCGTGACGGCGGCCTGCCGGACTGGGAGCCGCTTCCGGTGCAGTACGCCGACTACGCGCTCTGGCAGCGCGAGGTCCTCGGCGAACTCGGCGACCCGGACAGCCTGATCTCCGAACAGCTCGCCTACTGGCGCGAGGCCCTCGCCGGAGCGCCCGAGGAGCTCACCCTTCCGGCGGACCGTCCGAGGCCGCCGGAGTCGTCCTTCGAGGGCGGGTCGGTGCCGCTGCGCGTGAGCGCGGAGGCGCACGCCCGGCTGCTGGAGGTGGCCCGGGAGCAGGGGGCCACGATGTTCATGGTCGCTCAGGCGGCCGTCGCGGTGCTGCTGGCACGGGTGGGCGCGGGGACCGACGTCCCCCTGGGCACGGCGGTCGCCGGCCGTGGCGACTCAGCGCTGGAGGGCCTGGCCGGGTTCTTCGTCAACACCCTGGTGCTGCGGACGGACGTGAGCGGCGATCCGACCTTCGGCGACCTCGTGGCGCGGGTCCGGGAGACCGACCTCGCCGCCTACGCCCACCAGGACCTTCCGTTCGAGCGCCTGGTAGAGGAGGTCAACCCGGCGCGCTCCCTCGCCCGCCACCCCCTCTTCCAGGTCATGCTCACACTGCACAACCTCCCGCAGGCCGTGGCGCCCTGGGAGCTGCCCGGGCTGAGCGTCCGGCCCGTCCAGACCGACGACACGCTCGCCGCGCGGTTCGACCTGTCGGTCATCCTCGCCGAGCAGCGGGACGACCGGGGCGACCCCGCCGGGCTCCTCGGCGGTGTCCACTACGCCGCCGACCTGTTCGACGAGGCGACCGCCGCGCGGCTGGCCGACCGGCTGGCCGCCGTCCTGGAACAGGTCGCGGCCGACCCCGGCCTGCGGGCCGGTGAGGTGGAGATCCTGTCGGCCGGGGAACGCGACCGGCTGCTGGGCGAGTGGAACGACACCGGGCGTCCCGTCCCGCGGGCGTCCCTGACGGAGCTGTTCGAGCGGCAGGCCGCACGGACGCCGGAGGCGGTCGCCGCCGTCTTCCGGGACGTCCCGGTGACCTACGCCGAGCTCGACGCGCGGGCCAACCGGGTCGCGCACGGGCTGCTGGAGCGCGGCGTCGGCCATGGGGACATGGTCGGCGTCCTGATGGAGCGGTCGGCCGATCTGGTGGCCGTGCTGCTCGGCGTGCTGAAGACCGGGGCCGCGTACCTGCCGCTCGACGCCGCCCACCCGGAGGACCGGCTGCGGACCGTCCTTGCGGAGTCGGGCGCCCCCCTGGTCGTGACGGACGAGGCGAGGGCGGACCACCCCCTGCTGACCGGCGGCACACGGATCGGGACGCCGCGCGCGAGCGCGCTCCTCGGCACCGGCGACGACACGGCTCCGGGCGTCCCGATCCCGCCGGACTCCGCCGCGTACGTCATCTACACGTCGGGGTCGACGGGAGTGCCGAAGGGCGTCCTGGTCACCCACGCGAACGTGGTGGACTTCGCCCTGTCGTCGTGCTGGACCGGCGACGCCCTGGAACGCGTGCTCGTTCAGGCGAACCACGCCTTCGACGCCTCGACCTACGAGATCTGGGCGCCGCTGCTGCATGGCGGGCGGCTCGTCATCGTGCCCTCGGGCGAGCTGGACGTCCAGGAGCGGGCGGCCCTGGTCGCCGAGCACGGAGTGACGAACGTCCACGCGACCGCCGGGCTGTTCGCCGCGCTCGCGGAGCAGGCTCCGGAGATGTTCGCCGGAGTGCGCGAGGTGTCCACGGGCGGCGACGTGGTGTCCCCGATCGCCGTCCGGGCCCTGCTGGAGGCCCACCCGGGCCTGGTGGTGCGGACGACCTACGGCCCCACCGAGACGACCGCGTTCACCACGCACCTCGCCTTCGCCGAACCCGGCCGGGTGGACGGGACGGTCCCGCTGGGCGTCCCGATGGACAACGCCCGCGCCTACGTGCTGGACGAGTTCCTTCGTCCGGTCCCGGCCGGGGTGACCGGTGAGCTGTACATCGCCGGTGCCGGCCTGGCCCGCGGCTACGTCGGCCGGACGGCCCTGACCGCCGAACGGTTCGTCGCGTGCCCGTTCGGCCTCGGCGAGAGGATGTACCGGACCGGGGACCTCGTCCGCTGGACCGACGACGGTCTCCTGGTGTTCGCCGGGCGCGCGGACGACCAGGTGAAGATCCGCGGGTTCCGGGTGGAGCCCGGCGAGGTCGAGGCCGTTCTCGCGGGACACGACGGGGTCTCCCGGGTGGCCGTGGTCGTCCGGGAGGACCGGCCGGGAACCAGGCGGCTGGTCGCCTACGTGTCCGGCGGCGGCGCCGAGGGGCTGCGGGAGTACGCGGCCGGACGGCTGCCGGAGTACATGGTCCCGGCGGCGTTCGTGACGCTGGACGAGTTCCCGGTGACCGCCAACGGCAAGCTCGACCGGGCCGCGCTGCCCGCTCCCGATCTCGCGGGCCGGAGCGTCGGCCGGGCCCCGGCCACGGCCACCGAGGAGATCCTGTCCGGGCTGTTCGCCGAGGTCCTCGGTGTGGAGTCGGTCGGGGCCGAGGACTCGTTCTTCGCGATCGGCGGCGACTCGCTGCTCGCGATCCGGCTGATCGCCAGGGTCCGCGCCGTCCTGGACGTCGAGGTCGGCATCCGCGAGCTGTTCTCGGCCCCCACCGTCGCCGAACTGGCGGAAGTGATCACCGGTGGGGACCGGCCGGGCGCCGTGGAGGGGCTGCTGCCGCTCCGCGCGGAGGGCGGGCGACCGCCGCTCTTCCTCGTCCACCCCGGCAACGGCCTCGGCTGGCAGTACGCGGCCCTGGCGCGCGGCCTGCCGGAGGGACGTCCCGTGTACGCGATCCAGGCCCGCGGCCTGGACGGCTCCGCCGGGGACGAGCTTCCGCGCGGCATGGACGAGATGGCCGCCGAGTACGCCGAGCGGATCCGGGAGGTCCAGCCCGAAGGGCCGTACCACCTGGCCGGATGGTCCTTCGGCGGCGTCGCCGCCCACGCCGTGGCGACCCGGCTCCGCGAGGCGGGGGAGCGGGTGGAACTGCTGGCCGTCCTCGACGGTTACCCGTTCCAGCGGCGGGCCGAGTCCGGCATGGTCCGCGTCGCCGCCCCGCTCGCCGTGCCCGACGCCGCGGGCGAGCGGCACGTCGCGGACGCGCTGGCGGCCGTCGCGCGGGTGTCGGAGAACAACATGCGGCTGCGTGAGGAGCACACCCCCGGACGGTTCGACGGCGACATGCTGCTCGTCGTGGCGACCGAGGACCGCCCGGACCACCTTCCCGCCGACGCGGCCCCCGAGGCGTGGCGTCCGCACGTTGGAGGGCGGCTCGACGTCCACCGGGTCGCGGCCGGGCACCACGGGCTGCTCGACGGGGACGCGCTCGGCGAGATCGCCCGCCTCCTGCGGGACCGCCTGGGCGACTGACCGGCAGGGCGACTGACCGGCACGGGGCGTCCCGGCGAGGCCGGGACGCCCCGTGCGGGAAGCGGCGGTGGGGGAAACGAGAAGGGGCGGTGGCCGGGGATCCGGCCACCGCCCCTTCTCCGCGGGGCGCGGGAGCGGGCTATCTGATCAGCCAGGAGAGCAGGTCGGGCGGGGTCGTGGCGGCGAGGCGCCCGTGGAAGGCGGCGAACTCCTCCGGGGTCAGCAGGGCGCGGCCGGAGCCCGAGCGGCCGGCGCGGAAGAAGGTGCGGGCGTCCTTCAGGCGCTCCCGCCCGGCCGGGACGAGCCGGGCGGCGTCGGCGCGCATCCGCCGGAACGTCGCGGCCTCCAGCAGAGACGGCCAGCGGTCCTCCGGGACGGTGATCCCCAGGCGGTCCGCGACCCGGCGCATCTGGCCCGGCAGGTCGGCGGCCAGGTCGGCGTAGTGGACGAGCAGCACGTTCGGGTCGTCCCGGCGTTCCCAGGCGTCGGTGACGTGCCACATGAGGCGGTTCAGGGAGTCCGGCTCCCAGTCGTCGCGGGCGAGCCAGGACAGCAGCCACGCGCGTTCGGGATCGGCGGGCCGCCGGTCCGGGTCCTCGTCGTACACGTGGTAGCGCGACACCGCCACGTCGAGCGGGTCGCGGGCGACCACGACGAAGGTCGCGCGCGGATCCGCCGGGAGCCCGTCCAGCGGAGTGTGCGTCTTGATCACCCGGCGGTGCGGCTGGTCCGCGAGCAGCGCGTACACCTCCTCGGCGGGGCGCACGAGCTGGTCCAGCCAGGGAGAGAGCTCGGCCAGCGGCGCGGGCGGCTCCGGCCGCTGGAACACCAGCAGGACGCAGATCATCTGCATCCAGGTCGTCCCGCTCTTGTGACCGGTGCTGACGACGACGTCGCCGGGCCGGAACGGGAAGCCGAGCCAGCGGGTGCTGTCGTCCTCCAGCGTCCGGTAGACGGCGGGCGGCGGCTGCGTGACCGGCTGCTTGACCGGCGCGGTGGCCGGCTGCGTGACCGGCGCGGTGACCGGCGGAGCGCCGGTCACGGCGGGCCCCGGCAGGGTGGGGTCGGTCATCGCGGCAAGGCCTCCACGAGGCTCAGGGCGTAGGGCAGCTCGATCACCCGGTTCGGCCGCAGGCCCGCCTCTCCGAGCAGGCCGAGGTACTCCGACTCGGTCCGCTCGCGCGCGCCGTCGTACAGCGCGAGCATCCGCATGTCGAGCTCCTTGCCCAGGTGCGGACGGTCGTCCTCGGGCAGCAGGATGTCCAGCAGCAGCACCCGGCCGTGCGCGGGCAGCGCGGCCCGCACGTTCCGCAGGATGGTCAGGGCGTCCTCGTCGTTCCAGTTGTGCACGATGTTGGACAGCACGTAGGCGTCCGCCGTGGGGACCTCGGCGAAGAAGTCCCCGGCGACCAGCTCGCAGCGGTCGGCGACGCCCAGGGGCGCGAGGAAGCCCGAGGCCGCCTCGATCACCGGCTCCAGCTCGAACAGCAGGCCGCGCGTGTCCGGGTAGGTCGCGAGGATCGTCGCCAGGACGGTGCCCACGCCACCGCCGATGTCGGCGATCGTGCCGAGGCCGGTGAAGTCGTAGGCGGCGACGGTGGCCTCGGCGATGGTCCGCGAGCGCGTCGCCATGTGCGCGTCGAAGTGGTGCCGGGCGTCCGGGTGGGACGCCAGGTAGCCGTACATCGAGCCGAACCGCGCGGCGAACGGGGACTTGCCGTTGCGCACCGCCTCGTCCAGCGAGCCCATCGCCTCGAGGAAGTCCGGGGCGCCCTGCGGGATGACGACCGACCGCATGGAACGCCGCACGTCGCCGCGCAGGGTGTGCCCGACGTCGGTGAGGTCGTAGCGGACCGGCCCGCCCTCGGCCCGGAGCGTCCGGACGAGCCCGCTGCCCGCCGAGGTGCGCAGCAGCCGGGCGAGCGCGGCGCGGTCCAGCCCGGCCCGCTCGGCGATCTCCTCGACGGTCAGCGGGCCCTCGCGTAACCAGCCCGCGAGGTCCAGCTCGACGAACGCGTACAGCGCGGAGAACCGCCATCCGGCGCGGAGCATCTCCCACACGAAGGACCTGGGGTCCTCGCTGTCGACGACGTCCTTGGCCTCCGCGGCCGTGGTTTCGGACATGCTGCTCCTCCTGGAGTCACGGTTGCGCCGGGGGAAGACCGGCGGACGGTCGGGACGAACTGGACGGGGTACGGGGCCGGACGGGGTTCGGGGACGGGACGGGACGGGGTTCGGGGACGGGACGTTCGCGGGCGGGGTCAGACCTGGGCGGGCGCGCGGGTCTCGGCGCCGCCGTGCCGCCCCGGCGCGCCGGCCGGGGGGAACGTCACGGAGATCACCAGCCCGCCGCCGGGCCGTGCCCGGGCCACGACGGCGGCGTCGTGCGCGTCGGCGATGGCCTGGACGATCGACAGGCCGAGGCCGAGGCCCTCGGTGCGGCCGGTCTGCTCGGCGCCCAGCCGCTCGAACGGTTCGAAGAGCTGCTCCACCGCGGGGTCCGGGATCACCCGGCCGGTGTTGGCGACGGTCAGCACCGCGGACCCGTCCCGCCGGACCGCGGTGACCTCCACCAGCCCGCCGGGGACGTTGTGCCGCAGCGCGTTGTCGACCAGGTTGGTGATCATCCGTTCGGCGAGCCGCGCGTCGCCCGCCACCGGCGCCGCGGCGAGTTCGGTCCGGACGGTCACGCCGAGCCGCCGCGCCTCGTCCGACCGGTTCAGCACCGCGTCCCGGGTGAGCGCGGCCACGTCGAACGGTTCGCGGCGGCTGATCCCGGCCTGCCCGCGGGCCAGCGTGAGCAGCGCCAGGACGAGCTGCTCCTGCTGCGCCCCGGCCGCCAGCACCCGCTCGTGCGCGGCGCGCAGCGACTCCACCGTGGCGTCCGGGTCGGCGAGCGCGACCTGCGCGAGGGTCCGCTGCCGCGTCATGGGGGTGCGCAGCTCGTGCGAGACGTGCGCGATGAACTGCCGTTGCGCCAGGAACGTCCCCTCCAGCCGGGCGAGCAGCCCGTCGAAGGTGTCGCCGAGCTCCTTCAGCTCGTCCTGCGGGCCGTCCAGCGCGAGCCGCTCGTGCAGGTTGCTGGCCGAGATGGTGCGGGCGGCCGCGGTGACCCGCTGGAGCCTGCGCAGCACCCTCCCGGCCACCACCCAGCCGACCCCGAGCGAGATCACCGTCGTGATGCCGAGCGCGGTGCCGGACTGCACGAGGAGCGAGCGCAGCTCCCCGGCGCGCTGCGCGCGGGCCGCCTCCTCGCCGCGCTTGGCGGTGTCGGCGGCCTGGGACGGGCCCGGGGCCTGGCTCACACCGCCGCCGACGCCCCCGCCCGAGCTGGAGTGCGAGGAACCGTCCGCGCCGGGCGAGGACGAGCCGCGCGCCATCGCGTTGTTGTCGCCGTTCGGCCCCCGGAAGGTGTAGACGCCGGGCGTGGACTGGCTGGCCAGCAGGTAGGTGATGCCGACCAGCGCCGTCCCGCAGACCAGGAACAGCGCCCCGTACAGCAGGGTGAGCCTGAGGCGGACCGTGCGGCGGGACAGGCCGGACCGGAGGAGCCCGGGCGTCCGGCGGGACCGGGGAAGTCGCATCGGACGGCCCCTCAGATCCGGTACCCGGACTTGGCCACCGTGGCGATGACCTGGGGTTCGCCGAGTTTGGCGCGCAGCCGGCTGATGGTGACCTTCACGGTCTTGGTGAACGGGTCGGCGCTCTCGTCCCAGACCCGTTCCAGCAGCTCCTCGGCCGACACGGCACGGCCCTCCGCGGCGAGCAGGACCTCCAGCACCCCGAACTCCTTCGGCGCGAGATCCAGGTTCCGGCCGCCGCGTCTGGCGTCGCGCCGCGCGGTGTCCACGACGATGTCGCGGTGCCGCAGCACCGGCGGAGCCACCGGGTGCGCCCGGCGGGCGAGCGCGCCGATCCGGGCCACCAGCACCGGGAAGTCGAACGGCTTGGGCAGGTAGTCGTCGGCGCCGATGCCGAGGCCGTCCACCAGGTCCTCGGACGTGGCGGCGGCGGTCAGCATCAGCACCCGGCTGCGGCTCTCGGCCAGGATCAGCCGTGCGCACACCTCGTCGCCGTGCAGGCCGGGCAGGTCCCGGTCCAGCACCACCACGTCGTAGTCGTTGACCAGCGCGCGCTCCAGGCCGGACGGGCCGTCGAACGCCACGTCCACGGCCATGGTCGCGCGGCGCAGCCCGACGGCGACCGCCTGCGCCAGCTCCTCGTCGTCCTCGATCACCAGGACCCGCACGTGCGCTCCTCCCGACGGAACCGACCCCGTGTGCCACCGCTTCGGCCGCGCCGTCCCGGATGCGCAGGACGCGCAGTTGGACACGGCTCCATCATGCCCTCGCCCCCGGTTTCGGGGAGGTCTCAGCCCCCGGATCCTCAGCCCTTGAGGGCGACCGGGAGGCTGCTCATCCCGGCCAGGAAGTTGGAGTAGACGGGCCGTCCGGGCCCGGTCCGCTCGATGCCGGCGACCCGGTCGCGCAGCCCCGCCAGCATCGCGTTGATCTCCACCCGGCCGAGGTGCGCCCCCAGGCAGAAGTGCCGCCCGTAGCCGAGCGCCAGGTGCTTGTTGGGCGAGCGGCCCAGCAGGAACCGGTCGGGCTCGGCGAACGCGTCCTCGTCCCGGTTGGCCGAGGTGAACCAGAGCGTCACCAGCTCCCCGGCGCGGATCCGGCGGCCCGCGATCTCGGTGTCGGTGAGCGCGACCCGGCCGAAGTGCATGGTCGGGGTGGTCCAGCGCAGCACCTCCTCCCCGGCGGACTCGACGGTCGCCTCGCCGTCCTTGAGGGCCCGCCACTGCCCGGGGTCCCCGGCCAGCTCCCGCACCGCGCCGATCATGGCCAGGCGGCTGGTCTCGTCCCCGCCCATGATCAGGCTGTAGCAGTTGAGGACGACGTCCTCGTCGCTGAGCCGCCGCCCGCCCACCTCGGCGGTGGCCATGAGGCTGATCGGGTCCTCGCCCGGCCGCCGGCGGCGGGCCTGGAGCAGGTCGGTGAAGTAGAGCAGGATCTCGGCCCGCGCCATCCGGTCCTCGGCGGCGTCCGGCGCCGCGTAGTCCGAGGCCAGCGCGGTCTTGGTCAGCTTCAGCACGTGCTGCCGGTCGGCGGCCGGCACGTCGAGCAGGTCGCAGATCGTCTCCAGCGGCACGGCCGAGGCGATGTCCCGGGCGAAGTCGCACTCGCCGCGCTCGACGGCCTCGGCCAGCAGCCGGTCGATCAGCAGGCGCACGCGCTCGGCGACCCCGGCGAGGGCGCGCGGCGAGAACGCCCGCAGCAGCAGGCTGCGCAACTCGGTGTGGCGGGGCCCGTCGGTGACCGCGAGCATCCGTCCCGCGCCGGTGTCGCCGCCCGCGAGCATGGTCGCCAGCACGTTCCCGCGCTCGGAGGTGAACGTCGCGTCGTCGCGGAGGATCCGCGCGACGTCGGCGTACCGCGTGACCACCCAGAAATCGGGGGCGCCCTTCGGCCCGGGGTGCCGGTGAACGGGCTCCCCGGTGCGCAGCCGCCGCCAGACATCGGCCATGTCGTGCTCGGCGTAGGTCGTCGGGTCGACCAGATCCGGAACCATTTGACTCACCCAATCCTCGCTATGGCGCTGTCAACGTACCGGGCGTCCCACAAGGCATCAAGGAGTCATTCAGTTGGACGATCCGGGCGCGTCCCAGGTGTCCAGGTAAAAGTATTTGGACGCTTGCGCACAGGCCCTCCGGTGACTGATACCTCTCCGAAACCCCTGGCTCGATAGAACTCCATCCCAGGTGGTGTCGAGAGAAGGAGCAACCCATGCAAGCACGCACCGGCCGCGGCGCCCGCGCGACCGCCCTGCTGGCCACAGGCCTGGCGCTGTTCGCCCTGGTGGCGAGCGGATGTGGGTCGTCCGGCGGCGACGACAAGAAGGGCGTGGCCGCAGTGGACTCCGCCTCCGCCCCTCCGCAGGGCGGCGGCGGCGGTGGCGGCGGCAACGGCAAGCCCCCGAGCGACCAGCAGATCTACGACGGCCTGCTCAAGTACGCCAAGTGCATGCGCTCGCACGGGATCAGCAAGTTCCCCGACCCGGTGCTCGGCAAGGGCCTGCAGGTCAACGGCAACGACGTGGGGGCCGACACGGCGACCTACAAGTCCGCCGACGGCAGCTGCAAGTCGCTGATGCCGGGCGGCGGCGCGGGGGACAACGCCCCGAAGGACCGCGCCGCGGCGCTGAAGTACTCGCAGTGCATGCGGGGGCACGGAGTGACCAAGTTCCCCGACCCGAACCCCAACGGGGGCATGAACCTCGACGGCGACAAGATCGGAATGACGCAGGACAACCCCGTCTTCCAGGCCGCGCAGAAGGCGTGCCAGCAGTTCCTCGGCGCCGGGGGACAGGCGGGCGGCTGATCCGCCGCGCCCCCGGCCGGAGCACCGGCCGGCCCTCCC
>NZ_RFFG01000068.1 GCF_003696215.1 Actinomadura harenae | reverse complement strand
TCCGCCACCCGCCACCTCCCCAGACTCGATCCCGACGGGATCGAGTCTGGACACAGAACCCGCCCGAACCCGGCAAGCCCGACGGCGTGTCACCCAACCCGGTGATCATTTCCGGTCAGCGCACTAGCCGCCTCAACCTGGTCGCCGCCTGGCGCGAGTCCACAGTGTTCACCGACGCCGAACGCGCGGCGCTGGCACTGACCGAGCAGGGCACCCGCATCGCCGATGGCGCCGGCGGCGTCACCGACGAGGTCTGGGCGGACGCCGTCGAGCACTATGACGAGGAGCAACTGGCCGCGCTGGTGGCGTTCATCGCCCTCATCAACGCCACCAACCGCTTCGCCGTCATCAACCGGCAGCGCGGCGGCGACTACCAGCCCGCCCAAGCCGGATAAGCAGGTCCGACAGCCAGAGGCATGTCGTCGCCTCCGCGTTCTGCGCGCCGATGCGCCGAGCGCGGGGGCAAGGCCCACAGCAGGTCGGCTCCGGCAGTCCGTTCTCGACCATGTCACGCGCGCAAGCCGCCGTTCCCAGCGCTTTGTGGACGCCACCGACCAGTGGCGCACGGCCGGCACAGGCGCGGGGCCGTCGGCATCTCTTCATCCACCAGGCGGACGGTCCCTGCCGCTCGGGCTTGCCCCTCCGCGATCTGCGCAGGCTCCAACTACCAGGCCGGACCACCCCCACGTGCGTGGGGACGACAACTGCCCCGGATCAGGGGCAGGCGGGTCAAGCCGTCCGTATGGACCGCCGAACGCGTCCAGCGCTGGCAGGAGACCGACAGGACACCATGGTCTGGACCCCGCGCAGCCCGGCGCGTTCCTCGCTTCGCCGTCGACGAGCGCCTGTACGCCCCTTCCACCTGGTCGCCTTCCGTGGGCTGCGACGGGCCGAGGTCGCTGGGCTGTTCTGGCAGGACACCGACCTGAAGCGCTGGTCGATGCGCCTCGTACTCCACGCTGCTCCTCTGCCCGCGCCCTCCGCTGAGCTTCGATCGGCGATCCGTGCGGCGCTCGGCGAGGGACCTGCAAGGGCGGGTGAGCGCGAGGCTCCTGTGGAGGACGGAGGTCTCGACCAGGGACGGGTTCAGGCGATTGTGCCAGTTCGGATTCCGGGTGGCCTTGGGCGCTCCAACAGGCCCAGGGCGTTGATCCGGTGGGCCACTGGGGCAGCCCGATCCTGGGGCCGCGTCGGGGTCGGGATATGCGCGTGCGGCTGCTGATATCCGTCCCAGCCGGGCTCTGCGTCTGGGGTTGCGATCGTGCAGACCAGATCGAGGGCGCTGGGAGGTGGCTGCATGGGGCGGTCGCTGGGGTGCGATGAGTTGGTGTGGTGCTCCAGGAGTTGTGGGGCGGCTTGGATTGTCGGCTTGTCAGGGGACGCAGGTGGGCTCTGGCGAGTCCCGCGGGCGGCGGCTCAGGGTTAGCTGGTTCTGCTTCTCTTGGGAGGGCGGGGGCGGTTGGGCTTCAGGCCGAGCACGTTGAACAGGCGGTCCCGGGCTTCGGTGCGGGAGACGGCAGGGAGGCGTATGGGCAGTTTGCACGCCAGGGCAGGTGGGGCTGTGAGGAGGCCGTCATCGTCCACGGTTGCCTTGTCCCCGGGCCAGTCCCCGAGGAGCACGGCGGAGATCTGCGTGGGGTGGCGCGTCACGAGTTCGGTGATTCGGTCGGCCTCCTCCTCGCAGTCGGCTGCGAGAAGGAGCCGGCGTCCGCAGGTAGGGCCGTTGCCCTTGCGGATGGCGAGTTCCGTCTCGAGGTAGGCCAGGGCGGCGTCCAGGTTGCCGGGGATGAACAGGGGCTCGATGCAGTCTTCGAGCAGTTCGTCCTCGGTGAGGCCGAACAGGGCCGTGGCGTCGGGACGAGGGATCACGACGAGGGTGGTGTCCGTGCACTCTTCCAGGGCGGAGAGGGTGAGGATCCGTGCGGTTGCCGGTGCGCCGGGACCGGAGAGGCCGAGTAGCGGGATGGCGAACGGGTCGATGGCCGGGCGATAGGTGAAATGCGCCGTCCGTTCGCCGTTGAGGGGATCGCCTCCCGGAGGGGGAAGCAGTGCCGCACCTGCAAGAGCGTAGATCCGGCGACGGAAGGGATATCCGCCCATGGCCGCCGCGGAGAGGAGCAATCCGAGGAGCAACAGGGGACGGAGCGATGCCTTGAGGGAGAGGTGGCCTCCAGAATGCGGTGGGGTTCGAGCCCCTTGCGTCATCGAAGGAGACGGGCGCCTGTGTGCCGGCGGTGTCGCCCCCTGCGGAAAGCCCTGCTCTCGCTGAGCGTCTGCGGGGTGCCGGTGGAAAGGAAGGTCTGCGGGGTCTGAGGTCGCTGGGTTTCTACCGTTGTGTGTTCCGTGGTGTGCGGGCGATCGGGTCGGTTGCGGTGCGGAGAGCTCTCCGCGCAGCACAGCTGCCCAAGCGGCATGGCACATCTGCGCGGTGAACCAGTGGGCGTAGGTCTCGGACTGGAGGCATACGGCGGGCACCCTTCCGCGTGGAACGGGTTTCCATGCGGAGGATGTGTCCAGGTTCTTGGCGTCGGTGCGGCTGGAGTCGGACGGGGGCGGCGAGGTGGGCCGGTCTGGGGTCGGCCTGCTGTCGGGGTCATGTCCCGCGGCGCTGGGGAGGCCTGCGCTGCTGCTCCTGATGGATACGAGCCGAAGTGAGGCGGGGATCGCTGGGCCTGTTCGGTCACGCGTTGCCGATTCTGGCTGTACCGAGCCGACTGCGGCCGCTGACGGCCAACTCGCTGTGTCCGGCTGCGCTGTGCCGGGGTCTGCGGTGAACGCCGTGCTCAGCTGTGTCGCGGTGGTGACTGATGAGTCGGGCTGCTTGGGAGCAGCCTCCCTGACCTGGGGCAGCCTCCCTGGTCCCGTACGGGAATGCTGCGGTTGTGGGACAGCTGCCGTCGTCAGCGGCGACTGCCAAATCTGCACAGGGACTGCAGCGCCGACTTGTGCGGCGGGGAGTTCCGTGTGCGCGGGCGGGGGTGAGCCGGGAGCCAGCGGTGTTGGGATTGGCTTTCGCTTCTGCGGGGGGAGGGGCGCATTCGTGGGGGCGGGGATGGGGGTGTTGACGTGCGCACGAGGGTGGGTCTCGGATGCGTCGACCGTGAGGCTTGCCGGGAGCGAGGAGCGGTGATGAGCGGGAGGCTCAGCGGTGTCTGCGGGGAGGTAGAGCGCACTGGCCAGCGCTGTGCAGCTGAGTACGCCGCAGGTGCAGCGGGGCGGGCCGCCGGGTAGGCGTGCGTGGCCGAGCTTTGCCAAGAAACGGTTCATCTTTGCCTTGGGGGATCGCGGTGGTCACCGTCAGGAAGTCGATCGTAGCCAGTTCAACTACACAGCGTGGTGAATTGGTCACTCTTGATAATGGGCGAGTTGCCCCGCGAGTGAGGATGTCCTGTCGGTGAAGCACGACCCGAGCGAGCTTGCCTGGCCGTGTAGACCAGGAGTTCGCAGGTAACGGAGGTGGCCGGGAGGTGGGGCACCGGCAGGTGGTGCACCGGGCCGGCCCCGGAAGCGACCATTCTTCGCTCTGCGGTTCGCGACAGTGCAGTGGGTGCGGCAGCGTCTCGAGTCTGTGCCTCGGCAGGCTCGGCCGCTTCAGCCGGGCCCGGCAATGCGTTCAGCAGCCGTCTGCGTGAGTGCGGACGGGCCCATGCGGGGAGCTGCCGGTGATGATCCCCGCACCGGCCCCGCAATAGCCGGACGGCGCCGTCCGGCGCGCGCCGCCGAACCGAGTGCGAAGGCGCGTCCTGACTTGTGCCAGCGCTGATCCTGTGCCAACCCTGCCCCTCCGACGCGATTGAGAAGGCTGGGCAGGACGCCCGGCCCCGCCAGGCCGGGGCGACGCTGTCGCCGACGACCGACGACCGACGACCGGCGACCGGCGACCGGCGACCGGCGACCGGCGGCGGGGCGCCCATCACGGGTGTGTCGGGACATGGGGCGCTGGGCGTCGATTGCGAGACGGCGGGCACGGGCGCGGGGTACGGGGCGCTGGCTGTGGAACTCGGGATGCTGGGCCTGGGGCGCCATGCGTGGGACGTCGGCGGCGGGACTTGGGCGCCGGTGTTGGCGTGGGGTACGGCGTGCGGGATACGGGGCGTGGGACGTTCGGCGCGTGGACTCGGGACGCCGGGCGTCGGTGAGGGGTGCGGGGGCGTCGGGCGCGCGCGGGATGTTGGACGGGGAGGTCGAAGCGCGGGGACGCTGGGAATGGGGGCGCGGGGTGTTGTCGGGGGGTCTGGGAAGTGGTTGTTGGTCGGGTGTTTCTGCTGGTGAAGCTGGGGTTTGGGGATGGGGTGAAGGGTTTGGTCGTTCGGCGGGGCTAGGCGGCCAGGGCGGGGGTGAAGGTGGGGGGTTGGAGGGCGGTTGATGGGGGTGTGGTGTTGCGCATGTCGTTGGGGAGTTCGGGGGAGAGGAGCCAGTCGTTGATGGTGCCCTCGTGGCTGGGGGGCGGGCCCACGGTCAGGAGGTGCCGTGTGCGGGGCGTCAGGTGGATCGGGAAGGGGGAGATGCGGTGGGGAGGTCGCGGGGGTGTGCCCCAGTAGGCGTCGAAGTCGAGGCCGGTGATGGTCAGGTCGGCGGGGAGAGGGCAGGTGTGGCCGGAGGGGCCGGTGGCGAGCCAGGACCAGAGGTCGGTGAGGAGGAGGTGGGCGGTGGCGCGGAGGACGTTGAGGGCGGGCAGGTCGTGGGGGCAGGCGACGTTCGCGATCTCGAGTTCGGGAAGGCCGAAGCGGCGGAGGCCCTGGGTTCTGAGGCGGACGCAGGCGCAGGTGTCGGCGCCTTCGGGATCGAGGTGGGGGTCGGGAGCCGTGCAGCGGCCGTTGGCGCGGAAGGGCGGTAGGACGTCGCCGAGCCACTTGTCTCCCAGGGCGAACCGGGGGCGTTCCACGGGGTCCAGGTGGGGGATGGTGCCGGATGTCGGGGCCCAGAGGATGTGGCCGGTGACCATGTCGGCGACCGTGCCTCCGGTGTGACGGGCGATCGTGTAGGCGGCTGAGCGGGCGACCTGGACGGCGCGGGGCTGGTCGGTGATCGGGGCGCAGGTCGTGATGACGGCGATGCGTGCGGCGGTGCGCAGGAGCGTCTCGGTGCCCGCGTGCTCGGGGTCGACCGAGCGAATCTGGGTCGGGTCCCAGCGGTACCGGGTGGCGTCCTCGTTGGTGATCTCCAGCTGCGGGGTGTGGAGGCGGTTGACGAGGTGGTCGCCGAAGGCGCCGTCGGCCTGCTCTTTGACCAGGTTGACGAGGTCGGCGGGGAGTCTGGCGGCCGCGACGACGAAGCGGGAGGTCGTGGTGGCGGGGACGGGGAGCGTGACGATGTCGGCCATGGCGGTGAGGTCCCTTCGAGCGGAGCGGGTGGAGGTCCAGCCTGCGTCGGCGTCCTGGACCGGCGATAGCCGAATGTCGTTCTGTGGATAACTCCGCGAGCGGGCTGGGGAGGCTGGTCCATGGGGGTTTGTCTGATCGCGAAACGCCTACTGCCGTGGAAACGACCACGTGTGGCCGAGAAGATGTCGAATCGTGCGGAGTGGCGGCCAGTTTGCGGGGAATGTGTACGTTGGGGTAGATCATCAGTGCTGTGAACTGCGGGGACGTCCCCCGTCGCGCAGCGCGGTAGTCATCCAGGAGGTACTCGTGACCCGCACTCTGTCGAGGGGCACCCGCGTGACCGGTGCCGAGCGCACCAAGTTGGCCGCGGAGCTGGCGCCCCGGTACGCCGCCGGAGAGAGCATTCGTGATCTGGCCGCCGAGACCGGACGGTCCTACGGCTTCATCTACAACGTGCTCAAGGAGGCCGGTGTCCCGTTGCGGGGACGCGGCGGTAACACCCGACGCAAGAAGAGCAGCTGATCAGGCTGCCGTCGCCCCTCCCTGAAGGCTTTCGTCCTCCCGCGACCTGCCGATGAAGTCAGGCGCGTGGAGCCGCTGCCGCCAGGGGGCCAGAGAGGACGGTCACGACGCGCGCGCGTACAAGGCCGGGGACGACGTGAACGAAGGTAAGGAATGCGTCCGGTTGCTGGAGTGAGGGCCGGACGATCACAGGGCCAGGAACCGCCAACGCCAGAGGCGGGCGGCCCGGAGGGGATGTGGCCGCGGCCCAAGGGGCGTTGCGGCTTCTGAGAAGCCACTCGGCTTCACAAGCACCGGTTCAGCGTGTGCCGTGCGAGCAGCGCGGCGAGTTTGGGGTGCGCTGAATCGGTGCGGGAGTCGCCACGGTGGCGGGCATGGCGTGTCGACCGACGGGCCTGATGCCGAATCTGGTTCCAGTGGGCGGACGGCCTTGGGCGGTCCACGTCGAGAAGCGGCCGAAGCCCGGCTAGGGCGTTGCTGAGGGGATCTCGTCGTTGGATTGCAGTGCGGCCAGGTCGGCTGCGGCGCGTCCGGCGATCCAGCCTTCGTAGTTGGAGACGCGGCGGGCGCGGCCTCGGGTCAGGGCCGGGAAGAGGTCGTTCACGGCCTGGTCGACGGCTTCGTCGCGCGCGGAGAGGACGGGCAGGAGGTCCTGGTTGGTGGCGGCCTCCTGTGTCGCGCGGGTGCTGGCGGCTTGGAGGCGCTCGCCGATACGTGCCGCATAGGCGTTGAGGAAGGCGTGCCGGAAGGAACGCGTCCGCGACCGGCCCAGCATGTCCTGCTGGGATCCGGCTCGGACCATCGCCGAGGTGGCCTGTACCAGGAGCGAGGTGAAGAGCATCTCGGTCGCGGCGAGGTCGGCGGGGAAGCCCAGGACCGTGGACAGGCCCAAGTCCCGATGCCAGACGGCTCGGCACCGGTTGGCCTCTGCGACCACGGTGAGTAGAACGGCCTTAGGGGATTCGTAGGGCGCGTCCACGGGAATGCGGCAGCCGTCCGGCCCAGAGGGGTCTTCCTGGGAGACGGACAGCAGGGCATGGTCGATGCTGTGCTTCGTCATGAGTTCCTGGGCGCGGGCGCTGAGCGCTTCGGCCTCTTCAGGGAACTCAGTGGATTCGGCCTTCGCCAGAAGCGCCCGGACTTTGCCGAGCATCCGCTGATCCGGTGCAGTAGCGGGGGCCCGCCTAGCGGACGTGTCGCTGCGGGCGGTTGTGCCGGGGAGTGGGCCGATCATCGCCAGTCGCGGTAGGACGGCCAAGAGACGCAGTAGTTCCAGGGCAGCCTTTACCGAGGCCGACATGGAGACGGCCTTGCGGGCACGCCATGCTGTTAGGCGCTCGTCATCCGAGTCCCACCAGATGTCGGCACCCAGAGCCTCGAGTTGGGCTCGCCAACGGTCGTCGACGGTGGCGGCGCCATAGGAGCGCAGCTCGTCGGCGATGGAATCCACGAGAAGCGATCGATGCCTGGCGCTCAGCTCTCGTGCCGTATGGCGGGCCAGGTCCGCGGGCAGCCAGCCGCGCTCCCAGGCGGTGCGCACCGAAGAGCGGAGGCGTCGGAGGAGCGTCAGATCCACGGTTCGGGGGTCGCCGTGGAACGCGGAGAGCCGGTCGGCGTACAGCGTCCACGCGGACGCGTCGTCCAGCGTGAGGGCCTGCAAAGCGGCGCTGACCAGCGACTCCGCGGCATCCCGCAGTGCCGCGTCCGGTGCTGGCGTGGCCTGGTGGGCTGATTCGCCGGGGTGGCTCGCACCGCGCGCCCATGAGCGCGTTGCCTGCCGCCATCGCCGCGCATCCGGCACCCCGGTACTCCTCCCCGTCGCTTTCTCGCATCCTGCCACGGGCGTGGGGGCGAACGTTCCAACCGGACGGCGGGCCGAAAGGGGCAGGCTGGAAAACGGGCGACCGCCCGTCCCTCTGGGAGGTTCGGGCGGCCGCGTGCCAGAAAGGGAAGGTCAGACAGGTGACGTGTCGTCCCCCCAGAGTTCCTCGGCGACGACGCTCTGGTACTCGCGCGTCGTGTCCGGGACGTAGGTGAGGCGGGCGAGCGTGCGGCCCAGGTGGTCGCGGATCTCGAAGCGGTAGTGCTCGCGGGGTCGGCCCACGTGCGCGACCGCCTGGTCGTGGCGCAGTCGGCACATGGTGTCGACCTTCTCGAGTGCGACTTCGAGACTTCCGGCTTCCGTGATGCGCCGCGGGGGCTCGCCTATCTCCCAGATCTCGAACATGGTCGCGTCCTGTCGGCGGTACGGGGTCGGGCGTCGGGCCGGGGCAGGCGGCGTGGAGAAGGCGGGGTGGGAGTCCGCGTCGGCCACGGCTGTGGAGCCGCCGGACGCGGACCTTTGCGTTAGGGGCATGTCTGAACTCGCCAGGAGTCATGGGACGGTGTCGCGGGGTTGACCCAGACAGCTTGCGCTCAAATCGTGGATCTTTCAATCAGTCCAGGTCTCGGCTTGATCACTATTGGACGCGGCTCGCGCGCGTGGGGTGACGTCGGCTCGCGGACGCTCAGGTGGGGGAGACGACGTCGATCTGCTGGTCCGTGGCGTCCGGCTCGGCGAAACGCAGGAGGGATTCGCCTTCGGCGGTGAGCGCCTTGACGGCCTCACGGGGGAGGGACGCGAAGGGGCGAAGTCGCAAAGTTGCGGTCTTTCGCTTGCGTTCCAGCTCCCAGAGGCCCGCTGCGAAGCCGTCCCATAGGAATACAGCCCGGACGCGCAAGTTTTTGGTGGTGAGCTGAGGACGGTGCGCGTTGGAGATGATCCGCTGCCGGTCGGCATGCGCCAGGACGAGATTGTCGAACTCGGGCAGGAACCGCGCCGGGGCGGGGACGTCCTCGTGCGGGCGCGGTGCCTCGGGCAGATCGAAGAGCTCGCGGCCTCGCTCGTCCTGGAACGTCCGGAGCCGGGGGCGTAGCCGTTCCAGGGCCTCGCCACAGGCCGCCATGCCCGACCAGGTCTGCGCGTCGGCTGCTGTGGCCGGGCCGAACGCCGCCAGGTATCGCAATGCCAGCGCCTCATCGTCCGGGACGTCGGAGGCAGGCGCGTCGAGCCAGGTGTCGGCGAGGGTGAACGACGCGGTGCGCGGGAAGGCCCAGCGGTCGTCCGTCGGCACCATCGTCAGGGGCAGCCACATGCGGACGGCATAACCGAGCGCTCGGTCGTTGACCTCTGGGAAGTCCTCCTGGAGCAGGGCGCGCAGCTCGTTGAACGTGCGTGGCCCTTCTCTAAGGTGCCGCCGGGCCGCCTCGAGCACGGCGGGACGGTCGAGACCGGCCGCCCGGTCGCCGAGGACCTTCAACGCCCCGTCCAGCATGGGCTGGAGCGTCGTCCGCAGGGCCACATAGTCGGCGGCGGACGTCAGGTGCAGCGTCCCGCGCAGGAACGTCGCCCGCACCACGGACCGGTCGTGGACCGCGCCGTGCAGATCCTCCGTGCGAAATCCCTCCAACCGCGACCACAGGCCGAAGAACGGCGGCTTCGGCTCCTGCGCCTGTAGCCCGCCGAGCCGTTCGACCGCCTCGGGTACTGGAACGGCCTCCCGGGCCAGCAGCATCTGACGCGCGAGCGTCGCCCGGTTCAGCTGACGCAGGCTGAGGATCTCGGTCATGGACGGTCGCCTCTCACTAGATCGGCAGTGACCCTAACGCGCGCGCGCGCGCGTGGGGCGGCTTGGAGCTGTCCGGCAGAAGCACCTAAGAAGTGGACGGCTGAGGCCCTTTAGTCCCGTGCGCCCAGATGCTCAGCAGGATCAGCAAGGCCATGAGGACGCCGGTCAAGGCGACGGCGTTCCCGGTCCAGGACGAGGCGACGGCCAGCACCCCGATCAGTGGCATGCCCCACGCGTAGGGGGCGTCCGCCCCGTGCGGGCGCACGAGCAGCCACCAGACCACCAGCAGGTAGCAGAACACCGGAATCGTCAGGGCCAGGCCCGCCGTCGTGGACGAGATGTGCGCCTCATGGGTGACGTGGGCGGCGTTCACGGCGATCCCCGCGCCGACGGCGGCGCCGGACGCGTAGATCACGTAGTGCCCGTATCCCCAGGCGATGGCCTTGCGCAGGTTCGTGAGCAGGCCGGCCGAGGACATCGAGAAGTACACCCACCACATGCCGAACACGGTGATCAGGCCCCCGGCCGCGATCGTGTAGAGGTGAAAGGACGCGTCGCCGGACAGGGCGTCCCGCACCGCGTAGGTGGACGACAGGACGGTCTCGCCCAGCACGATGATCGTCAGCAGCCCGTACCGCTCGGTGATGTGGTGCGGGTGCCAGGTCGTCCGGCCTGCGGCCTCCGCCCACGGCGGGACGAGCAGCTCGGCGACGATCCCGGCCACGATCAGCCAGGGCTGCCAGTCCTTGGGGGCGGTGAAGGCGATCACCAGCCAGAAGATCGCGCAGGCGCCCTCGCCGGTGACGAAGCGGAGCATGGTCGTCCGGTGTGAGGGGTCGCCGCCGGCGGCCCGGAGACGCTGGGATTCCAGACCCAGCCGCATGATCGCGTAACCGGCCGCCAGGACCCGCAGGTCCTGATGGTCGAAGGCCCGCGGGACGCCCGCCGACAGGACCAGCGCGCCCGCCATGACGACCATGGTCGCCAGCCGGAAGAAGGTGTCGTCGGTGTCATAGGCGGAGGCGAACCAGGCGTAGTTCAGCCACGACCAGTTGATCGCCGCGAAGATCACCAGGAACGCGACGACGCCCCCGAGGACATGGCCCTCGGCGAGCGAGTGCTCCAGGCGCGCGGCGTCCGCGCCGACGGCGACCACGAAGCAGAGATCGAAGAACAGTTCGAGGGAGGACGCCACCCGGTGCCGCTCGGCGGGGTCGCGGGCCTGCATCCGGCGCCGCCACGGGCGGCCGACGATCACGGGGCGATCGGTCATGAGCGCATCGTAGGGAACCGGTCACTCATGATCACCGAACGGCCCCGCCCGCGTGCCGCGCCCGCCGCGTTCCGATCTTTCTTCCCCGGCCGCGCGGCCGGCCGTCCGCCGCCGGCGCCCGGTCCGGGACGCCGCGGACGCGCGGGAACCCTTATGGCATAGGGGCTGGTGGCGGATGGTGCGGGGCTCTTCGGACGGTCTCGGAGGGCAGGATTCGAGGGGCTCGGAAGGGCCGCCGGGAGGGGCTTCACGCGCAAAGATCCGTGAATCTGCACGTGCATCAGATCTTGCACCTGCACGCTATTCCTAGCAGGATTGCCCCCGGCCCCCGCACGTGAACTCCCCGGAGATCGCGATGACCGCACATCTCAGCGACAGCGACCGACAGGCGCTTCGCCTCGCCCACGACCTGCGCGAAGAGCTGGCCCGGAACCTTCCGGACCGCATCGCGTCACCGTCGATCTCCCCCTACGTCGACCCCGCAGGACGGCCGAGCGTGCTCGTCCGGCTGGACGACGAGACCGCCCGAGCGCTGATCGCGCTGCTGGGCGATCGGGGAGTTCCTCCGGCCCCGGAACCACGCCGGATGGACGGTTCGCTCCACGCACCGCAGCCCGCCCCGGCGCAGGCTCCGGCCCCGCAGCAGCCCTACCCCCACCCCGAGCCTCACTACGGCGCTCCGGAACACCCCTCGGCCTCGCCGTTCGCGGCGCAGTCGAGCGGCCAGTTCGCGACGCGGCCGGGACCGGGGATGGGGCAGGGACCCGGCATGGGACAGGGCGGGCAGGCGCCGTTCGCGGCGCAGCCCGCGGCGGCCATGCCGCCCGGACCGGCCTTCGGCGACGGCCCGGCCTTCCGCGACGGCCCCGCCTACCGTGAGGGGCCCGCCTTCCATGAGGGGCCCGGGTTCGCCCACGGCTCCGGGTACGCGGACGGCCCCGCCTACGCCGACGGCCCCGCCGTGGCCTCGCCGTTCCACGATGGCCCGGCGAGGCCCTACCAGGAGGGGCCCGGCCCGCAGGACCCGTTCACGCCCGCACCGGCTGTGAACACCGGCGGGTACCCCACCTTCCACTGAGGAACCAGGAGCCGGCCCGCCGCTGATCCGGTCGGGCCGCAGAACGCCTGGATCCCCTGCCCCCTGGTGCGTTCGGGGGTGTCGGGGCACCCAGGACCGCGCTGACGCTGACGCAGTAGCCCGGGAGACGGGAAGTCTCCCGGGCTTTTGCGTGTTCGAGAACGGAACGCCCGCCGTCCAGTGGTCCTGGACCGGCCGGGCCGCACCGGGCCCGATCCACGTGCCCGACCGGCGTGGGGGGGCTTCCGGGTTCGACCTGGAGTCCGCCCGGAGGCGCCGAACCGGCCCCAAGCGGGGGTCAAGGGCCCGTCCGAGGGTCTGATCCCGATGTGATCCAGGCGACAGCGCGCCGAATGCAAAGCGCCGAAAGGCCTATCCAGCAAGGGATCCAGAAAGAAGATCTACCTTTCGAAAGGTAAAGAAGGCCGAGATTTGACAGAACCGTGGTAATGCCACCTATAGTGGGCCATGGCTGCGGGTCAAGAACCATTGACTCGGCCTTTTCATAGCCGTCATGCCCCGTCCGCCAGACGGGGACCCCGGCACCGGAACGCGGTCGTTCATGCACGTCCGCCCAGGTAGAGCCTAGGTGCCCCTGGCCGGTGCCCCCCGCACACTTTCCCGGTCCGCCGCTGCGCGGGTCGTTGCCGCGGCCCGTCCGCAGGTGTGCGTGCGGATTCTCCCTCCCGTTGTAGCGGGGCTTTCCAAGCGTGGGTTTCCGTCTCTGATGGCTATCTCCCGAGCGACGCCTCGGGGCCGTTTCCTCACACCCTTCCGGGCCCCCGCCCGGCCTGGAAACGGCTGCCCAGTCCGCCGAACAAAGGATTTCCATGCAGAAGCGAGCGCTCAACATCGCCATCACCGCTCTCACCGGCTCCACCCTCGCCGGCTTCCTGGTGGCGGGTGTGGCGATGGCAGGCGACGACACCCCCGACCGCGGGAAGCTCACGGCGCAGCACACGCAGGCCGCGCTGGACCTCTCCCGCACCCAGGAGCCGACCGCGGCTCAGCAGAAGGCCGCCGCGGACAAGGTGGCCGCCGACAAGGCCGCCGCGCAGAAGGCCGCCGTCCAGAAGGCGGAGGCCGCCAAGAAGGCCGCGCAGCCGAAGGCGCTGCTGACCGGCTCCACCAAGGCGTCCTACTTCTGGGACGACGGCTCCGGCATCAACGGCGACACCGGCGCTCCCGCCAGTGGCAAGCCGATGCAGAAGGGCCTGTTCGCCAGCCCGAGCTGGCCGATGGGCACCAAGGTCAAGGTGACCTTCAACGGCCGCAGCGTCACCGGCTTCGTCGGCGACCGCGGTCCGGGCTCCCCGTCCAGCAGCGGCGTCATGCTCGACCTGGACACCTACACCTTCCGCTACCTGCTCGACGGCGGGAAGCCCGCCAGCAAGTACAACTCGGGCACCGGCGAGGGCCACCTCAACGGCGTCAAGTGGGAGGTCCTGTCCTGGGGCTCCGGCGCCGGCAGCAAGGGCATGCCGAAGGCCATGTGATCCCGGCCCCACGAGGCCGTGTGATCCCCGCCCCCACAGGGCGATGTGATCCCCGCCTGACGAGGACAGGTGATCTCGGCCTGGCAAAGGCCACGTGATCTCCGCCTTCAGGCGATCAGCGAACGCGCGAAGGGCGTTCCACCGACCCCCGGTCGGCGGAACGCCCTTCGCGCGTTCCGCGTCCGGCGCGTCCGGCCCTCGTGAGGCCTGAGCCCTGTGAGGGGGCTGGTTTCGGACGGGTGGAACGTTCAGGATGGCGGGTGCGCCGTTCCCCCTGCGGCCGTCCCCCCAAGGGAGGTTCTCACCCGTGACCGAACCGCCTTCCGCCGGGCCCGGACCCGTCAGCAAGATCGTCGCTGGCGTGCTGCTGGTCCTGCCGTTCCCCGTCTACCTGGCCGTCCCGTCCTACGCCAAGATCACCCCGCGGATCGCGGGCTTCCCGTTCTTCTACTGGTGGCAGCTGCTCTGGGTGGTGCTGACCGCGGTCTGCATCGGCGGCGCCTACCTGCTGACCAGGCGGAATGACGGTGGGGTCCGGTGAAGGACGTCAAGGGCCTCGAACTGACGATCTTCGTCTTCTTCTTCGCGGCCGTCACCGTCGTCGGGTTCGCCGCCGCCCGCTGGCGGCGCGGCCAGACCCTCATGCACCTGGACGAGTGGGGCCTCGGCGGACGCAGCTTCGGCACGTTCGTCACCTGGTTCCTCCTCGGCGGCGACCTCTACACCGCCTACACCTTCGTCGCCGTGCCCGCCGCCGTCTTCGCGGGCGGCGCGATGGGCTTCTGGTCCGTCCCTTACGCCGCCATCGCCTACCCGATCGTGTTCCTCGTCGGGCCGAGGCTGTGGTCGGTGTCACACCGGCACGGCTACGTGACCACCGCCGACTTCGTCCGAGGACGGTTCGGGTCGCGGGGGCTCGGCCTCGCGGTGGCGCTGACCGGCATCCTGGCGATGATGCCGTACATCGCGCTGCAGCTCGTCGGCATCCAGGCCGTGCTGACCGTGATGGGCGTCACCGGGTCCGGGCTCGCCCGGGACCTGCCGCTGTTCATCGCGTTCGCCCTGCTGGCCGCCTACACCTACACCTCGGGCCTGCGCGCCCCCGCGCTGATCTCCTTCGTCAAGGACACGCTGATCTACCTGACGATCATCGTGGCGGTGCTGTACATCCCGTCCAGGATCGGCGGCTGGGGGCACATCTTCGACGCCTCCCAGGCGTCGCTGGCCAAGCCGAACCCCGCGACCGGCAAGCCGTCCGGGTCGCTGATCACGTCGAACATGACGCACTGGGCGTACGGGACGCTGGCCCTCGGTTCGTCGCTGGCGCTGTTCATCTACCCGCACACCGTCACCGGCGCCCTCGCCGCCGGGCGGCGCGACGTGATCCGCCGGAACGCGGCGCTGCTGCCCGCCTACTCGCTCGTCCTGGGGTTCCTGGCGCTGCTGGGCTACATGGCCCGGGCCACGCCCGAGGTCGCGCAGGGGGTCGCCAAGGCCAAGAATCCGCAGCTCGCGGTGCCGCTGCTGTTCGACCACGCGTTCCCGCAGTGGTTCACCGGCCTGGCGTTCGCCGCGATCGGCGTCGGGGCGCTGGTCCCGGCCGCGATCATGTCGATCGCGGCGTCCAACCTGTTCACCCGGAACGTCTACACCGCCTTCCTCCGCCCGGACGCCTCCCCGGCGGAGGAGACGCGGGTCTCCCAGCTGGTGTCGCTGCTGGTCAAGGTCGGTGCGCTGGTGTTCGTGCTGGGCTTCGACAAGTCGCTGGCGATCAACCTGCAGCTGCTCGGCGGGATCTGGGTCGTGCAGACCTTCCCGGCCCTCGCGATCGGCGTGTTCACGCGGTGGTTCCACCGGTGGGCGCTGCTGGCCGGGTGGGCGATCGGCATGGGGTACGGCACGTGGACGGCCTACGACACCTCGTCCCCGACGCAGAAGCACTTCGGGCAGTCGCTCGCCGACATCCCGTTCGTCGGGCACACCGGGTACATCGCGCTCACCGCGTTCGTGTTCAACATCGTGGTCGCGGTGGTGCTGACCTTGCTGTTCCGGTTGGCCAAGGTCCCGGACGGGACGGACGAGACCACCGCGTCCGACTACACGGCGGACGCGGACGACCGTCCGGCCGAGCCGGGCGAGTCCGGCGATCCGGGCCGCGAGCTGACCCCGGCCGCCGGCTGATCCCGATCCCCGCGCGGCCGGCTGCAGCGCGGGAGGAGGCCCCGGAGATCCGCCAGTGGATCTCCGGGGCTTCTCATTCCCGCCCTCCTGAGGTAAGTATGTGCTTACTATGGTGGACACCTCGACGCTCATCGTGCGCGGCCCCGAGACCGTCACCTGGCGGGTCGTCCTCGACCCGCTGATGATGGTGGCCGGGGTCCGCGCGCTCATGCTCCAGGCGCTCCAGCCGACCACGATGCGCGGCGTCTGGCAGAACTCGAACTTCCTGGAGGAGCCCCTCGAGCGGCTCTTCAACACCGCCCACTTCGTCACGGTCACCGCGCTCGGCACACCCCGGCAGGCCGACGAGCTGGGGGCGCGGGTCCGGGCCGTCCACCGGACGCTGCGGATCAAGGACCCGGACACCGGCCGCACCCACCGCGTGGACGAGCCGGAACTGCTGCTGTGGGTGCACTGCGCGGAGGTGTCGTCCTACCTGGAGGTCATCGAGCGCGGCGGGCTGCGGCTGACGCCGGCCGAACGCGACCGGTACTACGACGAGCAGCGGCGGACGGCGACCTACGTCGGCCTCCACGCCGAGGACGTGCCGGGCGGCGTCGCCGCGATGGCCGCCTACTTCGACCGGGCCCGCGCCGAGCTGGACCTTCGGGTGATCTCCGAATCCCGGGCGACGGTGCGGTTCCTGCTGTGGCCGAGGATGCCGCGCAAGCTACGGCTTCTCGCGCCGTTCAAGCCTCTCTGGCTCCCCGTCGGCATGCTCGCCTACTACACGCTGCCACGCTGGGCGCGGGACGAGTACCGGGCCCTGCCGGAGGTCCCGGGCGTCCAGCCGCTGGTCACGCTGGGCCTGCGCGTCGTCCGGTTCCTCGTCGGGCTCGTCCCGGACAGGATCGCCGGACGGCCGTTCAAGCCCGAGACCCGCGAGCTGATGGCCGATCTTCCGCGCCGCCTGGCCGACTCGGGCGTCCGGCCGCACCGCAGGCTCCAGAAGGTGCGCGTGCCCGCCTGAGCCCCTGGGGGGATCAGGCGTCGGCGATGAAGGACTGGGCGCGGCGGAAGAGACCGAGGGTGATCGAGTGCAGCAGGTCGCCGGTCTCCTTGGGGGCCTTCCCGGCGCAGGCCCGCGCGTGCGTGCCCTCGAGGACGATGCCCAGCTTGAAGCAGGCCAGCACCGCGTACCAGGTGATCGACGACAGGTCCCGTCCGGCGACGGCCTCGGGCCGCTCGGCGTAGGCCGCGACGAGCTCGGCCGCCGACGGCAGGCCGCCCGCGGCGCCGAGCGGACCGGCGAGCAGGGCGCCCTCGTCGTCCCGGTCGGGCCAGGTGGCCAGCAGCCAGCCGAGGTCCAGCAGCGGGTCGCCGATGGTGCACATCTCCCAGTCGACGATCGCCGCGACGTCCGGGCCGTCGAAGGAGAACATGAGGTTGGCGAGGTGGTAGTCGCCGTGCATGATCCCCGGACGCCAGGTCGCCGGGCGGTGGGCCTCCAGCCAGGCGGCGACCGCCTCCAGGCCGGGGATCTCCGGGCCGGGGTAGCCGTCCAGGGACGAGTAGGACTCCAGCTCGGCAGTCCAGCGCGGGACCTGCCGCTCCAGGAAGCCGTCCGGCTTGCCGAAGTCGGCGAGGCCCGCGGCCTCGTGGTCCACCGCGCCCAGCGCGGACAGCGACCGCGCGGCCGACAGGCCCATCGCGCGGCGGATCCCGGCGTCCCCGGCGTGCGGGTCGGGGAGCGAGACCGTCGCGTTGAAGCCCTCGACCGGCGTCATCAGGTAGAACACCGCGCCGCCCAGGACGGTCTCGTCCGGGCAGGACGCGATGATCCGCGGCGCGGGCACGCCGGTGCCGTCCAGCGCGGTCAGGACGCGGGCCTCGCGGCGCAGCACGTCGTTGGTGCGGGCGCGCAGGTGCTTCGGGCCGCGCCGCAGGACGTAGTCGCGGCCGCCGCGGCGGAACCGGATGAGGATGTTCTGGGTGCCGCCGCTGAGCGGCGTGACCTCCTCGAAGGGCCCGCCGGGCAGGTCCTGCTCGTCCATCCACGCGCCGAGGACGTCGAAGTCCACCACGGCGGGGTCGATCTGCTCGGGCTGCGGCACGGTCCGGTCCTCTCCACGGGTTCTACCGGAGAGTAACAGCGGGTTCTCCCTGGTCGGCGTCCGGGTCGGCCCGTCCGATCGGCGGTCGAACCAACAGAAATCCGGGTGATCCGGATACCGTCCGGTGCTACGGTCTCCCCTGCCGGCCGCGGGACTACGGTGCGACTTCCGGAAACCGCCTTTAATGCGATCATTCGCTGCTCGTGCCCTCACGCCCCGGCCGGCGCCTTCGACCTGGAGCGCCCATGACCGAGACGATCGCCGACCTGGTCGCCTGCGAGGACGTCCTGACCTTCGTCAACGCGGCGATCACCGGGACGGGACAGCGCGAGTTCCACCACGGGGCGTACGAGCAGAGCCTCTCCCTCGGCTTCCTGCACGAGTACATGCAGGTGAACTACCGCGAGCTGTACGCGGCGACGCTGGCCCTGGACATCAACGACCACAACGCGGCGCTGATCGTCCGCGGCCTGCTGACCACCGCGCGCGACGCCGGTGAGGCCCAGCGCCGCCTGGAGGGACGACTCGTCGCGCGCCGCCTGGAGACGCTCCCGCCGCAGCGCGTGTACCGGCTGTTCCGCGCCCTGCGCCGCGACGGCGTCAACAACCGCCGGACCCGCGCGATCATGCGGGACTGGCTCCGCGCCCGCCCCGACCTGGCCTTCGACGCCGTCAAATACCGCAGCGCCCTGAAGGACGCCGTCCGGCACGCCCACCTCGACCCGCGCGCCCTCGTCCCGAATGCCCCCGGGCACGTCCGGGACGAGATCGGATGCCTCCTCTACGGCGCGACCGGCCGGCCGTTCACCACGCCGATCTTCGAGACCTGGCGGCAGGCGCACTACGCGCAGGAAGCGGTCTACAAGCTGCCGTTCACCGTCGCCGAGGGCTTCGCCGCCGCCCACGGCATCCCGCGCAAGCGCTTCCTGGAGCGCGCGGAGAAGAGCATGACCCGGCTGGAGCGCCTCCGCCTTCAGGGACACGCGGGCCAGAACAAGACCACGATCGACATCGACCTCGCGACGGTGTCGCTGACCCGCCTGACCACCTACGTCCTGTCGCTGCCGCTGGACGAGCGGTCGCGTCGTCGCGGCGAGCTGACCGGAGCCCTGCGCGCCGCCGCCCGCCGCGCCGCCGGACCCGAGGCCGGACGCTGGGGACGCGTCGCCGCCGTCCTGGACGACAGCTTCTCCACGGTCGGCTCGGCCGAGAAGCGCCGCCGTCCGCTCGCCGTCGCGCTCGGCGGCCACTTCCTGCTGGAGGCCCTCGCGGGGGAGTACGTCCCGCTCTGGACGTCCGGCCGCGCCGACCCGCTCCTGCTGTACCCGTTCGGGCCGACGCCGCTCGGCACCCGCGTCCTGGACGCCCTCGACACCGCCCCGGACCGCCTCGTGATCATCTCGGACGGCTTCGACAACGCCCCGTCCGGTCTCGCCACCGAGGTCCTGCGCGTCTGGCGGACCCGGCTCGACCCCGGCCGCCGCGTCTCGATCACCCACCTCAACCCGGTCTTCGACGCCGGCGACTTCGACGTGCGGCGGCTCGCCCCGACCGTCCCCACGGCGGGCATCCGTGACGCCGAGGACCTGCTGACCCTCGTCGAGCTGGCCCGCTTCGCCGAGGGCCGCGTCGGCCTGCCCGAACTCCGCGCCCACCTCGACACCCGCGTCGCGGCCTTCCTCGACCCGGCGAAGCCCCGCCCCGCGAAGCCGGTGAGCGAGGCGGAGCCGGTGAGCGAGGCGGAGAACCAGATCGGCGAAGCGACCGCGAAGACGGAGGCGTCGTGAACACCGACCTCCCGCCCGACCCCAACGGGGACACCGCGCCCTGGAGCGGGCCGGGCTGGGTTCGCCGCGCCGGGCTCGTCACCATGCCCGCGCAGACGTGGAACTCGATCCGGCTGGTCCCGCTCGTCCGGGAGACGCCGATCCCAGGGCTGCGGCTCGACCGGCGCGTCTACGACGAGCCGTCCATCGTGGACGTCGGCGATGGCGCTCACTACTTCTCCTACATCCCGCACGCCTTCGTCGCCCGCTGGGAGGACGACGGCGACGGCATGACCGCCTCCTACGGGACGCGCCTGCTGGACCGCGACGACAAGGGCATCGGCCCGGCCGGAATGCCGATCCGGGTCCGCCGCCGGATGGCGCGCCGCCTGGCGGGCGACCGGTTGCGGTTCCTGCCGCTGCACCTGGCCGTCGAGGGCTACCTCGCGCTGCACTTCGGCGGCCCGCAGATCGCGTGGGAGGAATGGTCGAAGCGTGCGGTCACGTCGGGACTGTCCCCCCGCGAGGAGCAGACCTACCTGGGCGCGTTCGTCGGGGGCCTGGCCGACGCGCTGCGGCTCTTCGAGATGCACCCCGGCCAGTGCGGGGCCCTGGTGTACGTCGCGGACGCCTTGGCCAGCGCGTTCGTCGTCCCGCACCCGGACGACTACCGGGCCCTCCACGCGACCCTGATCGAGGACCTGTTCGGCGAGCTCGTCTACCAGTACGGACGTCTCTGGCTGCCCGTCTCCGAGCTGGCCGAGCCGATCGACGAGACCGCCGTCGGCTCCCTCGCCGACCTCCGCGCCGAGGCCGAACGGCGGATGGCCGACTGGGCGGACTTCCATGACGAGCTGATGGCCGAGGAGGTCTTCGACCAAGCCGGACGCCACGAACTCGTGCAGCGGATGCGGGACGTCCGGCTGTACCGGTTCCTTCCGTCGTTCACGCCCGGCCGTCCCAACCACATCGGCGAGCAGATCACCGTGGGCAAGGGGGCCGGACAGCGCCTCGCCTACCTCAAGACGTTCCGGTTGTCCGAAACCCAGATCCGGCGTGGCCATCTGCTGACCAAGCTGGCCGCGCACGACTGGCGGTTCGCCGACACCGCCGCGTCCCTGGGCATCGACCAGGGCGCGCTGGCGCTGCGGATCCAGCGTGCGGGCTTCGGCTACCTCCTGCGCCAGGACGTCCTCGACCACTACAGGGCCGCGGCACGCAGCCGCGGGCGGTCCCGCCGCTGACCCCGGACTCCCACGCCCCGAGCGGCCATGAGCGGTGCGAACACGTAGAAGGCCTGGGCCGCTGTCGCGAGCCCAGGCCTCATACATGAGGACGCGGATCAGTCGTGCAGGCCGGCGAACAGGTCCTGCTCGGGAAGCGGTGAGTCGACCTTGCTGAACCGGCGGACGAACGACTCGGAGCCGAACACCCGCGCCTGCATCTCGTCGGGGAGGCGCAGGAGGAAGATGTTCTCGCCCTGGCTGGCGTGCGCCTCCAGGGCCTTGAGCTTGCGCTCGGCGTAGGGCGCCACGTCCACCACGGTCGTGATCAGCTCGTCCGGGGTGCCGAAGTCGTCCGGGAGCTCGTCGCCGAAGTCGAGCCCGGCCTTCTTGCCCTCCTCGAACATCATCTTGATGCCCGAGCGTGGGACGGCCGTCTCGTAGAACTTGCGCGGGATGCCGGTGCTCTCGGTCGCCGCGATCGCGATCCGGTGGGCCTGGATGTGGTCCGGGTGGCCGTAGTTGCCGTTGTCGTCGTAGGTGATCACGACGTCCGGGCGGTACCGCTCCATCAGCTCGGCGAGCCGGGCCGCCGCGTCATCGAGGGGGATGTTGGCGAAGGCGCGCGGGTCCTCGTTGGTGGACCAGCCGACCATGCCCGAGTCGCGGTAGCCGAGCAGTTCGACGTGCTCGATGCCCAGGATGGCCGTGGACTCGCGCAGCTCGGCCAGCCGGACGCGTGCCACGCCCTCGGCGTCGTGCCCCTCGTCCTGCGGCTTCAGCCCGCCCGCGTCGTCGCCCTGCTCGCCGTTGGTACAGGTCACCAGGACGGCACGGTGGCCCTCGGCGGCGGCCCGCGCCAGCACGCCGCCGGTCCCGAGGACCTCGTCGTCCGGGTGGGCGTGAACCGCCATCAGGGTCAGTGGGTGCTCCATCGTGCGGATACTCCTTGTTGGCTGGGGGACTGCCGCCCGCCCGTGGATCGGGCGGCACCCACTCTACGAGGAGCCTCCGACATAACCCGCTAGTCGAGCACGCCGGCGGAACCCGCTAGTCGAGCACGTCCGCGGAACCGGGGTTGCCGCCCGCGTTCACCCGGCGGCGGACGAGGAACCAGCCCGCGACCAGGGCGGCGATGATCAGCGGGACGGCCAGCACCGTCCGGTGCCCCTCGCCGTCGAAGTCGAACCACATGAGCACCACGACCGCGGCCAGGAACGCCAGCGTGACGATCTCGGTGTACGGGGAGCCGGGCAGCCGGTAGGACGGCCGGTCCAGCTCGCCGCGGCGGCACTTCCGCACGAACAGCAGGTGCGAGATCATGATCATCGCCCAGGTGCCGAGGATGCCGATCGCGGCCAGGTTCAGCACGATCTCGAACGCGTCCTTGGGCACCCACGCGTTCAGCCCGACACCGAGCACGCAGACGACCGAGGTCATCAGGATGCCGCCGTAGGGCACCTGGTGGCGGCTCATCCGGGTGGTGAAGCGCGGGGCCGAGCCTGCGGCGCCGAGCGAGCGCAGGATCCGGCCGGTCGAGTACAGCCCGGAGTTCAGGCTGGACAGCGCGGCGGTCAGCACGATCAGGTTCATGACGTCGCCCGCGGCGGGCACGCCCAGCTTGGACAGGACGGTCACGAACGGGCTGACGCCGTCCTCGTACACGTTGTACGGCAGCAGCATCGCCAGGATCACGACGGATCCGACGTAGAACAGCAGGATCCGCCAGACGATCGAGTTGATCGCCTTCGGCATGATCTTCGCGGGGTTCTCGGTCTCGCCCGCCGCGACGCCGACCAGCTCGGTGGAGGCGTAGGCGAACACCACGCCCTGGATGACCACCAGCATGGGCAGCACGCCCATCGGGAAGAGCCCGCCGTGGTCGAGCATCAGGCTCGGCCCGGACTCGTAGCCGCCGACCTTGTGCCCGGTCGCGAGCAGGACGATCCCGATGACCAGGAACGAGACCAGCGCGCCGACCTTGACGATGGACGCCCAGAACTCGAACTCGCCGAAGAACCTGACCGAGACCAGGTTCACGGTGAGGACGACCGCGAGGGCGATCAGCGCCAGAACCCACTGCGGGATGGTCGTGAACGCCTTCCAGTAATGCATGTAGAGGGCGATCGCGGTGATGTCGACGATTCCGGTGGTGCTCCAGTTGAGGAAGTGCATCCACCCGGCGACGTACGCGCCCTTCTCGCCCATGAACTCGCGCGAGTACGACACGAACGAGCCCGAGGACGGCCGGTGCAGGACCAGTTCGCCCAGCGCCCGGACGACCATGAACGCGAAGAAGCCGCAGACGGCGTAGGCGATGGCGAGGGACGGTCCGGCGTTGTGGAGCCGTCCGCCGGCGCCGAGGAACAGCCCGGTCCCGATCGCGCCGCCGATGGCGATCATGTTCACGTGCCGGGTCTGGAGGCTCTTGCGGTAGCCCTCGTCGCCGGCGTCGACGATCGTGCCGCGATCGGGCGGCGACGCCGCGGTGGACGGGGACGTCCGGAGGTCCTGCTCGCTCACGCTTCGTTGCCGCCTTTCCACGGGATGTGCTCGGTCACGGCCCGGTGCAGTTTCGGTCAGCAGACCGAAACTGTCAAAACGCTGTCCCAAAATCGGGTGATCAAACGGGATATGGATCACCACGGGCCACGCGTCGTACCGTTCGGGAATGAGCCCTCCGCTGGTGCTGGTCGACGTCGACGGCGTGCTGAACCCGTTCCGCCGTCCTCACCGGCGTTTCCGCCACCACCGGGTGCACCCGGACGGACAGAGCTTCCGCGTCTGGCTGGACGCCCGCCACGGCCGGATGCTCCGCGCCCTCGCCGCCGAGGGCGGCGCCGAGCTCGCCTGGGCGACCTACTGGGAGGACGAGGCGAACCAGTGGATCGGGCCACGGCTCGGCCTCCCGCGGCTCCCGTTCGTCCCGGTGCCGGCGTTCCCCGGCGTCGAGGAGGGGCGCAGCCTCGGCGCCTGGAAGGCCCGCCACGTCGCCGCCTGGACCGGAGGGCGCGCCTTCGTCTGGTTCGAGGACCAGGCGGACGCCGCCGAGACCCTCGCGGGCACGCCCGGCGTCGGTGATCACCTGCTCGTCCGGGTCGATCCTGTGACCGGTCTCACCCCCGAACACTTCGAGGAGGCCGCCGCCTGGCTGACCGGCCGTCGGCCCGGGCCGCCCGCCGACCGGTGATCGCCCCCGTGCCGGAAGGCTCTTATGCGGGCGCCCCGATCCGTGCAGGATGAGGAAGGCCGCCCAGGACGCGGCCGCCCAGCACATGGAGGATCGATGAGCGCTCTCGCCGGACGCGTCGCCCTGGTCACCGGGGGAAGCCGGGGGATCGGCAGGGCCATCGCCCTGGCTCTCGCCGAGGACGGCGCGGACGTGGCCCTCGCCTACCGCCGCGACGAGGACGCCGCCCGCAAGACCGTCTCCGACCTCGCCGAACTGGGCGTGGAGGGCCGCGCCTACCGCGCCTCCGTGGACGCGCGGGACGACTGCGAGCGCCTCGCCTCCGACGTCGCCTCGGACCTCGGACGCCTCGACATCCTCGTCCACAGCGCCGGGATCGCCAGCCGCGGCAACACGGTCGCGGACACCGACCCGGCCGAGGTCGTCCGTCTGATGAACGTTCACGCGATCGGCCCGCACCACCTCACCCGCGCCCTGCTGCCGCTGCTCCGCGCCGCCGGCCGCTCGGACGTGATCTTCGTGTCGAGCGTGATCACCGGCGTGTTCCCGCCGTTCAGCGCCCCCTACGCCATGGGCAAGGCCGCCATGGAGGCCCTCGCGCACACCCTCGCCAAGGAGGAGCGCGCCCACGGCATGCACGTCAACATCGTCGCCCCCGGCCTCGTGGACACCGAGATGGGGCAGCGCCTCGTGCGCGCCACGATGGGCGTCGAGGACATCCGCCGGCAGGACGCCATGTCCCCGTACGGCCACGTGTGCTCGCCTGAGGAGGTCGCGAACGTCGTCCGCTTCCTGGTCTCGGACGCGGCGTCCTATGTCACCGACCAGCGCGTCGTGGTCGACGGCGGCACCTTCTGAACCCGGCCCGGAAGACTGGCGCGTTTCTCCAAGACCGCGGCCGGATCAGGGGCTAGGGTCTCCGCATGGTCGAACAAATGATCGAAGGACGTGCCTGGTTCGGTCCCGCGACGGAGGCGATCGTCGCGCTGCTCCGCCAGGTCCCCGACGACCGGCTGGACGCCCCGGCGCCCTGCTCCGACTGGGACGTCCGCACCACCGTCAACCACGTGATCTTCTGGAACGGGCGGGCCGCCACCGCGGCCGCCAAGCGGAAGCCCGTCGGCCCGGAGGAGGACCACGACTTCACCGCCGAGCCCGGCTGGGCCGACCGGTTCGCCGAGCAGGCCGCCGCCACCGCCCGCGCCTGGGACGACGCCGACGCCTGGACCGGCAACACCAGCCTCAGCGGCGCCGAGCCCGGCATGCCCGCGCCCACGATCGGGTCGATGGTGATCGGGGAGTGCGTCGTCCACGGCTGGGACATCGCGACCGCCCTCGGACTGGAGCCGGACTTCGATCCGGGCCTCGTCCAGTACGCCTACGACGGACTCGTGGGGATCGCCGACATGGGCCGCAAGCACGGGGCGTTCGGGCCGGAGGTCGCCGTCCCCGAGGACGCGCCCCTGCTGGACCGCCTGATCGGCATGTCCGGCCGCGACCCGAACTGGAAGCCCTGACGCCACATCGGCACCCGTCCCGCGCCTGACGCCCCACCGCGCCGGACGCGCCACGCACGCCCGAAGTCCACGCAGTCCGGGGGCCGAAACCCCTGGGCGCGTCCGGAAATCCCTGAGAACGCGTCAGGAAGGCCCGTGCCGCGCGGGTCGCGGTGCGCGAGCGGGGCCCGGAGCGCTCTACGCTGTTGGGCATGTCTTCCGCGTCTTCGATCCGAGTACGTTTCGCGCCCTCGCCCACCGGCATGTTCCACGTGGGCGGGGCCCGGTCAGCCCTGTTCAACTGGGTGATGGCCAAGCAGTCGGGTGGGACGCTCGTGCTGCGGATCGAGGACACCGACGCCTCCCGCAACAGCCCCGAATGGACCGAGGGAATCATCCGCGCGCTGGCGTGGCTCGGCATGGACGGCGGCGAGTACGAGGGCCCCTACTTCCAGTCCGCCAACGCCGACAAGCACGCCGAGGCCGCCGCCACGCTGCGCGAGCAGGGCCGCGCCTACTACTGCGACTGCACCCGCGAGCAGATCGTCGAGCGCACCGGCGACTCGCACATGGGCTACGACGGCTTCTGCCGCGACCGCGGCCTCGAGCCGGGTCCGGGCCGCGCACTGCGGTTCCGCACCCCGGACGAGGGCGAGACCGTCGTCGTCGACCTGCTGCGCGGCAAGCCGGTCTTCAAGAACTCCGCCCTGGAGGACTTCGTCGTCGCCCGCGCCAACGGCTCGGTCACGTTCCTGCTGGCCAACACCGTGGACGACATGAGCCAGGGCATCACCCACGTGGTGCGCGGCGAGGAGCACCTGTCCAACGCGCCCAAGCAGCAGCTGCTGTGGGACGCCCTCGGCGGCACCCCGCCGGTCTGGGCGCACGTCCCGGTCATCGTCAACGAGAAGCGGCAGAAGCTGTCCAAGCGCCGCGACAAGGTCGCGCTCGAGGACTACCGCGACGAGGGCTACCTCGCCGAGGCCATGCGCAACTACCTGATGCTGCTCGGCTGGGCCCCGTCCGGCGACCGCGAGATCGTCCCCTGGGACGTCATCGTCGACGAGTTCCACATCGACGACGTCAACGCCTCGCCCGCGTTCTTCGACGTGAAGAAGCTGCGCGCGATCAACGGCGACTACATCCGGATGCTGCCGGTGGAGAAGTTCGTCGCCGCCTGCCTGCCGTTCCTGGAGCGCACGCCGTTCGAGGTCGACATGGCGGTGTTCGACCAGCTCGCGCCGCTGGCGCAGACCCGGGTCGCGGTGCTGTCGGAGATCGAGCAGATGATCGACTTCGCCTTCCTGCCCGAGCCGCCGTTCGACGAGCAGTCGTGGAAGAAGGCCATGAAGGAGCCCGCGGCGCAGATCCTCGCGGACACCGCCGAGGCGTACCGGGACGCGCCGTGGAAGGCCGACGAGCTCAAGGAGCGGCTCGAGGCGGTCGGCGCGGCCCACGGCCTGAAGCTCGGCAAGACCCAGGCCCCGGTCCGCGTCGCGGTCACCGGACGCACCGTCGGCCTCCCGCTGTTCGAGTCGCTGGAGATCCTCGGCCGCGAGCGGACTCTCGAGCGGATCGCCGCGGCCCACGCCCGCCTCACCAGCGAGGCGTCCGCCTCCGAGTGAGCCCCGAGGCGTCCGCCCGCTGAGCGGTCGACGAGGCGTCCGCCTCCGCGTGACCGGTGAGGCGGGCGCCTCCGCGCGACCCGCCCGCCCCTGGCGGGGTCACCTGAAGGTGATCTCGCCAGGGGAGTGGCCGGACGCGCAGACGTAGCGCATCCGTCCGGCCTTCGGCACGCCGAGGTCGACGCGCGTGTCACCGGTGACCGGCAGCACCACGTCCTGGTTCCGGCCGGGGATCGTGAAGGCCCGCGTGTGGCCGTGGGTGTTGCTCGTCCGCAGCACGAGCACGGTGTGGACGCCCGCGCGGGCCGTGAGCGCGGCGGGCCGGTACCCCTCGTCCAGCGCGTACACCGTGATCAGCTGCGTCCCGGACGCGTCGGTCGACACGAACCGGGCGGACGCGGCGGCGGTGGCCTCGGCGCCGCCGGACGGCAGCCATCCGCCGAGGCGCAGCCCGGACAGCAGCGTCCAGCCCGCGACCCCGAGCAGCGCCACGGCCACCAGGGCCGTCAGCCGTCCGCGCAGCAGCGTCAGCGCCCGTCCGACGGTCACCCCGACGAGCCCGAACAGCGGCGCGGTCCCCAGCACGAACCCGGCCATCACGGCCGCCCCGCCGAACGGCGACCGCGACGACACCGCGAGCAGCTCGGCCGTCAACGTCAGCGCGCACGGCACGAGGACGGTCGCCGCCCCGAGCGCGACCGGACGACGCGTCCGCGCGGAGGAGGTCGTCGGCGGCGCGCAGTGCGCGTCCTCGGCGGCATCGCCCTTCGGAGCCCTCCGCAACAGGCGCCTGACCGGCGCGAAGCCCACCAGGTCGAGCGCGAACAGCACCATCAGCACGGCCGCGCCGACGAGCAGCACCGCACGGATCCGCGGGCCGGGCTCCACCGCCGACCCGGCCAGCCCCAACAGCGCGCCGAGCACCGCGTGCGTGACGAGCTTGGACGACAGGAACACCGCGACGGGCCGGACGGCCCGCGCCTCGCCCCGTACGGCACCCGTCAGCAGTCCCAGCTGCACGGCGGCGCACGTTGTCCCGCCCGCGATCAGTCCGGTGCCGAATCCCGTGGCGAACAGCGCGGCGGCGTCCATGGCCTCACCTCCGCAGCGGGATCGTCCCCGAGGCCGATCCCGCTGACGCGTCATGGTTGGTGACCTCTACGTCACCAAATGGGTGTTATGGCGGTACTTGCCCGTCTAGGGATGTTCGGCGGGGAACTCCGAAGAGTCCGCGCCGGGCATCCCACCGGGCACGGCACCGGCGCCGGGCGTGGCGTTGAGGGCGATCGCGGCGTCGGCGAGACCGCGTTCCAGCTCCACCACCTCCGGGCGCAGGGCCTCGGAGACCTGGTCGCGCAGCCGGGCCGCCCGGTCGCGGGCGATCGCGATCCGCTGCGCGGCCGGGCCCGGCGACGGCGTCGCCCGCAGCAGCGCGGCCTGGTCGCGCAGCAGCGCCGCCTGCTCCCTGAGCTGCCGGTTCTTGTTGTGCAGCTCCACGAACACCGACACCTTCGCGCGCAGCACCCACGGGTCGAACGGCTTGGAGATGAAGTCCACCGCGCCCGCCGCGTAGCCGCGGAAGGCGTAGTCCGGGTCGCTGTCGACCGCGGTGAGGAAGATGATCGGCAGGTCGCGGGTCTTCTTGCGCCGCTTGATGTCCCGGGCCGTCTCGAACCCGTCCATGCCGGGCATGATCACGTCCAGCAGGATCACCGCGTACTCGTCGGTGAGCAGCGCCTTCAGCGCCTCCTCACCGGAACGGGCCCGGACCAGGTCCTGGTCGAGGGAGCTGAGGATCGCCTCGAGTGCGACGAGGTTCTCCTCCCGGTCGTCCACGAGCAGGATCTTCGCCTTGTCGTCCACGCCTTGCCTTCCCTTTGCGGCACCTGCCGTTGTGCTGGGGCGGCCGCCGAAGCGCCCTGCCGCGCCACCCGGCCGGAACCGGCCGCCGGGGGGCGGTGCCGGGTGCGCCGGGGCGCGGCGTCAGCCGATGACCGAGCGGCCGAGCCAGACCCGCATGACCTCCAGCAGGCGGTCGACGTCGACGGGCTTCGGCACGTAGTCCGACGCCCCCGCGGCGAGGCTCGCCTCCCGGTCGCCCTTCATCACCTTGGCCGTGATCACGATGATCGGCAAGTCCGCGAACTGCGGCATCTCGCGGATCGCGGCGGTGGTGGCGTACCCGTCGAGGCCCGGCATCATCACGTCCATCAGGACGAGCGCGACGTCCGGGTTGCGGTGCAGCAGGTCGATGCCGGCCTGCCCGTCCTCGGCGTAGAACACCTCCATCCCGTACCCCTCGAGCACGCTGGTCAGGGCGAACACGTTGCGGACGTCGTCGTCGACGATGAGCACCTTGCGGCCCGCGAGGATGGTGTCGGTGAAGTCGGTGGGCGGCTCCGACAGCAGGCCCGCGATGCCCGTGCCGCCGTCGTCGCCCGGCACCGAGTCCGACGTCCCGGAGGCGTTCCCGTTGGCGCCGTTCTTGGCGCCTCCGTTGGCCGACTCGGCGGGCGCGAGCGCCGGGACGAGCAGGTCCGGGACGGACGCGCCGTCCCCGCCGCCGCCCCCGATGAGCACCGGGTCGACCGGGGACAGCTCGGGCGCGGGGGACGCCGCCCCCTCCAGCGGGACGGCCGGACGCCGCCGCCCGTCCGGCTCGGCGTAGTGCGCGGGCAGGTACAGCGTGAACACGCTCCCCTTGCCCGGCTCGCTGCGGACCTGGATCTCCCCGCCGAGCAGCCGCGCGATGTTCCGGCTGATCGACAGGCCGAGCCCGGTGCCGCCGTAGCGCCGGTTGGTGGTGCCGTCCGCCTGCGTGAACGGCTCGAAGATCACCTGGAGCTTGTCCGCGCTCACCCCGATCCCGGTGTCCATCACGCGGAACGCCAGCACGTTCGGGGTCTGCCACAGCGAGGCCAGCGCGAACTCGGTGTCCCCGGCGGGCTCGATGGCCAGCTTCACCTGCCCCTCGGCGGTGAACTTCACCGCGTTGGACAGCAGGTTCCGCAGCACCTGCTGGAGCCGCTGCTCGTCGGTGAACAGCGTCTCCGGGACGCCCTGCGCGACCTCGACCCCGAACTCCAGCCCCTTGTCGACCGACAGCGGACGGAACGCCGCCTCCACATAGTCGACCAGCGCCGACACGGGCAGCCGCTGCGGGTGCAGCTCCATCTTGCCCGCCTCCACCTTGGCCAGGTCGAGGATGTCGTTGATGAGCTCCAGCAGGTCGGTGCCCGAGTCGTGGATCGTGCGGGCGAACTCCACCTGCTTGTCGGTGAGGTTGCCGCCCGGGTTCTCCGACAGGAGCTTGGCGAGCACCAGCAGGCTGTTCAGCGGCGTCCGCAGCTCGTGCGACATGTTCGCCAGGAACTCCGACTTGTACCGCGACGACACCGCGAGCTGCTCGGCGCGCTCCTCCAGCGTCCGCCGGGCCTGCTCGATCTGGAAGTTCTGGATCTCGATCGCCCGGTTCTGCTGGGCGAGCAGCGCCGCCTTCTCCTCCAGCTCGGTGTTGGAGTGCCGCAGCTCGCCCTGCTGCCGCTGGAGCTCGTCCGACCGCTCCTGGAGCTCCTGCGCGAGCCGCTGCGACTCCGTCAGCAGCGCCTCGGTCCGGGTGTTGGCCCGGATCGCGTTCAGCGTCACCCCGATCGTCTCGATGAGCTGGGTGAAGAACGCCAGGTGGACGTCGGTGAAGCGGGAGAACGAGGCGAGCTCGATCGCGCCCAGCACCTCGTCCTCGAACACGATCGGCAGCACGATCACGTTCGCCGGGGACGCCTCGCCCAGCCCCGAGCCGATCTTCACGTAGTCGGCCGGGGCACCCGCGATCAGCACCGTCCGGCGCTCCAGCGCGGCCTGCCCGACCAGGCCCTCACCGGGCTGGAACCGGACCCCGCGCAGCCGCTCCCGCGGGATCCCGTACCCGGCGATCAGCACCAGCTCGCGTTCGCCCGGCTGCCCCTCGGCCAGGTAGAACGCGCCGTACTGGGCGCTGGCGGTCGGGGTCAGCTCGTTCATGATGAGGTTCGCGACCTGGTAGAGGTCGCGGTGCCCCTGCATGAGCCCGCCGATCCGGGCCAGGTTGGTCTTGAGCCAGTCCTGCTCCTCGTTCGCGCGGGTCGTCTCGCGCAGCGTCGTGACCATCAGGTTCACGTTGTCGGACAGCTCGGCGACCTCGCCGCGCGCCTCCACCGTGATCGTCCGGGTCAGGTCGCCGCGCGCCACCGCGCTCGCCACCTCGCCGATCGCCCGCACCTGCGTCGTCAGGTTGGACGCCAGCTCGTTCACGCTCTCGGTCAGCCGCTTCCACGTGCCCGACACGCCCTCGACCTCGGCCTGCCCGCCGAGCCGTCCCTCCGTGCCGACCTCGCGGGCGACGCGGGTGACCTCGGAGGCGAACGACGACAGCGTGTCCACCATCGTGTTCAGCGTCGTCTTCAGCGACAGGATCTCGCCCTGCGCGTCCACGTCGATCCGCTTGGTCAGGTCGCCGTCGGCCACCGCCGTCGCCACCTGCGCGATGTTGCGGACCTGGTAGGTCAGGTTGGACGCCATGCCGTTGACGTTGTCGGTCAGGTCCTTCCACATGCCGCCCGCGCCGGGCACGCTCGCCTGTCCGCCGAGGCGTCCTTCGGTGCCGACCTCGCGGGCGACGCGGGTCACTTCGTTGGCGAAGGCCGACAGGGTGTCGACCATGGTGTTGATGGTGTCCTTGAGCTGGAGGATCTCGCCCTGCGCGCCGACGGTGATCTTCTTGGTGAGGTCGCCGTGCGCGACCGCCGTCGTGACCTGCGCGATCCCGCGCACCTGGACGGTCAGGTTGTTCGCCATCGAGTTGACGTTGTCGGTGAGGTCCTTCCAGATCCCCGACACCCCGTGCACCTTCGCCTGTCCGCCGAGGCGTCCTTCGGTGCCGACCTCGCGGGCGACGCGCGTGACCTCGTTGGCGAAGGCCGACAGGGTGTCGACCATGGTGTTGATGGTGTCCTTGAGCTGGAGGATCTCGCCCTGCGCGTCCACGGTGATCTTCTTGGTGAGGTCGCCCCCCGCGACCGCCGTCGTCACCTGCGCGATGTTGCGGACCTGGTAGGTCAGGTTGGACGCCATGCCGTTGACGTTGCTGGTCAGGTCCTTCCAGACGCCGCTCACGCCCGGCACCCGCGCCTGCCCGCCGAGGCGTCCCTCGGTGCCGACCTCGCGCGCGACGCGCGTGACCTCGTCGGCGAACGCCGACAGCGTGTCCACCATCTGGTTCACCGTCGACTTCAGCTGCAGGATCTCGCCCTGCGCGCCGACGGTGATCTTCTTGGTGAGGTCGCCGTCCGCGACCGCCGTCGTGACCTGCGCGATGTTGCGGACCTGGCTCGTCAGGTTGTTCGCCATCGCGTTCACGTTGTCGGTGAGGTCCTTCCAGACCCCCGACACCCCGTGCACCTTCGCCTGCCCGCCCAGCTGCCCCTCGGTGCCGACCTCGCGGGCGACGCGGGTCACCTCGTCGGCGAACGCCGACAGCGTGTCCACCATCTGGTTCACGGTGAGCTTCAGCTCCTGGAGCTCACCGGCCGCCTCGACCGTCACCTTCCGGGTCAGGTCGCCGCGCGCCACCGCGGTCGTCACCTCGGCGATGTCGCGGACCTGGCTGGTCAGCCGGTCGGCCATCACGTTCACGGCGGTGGTCACGTCCCGCCAGCGTCCCGCCATGCCCCGCGCGGACGCCTTGCCCCCGAGCCGCCCCTCGGTGCCGACCTCCCGGGCGAACTGCGTGACCTCCCAGGTGAACTGGTCGAGCAGCTCGACCATCGCGTTCACCGACTTGGCCATCCGCAGCAGCTCGCCCCGCATCGGACGGCCCCCCGCGCGCAGCTCGACCCGCTGGGTCAGGTCGCCCTTGGCGACCGCCTCCACCACCTTGTACATGCCGTTGGCGAGGTCGGTCAGCTTGTCCAGGATGGCGTTGGAGTCCTCCACGGCGCCGGCCCACGAGCCGCGCAGCGTGCCCGGCGTGAGCCGGCCCCGCAGCTGCCCGTCGCGTCCGATCTCGCGGCGCACCCGGGCCAGCCCGGAGGCGACCTGGTGGCCGTTGTCGCGGATCTGGTCCAGCACCGCCATGGCCTCGGCGACGGCGCCCTCGCCGGTCACCTCGACGGGCGTGCGCAGCCTGCCGTCCCGGACGGCCGCCAGGGCCCGCAGCAGCGGTTCCAGGTCGGCGTCGCTGTACCGCGGGGTGGTGTCGCGCGAGACACCGTCACCCGCTCGGGATCGCGTGGCGCTACGGGGCATCAGTTCATCCTCCTGGCCGACGGGTGCCCGCTGGCTCGGGCGCCTCGTCCGGCCCGCATCTGTACTCTACGTCGCCACTGGCTCGGCGGCCGTGTGCCGGAACCCTCCTCCCGGCCGGTCCGCGGCACCGCCCCGCGATGCCGCCACGGGCGACCGCACCCGCCCCCCACAGGCTTCGTGTTACGGTCTGTCCCGGCGCGAGCACGGCGGACGGTCCCGGCGCCCGGCTGGTCGAGCCAGTCTGTCACGGCGGCCGGACTCGGATGTGCGGCCGGACTGAGAAGTGACGACGAGCGAGGGACGGCATTGGATCGGCACACGGCGGCGGCCACCTTCCCGTCCGCTGCGGCCTCCGTGGCGGAAGCCCGCCGCTTCGTCCAGCGGACCCTCCGCGAGTGGGGGCTCTCCGACGCCGCCGACGACGCGGTGCTGGCGACGAGCGAGCTCGCCACGAACGCGATCGCCTACGCGGGCACCGCCTTCGACGTGATCTGCAGCCTCACCGACGACGAGATCCAGATCGAGGTCCGCGACCGGCACCCCACCCGGACGCCGGTGATGCCCGGCGTGACCGCCGCGAGCGGCCGCGGCCTGCCGTCGATCGCCCGGCTCGCCGCGTCCTGGGGCGTCGACTACGACCACGAGAGCAAGGGCATCTGGTTCCGGCTGACCCGCCCAGGGCCTGAGCCGGAGGAGCCCCCGACGGACGACTTCGCCCGCCGTCCGGGCTTCCCGGTGCGTCCCGACCCGGCGGGGACCGACGCGACGACGTCCGCCGCTCCCTCGGCCGGACGCCCCGGACGGACCCCCGCCGACCCCGGCTGGGGCGCCCCCGAGGTCGACCCGGCCACCGCCCGCCGTCCGGCGGGCGGCCCCGGCGCACCGAACGGAAGCCGTTCCCATCACACGGACGGCACCGCCGCGGCGCGGGCCGCCGTCCACAAGCCCGCACGCGGCTCCGGAGCGCCCACGGTGCGGCGTTCCGAGCCGCCCGCGCTGCCCGCGGCGAGCGACCGGCTCCTGCGCACCCCCGCGGGCGTGGAGTCCCTGGAGGACGCGCTCTCCTCCGTCCGCGACCTGCTCCACGCCGAAGGCGCGGCCGTCCTCCTCACCGAACGCGACGGCACCCTCGTCGTCGCCGCGTCCGCGGGCCTGACGACCGAACCCGGCCCGGACGAGCTGTCGGTCGTCAACCTCGGCCCCGACGCACGCGCCGGAGCCCCCTGGATCGCCGCCGACGCCTCCGACCCGGTCGCCGCCGCGCTCCGCGCCCGCTCCATGGCCGCCGCGCCCCTGGAGAGCCAGGGCCGCCTCACCGGCCTGGTCGTCGCGGTGTCCGCCGAGCCGGGCCGGTTCGACCCCGCCGACGCCGCCCGCCTGGGCCGCATCGCCGAGGAGATGGCGCTCTCCCTGGAGAAGGCGCGCGTCGGGGAGCTGGAACGGTCCTGGCGCGGCTGGCTCAGCTTCGTCGCCGAGGCCAGCGACCTGCTCGCCGGCACGCTCGACCAGGAGCGCACCATGGCCCTGGTCGCCCAGCTCGTCGTGCCCCGCCTCGCGACCTGGTGCGCCGTCTACACCGACACCGACGCGGGACCACCCGCCCTCGCCTACGTCTGGCACGCCGACGAGACCCGCGCCGACGCCCTGCGCGCCCAACTCGACCGCGCCGCGCAGGGCCCCCGCCCGGACACTCCCGGCCCCTGGTACGGCCTCGCCGAGGTCACCGGCCCGGACGTGGCGGGCACCGTGTTCGCCTTCCCGCTCGTCGCCCGCGGCCGCCGCATCGGCGCCCTCGTCATCGGCCGTCCGGTGGGGGACCGGTTCCCGCGCAGCGCCATCGAGCTCGCCGAGGAGCTGAGCCGCCGCGCCGCCCTCGCCGTCGACAACGCCCGCCTGTACTCGGCGCAGACCGCCATGAGCAGCGCCCTCCAGCGCAGCCTGCTGCCACCGGACGTCCCCGACATCCCCGGCCTGGAGGTCGCGGTCGTCTACGAACCCGCGGGGGAGGGCAGCGAGGTCGGCGGCGACTTCTACGACGTGTTCGAATGCCCCGAGCGGGAGGGCGGCCCCGGCGGCCCGCCCGTCACCGGCCCGGTGGACCGCTGGCGGTTCGCGATCGGCGACGTGTGCGGCACCGGCCCGCAGGCCGCCGCCGTCACCGGCCTCGCCCGGCACGCGCTGCGCATCCTCGCCGCCGAGGAACTGCCGGTGCCCGGTGTTCTGGCCCGGCTGAACCGGCTGATCCTCGGCGAGGGCGAACGCGGGCGCCTGCTCACCCTCCTGCACGGCGAGATCACTCCGCGGCCCGGCCGGGACGGCGTGACCATCGCCCTGACCAGCGCCGGGCACCCTCCGGCCCTGATCCTCGACCCGGACGGCACGGTTCACGAGGTCGGCACCGCGCAGCCGCTCCTCGGCGTCTTCGACGACGTCGACTTCCACGCCGACACCGTCGAACTGCGCCGCGGGCAGGTCCTGCTCTGCGTCACCGACGGCGTGACCGAACGCCGGCACGGCGGGCGGCTGCTCGGCGACGACGCCGGCCTGGAACGGCTCCTCGCCGGATGCGCGGGGCTCAGCGCGGGCGCCGTCGCCGCGCGGATCCAGCGCGTCGTCCGTGATTTCGGCCCTGAGCCCTCCAACGACGACGTCGCGCTCATCGTCCTGCGCGCGTCATGATGAGAACGGCTATCGGTAAGGTGGTGTGGCGTGGGTCTGGCCTTGCACACGACACGAGGTGACGGCCGCGCGACGATCGCCGCGCGCGGCTCCATCGACCTGCACTCCTCCGACGAGCTGCGGGCCCGGTTGACCGAGCTGCTCGACGCCGGAGAGCGCGCCGTGGTGGTCGACCTCACCGCCGTGGACTTCTGCGACTCGTCCGGGCTGAACGTGCTCGTGCGCGCCTACAAGCACGCCCGCGCCCAGAACGCCTCGCTGACCGTCACCGGTGCCTACGGACGGGTCGAGAACGTCCTGCGCACCACGGGCCTGGACCGGTTCCTCATCGGTGGGGCCGAAGAGGGAGTGGGTTGATGACCGGAGTTGTGACCGAGACCACCCTGCGCGCCGCGCCGCAGACCGAGGCCGTGGAGTACGCGCGCCGCCTCGCCGCCCGCACCATGCGCACCTGGGCGCTCATGGAACGCGAGGAGCTCGTCACCGCGATCGTCGCCGAACTGGTCGCCAATGCCGTCCGGCACGCGGGGACGGCCCTGGAGCTGCGCCTCCAGCGCACCGCCGGACGCGTCCGCGTCGAGGTCCGCGACCGCGCCAGCCAGCTGCCGCGCCTCACCGTCCCCGGCCCCCTGGACGAGTCGCACCGCGGCCTGTTCATCGTCGACCGCTTCGCCACCGCCTGGGGCGCCGAACCCGTCACCGGCGGCAAGGTCGTCTGGGCCGAGGTCGCCCTCTAGAACGCGCGCTCAGAAGAGCACGAACGGAGAAGGGGGACGCGGCGACCGCGTCCCCCTTCTCCGTTCGCTCTTCTTTCTTCGCTCCTGGGTTCAGGAGGTCTTGCGGTACAGCTCCGCGACCATGAACGCCAGGTCGAGCGACTGCCCGCGGTTCAGGCGCGGGTCACAGGCCGTCTCGTAACGCTGCGGCAGATCCGACTCGTCGATCTCGTCCCCGCCGCCGACGCACTCGGTGACGTCGTCGCCCGTGAACTCGATGTGGATGCCGCCGGGGTGGGTGCCGAGCGACCGGTGCACCGCGAAGAACCCGGCCACCTCGTCCAGCACGTCGGTCAGCCGGCGCGTCTTGTGCCCGGTCGGAGCCTCGAAGGTGTTCCCGTGCATCGGGTCGCACACCCACGCGACCGGCGAGCCGTTGCGGCTCACCTTCTCCACCAGCGGCGGCAGCGCGTCCCGGATCCGGTCGGCGCCCATCCGCGTGATGAACGTCAGCCGCCCCGGCTCGCCGTGCGGGTTCAGCTTGTCCATCAGCGCCAGGGCGTCGTCGGCCGTCGTCGTCGGGCCGAGCTTCACCCCGATCGGGTTGTGGATGTGCCGCAGGAACTCCACGTGCGCGCCGTCCAGCTGCCGGGTCCGCTCGCCCAGCCACAGGAAGTGCGCCGACACGTCGTACGGGGACCCCGTGCGGCTGTCGATGCGGGTCAGCGCCCGCTCGTACTCCAGGATCAGCGCCTCGTGGCTGGAGTACAGCTCCACGCCGTGGAACTCGTCCGGGTTCGCGCCGCACGCCTTCATGAACGTCAGCGCCCGGTCGATCTCGCCCGCGAGCTGCTCGTACCGCCGTCCGGCCGGGCTCTGCGCCACGAAGTCCTGGTTCCAGGCGTGAACCTGCCGCAGGTCCGCGTACCCGCCCTTGGTGAACGCCCGGGTCAGGTTCAGTGTCACCGACGACGAGAAGTACGCCTGCAGCAGCCGCCGCGGGTCGTTGCGCCGCGCGTCGGCGGAGAAGGCCAGGCCGTTGACCGCGTCCCCGCGGTAGGCGGGCAGCTCCACGCCGCCGCGCACCTCCACGGGCTTGGACCGGGGCTTGGCGAACTGGCCCGCCATCCGCCCGATCTTCACCACCGGCACGCTGGCCGCGTAGGTGAGCACCACGGCCATCTGGAGGAGGGTCTTGAGCTTGTTGCGGACGTCGTCGGCGGTCGCCCCCGCGAACGTCTCCGCGCAGTCGCCGCCCTGAAGGACGAACGCGCGCCCGTGAGTCACCTCGGAGAGCTGGTTCTTGAGCTGGTCGCACTCGCCCGCGAACACCAGCGGGGGCTGCTTGGCGAGTTCGGCCGTCACGGCCGCGACCTCGGCCGGGTCGTCCCACATGGGCTGCTGCAGTGCCGGGAGGCCGCGCCAGGCGTCCAGCTCCCCCGTGACGCTAGATGTACTCACAGTGGACAAGGCTAGGGCACCTGAGGGCCGCCGGTACTAGCAGGACCACGCAGTCGGCATGAATCCGACACCTGGTGGCAACAGGACGGACACCGGAAAGGCGACGGGACGGGCGCCGGAATGGCCACGGGACCGGTGCCGGGAAAGGCGAACGCCGCCGCGAGGGGGTTCGCGACGGCGTCCGGCAGGTCTTCGGACCAGGGCTGCGGGGGTCCGGGGCTGCGGGGGCTACGGAGGGTCAGGCGGCCCGGACGCGGGAACGCGGATCCACCGGGTGGGGGATCGCACGTTCCTTGGTGGCGGTCAGGGTGCGCGCCGCGGGCTCGTGCTCGGTCGCCATCTGCCGCAACCGGCGCAGCGAACGGTCGGTGATCTGGCGCACACGGTTGTGGCTCAGCCCGTACCGCGCGCCGATCTGCGCGTACGACAGCGGCTGGCCGTTGTCCATGCCGAAACGCGCGCGCAGGATCGCCGACTCACGCTCGGGCAACCGCTCCAGCATGCGGCCGAGACCCTCCAGGTCGTCCAGCGCCACGACCTCCGCCTCGGGCGTCACGGCCTCCGGGTCCTGCAGCAGATCGCCCATGGCGGTCTCGCCAGCGTCGTCGACCGTCGCGTCCAGGCTGGCCGGGTCGCGCCGCCAGCTCAGCAACTCGTCCACGTGTTCCGGGTCGGCGCCCACGGTCTGCGCCAGCTCCTCGCGGGTGGGCTCACGGCCCAGCTCACGGCTCAGCTGACGCTCCGCGCGCCGCAACCGGGACAGCTCCTCCTCCACGTGGACGGGCAGCCGGATCGTGCGGGCGGTGTGACTCAGCCCACGTCCGATCGCCTGCCGGATCCACCACGTCGCGTACGTCGAGAACTTGAACCCACGTCGATAGTCGAACTTCTCCACCGCGCGCATCAACCCGAGGTTGCCCTCCTGGATGAGGTCGATGAGCGGTAGCGAGTCCGTGGGGTACTTGCGGGCGATGGAAACGACCAGGCGGAGGTTGGCCTCGACGAAGCGCTGCTTGGCACGCAGCCCCGCCTCGACCAGCTCCTCAAGCTCCTCGGGCGCGGTACCGGAGGGCACGCGGCCCTCCTCGAGCAGCTGCTCGGCGTAGAGCCCGCCCTCGATCGCCTTCGCCAGGTCGACCTCCTCCACCGCGTCCAGCAGCGGGGTGCGACCGATCCGGTCGAGATACGCCCCGACGAGGTCCTTGTCGGGGGTGTCGACCCTGTCGCCCTTGTTACGGGTTGCAGCCATCCTGACCCTTCTCCGGTGCGATCTCCCTAAGAGGAGAACGCTAATTACCGCCCTGTGATTCCCGACTTGGGAATACTTCGGTGGTGTACGCCGCTCTACCTGACCTGATACCCGGACCGAGGAGAAAACGACATGGCGACGGTCACACTGACCGCTGAGAACTTCGACGAGGTCGCCAAGGGCGACGGCATCGTCCTGGTCGACTTCTGGGCAGCCTGGTGCGGACCGTGCCGCATGTTCGCCCCCGTGTACGAGAAGTCCGCTGAGAAGCACGACGACATCACCTTCGCCAAGGTGGACACCGAAGCCGAGCCCGAGCTGTCCCAGCGCTTCGGGATCTCCTCGATCCCCACGCTCATGGCGATCCGCGACGGCGTGATCGTGTTCGCTGAGCCGGGCGCGCTGCCCGAGCAGGCACTGGAAAGCGTCATCCAGCAGGTCGAGGGCCTGGACATGGAGGACGTCCGGCGCCGCCTCAAGGGCTGACGCACACCGTCCCTTCCGGCCGCCCCACCACGGGGCGGCCGGACGTCGTACACGCGGGATGCACGATGATGGACGGGTGCTCGCCGACGTCGTCGAATACCTGACCTGCCCCGTGTGCGGACAACCCCTCGCACAGGACGACCGAGGGCTGCGCTGCCCCGAACGGCACAGCTTCGACGTCGCCAAGCAGGGCTACGCGAACCTGCTCCCCGGCAACGCCCGTCCCGGCACCGCCGACACCCCCGAGATGGTCCGTGCGCGCGACGCGTTCCTGACCGCAGGACACTTCGCCCCCATGGCCAAGGCACTGGCACACCTGGTGCCGACCCCACTCGATGAACCGGACGCACACCACGGTTGCCTCCTCGACGCGGGCGCCGGCACCGGCTACTACCTGAGCACCGTCCTGGACGGACCCCAGTGGCAGAAGACCCCCGGCCTCGCCCTGGACATCTCCAAGCACGCCGCCCGACGCGCGGCTCGTGCGCACCCGCGCATAGGCGCGATCGTCGCGGACCTTTGGCGTCCGCTCCCCGTCGCGGACGGATCGGCGCTCGCCATCCTCAACGTCTTCGCACCCAGGAACGCCGGTGAGTTCCACCGCGTCCTCCACCCGGACGGCTCGCTCGTCGTGGTCACACCGTCCAGCCGGCACATGGGCCCCCTCGTGGACGCCCTCGGCCTCCTCAAGGTGGACGAGCAGAAGTCGGAACGCACCGACGCCACCCTCGCCGACCACTTCGACCTCGTCTCACGCGACGAGCTGGAGTTCGAGGCGTCCCTCGCGCACGAGGAGATCCTGACTCTCGTAGGCATGGGCCCGAGCGCGCACCACATCCCGGCCGACGTCCTCGCCGAGAGACTCAGCGCGCTACCCGACCCGCATCCGGTGCCGCTGTCGTTCGTGCTCTCGCACTTCCGCCGCAAGCCCTAGCCCGGGCCACCGGCCCCGACACCTCGAGCACGACCTGCGGAACGTCCCCAGGAGTGAGCAGCGGCCGCAACCCCTGCTCGTCCACGACCTCGTACATGAACGAAACCGAGGCCGACCGCACCGACGCGTCCAGCAGAACCCGTTGCAGGGCCTGCCCCGTGCGCACCCACGAGCCGGGCCCATCTCCTCGAGTGCTCAGCACCGCCTGCCGGGTAGCGCTGCCGCCTCTCGCCGAGAGCAGATGGAACGTGACGCCCTCCAACCGAGCGGCCTCAGCAAGACCGTTCAGGAACGGCGCGGTCGGCGGGCCCGCCAAGCCCGACCGGCGCCCAGCCGACGGACGCATGGTCGCCGCATAGAGAAGCCGTTCAGCCCGTGCGGTGCGATGTCCCCGCGTCACGCGCACGCGCGCGATCAGAGTCGGATCGTCTTGATCGGGAAGCAGCCGGACGACCGTCCCATGGCCGAGCTGCGCTGCGGCGAGCCTCAGATTCACCAAGGCCGCTCCGCACCCGAGGTGAAGCCCCCGGCCGTGAGGATCGTCCATGGCCCGGAAACAGGCCGGATCCGCGCGAACCTCGATCCCGTCGCCCGAAGGCCGGAACCGCCACGCCCGCACACCATGAACAGAGGGCCCCACGGTCGCGGCCACCACCAGGTGAGAGGCCGACGTCGACCGTCCGCCGGCGGCGCTGAGGAACGGGTACACGCTGCGCTCCCTCCAGCCACCCGGACGAGGTGAGCCGAACCGTACCGCACGCTCACCTGCCGTCCCCAGGCCCGGAGACCAAGATCCTCAGGCGCCGATTTGACCATGCTCCAGGCGCCTCCTAGAGTTCTCATCACCCGAGGGGATGCGGGACGCCGACACCGGCGGACGGCCCTGGGGGAACCGGATCTGGAAATCGGTTCGAGTCAGTCTCGGACCTGATGTACGATGGTCCGGTCAGCCTGAAACGGGATGCAGAACGCCGAAGCGGCGGTCGGCCCGGCAGGCACACCACGAGGTAAAAACGTCAGCCGACTTCGGTCCGGCCGGTGTTTGACGCCCGTGACTCGGAAGAACTCGCGAGTTAATCGGTTCTTACAGACCGATTTGACAGACGAAAGAAACCGAGTAAGATTGAAGGGTTGCCCCGGAGTGAAGCCCGCGAGAGCGGGTGGAGCACGGTGGGTGTCCGTTTCTTGAGAACTCAACAGCGTGACAAAAGCCAGTGCCTTTATAGATCAGGCAATGCCTGATCACCCCGTGCACGTGGATCTTCGGATTCGGGTGCGGGGATTTCTTTGAGGCAAATGCGATCCCTTTCGGGGGGTTGTTTTGCTGGGATCTTCGGATTCCTCTTTCGGGTTTGGCGGGTTCCGGGTTCGCCCCTGGTTCCTGTCGTTTGGACCTTGATGGAGAGTTTGATCCTGGCTCAGGACGAA
>NZ_RFFG01000067.1 GCF_003696215.1 Actinomadura harenae | reverse complement strand
CCGCAGGAGGGTCGCCCGCATCGGCGGCTCGGTGTCGACCGCGAACGGCTTCGCCGCCTCGGCGTCGAGCTCGCGGTCGAGGTCCACGCGGGCCACGTCCCGGCGGAGGAAGGGCACCGATCCGGGCGGGAGCACCCGCAGGGCCGGTTCGCCGTCCCGCTCCTCGAACACGGTGCGGAGCACCTCGTGGCGGGACACCGTGCCGCGGACCGCGTCCTCCAGGGCGGCGGTGTCCACGGGTCCGGTGAGACGCACGAACACCGGCGCGTTGTAGGCGGGGCTGTCGGGTTCCAGCCGCCACAGGAACCAGAGCCGGGCCTGCGTGAGTGAAGGACGGCCCGGACCCTGGTCGGCGGTGCGGGCCGGGATGGCGGCCGGACGGTCGGCGGCGGCGGCGCGCCGGGCGGCGGCGAACCTGCTGCGGACCGCTTCGCCGCGGGCGGCGGCGGCCGTGGCGGCCGCGTCGCCGGTCATCGCGCCGGTCATCGCGCCGGTCACTGCGTCGGTCATCGCGTCGGTCATCGCGTCGGCTCCGTGACGGGCGCGTCCGCCGGGGACATCCCGGCGTCCGACGCGAGCAACCGCTCCACCTGCTCGGCGAAGTCGGCCAGGACCGGGTGGTCGAACAGTGTGCGCACGGTGAACGGGTACTCCAGCGCCTCGGTCAGCCGGCCCACGACGCGGATCGCGGCCAGGGAGTCGCCGCCGAGGACGAAGAACTCGTCGTCGCGCCAGACCTGAGCGATGGCCAACACCTCCTGCCACACCTCGGCGATGAACAGCTCCGCTTCGGTACCGGGAGGGCTGTGGTCCGCGCGCGTGGGCGCGGGCGGTTCGGGCAGCGCCGCGCGGTCCACCTTGCCGCTGGGCATCAGCGGCATCGCGTCCAGCCGGACCCACACGCGCGGCACCATGTAGGACGGCAGGGTCTCGCGCAGCCCGGCCTCGATCGCCGCGGCGTCCGCTTCGGACCAGCCGTCCGCGCCGTCCGCGCCGTCCGCGGCGGGCGGCACCACATAGCCGACGAGCTGCTCCCGGTCCTCGCCGCCGCGCACGACCACCGCGCCGTGCGCCACCGACGGCTGCGCCAGCAGCGCGGCCTCGATCTCGCCGAGTTCGACCCGCCGGCCGCCGATCTTCACCTGGTCGTCGGCGCGGCCGACGAACTCCAGCAGTCCTTCGGGGGTCCACCGCGCCAGGTCGCCGGTCCGGTAGCACCGGCCGCCGGCGACGAACGGGTCGTTGACGAACACCGCGGCCGTCAGGTCGGGGCGGCCGCGATAGCCGCGCGCCACGCCCGCGCCGCCGATCACCAGCTCGCCGACGACCCCGGGCGGCACGAGCCCGCCGTCCGGACCCGTCACGTAGACGTGCTCGCCCGCCGTGGCCCGGCCGATCGGCACCCCGGTGGCCCCGGCCGCCACGTCGGCCGCCGACACCCGGTGCGCCACGGAGTACGCGGTCGCCTCGGTCGGTCCGTACTCGTTCCACAGCTCGGCGACGAGCGGCAGCAGCGCGCGGGCCAGGTCCGGGTCCAGGGCCTCCCCGCCGGCCCGGGCCTTCATCAGGGGGCTGCCACGCCACCCCGCGGCCAGCAGCATCCGCAGGCTGGTCGGAGTCAGGGCCATGGTGGTCACCCCGGCGGAGTCGATCCGGTCGGCGAGCGCGAAGCCGTCCGCCGCGCACGCGCGGTCCACGACGACGCAGCGTCCGCCGACGGCCAGCGGCGGCCAGATCTCCGGCACCGACATGTCGAAGGTCAGCGAGGCCGCCGCCAGAACGGCGTCGTCGGCGCTCAGGCCGAGCTGGAGCGCGGTGGCGGAGGCCAGGGCCGCCACGTTGGCGTGCGTCACCTCGACGCCCTTGGGCCTGCCGGTCGAGCCGGAGGTGTAGAGCACGTAGGCGAGGTCCTCCGGCGACGGAAGCGGCGTGCGGGACGGGTCCGGCTGCTCCCGCTGCTCCGGCGGCTCCGTCCGCCCGAACAGTTCACGCAGGTCGACCAGCGGAACGGTGACGTGGCCGCGCAGCACGTCTGCGCCGTCGCCGCCGCAGACCACCGCCGCCGCCCCGGCGTCCTCGACGATCCACCGCGACCGCTCCGCCGGGGACTCCGGATCCAGCGGCACGTACGCGGCTTCGGCGAGCCAGACTCCGAGAAGCGTCGCGGGCAGGTGCTCGTCGCGCGGGAGGTGGACGCCGACCACCGAGCCCGGTCCGGTGCCGACGGCGGTGAGCGCCGCGGCGACCCGCCGCGCGTACCGGACCGTCTCGGCGAAGGAGAGCCGCCCGCCGGGACCCTCCACGGCCACCGCGTCGGGGCGGGAGCGGGCCTGTTCCAGCACCGCTTCCGGCACGGTCCGCCGACCGTCCCGGGGCAGCGAGGGGCCCCGCCCCCAGGCGATCTGGGGCGGTGGCACCGTACCCGGCCGATCTGACACGCCAGACGCACCGGACGATCCCGTGGAGCCGGCCAGCCCGCGCAGCGCCGCGGCGGCACGGTCCTCCAGCAGCGCGCGCAGCCCTCCGTCGCCGGGGTCCGCAGAAGTCTGACTCATGCGTCGTTTCCTGTCTGTGCGGTGCTTGTTCGGTGGTTCTGTGGATCTTCGGCGCGGGACAGGTGCTCCAGGGCGATCCGCTCGACCTCGACGCAGAAACGGTCGAGTCTCGGATGCCCGGTGAGGACGTGCGCGGGGATCGGGCAGCCGAAGGCGTCGGCCAGCCGTGCCGTCACCCGGGCCGCCGCCGCGACGTCGCCACCGCGCGCGAAGAAGTCGCCGTGCCGTCCGTCGCCGAGCTCGTCGGCCCACAGGGCGGCGACGAATTCGACTACTGCCGACCCAGGCCCGTCGTCCAGCTCCGGCTCCGGCGCGGTGCCGGACGGATCGGCCAGGAGGTCGAGCAGCTCCTCCGCCAGGGCCTCGACATCGGAGTCCGTGAAACTGTCGACGTCGTACTCGATCTGGAGCTCGGGACCCTCGGCCGTGGCGTTGACGAACACCGACAGCGGGTTGCGGGTGCCGCCGCTGCCGACCTCTCCGGCCATCTCGACCCGGACCCCGTCGCGGCGCACGACGACCGGCAGGTCGGCGGGCTGCAAGGAGATCACGACCGGGGTCGGCGACATCCCGCGCCGCCGCCGTGCTCCGAAGAGCCCGGCGAGTTCGGGACCGGGCAGCCCCTGGTGGTCCAGCGCGCGAACGACCGCGCGATCGACCTCCCCGGCCAGCGCCCCGAACCCCCCGACCGCCCCGAACCCCCCGACCGCCCCGGACGTCCCGTCCGGCCGGCGGAACCGGAGCGGCAGGACGTCGGCCAGCGGGCCGACCAGGCCCGCGGTGTCGGGATGCGACCGGGAGGCGACCGCCATGCCGAGCAGCACGTCGGTCGCGCCGGTGCGGCGGCCGACGATCTCGCCGAGCGCGGCGGCGTACACGGCGAACGGCGACACGCCGTTCCGCGCCGCGAAGTCCGAGACCGCCGCGGCCGTCGTCCGGTCCAGCGGCCGGGTCAGCCGCTCGCCGCGGAAGGCGGCCAGGCCGTCCCCGCCGCGGCGGGTGGCCAGCGCGTACGGCGGCTCGGCGCCGGCCAGTTCCCGGGTCCAGAACGCGCGGAGCCCCTCGGCGCGCTCGGTGAGCTCTGCCAGCGCGAGTTCGTGCACCGCGACGTCGCCCATCTGGACGGCCGGCTCGGGGATCACCTCCTCGGCCGAACCGCCGCGCAGCTCGGCCGCGACACCGTCGGCCAGCGCCGTCATCACCACCGCGCAGGAGGCCCCGTCGAAGACGAGGTGGTCGGTCACGAGGACCACCTCGACGGTCCGCTCGTCGAGCCGGAGCGCCAAAGCGCGCAGCAGCGGCGTCTCCTCGGCGAGGTCGAAGGCGTGCGCGGCGGCCGCTCGGGCCAGGGCCTCGGCGTGCTCGGCGCGGTCCAGCGGCGACAGGGGCCGGAGATCGTGCTCGTCGACCGGCACCGTCCCGGCGGGCCGGACGAGCGCGACCGGCTCCCCGCCGGACGTCCGCACCACGCTCCGCAGCACTTCGTGGCGCAGCACCAGGGCGTCCAGCACGGCGCCGAGCGCCGGGGCCGGGCCGGCGGCCGGCCACGCGGCGTCCAGCCGGAACCGGGAGGCGACCGTGGTCGCCGGTGCGGCGTCCCCGACCTGCCGCAGGGCCCACAGCTGCCGCTGTACGCCGGTGAGCGGATGGCTGCGGCGCTCCGGGTCGCGGACCAGGGCCGGTCCGGCCTCGGCGCGCGGGCCGGCGTCGACGGCCGCCGCCACGGCGCGCACGGTCGCGGCCGCGAGGAACGCCGCGAGGGAGACCGCCGCGCCGAACTCGCGGGTGATCAGGGCGCAGATCCGCGCGGCGGCCAGTGAGTGCCCGCCCAGGTCGCCGAACCGGTCGTCGGCGCCGACGGTCCCGGGGTCCAGGCCGAGGACGGCGGACCACAGGGCGGCCAGGCGCTGCTCGGTCGGCGTCGTCGGGGCGGCGAAGGCGACGTCCAGCTCGGGGCGGGAGCCGCCGGGGGCGGGCAGCGCCGCGCGGTCGATCTTGCCGTTCGGGGTCAGCGGGAACGCGTCGAGCCGCACCAGGATCGAGGGCACCAGGTGTTCGGGGAGTCCGGCGGCGAGTGCGCGGCGCAGGGCCGGGCCCGGGACCGCGGGGCCGGCGGGGTCGGTGATGTAGTAGCCGACGAGGCGGCGGTCCCCCGGGACGTCCTCGCGGACCTCCACGGCGCACGCGGTCACCCCGGGCAGTCGGCCCAGCGCGGCCTCGACCTCCCCGGGCTCGATGCGGAAGCCGCGGACCTTGGCCTGCCGGTCCAGGCGTCCCAGGTACTCCACCGTGCCGTCGGGACGCCTGCGCACGAGGTCACCGGTGCGGTAGAAGCGCTGCGGGCCGTCGCCTTCGAGGGCCAGCGGCAGGAACTTCTCCTCGCTCAGCTCGGGCCGGTGGAGATAGCCGCGCGCCACGCCGGCGCCGGCGATCAGCAACTCCCCGGCGTCCTCGTCCGCGACCGGGGCCAGCCCTTCGCCGACGACGCACAGCCGGGTGCCGGCGATCGGGCGGCCGATCGGGATCGCCGAGCCCCGTGTGTCGGCGGCCGTGACCCGGTGGGCCACCGAGATGAGCGTGGTCTCCGTGGGCCCGTACATGTTCCACACCTCGGCGGTGCAGCCGAGGAGCCGCTCGGCCAGCTCGGGAGGGAACGCCTCGCCGCCGCACACCGCCCGCAGCCCCTCGCGGCCGGTCCAGCCGGCCTCGAACAGTGTCCGCCACGTCGTCGGCGAGGCGTTCAGCAGCGTGATCCCGGCCCGGTCCAGGACGTCGGCGAGCAGCGCGCCGTCGGCCGCGGTGGCGCGGTCGGCGAGGACCACCGCCGCGCCGGCGGCCAAGGGGACGAAGAGCTCGAAGGCCGCCACGTCGAAGGAGAGCGAGCAGACGGCGAGGAGCCGGTCGCCGGGGCCGACCCCGAGCTCCGACCCCAGGGCCGTGACGACGTTGACGATGGACCGGTGCTCGACGAGGACGCCCTTGGGGGTGCCGGTCGATCCGGAGGTGTGGATGACGTAGGCGAGGTCCGCGGGCGACGCCGCCGGTTCCGGGCGCTCGTCCGGCAGCGCTGCCAGCGACGGCTCATCGGCGTCGAGGCTGAGCCGGACGGGGACCTCCGGGAACCGGTCGGCGAGATCGCGCTGCGTGAGCAGGACGGCGATCCCGGTGTCGGCGGCGATGAACGCCAGCCGGGCAGCGGGATAGGCGGGGTCCAGGGGCACGTAGGCGCCGCCCGCCTTCAGCACCGCCAGCAGCGCCACGACCATGTCGGGCGACCGGTCCGTGCACACTCCCACGAACGTGTCCGGACCGACGCCGCGCTCGCGCAGCCAACGGGCCACCTGATTGGCCCGGCGGTCGAGCTCGCCGTAGCCGAGGACCCGGCCCTCGCACACCACCGCGACGGCGTCGGGGGTGGCGTCGGCGCGGGACTCCACCAGTTCGTGGAGGCAGCGCCCTACGGTTCCCGATCCCGTTCCGGCGTTGGAAGAAGCGGATCCCACCTGCTGGTACGCGGTCATTCAGCCTCGATCTTGCGGGGTGTGCGACGGAAGCGAGCAGCGCCTCGGCGTGACAGGTCGGGTACCGCTGATCAATGGGTGCGGTTCAACGACTGCCGGGTGGGAGCGGGCGGCACGCCTCCTACAGAAGGCACGGGCCCTACGGCGCGGTGTTCAGACCGGTCACGCGTCCCGAACTAATGCCGCCACGTTCTGGCCAGGGGAGAGCGGCAGTGCCTCAGATCCCGCCGAGGTGGTGACACCCACAACGGCGGTCATGGCCGCGATACCGATGCCAGGCGGTGCAACCTTGCGCCGCCTACACGCATGCGATCCATGAGCCTTCTGTCCCTTGGTGATGGGGGTATCGGACGCAGGCTTTCCGGGGGACCGGTAGGTACCACCATCTCGGCGAGACGCCATGAGCAAGCCGGTACGGCACGCCCGATAGCGGGACCCTAATGAAGATCGTCTTCAGCGTCCGCGCTCGTCGACCTCTTCGCACGCATGATCAAGAGACTCCGCACGCGTTCACAAGCATCCCTGCCGCACATGAGCCGGTCAGCCACGGGCGAGCCCCGGAGGGCCGGGACGCAAGTAGCCGATCAGGTCGGGTCCGGGCGTGGATCGCCGAGGCGCGGACGGACACGCGAGAGCCGGGGCCTTGCCCTCCGCCCTGAGCCGACCACCAACCGGACGTGTCCGAGGAGTGGCCAGGGGGAACCGACCGCCGGACGACCACGGGGACGAAACGGCCCAAAATGACACTGGGCGAACGCGGCATACTCGCGTTCGCCCAGTTCAGAGGTGGTGGGTCGCGTGCGACTCGAACCCACAACCTACGGATTCGTCCTCGCCGCGCTTCAGCTATGCGTCGTTCGATGTGATCAGGTATGGCAGTAGCCGGCGGAGAGCCGCAGCAGCATGCCACGCCGCCACGGCTTGGTGGTCGTCGTTCTTGTCGGACCCCACCAGAAAACCCGATCAAGATCAGACGACGTGATCGGCTTAGGGGACTGATCCACGAATACGCGCAGGTCGCATAGGGTGACACAATTTTCGGCGCCGACAGGCCGGCATGTCGGTGGTCCGGGCTCGGGCTCTCTCAGGTCGATCCTTCGAGGGCCGATGAGATACCGAGCAGACGGGCCGCGTTGCCGCCGAAGATCCGGTGAAGGTCGGGCTCCGGCATGTTCATCTCGTGGCAGATCCGCATCTGGTCGGCGAGGTAGCGGTAGCAGTAGCCGCGGGGAAACCACGAAGAGTCGCTGCCGAAGATGATCCGGTCGGGACCGATCGTCTCGTAGCAGCGGCGGAACAGGTCCTCCAGGGTGAGCCGGTAGGGCATCCAGCGCACCCACTGGTTGGATCCGGACGTGTCCACGCACACGTTCGGGCAGGCCCAGCAGAGGAACAGCATCTGCTGCACGTGCTGCACGCCGAAGTGCGGCACCACGAACGTGACGCCCGGATGCCGCTTGGCGACCGGCTCCAGCCACGCCGGCTCGATGTGCGCGTTGTGCGCGATCCCGCCGCTGGACCCGCAGTGTCCGAAGTGGATCAGCACGGGGATGTCGTGGCGGGCGGCGACCCGCCACACCGGGTCCGCGGCCGGGTCGTCGATCCGGTGCGGCAGCAGCGGGGCGAACAGTTTCAGGCCACGCAGCCTGAGCACGGTGACCGCGTGCTCGAGCCGCTCCGCCGCGTCGGGGGCGGTCAGGTCGGTCAGGTTGGCCATCCCGGAGAACCGCTCGGGCGCCCTGGCCACCAGCTGCCCGACCCGCTCGTCGCCGCAGCCGGTGACGAAGGCCGCGTGCGCGATCTGGTAGCGGTCCAGCTCGGCCAGCCAGAGATCGGCCTCCGACTCCCAGCCACGCTCGGCGTCCGGCTTCGGGTCCGGGAAGTCCCAGGCCCGCCGCCAGCGCCGGGACTGCTCGGCCACCTGTTCGCGTCTCCTGCGCTCGGCCGGCCCGTCGTGGTCGGCACAGTGGAACTGGCCGCCGGCCAGATCCCGGGTGGCCGCGTCATTCTCCATCTGGAAGTGCAGGTGGAAGTCGATGATCGGGATGCCCTGCACGGCCATGGTCACGATGCCGTCGCCCCCTGGAGCACCTCGTCCGGAGTGAACCTGCGGTCGTGCGAGGGCTTGCTGATCACTGTGGCGGCGACGCTGCTCGCGTACTCCACCGCCGCTTCCGGCTCGGCGCCGTCGGCGAGCCGGTGCAGCAGCCCCGCGTTGAACGCGTCGCCCGCCCCGGTCGAGTCGCGCACCTGGACGTTCACCGCTGCGTGAGCGGTCACCGGCTGCCCCGGCCTGGCGAGCAGCGCACCGCGAGCACCGCACTTGACGACGACGACGGCTCCCGTGGTGTCCGCGACCTCCCGCGCCGCCGCCTCGGCCGACGAGTGCCCGGTCAGCGTCCGGATCTCGTCGTCATTGGGCAGGAACACGTCCACGTGCCGGAGCAGGGCCAGCACGTCGGCGCGGGTCTCCGGCGGCCACCCACCCGGATCCCATCCGGTGTCCAGCGCGGTGCGGGCCCCCGCAGCCCTGGCCCGGTCGAGCAGCGTACGGGCCGGCGCGCCCTGGACGCCGGGCAGCAGGAAGTACCCGGACAGCAGCACGAACGCCGCGGGCAGCACATCCTCCGGGACCGCGTCGGCGTCGAGGTCCGCCATGGCGCCGAGCGAGGACAGGAACGCGCGGTCCCGCCCAGGCGATTCCACGGCGACCGTCACCCCGGTGTGCCTTCCCGGCATCCGGGCCAGACGAGTGTGCAGGCCGGGGATGTCGAGCTGCCGCCGCAGCAGGTGCGCGGTGTCATCGTCGCCGAGCAGACCGGCCAGCACGGTGGACCGGCCGAGCCTGGCCAGGGTGATGGCGGTGTTGGCCGCCGAGCCTCCCGTACGCAGGGCGATGGGCGGCACGATCCGTTCGGTGCCGGGCTCGGGCAGGTCGGCCACTCCGGACATCAGCACGTCCAGGTTGACGTTGCCGACAACGGTGATCCGGGAGCCCGCGGGCGCCTTGTCCACAGAGGCGCTCACTGGTCGGTTCCGGCCAGGCGGCCGTCCACCGCGGCGCGCAGCGCGTCCTCGGCCTGCCGCAGCGCGAGGCGCCGCTCGGCGAACTCGTTGGACAGCGACCGCGCCGCCTCGGCCACTCCGGCAGCCGTACGTCGCACCGCGTCGCGGCCCGGGCCACCGACCTGGGGCCGGTCCAGTACGCGTTCCGGCCGCAGCCCCGCGTCCAGCGCGGCTCGTACCGCCGTGCCGTCGACATCGCCCAATCCGGCTTCCTCGATCGCCTTGGCGACCAGGTCTTCCGTCCACTGCGCGGGCGGCGCCTCGCGGACCAGCGCGCCGACCACGGAGTGCGCGCCGCGCCACGGGATGCCGGCGCCGGCGAGGGCCTCCGCGATGGCGGTGGTGGTCGCGCCGGTGGCCACCACGTCCTCTGGTGCCGGCGGCGTCAGCGGCGTGATCTCGCTGAGCAGGCCGCGCATCAGGGTGAGGAAGCGCAGCGCCCGGTCGTTGGCCCGCCACAGGTGCTTCTGCACGTCGGTGGTGGCGTTGTTGGAGTCCTCGTACCAGGCGACGCCGACGTTGTTCAGGGTGGCGGCGAGGTCGGCCGCGGCGGCGCCGGCCATCGAGCACATGTGCTCCAGCACCACCGGGTTCTTCTTCTGCGGCATGATGCTGGACCCCTGGCAGTACGCCTCAGGGGTGACGATCCACTGCCAGGTCATCCAGTCCAGCATGGTCCGGGCCATCCGGGCGCCGGTGGCCAGGACGCGGGCCTGCACCGTGGCCGCGCGGACCAGGTGCTCGGCTCCGGCCACCGCCTCGTAGCTGGAGGTGAAGCTCGTGCGGAAGCCGAGCAGGGTGGTCAGCCGGTCGACGGAGATGGGCAGATCGGTGCCGGCGAACGCGCAGGAGCCGAGCGGGTTGACGTTCAGCTCGTCGTAGACCGAGAGCATCTCCCTGACCTGGCTGACCAGTGCCTCGCCGTAGCCGGCCAGGACGTGGCCGAGGCTGGTCGGCTGCGCGGGCCGGCGATGGGTGAGGCCGGTGATCAGCACGTCGGCGTACCGGTCGGCCTGCTCCGCGGCGATCTCGGCGGCGGCGCAGGCCTGCGCCGCCTGCTCCAGCACCGCGTCGCGGAGCACCATGCGGAACACACCGGCGTCCAGGTCGTTGCGCGACCGTGCCAGTTGAACGTCCAGCTCGGACTGCTTGATGCCGGCGGCCTTGGCCAGCCGCTGCTCGGTCAGGTAGTAGACGTCCTCGACGCTGCCGTCGAAGGCCAGCTCGTCGTCCTCGGCGCTGAGCAGCGTACGCAGGCCGCCGAGCAGGCGACCGGCGCGGTCGGCCGGCAGCAGCCCCTGCTCGGCGAGCATGACCACGTGCGCGAGGCTGGCATGCAGCATCGGCCGGTACAGCTGCGGCGCGGATTCCTCGAAGGCCACCCGCAGGTGGTTGTCCCAGTAGACGGACAGGGGCATCTCAATCACTCTCTTCGTAAGTTCCAGCGCCAGGTCAGGAGGCCTTGACGGCCGGGGTGCGTCGCCGCCGCGGTCGGCGGCGCGGGCCATCCTCAAGCCGGCGGGAGGCGAACAGGACGAACAGGATGAGCACGATCTGCAGGCTGCCGAAGGCGGCCGCGGTGCCGAACTCCGAGGCGTAGATCCGGTTGTAGATCTCCACCGACATCGGGACCGTGCCGGGCGGATAGATCACCACCGAGGCGACGTACTCGCCGACGCCGTCCACGAACGCCAGCAGCGCACCGGCCATCACGCCACGCAGCACCAGCGGGAACGTCACCGTACGCAGCACGCGCACCGGGCCGGCGCCGAGGCTGCGGGCGGCCTCCTCCAGGGTGGGGTCGAGCTGCTCGAGCGAGGCGCCGGTGGAGCGGAACACCAGCGGCACGAACCGTACGAAGTAGGCCACCGGCAGGATCCACAGCGTGCCGACCAGCGTGAGGCCCAGGTTGGCCGCGGTCGGTTCGTTGAACGCGGTGACCAGGTTGACACCGATGACGGTGCCGGGCAGCGCCCAGGGCAGCATGATGACCACGTCCAGCGTCCAGCGGCCGGCCAGCTTCCAGCGGGCGACCACCCAGGCCGCCGCCGCACCCACCAGAATCGCCGCCAGGGTGGCCATCAGGCTCGTCTGGACACTCACCGAGACCGGCATCAGGCTTTTCGGGTCGGTGAAGATCCGCTGGTAGTTGGCCGCCGTGTACTCCGGCGGGAGCACCTGGGTCGTCCACGCGCCGTCCACCGAGAAGGACACCAGCACGATCACCAGGACGGGCGCCATCAGCACAAGGGTGAGCAGCAGGCTGCCGATCCCGGCCGCGACCCTGGCCGCCCCGGAGGACAGGCCCCGCCGGACCGCGGCGGATCCCTTGGACAGGCTGCGGTGGACTCGCCGGCCCTGGTACCAGCGCATGGCCACGAGGAAGACGATGGACACCAGCGACAACGCGGTCGCCTGGGTCGCGGCCAAAGCCTCGTTGCCGGACGTGCGCGCCGAGACGATCTCCATGGTCAGCGTCTGCACGTTGTACAACTGCGGCGCGGTGAACGACGCCATCGACATCATGAAGGTGAGCAGCGCGCCGGACACCAGTGCCGGGGTGAGCATCGGCAGCAGAACGGTTCGCCACACCCGCAGCCGCCCGGCGCCGAGGTTGGTCGCGGCCTCCTCCAGCGAGGCGTCCTGACCGGCCAGAGCGGCCGAAACGGACAGGTAGAAGTAGGGGTACATGGTGAACGCGTGCACCAGGATGACCCCGGACACGCCACCGATCGAGCTGCTGGCGGGACTCAGCCCCGTAAGGGAGTGCAACGTCCGCGGCACGATCCCGGTCTCGCTGTAGAGCAGGACGAACGCCACCGCACCGATCAGGGGGGGCAGCGCCATCGGCAGCACCGCGAACACTGAGAGCAGGCGCCGCCCAGGGAACTCGAAGCGGGTCAGGAGCACGGCGAGGAACGTTCCAAGGGCGCCGCAGAACAGCACGGACGCCAGTGAGATGCCCACCGACAGCAGCAACGCGTGCCCGGACGCGCCGGAGAGCAGGCTGCGGTAGTTGTCGGCGAACCCGGCGCCCCCGGCGGAGCTGCGTGCCGTGGCGAGCATCGGAATGAGTACGAGGAACACCAGGATGGCCACGACCGGCAGCGCCAGTACGTAGACGAACCGGTCGGAGTCGCGGGCCGGGAGCCGCCGCGTACGCGGTGCCGCGACCGCCGGCGGCGGAGTGGTGACGGTACTCATCGAGCCACCAGCCACGCATGCCCCGGTTCCGCGCGTACACCCACGGTGTCACCGGGCCGGGGCAGCGCGGCGGAGTCCGGCGCGGTGATCGACAGCTTCAGCCCGCCGGATTCCACCTCGAACTGGCTGTTCGCTCCGGTGAACTCCACCGCGTGCACCACCGCGTCCAGCATTCCGCCGCCGGGCTCGGTCAGCCGCAGATTCTCCGGCCGGACCGACACGGCGACCTCGTCGGTCGTCGCCATGTCGGCCGGGCGGGCGGCCTCGATCGTGGCACCGCCCGGCAACCTCACCACGGCGGTCTCCCCGGAACCGCCCACCATCTTGGCGTCCAGGACGTTGCTCCGCCCGATGAACCGGGCGACGAACGCGGTGGCGGGACGGTTGTAGATCTCCCGGGGAGTGCCGATCTGGTGCAGGCGGCCGGCGTCCAGCACCGCGATCCGGTCACTCATCGCCATCGCCTCGGCCTGATCGTGCGTCACATAGACGCTGGTGATCTGGGCCTCCCGCTGGGCACGGCGGATCTCCGTCCTGGTCTCCTCACGCAACTTGGCGTCCAGGTTGGACAGCGGCTCGTCGAGGAGCAGCACGTCCGGGGAGATCACCAGCGCCCGGGCCAACGCGACTCGCTGCTGCTGACCACCGGAGAGCTGTTCGATGCGCCGGTCGGCGTACCGCCCAAGCCCCACCGACTCCAGCGCCCGCGCCACCCGCTGGTCGCGTTCCGGCGTGCGCACCTTGCGGGTGACCAGGCCGTACGCGACGTTCTGAGCGACGTTGAGGTGCGGGAACAAGGCGTAGTTCTGAAACACCATGCCGGTGCCGCGCTTGTTCGGCGGGGTCGAGGTGACGTCACGGTCGCCGAACAGGATGCGCCCGGTGGTGGGCGCGACGAATCCGGCGATCATCCGCAGGGTGGTCGACTTGCCACAGCCCGACGGCCCCAGCAGGGTGAAGAACTCACCCGACGCGATGGTCACGTCGATGTCGTTGACCACGGTGTTGTTCGCGCCGTAGCGCTTGCCGACGTGGTCGAGGCGAATGGGAATCATTGACCTATGCCTCAGCCCTTGTTCTTGATGGCGGCGCTCCAGTGGGAGATCCAGTCCGTCTCCTTGGACGCGGCGAGGTCCCAGTCCACCGGCATCTCCTGCAGCTTCATCGGTGCCAGCCAGCTCGGCTCGGAGGCCCCCTGGACGGTCGGGATCTGGAACCACTCTTCGGCGAGCTTCTTCTGCTCGTCCTTGCCGAGCAGGAACTTCAGGAACGCGTCGGCGCCCTTGGAGTTCGGGCCCTTCGCGACCTTGGCGACACCGTCCACCAGCTGCGGCACGCCCGACGCCGGGGAGACCACGCTGAACGGCGCGTTGCTCTTCTTCTTCTGCAGCATCGCGTCCTGCAGGTTCCACACCGTCAGCGGCGCTTCCTGCCGCTGAATGCGCAGGTAAAGGTCGGTCGGGTTGGCCGCGTAGACCTTGGTGTTGGCGTCCAGCTTGCGCAGCCAGTCATAGCCCGCCGCCGGGTCGCCGCCCTTGCTCTTGCGCGCGATCATCGCGGAGTAGATGCTGCGCATGGTCCCGGACGCGGCCACGTCCCGAATGATGATCTTGTTCTTGAACTCGGGCTTGATCAGGTCGTCCCAGTCCTTCGGGGCCTGCTCGGGCTTGAGCATCTTGTCGTTGTAGAAGATGACCTCGTCCAGCAGCATTTCGCCGACCCAGCGGCCCTGCGGGTCGCGGTACTTCGCCGGGATGCTGTTCGTCACCTCGGCGGGGGCTTCGGAGACGAGCCCGGCGTTCGCGGCCTGGACGAACTGCTGCCGCGTGCCGCCCCACCAGATGTCCGCCTGCGGGCGGCCCTTCTCCGCGGTGACGCGTTCGAGCGCTTCCTGGGCGCCCAGGGTGAGCAGCCGGACCTTGCCCTTGTAGTCGGGGTTGGCCTTCTCAAAGGCGTCCACGACGCCCTGGGCCAGCTGCTTGTCCCGAGCGGTGTAGATGGTCAGGCTCGACTTGTCCGAGGTGCTGATGCCGCAACCGGCAGTGGCAGCGCCGAGCGTGAGCACGCTCGCCATGAGCAGAACGGTCTTGCGCAATTTGGTCATTCCTTCATGCCAGGGGGCTGCGCACTGATCACAGCCGACAACAACGTGGGCGACACCGCGCCCATATCCAGGGCGTGCGCCCCGAGCTCCGCGAACACGACCTCCGGAGCGGACGGCGCGGACGAGCGGACCATCGTGCGAAGGTCGGTGAGCCCATCCGCGCCCAGTTGGGTGGCCGCACCGGCGAAGACCACGCGTGCCGGATTGACCACACAAGAACAGACGATCGCCGCGAATGCCCAGGCCTCGATGACACTCCGGCGCAGGGCGGCGACGGCCGGTTCGCCCGCCCGCCGAGCGAGCTCGGCGACTGGTTCCTCCGGCATCCGTCCGCCCAGTTCGAACAGTGCGGCGCCGATGCCGGGAACGCTCCAACGCCGCTCGAACCGGCCACGCCCACCGCTGTGCGGCTCCGGCGGCAGTCCGGCGGGCAGGAAGCCGATCTCGCCGGCGAACCCGGCCGCGCCCCGGCACAGCGCCCCGTCATTGACCAGTGCGGCGCCGATGCCGTACCCGACATAGATCAGCACCAGGTCGTCGACGTTCGCGGCGGCGCCGCGCTCTCGCTCGCCCAGCGCGATCAGGTTGACGTCGTTCTCCGTCTGCACCGGGAGTCCGAGTCGCTCGCTGAGCATGCTGGTCAGCGAGCCCTCGCCGAGCGCGTGCAGCACGGGCGAGAGAGCCACCGCGCCTTCGGCGGTGGCCACGCCCGGGACCGAGAACACCACGCGGCTGGGAGCGGGCCCGTCCGCGTCCTGGATCGCCTCGGAGATCAGGGTGGCCAGCCCCGTGAGCGGGTCGGCGGCGTCGACTCGCCTGGTGTGCTCCTGGTGCAGCTCGCCGGCCAGGTCCACGACGGCGACGCGGGCCCGCTCGCCTTCCAGCGACACGGTGACCAGCGTCTCGGCGGCCGGGTTGAACGCGAGCATTCGGGGCCGGCGGCCTCCGGAGGAGTCCCCGGTGCCGACCTGGATGATGTGCCCGCTGTTCATCAGATCGCGCACGATCTCGGTCAGTGAGGACGGACGGTACCCGGTGAGGTCGGCGAGGTCGGTGCGGGACACCGGACCGTGTGTGCGCAGCGCCGTCAGCACCGCATCGGTCCGGATCCGACGCAGTGCTTCATGTCCGGTTGGTGCCGAACGTCCGACTGCTCTAGAAGGCATGGCGTACTTCTTACTCCATCCGAAGTAAGTTTGCCTAGTGTTCAGCGTGTACCGCACGAAATCGGGTCGGGGCGTTGACCTGTGCAGTCTTGCTGGAAGCCGAGGGCTGCTGCGGCCCGGTGGGTACTGGCGGCGATCCGGAACCTGAATCGGCTGGAGTTGGCCACCGAGACCATGCGCGCGGCCCCGGAGACCGTGGCGGTCGCCGCCTGCGGCCGGCTGCCCGGGTACCGGCTCTCTGGTGGGAGGGCAGGGGGAGTACGCCAGTGACTAACGGCTCTCACGCGGCCTGCCCGAGCGGGCCGGGACGGCATCGCACGCACCACGACAACCCCCGGCACCCCGTGAGCGCACGCGACAACACGAAAACCGGGGTTGACCAGGGGAGATGCGGGCGGCCGGGCAGCCACCGGACAACCATCGAGCAGCCACAAGGGAAAACTGGGGCAAAGTGACACTGGGCGAACGCGGCATTCTTGCGTTTGCCCAGGTCAGGGTGGTGGGTCGCGTGGGACTCGAACCCACAACCTACGGATTAAAAGCATCCATTATCCAATATTGGAAAGCTTAGTCGATGACGAACTGTGTCGATCTGTCCGCGTGAGCTCAGATGTGCGTGCCGGGCCCTGCTGGCTAATGGCGTGCGGTGCTGAAGCCGCCGAGCAACCACCGAGCAGCCAAGACAGGTACGACCCACTCTGGACCGTCCGCCGTCGCCGCCAGGGCGGGACTGTGATGGTGATGCTGAGTAGTCTGCGGGCGTTGGACTGCCACTGAGTCACCGATGAATAGTGACGATCTCTACTTTGGCATTCATGGCGCGCAACTGGTGGACGGCTTGCAGCAGGGAGATTTGCGCGAATGCGAAGAGAGAATCGACGCTGATCGCTTCACCGTCCTTAAGTAGGATCGCGTAGACAAGGGTGAGAGAACCCAGTTCCTGGGTCACTGGGTGGCTGGGATCATGCGCGGCGAGAGCTTCGAGGAATTTGGTGCGGACCTGAACGTCACTTCGAAGGACTTCGACGGCCACTGTGCCTTGGGCGAAGAGATGGTTGAGCGGAGCGGTCTTGTCCTTGCTCTGCTTGACGTGGATAAGCTGGTTTTCTGGGCCGAGGATGTCGCAGATCTCAAGGCCGCCGCCCCTGAATTTCTTCGTGACGACCGTCTTTTTGTCGAAGAGCGTGTATCCAGGATGCTCGGCTGCCTGGCTGTTGTATCGGGCCTCGGCATCCTTGCCCTTGAAGTGTTCCGGCCAGGGCGGCAGGGTGACGCTGGCACTGCGGCGGAATAGATCGCGGAGTTCCTCCTCGATGGACTGGAGGTATTCGGCGCCGATCTCATACCAGCTGCCTTGGTGATAGAAGTACCGTCCGGCGCTGACGGATACGTCGGCAGTTAGCCAGCGGTGTCCCGAGGTTCTGGCGCTGACTGGGTCGTCGCAGTCAGTGTCGCCGAACATCTGGACGCGGACATTCTTGAGAGCACCGATTCGGCTTCCTGCAGGCAGCGTGTGAACGAATTCCAACAATGCCTCCAGGTTCAACTCCTGGACCGTATGAAGATTGGAGGATCCCTTGGTCACTTGGAACGTCTGAGCGCTGGCGAAGTCGTCCAGGCATTCGCTCGGGACGCCGAGTGCCAGCCGGGGGTGCATGGGATCGGCGAGGAGTCTCTCCAGCTCATCCCCGAGCCGTTGGACGATCGCGCTCTTGCCTCTGAGGGAGCGGATGCGGTCAATGAAGCCCAGTTCTGGTAGCGGGTCAGGCTGGGAACAAACGTTCTCGATCTCGCGGAGATCGTCAAGGAATTCGGCTGCAGTGGTGGCGAGGGGGAGTTGGATGGAGCTGTCTCTGCATGCGACGCGTACAGCACGGCGCTTCCCGTCCCTCAGATAGGTGAACGGGACCTTCGATACCATTCCAGTGATCTTTGTGATGATGGCACCGACTCTCTCGATGCCGAAACTTTCGATGGGTTGCCCCCGGGTTGTAGCGTTTTCGTCGCTACGACCGCGCGCATCCATGATCTGGCGGCGTACGAGAAGGACGCCGTCCTCGTCCAGGCAGCGCGTGGCGAACTCGAGTCCGAAGTCCGGGTCCAGGCGGAATGGGTCGATCATGTGGTGTCCCACGCCGTAGGTGAGCGCGTACACCGCGCGGTCGGTGCGCACGAACAAGACGCCGGCCGCCGAGCGATTCTCCTCCTGAACCGTGACCCCGGTCAGGTTCCCGAGGACCTGGCACCAGTCAGCTTGTCCCCGAGAGATGGTCCCGCTGATCACCATGCCCGTGAAGCCATCCTGCTCGAAGGGATGGAGGCTGAACCCTTCGCGCCGAAGGTAGCGCCCGAGCACCAGTTCGCGCAGATCGAGGTCGAGGCCCTCGGGTGTCCTGATCCGGTGGAGGGAGCTCTTGCGGGTGCTTGGTGGGTTCTTCGCTGGCGAGGTAGCGGGCGCCGCGGCCTGTCTTTCATCGGTCATGTCAGTCCTCGAACGAACGGAGCGTGGGAGCCCGTAAGCGCACAGGAGTGGAACTTCGTGTTTCTTTAGCCTGAGGAGGGTCCGCGTCGCCCGTCCTCTTCATGATCAACAACGTGAGTTCGCTGGCAGGGGCCCGTTATCAGACCTTGCGGTACAGCTCTGTGCCGGTCGACAATTGCACGTCCACCTGCGCAGGCGCACGGACTCGTGCCCCTGCCGACGCGGCGGCTTCCTGATGCGTGCCATGAGCTTAGCTGCAGATCGAGTCACTTTGGGTGGATTTTATTGACAGAAATCCTTCCGCTGCTGCTGACCGCATGCATCCATAGGTGATCGCCGATGTTGAGATCGGGTCGGAGACAGCGAACCCCGAGGTGGTGCGCTGCAGGGACGGGGAAGGGCGCGCTCAATCTGCACCCACACCTGGACGGCACTGAGCGGATATCCCATCGGGTGCGTGCCAGGGGGCAGATGAGAGCGATGGCTTCGGTTCTTGGGCGTGGCGTCGAGACAAGTCGTACTCTGGGCGGCGATGGGAACACGAGGTGTGGAAGGCGCCTACCAGGGGGCGCTTCGGGCGTTCCAGAACCCGATGCTCGATCTGCTCCATCGGACTTATGCCCCGTTCGTCGTGACGGTGCTGGCGATGATGTTCACGCCGGAGCGGTCGACGGTGGCGGTGGCGGATGCCCATGCGGAGATCGCCGACGCCCTCGACCAGTTGCGGGCCGCAGGTTACGGCGACGAGAGCGACCAGCCCTTGCCTGCGGGAAACGCCCGTGACCTGTGCAGGCAGTGGGTGCACGCGGGCTGGCTGGTGCGGCAGGTCTCCGACGACGTCGAGGTGTACCGGCTGTCCGCACATGGCGTCGGTGCGCTCGAAGTTGCCGGCCGGGTCGGCGGGGCACGGACCAGAGTCTCGGAGTCCCGGGTTCGGACGCTGCTGGAGGCGGTCGAGCGGCTTGCTCAGGACGCGGACCCGGACGTGATGGCCCGGATGGCGCGTCTCCAGACGGAGATCGATCAGCGTCGGCGAGAACTCGAACGGCTCGAACGGGGCGGTGACGTCGACGCCGTCGACGACGACCAGTTGCTCGAGTCAGCCGAGAATATGCTGCATCTGGCACGGGAGCTGCCCGCCGATTTCGCCCGCGTCGCCGAGTCGATCAAGGCCATGCAGCGTGATGTCGTCGCCGATCTGCGGCAGGACGTGCGGCCGACCGGGGAAGTGCTCCGCGAGTATCTGGAGCGCGGTCAGCAGATCATGGACGCGACGCCGGAGGGCCGGGCGTTCGCGGGGGCGCTGCGCCTGATCGGCGACCCGGCGCAGATCGACGACCTGTGGAACCTGCTGCGCACTGTACTGCGGCACGGGTTCACCGACCTTATGCCGGGCCCCCAGCGGCGGGAGCTCGCCGAGATCGCACGCCGGATCGAGCAGGGCGTCAAGGAGGTGCTGGCCGCGCAGCGGCAGGCGTCGCACGTCATCACCACCCAGGTGCGCAACCATGACCCGATGCGCGACCGGCAGGTGGACGAGTTGCTGCGGGATGTGATGTCCGGGTTCCACACCTGGGTGCCCGGGACGCGCCGTGGCTCGGTCGTCGCGCCGCTACGGCGCCTGCCGGTGGCCGATGTCGGGCAGCTGCGGCAGACCATGAGCGACCCGCGTCCGCCCCGGCCGCCCACACCGCTACGGGAATGGGACGAGACCGACGACATGCCGTTCGCGGACACCCGGGCGTGGGGTGGTCCGCAGTACGCCGAACTGCGCGAGCATCTGGCGGCGTTCGGGGGTGATGCGGACGACGTTGACGTCGCGGCTGCGTTCCGCGCGGCGGCCGAGCAGATCCGGCGGCCGGTGGACCTGCTCGGTCTGCTGGAGATCGCCCACGATTGCGGAATGACTGACACGACTGAGGTCGTGGAGGTCGACGCGGTCCGGCCGGACGGGACCCGGCGGCGGTTCGCGTTCGGCGGTGTGCTGGCGGCGAACCCAACGCGGCCCTCCGCCGCGGATGAGAGATCGGGACGCAGGGATGAGTGAACCGGACGGAGTGGACGACGGCTGGTCGACGGGCGTGGAAGCCGGCTTCATCGATCCGGTGGCGATGGAGGACGACCCATCCGAACTGTTCGCCGGTGATGCGGGCACGTTGGACGTGGATGTGCGGCGCGTACTGGTACGGCTGCTGCAACGCAGGTTCTTGCTGGCCGAGAAGGACCAGGTGCTGTGGCGCACTCTGCTGGAGAACCAGCAGATCATCGAGTCGCGCCTCCACGATCTGTTCGTCCGGCTGGTAGTCGACCACGACCGGGGCATCGCCTACAAACAGCAGGTGCGCTCGGCAGAGTTGGACGTCCCGATCCTGCTGAAGGACGACCCCTACAACCGGGCCGAGACCCTGGTGCTGGTTCATTTGCGGACGGTCTTCCAGCGGGAGCACGGATCCGGTGAGACGTCCGCGCGGGTCGACATCGAAGAGCTGGAACAGACCGTGCTGACCTACTTCGATCCAGACGACCACAACCTTGCCCGCAGCCAGCGCGATATCCGCAACGCGGTGCAGCGACTGGTCGCTGAGGGCCTGCTCGCGGAAGAGTCCGCAGGCCGGTACCGGATTACGCCGCTGGTCGAGGTCGTGTTGAGCACCGAGAAGCTCACTGAATTGAGCCAGTGGCTGCGGGAGCAGAACGAGGTCGCGTCATGAGCATGATCGACACGCTGTTCGGGCTGATTCCGGCGGCATCTCGGGGACAGCAGTGGGTGGCCCGGGATCTGCAGCTGGTCAACTGGGGCGGCTATGACGGGTACCACCACATCCGGTTCGCCCCGGGCGCAACACTGTTCAGTGGCGGTTCCGGGTCGGGCAAATCGACGCTGATGGACTCCTACATCGCCTTGCTGATGCCGCACACCACGCCGTTCAACGGCGCGTCCAACGGCGGGGTGGTCGGTCGGCCCCGGGGCAAGGACCAGCGCAACATCCTCTCGTACGCGCGCGGGAAACTCGACGAGTCACGGGCGGACGGTGAGACGAGGTCACGGGTGCTGCGTGGAGACGGCCGTGACACCTGGTCGGCGATCGCGATGACCTGGGCCGACCCGAGCGGTGCCGTGTTCACCGCGCTCCGGGCCTGGTACGTGCCGTCGTCCGCACGCGTCCTTGATGATGTTGTCCCGGTCCGTGCCACTCGGGACGACGCCTACGACCTGCATGCATTGGACGGCCCTGCGGCCAGCCGGTTCACCCGCGAGGCGGTCAGCGCAACGGGCTTGACCTGCTTCGGCACCGACCGCGACTTCACCGCCCGGCTACACACCGCGCTGGGCATCGGCGCTGCCGGGGACGGCCACAAGGCGGTCGGGCTGCTGGGCAGGATCCAGGCTGGCCAGCAGATCACCACCGTTGACGCGTTGTACAAGACGATGGTCCTGGAAGAGCCGTCCACCCTGGCCACGGCGGACGAGGTGGTGCAGCAGTTCGACGAGCTGTCCGGCACCCGGGAACGTATGATCACTGCCCGTCGGCAGGTGCGGGCGCTGGCCCCGATCCGCGACCATCGGGGCATCATCGACGATGCGGTGACACGGTTGCAGGTGATTGACGACGTCGGATCGTTCACCGACCCGGCGTCCCCTGCGGCGCTGTGGCGGCACGAGCGCCGACTCGACCTGCTGCGCGCGGCTGAGCAGGACCTCACCGTTCGGCGCCGCGGAGCCGAGGATGAGGTCCGGGAGACGGCCGTGCTGATCGAGGCAGCGGAGTCTCAGCGGGACGCGGTGCTCGACACCTTGCGCGCCTCCGGCGGGGACCGGCTGGACACCGCGCTTCGCGAGATACGCCGGGTGGAACAGCGGCTGGCCGAAGTCGAACGCGCACGGAAGCGGTTGGACCGCGTCCTGGACGCCCTCGGTAGCACTGTGTCGACCAGCCAGGACTTCACCACACTGGTCGACACGGCGCGCCGGGCTCTGGCCGACTCCGACGCAAGGAAGACCGCCCAGAACGAGTTCGCCGAGGCGAATTCGGAACTCAAGGCCGCCGAACGCGAACTCGCCGAGTTGCGCACCGAGCACAACGCGGTCAAGGCCCGCCGTGGCAACATCCCGACCGACCTGCACGCCGCCCGCGACCTCTTGGCCGACGCCGCCGGGCTCACCCCGGACGACCTGCCGTTCGTCGGTGAGTTGATCGAGGTGCGCACAGAGTTCGAACCGTGGCGGGAGGCGTTCAACCTGGCGCTCGGCGGATTCGCCACCCGGGTGCTGATCGACATCGGTCGGCTGAACTCGTTCCGCGAGGCGATCAACACGGTGCCGGTCGCCCGACGCATCCACTTCGAAGGCGTCCGCACCGGCATGCGCGACGCGGTCGGGCTGAACGACAGGACACTCCCCGGCCGACTTGACTACCGGCCGTCGCCGTTCACCGCCTGGCTTAAGAGCGAACTCGCCGCCAGGTTCGACTTCGTCTGCGTCGAGACGCCAAAACTGCTGATGCAGCACTCCAAGGCGCTCACCATCACCGGCCAGACGTCGCAAGCCAGCAGAGGCGCGCATGGTGGTCACGGCCGGGCCAACCTGCTCGGATTCACCAACACCAGGCTGCTCGCCGATCTCGACAGCCGGATCGGCCACGCCCGGAAACGACATGATGACGCCTGTGCACGCGCGACGAAGGCGGAACAGGCCCTCAACTCGTTCGAGGAACGACGTGCCGCCCACCAATCCGTGATCGAACTGTCCTGGGACGAAGTGGACGTCGAGTCGGTCACCGCCGAACGGGATCGCTGGAATCACGTGATCACCGAGGTCCGCGCGGGCAACCCGGAGATCGACCGGCTGCAGCAGGAGGCGGAGGAGCTCAAGCAACGGGTCACCAGGCTGACCGAGCGCATCGGTGGCCTGAAAACCGAAGCCAAGCGGCTCGACGACACCTGGGAGCCGGTCGTCGACGAGGTGGACGGCGCTCAGCGGGCGCTCGACACCGCCGCGGCGACCGGCACCGAGGTAAGTCCGGACCACCGGGAGTACCTCGCGGGACTGTTCGAGGATTCCCCGGACGGGGCCGACCCGGCGACGGCGCTTGCGGAGTTCGACGCGGCACACCGGCGGGGTGTCGAACGGATGCGCGACGACCGAAAGTCGGCGGAGGAACTGATCAGCCGGTCACGGAAGGCGCTGCACGAGACGTTCTCGACGTTCGTCGAGCGCTGGCCGAACCCGAACCTCGGCATCGACCCAGAGGACTCCTACCGCGACTTCGACCGACTGCTCACTGATCTGGAAACCAGTGGCCTGCACGAGCTGGAGACCGAGTGGCGTGACAGCCTGCTCAAGCTCTCCGGCAACGACCTGACCAGCCTGGACAGCGAACTCGCCGCCGCCGTCCGGGAGATCCGCGACCGGATCGACCCGGTCAACCGCATCCTTGACGAACTGCCTTTCGCTGACGATCACCATCGGCTGCGCATCGACCCGCAGGAAAGCCACTCCGCAGTACGCGCCCGGTTCCGCAAGGAACTACGCGACGTACGCTCCGCCATCGACAAGGCGGAGACGGACGCCGACCGGGAACGCGTCTACCACCGCATGGCCAAGGTGATCGACCGCATCCGCCGCACCGCGCCCGATTTCGCCGACCTGATCGACGTGCGTAACCACGTCCGGATCAGCGCGGAGAAACGTGATCTCGCAGGCGAGCATGTCGCGGTCTACGACCACATCGGGGAGAAGTCCGGCGGCGAGTCCCAGGAGTTGGTCGCGTTCATCGTCGGTGCCGCGTTGCGCTACCAACTGGGCGACGCGGGCGCCGAACGCCCTCGCTACGCCCCGGTCTTCCTCGACGAGGCACTGATCAAGGCGGACGCGCACTTCACTGGCCGAGCGATCGGCGCATGGCGTGGGCTGGGCTTCCAACTCATCATCGGCGCCCCCAATGATAAGCACAGCGCGATCGAACCCCACGTGGACGCCGAATATCTGATCCTGAAGAACACCGAGGGGCGGTCATGGGCGAAACCCATCGTGGCGGTACCCGACGCATGACCCCCCGCCTGATCACCCCTGCCGACGCGGTCGAGTCACTCCGCCGCAAGGTCCACCAGAAGTGGGCGGACGCCGTGTGCGCCGATCTCGGTGTCGGTGGCTCGGTCACGTTCTCCGTCCCGCTCCGCCCCGGCGTATCGACCGGCAGCACGATCGCGCGAATCGGACACGCCGCATGGCACGAGTGGCACATGAGCTGGCGTGAGTTCGCAGACCGGTACCCCATGGGTGTCCTGATCGTCCGCAAGCCGGTGTCCGTCCAAGGCGTGACCGATGATTACCCCGCCACACTCGTCGCGGACCTGAACGCCGCTGTCGCCCTTGTCTCCGAAACCGAACCGCTGGCTCTGGACGTGACCCGCGCCCGAGAGCTCGCATCGTCCCTTCAATCCACCGGCGCACTCCTCTCCCCGGCCACCCTCCGAGCCGTCCACCAACTCGAGGACGACGATGCCGAGGTCCTGCTCAACGCAGTGACCTGGCTGCGTCGGCACCCGAACGCGGGCGCATGGACCGCCCGTCAACTCCCGGTCCCCGGCATGCACACCAAATGGCTCGACACCCATGGCGCGCTGCTGCGCGACGTCGCCGGACGCGACGTCCGAGACGAAGTCCGCTCACGGCCGGCCGTGCTGCACCTGACCTACGTCGACCCCGACCACGCCACGTCGGGCCGCCGCAGACATGACGCATGGACCACCGGAGATACCCACGACATCGCCTACCGGCCACGGATCGTTCTCGTTGTTGAGAACCGCGACTCCCGGCTCTGGTTCCCACCGGTACCGGACACGATCGTGGTCGAGGGCGGCGGCAAGGCGGCCGCGGCCCTGCTCGCGAACGTGCCCTGGATCCGCGCCGCGGACCACATCGTCTACTGGGGAGACATCGACGCGGACGGCTACGCGATCCTCGACCGATTCCGCGCCGCCCTGGCCGAGCCCGCACCGGACAACGCGCCCCCGAAACCGGTCACTTCGATCCTGATGGATGCCACCGACCTGCACCACTACGCCGAGCACGGCGTGAACCACGACAAGGCAGGTCGTCCCATCAAGCCGTCCTCCGCGATCCTGCCGCACCTCACCGAAGCCGAGGCGACCGCCTACGCCACCGTCGCAACAGCAAGCCCCACCCCGTTCCGCCGAATTGAACAGGAAACGATCCCACTCACCCACGCCGCAACCCGGCTGCTGGACGTTCCCGCGAGCTCTCATCCCTAACAGGCCACATCTGGTGTCATCAAAATCGGACACCGGCGTTCTGTTTGCGTGCGCTCGGGTGAAGTTCCCCAAACTTGGACGCGGATACCTCTATGGTCGAAGTCATGGTTGACCTCACCGAGTACGAGCGGCGCGGCGATCTTAATGCGCCATTCGAGCTGACCAAAAAGCACGAGCGAGCCCAGACGGAATCCGAGCGTATCCGCGAAGCGGTGCGGTGCAACGTCGCGCGGTTGACGTGGGAGGAATATTCTGCGGGAGAACCGTGTCCCGGTTGTGGTCTCCCGTACCGAGATGAGGAACCATGGGACTCTAAGGGCACCATGTACTTCACAGAGGAAGAGCGTGCCCGCTACGACGCTGAACAGGTCCGGTTCAAGGAAAAGCATGGCGACTGCCACGCGATGCGCCACTCGATCGAAGGATCGCTGACCACGCACTGTGGCAAATGCTGCCCGCCTCCGCCGCTGTCGCCACGACAGATCGAGAAGATCGGCCGCATCCTCGGACCTCCAAAACAGTCCCACGAACTGATGCGATGGCGTCTCCGACTGTATTGCGGCCACATGGTGGAGAAGCAAGCGCACTACACGCACAAGACCCTCCACTCGGCGTTCACAGTCTCCACGCCATGCCCTGAGTGCGGCCTTGATCCGGCGACCATCGTGGACGCCGAGGCCATCGGGCTCGTGGAGGAGCCACCTGGGGCAGCGAAACCGGCACGTGACGCGTCACCTCGCCGGACCATCCGGGCCCGGAAACCTACGAGGGCTGAGTTGGGGGCGAAGGTCCGCGAGTTGGAAGCAGAAATCGAGCGGCTCCGCCGTTCGTAGCCGCAGCGGCGACACGACGCGCGATTCGCGCAAGGGGGAGTCAGGCCAGAATCGCACATGCGGCTGAACGGCTCCGGACGCTCCTCGATCGGTTCGACTGCCGGCCGTCTTCGTTCAGCGCCTGGCGCAAGGGTGAGCTCACCTCCGGGCTCGATCTCGTCTGCGGTGAGACGTTCACACCGCTGATGAAGCACTCCGAGGCGCTCACCATCATCGGCTGGTGTTGCTGCTCCGACGGAGGCGAGGGAGGCAGGGCTCTGGTGCAGCTCCCCGCAAGCCCTCGGCGTCACGACCTCACCGGTCCCATGGACGGCAGCCCGAGCACGTTTTCCTGCGGGCTACCTCCAGCAGTCCGCTCCCACGCCATGGCAAAAGCGACATGAGTAGATAAATAGACACCAATCCCCCTCATGGAAAACCCAAACTGCGTGCTCTGGGCGCGCCGCGGCTGTGGCGTCCTACCGTTCTCGTGTCGGGCGGGGAAGCCCCCGCCACGCCGGAACCCGCGCGGTCGTCAGTCGACGTCGCGCGCCCAGTAGAGATGGAGCCGCAGATGGAGCGAGTCCTCATCGTGGTCGTGGTGATCCTGGTGGCGCTGGTGGCGGCGCTGCTGGCCGGATTCCTGAAGTGGCTCGACGGCGGCCGGGTCGTCGGCGCCATTGCGGCCGGGGCCGCCGCTTTCGCCGCCGCGGTCCCGGTGGTCGTCCTGCTCATGAAAACGGGCGGCCTCTCGTGAGCAAGGATGCGGATATCGTGCCCTGTCCCCAAGGGAGCTCCTCCAATGACGTCTGAAATGCAGATCTCAGTACGAGCCCTGGGAGATGTCCTGAGCTTTCATGACGCTTGCCGCGTTGTGGCCGGCCTCATGACGCTAAGAGACCAGGCGCGAAAGCATCCACAGAGCGGGCAAGGCGTCTGGTGGAACCACCTCTTGACGCAAGCGGGCAAGACCCAGCAGCAGATGGGCCCCTTGGTGCGTAATTGCCTACTTCAGTCTCAAGATGAAGAGGGCCGCGCGTTCGTTCCGCGTCTACCCCCAACGGCCGACGATGCTCTGCGCCGCCTGGTCAAGGCCGCCGATCGAGTCGACGACCTTGGTGATTGTCTGAACCAGAGCTTTCAGGACCTTTCTGAAATGCATGCGAAGGCCGGGGACTACTTCACTCGCAATGATGTAGCCCGATTGATGGTGGCGGCGGTGGATCCCCAAGAAGGTCAGCGGGTGCTCGATCCGGTGTGCGGGTCGGCCGGGTTGCTCATAGGCGCCGCCCAGTACGTGTCCGAACGCACGGGTCGGGCATCGACCCTGGACCTGACCGGTCAGGACGTTCATGCCTCCATGCTCCATGTGGCTCGGATGAACCTGACCGCCCGCAACCTGGATGCGCGGCTTCTTGAGCCGATGGACAGTCTCGCGCAGCCCTTTGAGTCCTCCTATGACATCATCCTGGCCAATCCGCCCTTCAACGGCTCATGGAGTCCCGACCGGCGGGCGAGCGACCCGAGTTGGTGGGATGCGGAAACGGCACCCCCCCGCGACAACGCGAACTTGGCTTGGATCCTCCACATCCTCCACGCGCTCGCTCCTCGGGGCAGGGCGGCGATCCTTATGGCGGAGGGGGCGGCAACCGGGGCAAGGCAGGTAGAACAGCGGTTTCGTGGACGGCTCGTCGATGAGGACGTCGTCGAATGTGTGGTGGCTCTGCCACCGGGCCTGTTCACCCACAGCCGTGCTCCTTGCTGCCTGTGGCTGCTCAACACAGACAAAGGTCCCCATGGCGACTGGGGTAGCAGCGACCGCCGAGGCAAGGTGCTCTTCATCAACGCGCGGACCGCGTACGAACCGGTTCCGGGGTCGCGCAAACGTCGTCTCAGTCCGGAAGGCGTCGAGCAGGTGCTGCACACACTGGAAGCGTGGCGAGAGGCAGCGGGGCAATACCGCGACGAGCCTGGTCGATGCCGTTCGGTCCACGCCGAGGAGATCGCCGGTCAGCGATACGACCTGCAACCACCGCGATACACCGATGAACTCAGCCCCGATGACGCCCCAGACCAGCGGCAGATCCATGAACTCACCGCCAAACTTCGGGACAAGTTCGAAGAGGCGCACGCACTAGAAGCCGACCTACTTCGGATCTTGGACGAACTGTGATGCGTGAACTCGCCCTCAGCGGCTGGCAGCGCATGACGGTGAAGGAAGCTGCGGACCTGAAGGTCACCTACGGGCTCCCCGAGCAGGAACTTCCCAGCGGACGAGGAGTGATCAGGGCCAGCGACGTCCGCGATGGCCGTATCCGGACGCCTCCACCGGATCACGCCGCGACCCCGGACACCAAGCCCAGCCGCGCCACTCTCGCCGAGGGCGACCTGGTCGTGGTACTCGTCCGCCGGGTGGGTGACGCGGCACTGATCGACCAGCGGCATTCCGGCTGGGTGACAACACGCTCCGTCGGCATCCTCCGCTCACAGAACCACGCCGTCACCCGCTGGTTGAAGATCTGGTTCCAGACGCCGATCGCCCGCGCCTGGTTCGACCGACACGTATCGGCGCATGTCGAGCCAACCTTGAGCATCGACCGGCTGAGGGCGATGGAGGTGGCCGTCCCACCTCCAGAACGTATCGAGACCATCACTCGTGTGGTCGAACTGGTGCAGGACAAGATGGACCTGAACCAGCGGATCGCCGTGGACGCCGTCACCTTGGCCGATGCCCATCACGCCATGCTGGCGCGGCGACGTGAGCATTCGTGGGCATCCTCCACGTTCGGTGCCGTCGCCGCGGTGATGACCGGCCGACCAAACCAACCCCAACCGGTTTTGGACGGTGTCGCGACGTCCCGGATAGCGCCGGCCGACGTCCTGGCTGCGGATCCGCCTCACATCCAGGGAGGACGGCAGACGCTCGCCGAGCCGGGCGACGTCTGCGAACCAGGAACTGTGCTGGTCGCCTCGAGACCGGAGGGGGCCCGCGCCGCGCTGACCTGGTTGCCAACCACACCGAACCGGGGGGTCCTTGCGGTGCGCCCGTCCGATCCCTCGGACCGCTGGTGGCTGCTCCACGAACTTCGTGCCCGAAGCGAAGACCTTCCCAAAATCGCGCAAGGCCAACAGGCCAGAGAGATCAGCCGACGCGCCTTCTCAAAACTGGAACTGTCCTGGCCCGGCCCCGAAGATCGCCAGCAGTTCCAGAAAGTGGCCGAGCCTCTTCACCACAGAGCGCACTTGGCCCTCGAGGAGAACCGGCTGTTGACAGAGCTACTCGATCGCGTACTTCGGGATGTGTCCTCGATCGCAGCACGCATATGACGGCATCCTGCTCCAGGTGCTCCAGGTGCTCCAGGTGCTCCAGGTGCTCCAGGTGCTCCAGGTGCTCCAGGTCACCGGTAGGAACGGGACATGGCGTCCCTGTTGGCAGAGGTCAGGACGCCGACCGCGAGCCGCCCTACATGCCGGTGACCGGCACGACCAACGAGAAGGACCGTGGCCGGCTCACCATCAACCAACTCGCCCGTTGCTGCGATGCGAGTTCGTTCGCCGTTCGCTATAGCCAGGCCAGGGGTTCGGCTTCACCGCTGCCTAGGTGACAACCGGTTCTGGCTCTCTGGGGAGCTCGTGCCGGATGTCCTGAGCGCAGGGTGAGTTCATGGGCAGAAGAAGGATGACTGCCGGGGTGTGCCGGCGGTGTGGCTGTGAGGTTCCGGGTTCTGGCCGTGCGGTCGGCGTGGGGTGTCCGCGGCTGGTGACGGAGCGTGGGCACGGCAGTTGGTATCTGCGGTTGGAGCTCGGGCGCGGCCCGGATGGGCGGCGTCGGCGGATTCGCCGGGGCGGCTTTCCAACTCGTAAGGCCGCTGAGGAGGAGCTGCGGCGGTTGCGTGGACCGCGTGGGCGGCCGTTGAAGGTGGCCGAGTGGTTGGCGTGGTGGTTGGAGAACCATCCGGGCGCCGCCTCTACGGTGGCCGGTTACGCCGATCACGCCCGCCGGTATCTGGTGCCGCTACTTGGCGAGTTGCTGCTGGCGGAGGTGAGTGCAGGGCATGTGGAGCAGATGCTGGCCACGATCGCCGACGAGCACGCGAAGAGCAGACGGCCACAGCGCGTGGATGCGAGATCGCCGCCCGGAAGTCGACGTCGAAGGGGAGGGGACGGCGGTGCAGTGGAGCTTTTTGTGCGATCTTCTGTGAGCTTGGCCGTCAAGCCGACCTTGACGACACTCGGCATCGCCTCGTTGCTCAGCACATAGACGAAGCCGATGGTGTACTTGCCATACCGACACCCGGAACTGCAGGCTCAGTGGAGCAGCAAAGCGACCTCAGATCCGACGTGAGTGATCCAATCCAGGGTTCCCTGGGCTTCCGCCGCGCTCATCGGGGTGCGCCTGCCTTGGTCATCAAGATCAGCACGATGGGCAATCTTGTTACGCCGGTCCACAATTGCGTCGTGCCAGCTGATCGCTTCGTTGGCGGACATATTGCAGGGAGCTCCGATGCTGGCCCAGATCTGACCCCCATTCAGGTGCACCGCTAGTCTAAGCCCGTCGCTGATGACGGCGCTCCTTTGGTAGGTGCTGCGGTTTAGTTCTTTTCGGAGAAATTCCTGGATGACAATTCGCTTTTGGCGAGGTCCGGAGAGCTCTTCGGCATGACCGAAATCCATTTTTAGCGCGTTCAACCCCTTGGGTCGCTCCCACGTCGTGTCGTCGGTGTGGGCGACGATGTAGTCGATGATCGCTTCGTGGAGCCAGTGATCGAGCGCTGTCGTCGCCTGCGTCCAGGCAGCTCGGTACAAATCGTCTGGATGGGGAGCATGGTCACTGGTGAGAGTGCCGAGATCCACCCCTGAGGCCCCGAGCGTCTCCAGGGTGAGGCCACCGTTAATCATGCGCTGTGCATACTGGATGTTGTCCGTGAAACGCTTGAAGGGGAATTTGTTCGTATTCAATCGTCGGTCTCCGCAAGGTCGGGGACTTCGGGGAAGCTCGTGGCGATCCCCCTGAACTCTTTGGCTGCGGCCTCCAACTGATCGGCGATATCCATAGCCATGGACCGCGGGTCGGGGATTTCCGTGACTGGGTCGCCACCGCGGTAGAGGATATTAAGGCGAAAGTCGTAGGTGCTTGCTATCTGGTCGTAGGTCAGTGATACTGCCGGATGCCTTGGATCGGGTGACCGGTCGGAGTGGTACCATGCGACAAAGTCGTCAAGATCCGACCGTTTGAGAGGATTCCTGGCCACCTGAAAGTGCTTCCCGGTACGGAAATCGTAGATATCGACGCGTTCGGTTGCCGGCCGACCGTCGGGGCGAACCTCTCTACGATCAAAGAAAAGAATGTTGGACCTCGCACCTCCTCGTTCGAATACCCCGCTGGGCAGCCGAAGTAGCGTGTGAACTGTGCAGTGCTGGAAGATCCATTGACGGACCGTGCGTTCAGAGTTTCCTTCGAACAACACATTATCCGGCACGAATACCACTGCTTTTGCGCCATTGGGGAGTGTAGTTGCGATGTGTTGGAGGAAGTTCAGTGGGTTGCTGTTGCTGTCAACGATCAGATCTGTGCGCCCCTGAGGCTGGGGAGCCTGCGTCTTGAATGGCGGATTACATATAATCAGCGTTGGTTTCACATCGGAGGACTTGGCCAGCGTATTGCGCTCTTCAATGGTCGGGGGAGCGTTGAATGGGCGACCAAAGCTAAGCAGGACGTTCATGGTGGCGAACCGACACAGGCGCTCGTCGAAGTCATACCCTGTGAGTGCTCCTTCGGCGATCTCGGCGTGCTGGCCGGAACGATTTCGGGCTTCCGCGTCCCGTTCCATAGCCTGGTAGGCGGCCACGAGTAGTTGGCCCGTCCCACAGGCGGGGTCGAACACCCTGGCTTCGGCCGCGGGGCGTACGCAATCGATCACTGCCGAGACGAGTGGCTCAGGGGTGAGTGTCTGTCCTGACTCGAGGTTAAAGTTCACGCTGGCCTCGTGGAGCAGCATCCGGTAGAGGTCACCTAGCGTGGACGGGCCCAGCTCTGTCCACTTCCGTCGGCCGATCTCATTGGACACCAGAGCGCGAAGCTTTGCCGGGTTACGAATGGTCCCCTTGGCCTTGCGGAAGATTATGGCCTTAGCCCGGTCCTCTGGACTGATGCCTGCTGTCTTGCCACACTGCTCAAGGGTGTAACCGTACTGTCGTTCTAGCGCCTCGCCTGTGAGATGGCGAAGCCCCTTCCAGCCCAGAGACGTCGGCACCACTTGAACCGTGTTCAGCCCACGCATGCTCCGCTCATCATCGATCTTCAAGAAGAGCAGGTACGTTAGCTGCTCGACGTAGTCAAGCTCGGATACACCCTCTACGCTGAGTTCTCGCTGGTAGAAGGACCACAGCGAGTCGAAGAGCTGATGCGCGATCGTCACCTTGCGTCACCTTCCTGGGAAGGTGGGTGACTATTCGTAACAGCCGCCGGTCGATCAATCCTGAATGTCGGAATCCTCACGGTGGGATCTTAGCGCCCGGAGTGACTCCGTGATGGCTGAAAATTCGGCCAGTGCAGCCTCCAGTTCCTCCACGATCTCCTGTGCGGTGACGTCAGGGCTGGGCATCACCTCGGTGATTGAGTCCTGTAGGAACATCAGATCCAGGTTGACCTTGTCCCGCGTGATGAGCTCGTTGTAGTCGAACGCCTTGAAGCGATCTGTCTCGTATCGAGCCCCTCGATCCCCTGGCCGGTAGGACTTGATGAAGTCATCCAGGTCTGCCCGGGTGAGTGGGTTCCGCTTCATTGTAAAGTTCTGACCCGTGCGTAGGTCGTACACCCACAGCAGTTTAGTCCGAGGAACACCGTCAGCGCGCGGCTTCTTCTTGTCGAAGAACAGCACGTTGGCTTTGACTCCGCCAGCGTAGAAGATGTTCTTTGGAAGTCGAAGCAATGTGTGCACGTCGCACCGGGCCAGCAACTCGCGGCGGATTACCTCTCCAGCGCCAGATTCAAACAACACGTTATCTGGCAGTACAACTGCGGCACGGCCGCCCATGTTCAACAACGTAAAGATGTGTTGAACGAAGTTGAGTTGCTTGTTGGTGGTCTCGGTCCACAGATCCTGACGGACTTTTCCGTAGTTCTCGCCCGTCACCGTTCCTACACCGAATGGAGGATTGGCCAGGACCACGTCCACCCGGCTGGCCGGTGGCTCAGCCAAGGAGTCCCGGACCTCGATGAGCTCCTTGCCGTTTGGCTGACCAATCCCGTGGATCAACATGTTCATCGACGCCAACCGTGCCGTCTCGCGGACGAGCTCAACTCCACGGACTGCACCACTGCTCAGAGCGCGACGACGATCGCTGTCCAGTTCTGATCCGTGGTTGCGAACGATATGGCTATGCGCCGCGATCAAGAATCCGCCGGTCCCACAGGCTGGATCGAAGACCGTGTCATTCGGCCCTGGGTTGATGCACTCCACCATGGCATCGATCACTGCACGGGGCGTGAAGTACTGTCCTGCCCCTGTCTTTCGGTCTTCGGCCCCGCGTTGCAACAACCCCTCGTAGGCGTCGCCTTTGACGTCGGTGCTCTCGCTACCCCAGCGGTACTGCCCGATTAGATCCTTGACCAGCCGTTCAAGCACCGATGGTGACTGAATTTTGTTCTTTGCCCCCTCAAAGATCGAGCCAAGCATTCCGGGCTGGCGCCCCAGCAATGGAAGAATGTGCTCGTACTGGTCGAGCAGATCGTCACCCGACTTGTTGACCAGGCTGGCCCAGTCCATTCCTTGTGGCACGATCCGCTCAGAATTCAACTTTCGATTCGATCGTTCATCGGCGATCTTGAGAAACAGTAGATATGTCAACTGCTCCACGTAGTCGAGTGTTGAGACGCCGCTATGGCGCAACAGTTCGCAATAGCTCCACAACTGGCTGACCAGATCTCGCGGAACAAGATTTCTTATTGGCTCAAGTGCCATCCGATCCCCCTTAAAACTGTCCACTGAATGCAGATCCCAGTATTTGGGAGCGCATCTGCTTGCCCTTGGATTCGATGTCTTTTAGGGCTCGCATTGTGACTTGAAGGCGGGAAAGATGTTCTTCGAGGTCCGCGAGGATCCGCTGCTGTTCCGAGAGATGTGGAATCGGCAGCTTGAATTTCATCAGCCATGGAACCTCCAGCGAGGCTACCGTGGTTCCCGTTTTTCGGCAGGTGTCAAGAATTTGCCGTTCAAAAGCCTTGAGCCCCCAAGTGATCCATCGTGGGTCCACATCGTCTCTGGGACGGACCGCCTTCATGTCTTGATTGAGAGTCGTTGCGAACGGAACGTAAGCAACAGGGACCTTGCGCTCCAAAATTCCTGACCGGATAACTATCGCGACGGAATTTGCTGGAATGAGTCGAACTGAAGACTCCCTGAGAGCGGATTCTGTAATCAAATCTTGGGTTGCTGTGAGGCGATCAGCTCCCATGTCTTTCGGGGAGAGCCATGGGATGGTTCCATTTTCCCAAAAATCAGGGCGCTTCTTGCTGGGCGTGGAGCCTCCATACCATGTCCCGAGCTCGCCAAGCTCTGCCCATGTCCAGTTATCAGGGAGCTTGTTCATGCTGTGAGGTCCTGGTCTAGTTCGTTGAGAATGTTGATTGCGCGGTCGTCACCGAAGGCCGTGAGGAAGCCGTCGGTGCCGCCTTGGGTGCTGAACGGGACGTGGTCCAAGGCCGCGGTGTCGAATCTTACAGATAGTGCGGTGGTCTGCGCGATGTTCTCGAGCCACCACATCTGATCGCAGGTGAAGCGTGTTCCGGTTTGTTCCTTTCGGGCGATCCAGTTGACAAAACGGCCTCTGATGACTTCCTCATATGGGCTGGGTTGTTGGTCAATACCCAGTTCGTACCGGATAATGGTGACTAGGTCTGTGATGCTGTGCCGTGCGTTCCCCCGCGCAGCGGTAAGCCCGGCCTGTTCGTAGGCTTTCCAGAGCCGTTCATGGGTCCAACGGCGCGGGGGGAGAGCGATCCGCTGGGCGATGCGCTGGAGCTCGGCGAAGATCTCGTGAGGCGGTTTGGTGCGCTGGCTGTACGCGGTGTGCCACGCGGTGATCTCGTCGCGGTTTTCCTCGAGGTACTCGCGCCAGCTCGTGATCATGGATTGTCCTTGCTCGGCGTTGAGGACAGCGCCGGCGAATACTACCTGGTCTTGATTTACCTCGTCGGTGATGATGTCGAGGGCTCGGCGGGTCTCAAGCAGTCGCTTGCGGAGCTCGGGATTGGAGGCGAGCGGTTCCAGTGCGCGGCCGAGTAGCTCTTGCATGGCCTGTTTGCCGCCGCTGCTACGGGCGGCTTCCTGAGCGTCCACGGAGACGGCGTCGACCATGCCACGCACGATGTCGTGGAGCGGCTGTCCGGCGACCTGCTCGATGTCGACCCGCTGTGCGGGTTGGTTGTTGAGCTCCTTGTCTAGCCGAGCCAGCCGGGACGCGAGCGTAGACACTTCTTGCTCGCCGATGGTGCCAGCCGCGACCTTCGCGAGAAGCTTCTCGAGGCTTTCGCGCTTGGCCGGATCTCCCTTGTCCAGTGGGGCGGCGTCGACCTTCGGGTTCTCGGTGACGCCGATGGCGTCCACGATGACGAACCTGGTCTTCTCCGGCAGGTCCGGGGTGACAGCCTGGAACTCGGCTTGCGGCACGGTGCGGGCGCCTCGGCCTTTCATCTGCTCGAAGTAGGACCAGCTGCGCACGTCCCGCATGAAGATCAGGCACTCTAGCGGCTTCACATCGGTGCCGGTGGCGATCATGTCGACCGTCACCGCCACCCGCAGCGTGGCCGAGTTGCGGAACTGGGCAAGCAGCTCGTGAGGTCGCTTCGCCTTGTGGGTGATCTTCGTGCAGAAGTCATTGCCGCGGCCGAACACGTCCCGTACGACGGAAACGATCTCTTCCGCGTGCTCGTCGTTGCGGGCGAAGATGAGCGTTTTGGGCACCATCCGCTTGTCTTCGGGGATCTTGGCTCGTTCGGGGAAGATCTCGGTGTACAGCCGCTCCTTGAACGCCTGGATGACGGTCCGCATCTGGCCGAGACTCAGCACATGGTTCCCGACATCTTTGCCTGTGTACTGGAAGTCGTCGTCGAGGTCTTCGTATCGCTGCCGTCGCGTCCGCCGATCGCGGACGGGGACGCTGGTTCCGGCCTCGATCAGTGCCCCGGACTCGGAGATCTCAGTCTTGATCCGATATACGTTGAAGTCGACATTGACGTTGTCTGCGACCGCCTGCTCGTAGGTGTACTCGCTGACCAGGTTCTGGTGGAAGAACCCAAACGTCTGCGCCACCGGGGTCGCGGTGAGACCGACGATAGGGGCGTCGAAGTACTCCAGTACTGAACGCCACTTGCCGTAGATCGAGCGGTGGCATTCGTCCACGACGATCAGATCGAAGGTCTCGGGTGGGAAGGTGGGGTTGTAGGCGAGGACGAGGTCGCCTTCGATGTCGTAGCTGTCCAACTCGGGGTCGTCGTTCTGGGGGATAGCCTTGCCGGACAGGCCGAGGTAGAGGCGCTGGATGGTGGAGACCACGACGCTGGACGAATCGAGCATGGCGTTGCCGGTGAGCTGCTGCACATTGTAGAGCTCGGTGAACTTTCTTCCGTCATCAGGCGTGGTGAAGTTCTCGAATTCTGTTCGGGCCTGGGTGCCGAGGTTGTTGCGGTCGACCAGGAACAGGATGCGGGCTGCCTTGGCGTACTTGATCAAGCGGTAGGAGAAGGTGCAGGCGGTGAAGGTCTTGCCAGCCCCAGTGGCCATCTGGATCAGTGCCCGTTCGCGCCCCTCGCCCAGGGAATGCTCCAGCCCTCGGATTGCCTCGATCTGAGCCGGGCGTAGGCCTTCGATGACCAGCTCGGGTAGACGGCTCCGGAGCTTGGCTCGGTATGTGGGTGCCTGGGGGTCGTGGTCGGCGTCGTGCATCCAACGGGCGATCGTCTGCGGCCGGTGGAAGTAGGAGATCTGCCGGGTTCTCGAGTCAGGGTCCAGAGTGTTGCGGAAAGTGGTGACACCGCCGTCCGAGGCGTATCGGAACGGTAGCGTTGGGCGCCAGGAGGCCCGACGTTGCTCGGACTTCAGGTGCTCTGCATAGCCGTCGGCCTGCTGTTCGGCTGCCGAAAGGTCGGCGCCCTCACGCTTGGCCTCGATCACACCGATGAGCTTGCGGTCCACATATAGCAGGTAGTCAGCGGGACCGATCTTGGTGGCGACCTCGCGAACAGCGACCCCCTGAGGGCCCCACAAGTCCAACCCGACACCGGCATTCTGTACCGACCAGCCCGCATCCTGGAGCATCCGGTCCAGGATCTCGCGGACCTGAACCTCATTCTTCGGCTCACGGGAAGCACTCTCGGCATTAGCTAGTAGATCCTCGCGCTGCTGCAGTGACGCCGTAGCTGGTGCAGCCTCGAACCTGCGCTGCAACGCCGCGATCTGACTTTGCAACTGCTCTACGATTGAGCGCAGTTCGGCCCTGCCGGTTTCGGATCGGGCGGCCTCATCCTCGGCTGCCCGGCGGGCATCTCGCTCGGCCTCCAGCTGCGAAGCCTTGTGTTCGAAGGTCAGCCGGGACTGCGCAAGCTCCTCCTGGGCCTGCTCGACCGCAGCCCTCAGCTCAGCTAGACCGGTGACATCCTCCGACATTCGAGTCTCGGGAATGGTCGGAGGCTGAGGCGGTACGAAGGGGCGGACTTCGCGGCTGCCGTCCAGGAGGCGGTGAAACCACACCCCCAACCGGAAGCAGGTCTTCACCGCTTCGAAAGCCTTCTGCTGGTCGGCAGGAGTGTTGGCAATACCGAGGTTGCTGTGGACTTCGTGGTTACCGAGGTCACGAATCTTGTTGAACGCGGCCTCTACGTCGCCGTGGAGAAAGCCTTCGCGGTTCAGCGCGTGGAGGCGGTCGACCTGCCGACTCCCACTCACGCGGACTCGGCCTCGTCGTGCCAGGTCGATGGCCAGGACCTCACCAAACTGGCGAGCCTTGAGCAGCGCTACGTTCGGATCCGTGAAGATCGCCGCTTCCGCGCCCGCCCCATAGAGGACGAGCAGAGGCTCATGGCCGAGGAGGAAGCCGAAGTTGGGGGATCGGTCGGCAAGAGCCTTGATCCGAACGTCCACCGGCCTCATCCACCTCGCTGCGTCTCGGGAACCACCAGTCTCGTGCCCGGATCTCAGTATCAGGGATCGCGCTGACACTTCGGGCCGCTTGTCGCGATTTGGCCGACACGGAGAGTGATTAATCCTGACGATGTGGAGTTTCCGCGCTGAGCTAGGGCCACGATGCTCGGCACCATCACCAAGCACTTGCAGAGGCGAGCCGTGTTCAGGTCAGTTCGGCGAGTAGCTCGGTCGCGTGGGCGGCCATGATGTCGGTGAGTGGCCCCTTGCGGCTGGTTCGGCTGAAGGCTCTGGCGACGTTGGCGCACTGCATGAGCCGCACCAGCTGCCCGGTCCGGGTGGAGAGCACCTCGTCGAATACCTCCAGCACCTTGGCAGCCAGGGACGGTACCTGGAGGGAAGCGACCCACAGCGTCGCGGCGTCGAGGGCGGCCGGGCCCCTGCCCCACGACTCCCAGTCGATGAGCGTGAGCGTCGGCGCGCACACGTTCGCCCATCCCAGGTCGCCGTGGACGGTCGCCCAGGCGGTGATGGTGGTGTCGAGCTCATCGCCGTACACCTCGGCGATCCGCCGGGACAGGTGCTCCTGGGTCATGCAGACCCGCCGTGTCGGGTGGGCGGCCAGCAACTTGGACGCAGTCCGCAGGTCCGCCCACCAGGTGTCTGGCAAGCCGGGGTCGGTGGTGACGAATCCGGTGGCCGACACGGCGGGGTCGGTGACCTGCGTCATTTCATCGGCTCGCCACACCACATCCCGGTTGTCGTCGTGCCAGGTTGCGGCGGATCGCCAGATGGGGCGCGGCACCTGGTCCAGGTCCAGTGCGGCCTCGAACCCGGTGAGTGTTTCCGCGTTCACCTGCGCCGGGCGGTGCCAGGCCAGGCGGACCCAGGTGCCTGCGCTGGTGGGGAATCCGGCGGTTCCGTTGAGGGCGCTGTAGTGGCCGGCGGCCCGGTCGAGGGTGAGGCACAGCCGGGCTTCGGTGATGTCGAGCACGTCGTCGTGCGGCACTTTCGACAGGTCGAACAGTGTCGCTTGGAGGTTCACGTCGTCACCGTAGCCTTCCGTTGAGTGCGCAGGGTCCGGTACGCAGCCACCCGCACCAGGTCGATGTCGAGCCCGGCCGCAGCTACGAGCTCGGCGAGGTGGCCGGGCTGGTCGGCGCCGACGGCGACCGCCGCCAGGCGGGGCAGGTGGTAGGCGACGGCGAACGCGGTTTGAAGCGGTGTCGTCGTTTCCTGCCCGGGACGAAGGTGTCGGGTGTGGGCCATGGGACGGTGGCAGGGGTGCCGCCGAACGGGGCCATCCCCCACCGGCCAGCGACAGGGAAGCCGAGGAGTTCGGCGAGGCGCTCGGCGGGCGTCTAGCGCTGCTGGGGCGCAGGTGAGCCCGCACCTGGTCATCAGCCCATCCGGCGCAGGCACCTCGTCCAGGAACGGAATGAGCGCTTCACGTTCCACGAGGCAATGCCCCACCCGCTGGACAGCCCCGTCCTCATGGTGTCGGTGACGGCGGCAGCAAGAACGTCCCGGCCGAGGGGCTCCGGCAGGCCGTTCGGGGTTGTTCAGGAACACCAGGTCCGGTGTCTAGCCGAGCTCGGTGGCGCACTGTTCGATCGCTCCTCGCAGTCGGAACGGGTCGAGGCTGTGGCCGTCGGGGAAGGACCCGACTTGGTGGAGATTTGAACTCGCCGAGCAGGTCACCGGCCGCCGAGTGTGACTCCGCTGGTGGTGAGCTCGGCGGCATAGCTGTCCAGCGCCTCACCGAGGGAGACCAGCCTGAAGTAGATGATCTTGGGGTCGTCGTCGGCGAGCAGGATGTTGGCCGGGTTCAGGTCGCGGTGAAGTAGCCCGGCTTCGTGGACCGCGCTCAGCCCCTCGGCGAGCAGGTCGCCGAAAGCGGCTCCCATGTCGGCGCCCAGGGGGCCGTGCTCGTGGACGAAGTCGCGCAGGGTAAGCCCGCGGACGTACTCCATCGCCAGCCGCGGTTGCTCGTCGTCCGGCCCAGCAGCAGCGATGAGCGAGGCGACGCGCGGGCCTTGCATCATGCTCATGGCGGTGACTTCGCGATCGAACCGCTCACGGATGTCCTCGCGGTCGGCGTACGCCTTGTGGACGATCTTGACTGCGACCTGGCCGCCACCTGGGGTGACCCCGAAGAAGACCTGCCCCATCCCGCCTTCGCCGAGCCGACCATGCAGCTCGATCCCCGCGATCCGCCGCGGATCGGACGGCATGACGGACTCCATGAACCACCTACCTCGTCACGATCCGTTACGCCGTGGCCAGGATCTTGCTCGGACCGGCGACGACACAAAGCGAAATGGGACCTTTGTGCTGATGATGGGCGGTCGACGGCCTGAAAAATGGGCAGATGGCGCAAAGGAGAGGAGGTTAACTTTACTCTCGGGTTAGGGTGTCAGGTGATCTTGGGAGACGGTGTCGAGCCGTAGGAGTGATACGCGATGGCTAATCTGGTTCCGGCGGCCTGGATGATCCGTGGCGGCCGTGACGGTGAACGTGAGAGCCAGTCCCTGGCCGAGGGGCTCGCCATCCTCGGTTGGGACGAACTCAGTGAGCCTTTTTCAGCGAGCTTGAGCTTCGCGGTTGTGTAGGACGTGGATGGCTTTGGCGAGGTGGCCGGCGCGGTGTGGGCAGCAGCGGAGCTTGTCGAGGATGGCCCAGTGTTTGAGCTGGGCGTTCGCGCGTTCGCCGGGCGCGCGGAGCCGGGCGTGGGCCCGGTTGGCGGTCTTCTGCGACTCGGGTTTGCCGGTGCCGCGGTACGGGACGAGCAGCGGCCCGTCCGCGCCTTGGTAGGCCTTGTCGGCCAGGACCAGGAACCCCGCGGCGTCCAGCTCTCGTGGGATGCCCCAGATGCGGGCGGCGGTCAGGTCGTGGACCGAGCCGGGCAACGCGCCCGACACCCACACGATGGTTCCGTCGGGTGCGGCTATGACCTGCAGGTTCATGCCGTGCCGTCGATGTTTCCCGGAGTAGAACGGCCGGTCGGCGGCGACGCGGTCGATCGGGATGAGCGTGCCGTCCAGCACCAGGTACAGCAGCCCGTCGCGGGCGGCCTTGCGCAACGCCTGGGCGAGCTTGGGTGAGCGGGCGGCCAGCAGCTGGACGGTCTCGTTGACGTAGCGCCACGCGGTCGAGGTGGACACCCCGAACCCGGCCGCCAGGCCGGCGAACGTTTCGCCTTTCCGCAGGTAGACCAGCACCATCAACGCTTGCGCACCCGGCGTGAGGGCCCGCCCTCGGCTGCCGATGCTCGTGCGGTGCCGGCGGACCACTCCGGTCGTGTAGTTCAGGGTCTGACGCGACAACGGCAGCGAAGAACGATAGAAGCATGTGAAGCCTCTGGTGGGGACGGTCGGTTGTGAGAGATCACCCGTCCTACCAGGGGCTTTCCACGTTCCAGGGCCCGCCGCGCCGTCCGCGATCATGCTGTGATCACCCAACCCACAGGCCCCGCTGAAAAACGTTCAGTGACATCGGCGGCGCGGGGTCCCGGGAAGACCTTCGACGGATCGTCCAGAAGACCTATCCCGACGACGGCAAGGCACGCATCGCCAACTGGACCGGCCAGCTTTGGCGATTCCTGGACATCATCCAAGAGGGGGACCACATCGTCCTCCCGCTCAAGACTCGTCCCGGGCGAGTGGCGGTGGGGCGGGTCATCGGCCCATATGTCTATCGGCACGATGCGCCGGAAGGGTTTCGGCACACCCGGCCGGTCGAATGGATCCGGACCGAAATCTCCCGCGACGTCATCAAGCAGGACCTGCTTGACAGCCTCGGATCCCTGCTGACGGTCTGCGGCTTGACCCGTTTCGACGCCGCGCGCCGCGTTGCACACTTGGCCGCCCATGGGACCGATCCGGGTGTCGGGATGGCCGGGGGCGAATACGAGGCGCGGAGTCGTTCGGATCTGCTGGCGGAGGCAGCCGAACGCAGCCCCGGTGATCCTGTTCGGCTGACGATCAGGGCGCTCCTCGGTTACTGGGACGCTGCCCGTCGGACGCCCGATGTTGTGGCCGAGATCGAGGGGGCGCTGGAGGAGAAGGGGCTCGCGACCCGGCCGGCCTTCACGGAAGGGTGGGTTGACAACTTCATCCAGCTCGTCCCGGTGGGGGAGGAGCCGGTCGTTGGCGAGACGAGCTTCCCGGCGCAGGTGGCGGACGACACCGAGGACGCCTCGGAGCTTCCCGGGATCACGCTGCGGATCGGTGATCTCAAGGCGGCGAACGGTGCCGTTACGGCAGTTCGGCCCGAGGACTCGCTGCACAAGGCGACAACGCTGATGGTGTTGAAGAACTTCTCGCAGCTGGCCGTGGTCTCGGAAGACGGCACGTTCCACGGCGCGGTGAGCTGGGAGTCCATCGGACGTGCCCAGGTCGCGAAAGCGAGTGCCTCGATGGCCGACGCCACGGTGGCGGCCCTGGTCGTGGAGTACCACGAGCCACTCCTCGAGCAGATCGACCAGATCTACACCCGGGGCTTCGTCTTCGTCCGCAGCCAGGACAAGTCAGGGCTGTGTGGGATCGTCACGGCGGCCGACCTGACCCGTCAGTTCGACGACCTGGCCAGGCCGTTCGTCCTCATCGAAGAGATTGAACGTCGGCTGCGGCGCCGCGTGAACGAGAAGCTGTCACTGGAGGAGATCCGCAGCTGCGCGCGTAGACGGCCGGATCGGGTGCGCTCGGCGGGAGACCTCACGCTGGGCAACTTCTGGTTCCTTCTGGAGCCAGCGGAGCGTTGGTCCAAGCTTGCATGGCCTCTGGACCACCAGCTCTTCCTGGAACTGATGAAGGCCGTGACCGGAATCCGGAACGAAACCATGCACTTCAGCCCGGATCCCCTGACCAGCGAGCAGATGAACACGCTCACCGGCTTCCTCGATCTACTCCGCACGGTCGACCCGGACGCCTGAGCTTGTGGGCCTCTTTCTTTCCCGGAGACTGTCGCCCCTGCACGAGTTTGGCCCCTTGGTCCCGCCAGGAAGCCCGGTGGTCCTGGCCGCCGCTTCCCGGAAGGGCCTGGCGGATGGCCTGCTCAGGGTGGAGTTCATCAACCAGCCAAGTGAGCAGGTCGACTCCAGTGCGGCCGGCCAGGCCGCCTGTTGGATGCAGGGACGGTTCGCCTGCGGAGGTGGCGGCGTGCCACCAGCAGCGCGGGGCGTGCAGCACGTCCCCTGCTTCCACGGGGACCACTGCGGTGGGTTCTGTGGGGAGCTTCGTCTTCGAAGGCGATGTCTCAGCGGCGCGGGGCGGGGCGGACCATAGATGCGCCAGCGTCTGGCGCGGGAGATCTGCAGCATGACGACAACGTGGCTGCCCCGGGCCACGAACGGGCCAGCTCTGGCCAGACTGGCGAAGACGGGGCCACCGTCACCGCGTTAGTTGATCGTCAGGCCCCCATCGATGTCGCCTGTCATGATGACCTTCTCCGCCTGGCCATGGAAGTTGTTGACGACGCCGCCATGCTGGACTGTCGAACTCGTTTCTACCTGGTTCCACAGGACTTCGAGCTCGGCTCGGAAGGCGGGATCTTCGGTCATGAGGCGGCGAAGCGCCAGCGCAAACTCATCCATGTGAGTCATGGAGTCGGGGTTTGCCGCAGCGGCGGTCAGAACGACTTCGTCTGAGCGCCCACGGAACCGGTCGCGGACCCTACGAACGATGCCGGCCACTGCCTCCTTGGCCGGCTCGCCCGCCACCTCGACAGCCTTACCTGCCATAGCCGTGGCGATCGCTATGGTCATCGGATCCGACATCAACGCCACCATCCCGATCAGCGACTTACTTACGCAGTTCAGCACAGTCGGCGGAGGTTGGCCAGGGTTGTGTGTCTGCCGGTGGGAGAGGTTCTCCAGGCCGGAACGCGATTGTAGGCTGGGGGCGATCTGCTACTGGGTGGAGGGCATGCAGGAGATTCTGAGGGGCCTCGCGTTTTCCGGACAGCTGCTTGATGGGTGATCTATGCGGCCTGCTGTCGGTCCAGGTACTCGGTGTGGACCTCCCATGGGGTTCGGTACCCGTTCGCCGAGTGGAGCCTACGTCGATTATAGAAGCCTTCGATGTAGCGCATGACCGCGCGGAGGGCTTTGGCTCGTGTGGCAAACACCATAT
>NZ_RFFG01000066.1 GCF_003696215.1 Actinomadura harenae | reverse complement strand
GGAACGCCGAGCGGCTGTTCGCGGCGCGCGCCGCCGCGGCCGCGCCGGGCTTCGCGGTGACCGGCGGCAACGCGGCGGCGGTCGCGGCCGTCTGCCGCCGCCTGGACGGCCTGCCCCTCGCCCTGGAACTCGCCGCGACGCGCGTCCGGGCCCTCGGCGTGGACGCCCTCGCCGAACGGCTGGACGACCGGTTCCGGCTGCTCACCCGGCGCGGCGGGCCCGCCCGGCAGCAGACGCTGCGCGCCGTCATCGACTGGAGCTGGGAGCTGCTGAGCGATCCGGAGCGGGTCGCGCTGCGCAGGCTGGCCGTCCACGCGGACGGCTGCACGCTCGAAGCCGCCGAGGAGGTATGCGGGGATCCGGACATCGACGTCCTCACGCGGCTCGTCGACCGGTCGCTCGTCGTGTTCACCGAGGACCGGCGGTACCGGCTGCTGGAGTCCGTCGCCGACTACTGCCTTGAGCGTCTCCGGGAAGCGGGCGAGGAGGACCTCGTGCGCGCGCGTCATGCCCGGTACTACACGGCGCTGGCCGAACGGGCCGTCCCGTATCTGCGCGGGCCGGAACAGGAGCGCTGGCTCCAGCGGCTCGATCGTGAGGGCGCCAACTTCCGCGCCGCGCTGGACCACCGGGCCGATCCCGTCCTGGCGAACGCGCTCGGCTGGTACTGGTTCCTTCGCGGACGGCTCAACGAGGCCCGCCGCTACCTGACGCTCGCCCTCGCCCAAGACGCGCCCGAACACGTCCTGCGGCGGACGCGCGTTTGGCTGAACGGCCTGACGATGCTGTCGGGAGAGGGCGACGAGTCCGAAACCCTGAGGAAGGCGGCCCTCGGCCCGGACGCGGACGCCTGGTCGCTGTGGTTCCTGACGTTCGTCCACTGGCCCTACGGGGACCTGCCCGCCAACCAGGCCCGCCTAGAGCGCGCGCTCGCCCTGTTCAAGGACGAAGGCGACCGCTGGGGAGAGGCCGCCGTCCTGAGCACGCGCGCGAAACTGCGCATGGTCGGCGGCGACCTGGCCGACATGCGGGACGACGCCGAACGCAGCCTCCGCCTGTTCGGCGAGCTCGGCGACGCGTGGGGCGAGCTGGAGGCCGCCGACGCCGTCGCCCGGCACGCCGAGATCGTCGCCGACTACGCGCGGGCCGTCCGCATGCGCCGCGAGGTGGCGCGCCGCGCCGAACGCCTCGGCATGTGGGCGGAGGTGTCGTTCGCGCTGTCCGGGCTGGGCCGCGTCGCGCTCCTCGAAGGAGACCTCGACAAGGCCCACGACCTGCACGAACGCGCGCTCGGCCTCGCCCGCGACCGGTCGTCCCGGTCGGCCGAGGAGTTCGCCGCGATCGGCCTCGCCCTGGTCGCCCGGCGCCGCGGCGACCTGGACGCCGCCGAGGAGCACCTGCGCAGCCGCCTGCCGTGGCTGCGCGGCATCGGCGGGACGGCGGGCATCGCGTTCATCCAGACCCAGCTCGGGTTCGCCGCCGAGCAGCGCGGCGACGCCGCGTCCGCCGAGGCGCTGCACACGACCGCGCTGGAGACCGCCCGCGAGACCGGCGACCCGCGCGCGGTCGCGCTCGCGCTGGAGGGCCTCGCCGGGGCGCGCTCCCTCACGGGCGACACCGCCGAGGCGTCCCGGCTGCTCGCCGAGGCCGACGCGATCCGGACGTCCGTGGGCGCTCCGCTCCCGCCCGCCGAACGCTTCGACGTCGACCGGATCGCGGCCCGGATCAGCGCTCGGACCGGCTCGGCGGACGGCTCGTGACCAGGGGCAGGAACACCTCGTCGACGATCTCGACGAGGACGTCGTCCGGCGCGGACGGCACGCCCCGCACCACGAACTCGTTCCGCAGCAGGACGATCGCGACCGTCGCGACCCGCGGGTGGAGGGCCTCGGGCGCGACCTCGCCCCGCGCGACCGCCCGCCCGAGGACGGTCAGCCACGGCGCCGCGACGCCCGACTGGTCCTGCAACTGCGCGACCAGCTCCGCCGCCCCCCCTGCGGCGACGAGCAGCTCGCGCAGGATCGCGCCGAGCGGCGAGCTCCAGAGCCGGTTCGCGCCGCGCAGGAGCTCCAGCGCGTCCGCGCGCAGGTCGCCGGTGTCCGGCACCGGGACCTTCGTGGCGAGCCGCCGGTACGCGGCGACGCCGAGCGCGAGCCGGTTCGGCCAGCGGCGGTAGATCGCGTTCTTGTTCGTCCCGGCGCGCGCCGCGACCCGGTCCATGGTCAGGCCCGCGAAACCGGACTCGGTCAGCTCGTCCACCGCCGCGCCGAGGATCGCGTCCTCCAGCTCCGTGCCGCGCCGGCGCGCCGGCCTGCTCGTCATGCGCCCATTCTCGCACCGGGCGCGAAAGGAGATCGTCCGGCCGTGCAACCCTCCGCGCGGCGGGACGCATCAGGGGGGTGTGAAGCGATGTACGAGAAGGACGGCCCCATGACGGCCCCGGCCGTGCCCGCGGACGACGTCGGTGTCCGAGGCGCCGAGGACGCCGACGGCGGCTACACCGCCTACGTGTCGGGGCGCGTCACCTGGATCCGCCGCACCGCCTACCTGCTCTGCGGCGACTGGACCGCCGCGGACGACCTGACCCAGCAGACCATCTACAAGCTGTTCGTGCATTGGGCGAAGGCCCGCCGCGCCGAGAGCCTGGACGCGTACACGCGCGTCGTGCTCGTCCGGGAGTTCCTCGCGGAGCGCCGCAAGGCGTGGTGGCGGCGGACCTCGCTGGTCGCTCCCCCGGACCGCGCGTCCGACTCGGGCGACCCCGACGGCGGTCTCGACCTGCGGGACGCGCTGGCCTCGCTCGCGCCGCGCCAGCGCGCCGTGGTCGTGCTCCGCTACTACTGCGACCTCTCGGTCGCCGACACCGCCACGGTCCTCGGCTGCTCGGAGGGCAACGTCAAGAGCCAGGCCTCCCGGGCCCTCACCACCCTGCGCGGCCACCTGGAGGGACGATGAACGAGAGCCTGGAATCCCACCTCCGCGACGAGCTCCGCGCCCTGGCGGACGCCCCGCTCCCCGCGTCCGGCCACGTCGACATCGCCACCGCCCGCACCCGCGGCACCCGAACCCGCCGAACCCGCCGCGCCCGAGCTGCCGCGGCCGTGACGGCGGCCTGCGTCGCCATCGCGGGCGTCTCCTACTCCGTCCTGGCCGACGGAGGCTCCGGGACGGTCCGCCGCACCCCGCCCGCCCAGAACGCCACGTCCGGGGGCCCGGGAGAAGTGCGGACCCTGACGCGGACGGCCTCGTTCGGATGGCTCCCGGACGGCTACCGCGAGTACGGCGTCCGCGCCGCGGCAGGCTCCCTCAGCCTCAACACGACCGTCTCGGCGGCCAAGCCCGGCTTCACCGACCCACAGGACGTCGCGCCCATCCAGCTGACGACCGGCACACGACCCGACCCCCTACCGCGCGCCACCGGGAACCTCACCGTGAACGGGAAGGCGGCGGCCTGGCTCGGCCATCCCAGAGCCGATCGGTCGAATGCCATCCAGATCGTCTGGAACTACGCCTCGGACAGGTCGGCGTCCCTCAGGGTCAGCACCAAGGTCACGCGAGACCCCGCGACGGTCGTGAAGATCGCCGAGAGCGCCGTCTTCGCCCGGGCCACGGAGCCGATCCGCTTCCCGGTGCGCTTCCGCGGCCTGAAGGAACCGTTCGAGGTGCGGGAGTTGTACGCCGAAACGACCGGGTCCAGCACACCGGCCTTCGGCGGCTTCCTCGTCTTCGGAGGCGCGTTCGCGAAGCAGCGCCTCCAGATCGACGTCTACCCGGCCGGCGCGAGGCGACCCCGGCTCCCCGGCCAGGGCTCAGGGCCTCGCAACGAACTCACGGAGACGACCATGGGCCCCTACAAGGTGCGGCTCTACGGGAACCCGTTCCCCCACCAGCCGTCGAAGGTGGCCGAGTTCGCCGCGCTCCTCGGCCAGGCGTCCTTCCTCCCGCAGGACCGGCAGACCACCAACCCCTTCAAGTGACCGGACGCGAGCGAGGTGCCCGGACGGTTCGTCCGGGCACCTCGTGTCGCTTCCGCTAGTGGGTGGACGGGGTGCAGGCGCGGTCGCCGGCGAAGGCGTCGTCGACGGCCCACCAGCCGGAGAACTGGCCCCGGTAGTGGAGGCGGTAGCGGACGCTGGACCTTCCGTTGGCCTGCGGGATCGGGACGACCTGGGCGGACGGCCCGGGGGCGCCGGGGAAGCCCTTGGCGGTCCAGGCGTTCGTCCAGGTCTTACCGCCGTCGAGACTGACGTCCACGGACGTCGTGGAGTTGACGGCGGGCTTCAGGTCCTGGGCGAACTCGATCGTGGCCTTGGTGCGCTTGGACATGTCGTAGGACGGGCTGGTCAGGTAGGTGTCCTGGACGTGGCCGGGGCCGGTGTGCTGGGAGTCGACGACGGCGAAGCCGCCGGCGCCGCCGGTGTGGTTGCCGCGTCCACCCGGGTCGGTGAACTCCCATCCGGGCTGGTGGGCGTAGTTGGGGATGCCGGGGTCGGCGTTGGTGAGCTGCCAGCCCTTGGGGAGGCGGGTGCCGTCGAAGCCCTCGGTGCCGCCGTCCCGGGTGACCTGGTAGCCCTTGGCGACGCAGGCGAGGGTGACGGTCAGGCCGACGTCCTCGGTCCGGCCGGCGCCGCCGAGCGTGACCGTCCGGGTCGCGGGTTCGTAGCCGGGCTCGGTGGAGGTGTAGGTGACGGTGTAGGCCAGGTTCGGCAGCAGGGGCAGGGTGTAGGCCCCGGACGCGTCGGCGGACGCCGACCACGCGTGCCCCTCGCCGTCCCTCGCGACGATCTTCGCCGGGAGGCCGCCGCCCTTGCCGGACCCGTCGGTGACGGTTCCGGTCAGGTCGACGCGCGGGGTCGGGGCCAGGGCGATGCCCTGGGTCTGCGAGCCGTCCTTGCCGACGGTGAGGGTGGTCGTCCCGGTCACGTAGCCGAACGCGGTGGTGCTGATCTCGTAGTCACCGGCGGTGAGGCGGAACCGGTAGGCGCCGTCCGCGCCGGTGGTGAAGGCGCGGTCCACCGGGCCGGACGCGTGGACGGTCGCGCCCGCGACGGCCTGGCCGGACGAGGCGTCCGTGACCGTCCCGGACACGTCGCCCAGCCCCGCCGTGCCCGCGTCGACGAGGGCGAGGGCGTCCAGGCGGCCCTCGCCGTAGACGTTGTTGTTCCCGGGCGTCCCGCCGCACTGGCCGTCCGGGGTGTCCACGGCGGTGAGGTTCAGCAGGTCCCGCGTCTTCTCCAGGTCCCGCCGGTACTCCGGACGGGCCGACCACAGCAGGGCCACCGCGCCCGCGACGTGCGGCGTCGCCATCGAGGTGCCGCTGAGCTCGGCGTACCCGCCGCCGGGGACCGAGGAGCGGACGTCCACGCCGGGGGCCGAGATGTTCGGCTTGACCAGGCCGTCCTGGCCCGGACCCCGGCTGGAGAACGGGGCGGCCTTGCCCGCCGGGTCGTACGCGCCGACCGAGTAGTTGATCGTGCGGCTGCCGGGCGCGCCCGCCGTCCCGCAGTTCGGGCCGTCGTTGCCGTTGGCCCACACGCCCATGATCCCGGAGGCGGCCCACGCGAGCTCGACGTCCTCGAACATCGGCTCGTTGGACGGCGGCGACCCCCACGAGTTGTTCACCACGTCCGGTCGCCTGGACGGGTCGGGGTTCGCGTTGTCGTGGTCGGTCGGGGCGAGCATCCACTGGAGCGCGGCGAGCAGGTTGGTGTCGGAGCAGCTGTCGGTCTCGCAGCCCTTGGCCGCGATCCACGTCGCGCCCGGCGCGACGCCGATCCGCTCGCCTTGGCCGTCGTCGCCGACCATGGTCCCCATGGTGTGGGTGCCGTGCTCGTTGTTGTCGCAGGGCGTCGCGCTCTTGCACATGCCGGACGGGTCGTACCAGTTGTAGTCGTTGGTGAACGTCCCGTCGCCGTTGTTGCCCCGGTACTGCCGGACGAGCGCCGGGTGGTCGTACTGCGCGCCGGTGTCGACGTTGGCGACGACGATACCCTCGCCGCGCCGCCCGGTCCGGGTCCAGACCTGGTCGGCCTTGATGTCGGTGACGCCCCAGGCGACCGCCGCCCGCGTGGAGCCCGTCGCTCCGGCCTTCGCCTTCGCCGGCGTCTTCGCCGGCGTCTTCGGTCCGGCCGTCTCGACCGGCTTCTGCACCCGGTACGTCCGGGACGGCCGGATCTCGGCCACGCCCGGGATCGCGGCGAGCTTCCGCGCCACGCTCTCCGGGACGTTCGCGGCGTAGACCGCGTTGGTCGCCCAGTAGGACCTGCCGCCGAGGCCGGCGTCCTTCAGCGCCTTCTGGACGGGCCCCTGCGTCGCGCTCGCCTCGGCCTTGAGGCCGTTCATGACCGCCCGGCCGCGTTCGGCGCGGTCCTTGACCCGCACCGCGCCGGACAGGTCGGCCCGGTCGGCCATCCGGATCCAGATGTTCGCCGTGCCGGACGTGGCGTAGGCCGCGCGCACGTCGGCGTCCAGCGCCGCCGGCCTGGGCGCCGCCGGCGCCGCCTGCGCCGCACCGGACGTCAGCGTGGCCGTCACGAGGGACGCCGCGCACAGCACCGCCGCGGTGGTCCCGGCGGTCGGTCGAGAGAGCCGCATGGCTTCCAGAAGCCGCATGTCACCGCACTCCGCAGGTCAGGTGGGCGAGCGCCGTGCGCTTGGTCGCGTACGCCAGTCCGGGCATGGGGGACGGGTCGGTGTACTCGTAGGAGCCGACCGCCCAGACGTCGCCCGGGCCGGAGCCCGCGAGCGCCCGGTAGAGGTAGGTGACCCCCGCGGCGCCGCCTCCGCCGGGCTGGGCGCCCTCCGGGGCGACCTTCGTCCAGGTGGTGCCGGTCCGGTGCAGGAGGGTGGAGTCGGCGATCGCCCACAGGTCGTCCGGTCCGGCGGCGTAGAGGGCGTTCATGAAGCCGCCCTGCTTCACGTCGCCCGGCCCGGTGTCGACGGACCACTTCTTGCCGTCCCAGTGCATGACCAGGCCGCGGTAGCCGTTCCAGTCGGTCCAGGTGCCGCGCCAGCCGCCGATGTAGACGTCGTCCGGGCCGTTCGCCACGACGGTGCTGGCGATCCCCTCGGGCATGCCGGGCGCGACGACCGAGGGCAGCTCGACCTCGGTCCACTTCGTGCCGTCGTAGTGCTCCGCGTACGGGATGAACACGCCCTCGGCGGGCCGCGCGCGCTTGTAGCCGACGGCCCAGACGTCGTTCGCGGACACGGCGTCGATCTGGATCAGCGCCGACCCCTGGCCCGAGGCCGAGGGGTGGTCGGCGAGCGTCCACTCGGTGCCGTCCCAGTGCTCGAGGAGCGCGCCGCTCATGTCGAGGTCGCCGACGGCCCAGGCGTCGTCCGGGGCCACGGACGCCACGTCCAGCAGCCGGACGCGGCCGTTCTTCGGATCGGGCGAGGCGGCGGTCGGGTAGAGCCTCCACCGGCCGCCGTCCCAGCGCGCCATCGTCATGACGGCGATGTCGGCCCCGCCGCCGGCGGGCTGGACGATGACCCAGCCGCTGGACGCCGAGTCATAGGAACCACGGGTGCCCTTGAAGACCGGGCGCTTCGGCTGCACCGGGATCTGCGGGCCGGTGCCGGTGTTCTTCGACCCGTCCCAGACGGTCTCGGACAGTCCGGCGCCCCAGTCGGAGTCCACGTTCGCGGTGAACCGGACGTCCTTGGCCGACAGGGCCTCGACGTCCTGGACCTCGCTGGCGGGGAACGCCGGGGTCTCCATCTTCCAGGCGGGGGTGCAGGCCGCGTTCGCGGGGACCGCCGAGCCGGCGAGGACGCCGGACAGCGTGCCGGTGACCAGTGTGCCGAGGCCGAGCAGCGCCGTCGCGCGGCGTGGCCGCCGGGGGGTGTCGGGGAGGGGGTTTCGTCTGCTGCGCAGGGGGTTTCGCATTGCCTGTCTCCTAGAAGCCACCGATCAGAAGGCGCTGATCAGAAGGCACCGATGCCGTTGGGGGCGCCCATGCCGCTCGGGCCGTCGTATCCGGCGCCCGCCGTGCAGAGGTAGGCGGCGGCGCAGAGGCCGTTCGCCCCGGAGGTGAGGTCGAACAGGGACCTGGCGTGGGAGTAGAGCCGCTGGGGGGCGGGCGTGGACGAGGTGTTCCCGGCCAGGCCGTACACGCCCGCGACGAGCGCGGCCGCGAGAGGGGGACCCGACACGTTCACCCAGCCGCCGTTGCCCGAGTCGTAGGCCGAGGCCGGGGTGTACTCGGACGCGACGGCCGCGGCGTCGGCGACCGTCCGGTGGTCGCCGCAGGCGCCCTTCTTCTGCCAGGACGGCCGCTTCTCGTACAGCGAGCAGCCGGACGAGGTCTTCCGCCACGGCGTCTCCGTCCAGCCGCGCCCGGACGACGCGTCCCGGTACAGGTCGGTTCCGCCGACGGCGACGACCGTCGGGTACGCGGCGGGCAGCGCCTGGTGTCCGTCGCCGTTGAACCCCGATCCCCCCGACGCGGCGACGACCGCGACGCCCGGGTGGTCGAAGTGCGACGCCTGCGCGCCCTGGCCCTCGTACTCGGCGAACCAGCCGTCCATGACGACGACCGTCCGCGCGCCCTGCGCGACCGCCTGGTCGACGGCCGCGCCCTGGTCGGCGAGGGTGGCGGCGTCGGCCTCGACCAGGAGCAGGTCGCAGTTGGGGCACGCGGCCGAGGCCATGTCCAGGCCGACGGCCGCGTGCAGGCCCCAGGCCGGGTCGGACGGCGGCAGGGTGCCGCCGCCGCGCTGGCCGGTCTTCCGGAAGCACGGGAACTCGGCGTCGCACACGTGCATGCCGTTCGCCGCGCGGTAGGTGTTCAGGTCCTGCTCGGCGGCGGTGACGTCGAACGGGACGACGACCGCGATCGTGCTCCGCCCGCCGAGCAGGTCGCTCGGGAGTTTGTAGGCGTCCTGGAGGTCGGCGGCGGTGAGCCCCCCGGGCGGGACGCCCTCGGCGGCGGCCTTGAGCGCGGCGGTCCGTCCGGGACCGGCCTGGGCGAGGCCCGCCTTGGCGGTGAACCTCCGCGCCTTGCCCGCCTTCGGCGTCGCGAACCGCAGCATGCAGTCGGCCGCCTTGGTCGTGGTCGTGGTCTTGGTGTTGGCTTTGGCCTTGGTCTCGGCGACGGCGCAGGCCGGACGCCCCTGCGGAGCCCCGCCGGACGGCGCGGACGGCGCGGCGGACGCGGACACCGGGACGACGGCCGTGACGGCGAGCGCTCCGGTCGCGGCCAGCGTGGCCAGCTTCCTTCTGGTGATCCTCATGTCGGCTCCCCGCTCAGCCGTCGAGCCGGTAGGCGTGGACGTTGGTCTGCGTGACGGACGAGCCGTCCGCGTCGTGCGCGGTGACCCGCAGGGACACCCAGCGGTGGTCCCGGTCGTAGGCGGGGTGGGTGACGGAGGCGTGGAACACGCCGTCCGACCCCGCCGTGGCGGCGGACGGCCCGGACCAGGTCGCGCCGTCGTCGTAGGAGACCTCGACGGTGCCGGTCACCCCGGTCGGGGCGGCCTGGTACTGCTGGTGCGAGACGCGGAACCCGACGTCGAACGGCTGCCCGGCCTTGGCGCGCGAGTCGGCGTCCAGCTTCAGGTCGTAGGTCACGAACAGCAGCGGCAGGAACGAGCAGGACGTGGACGTGTCCAGACCGCAGAACGCCGTCTTCGGCAGCGTCGCGGTGGCGCCGCCGGGCGCGGAGCGGAACCTCCAGTCCGTCGTGCCGGTGGCGTCCGGGACGTCCGGGTCGGACGATTCCCAGACGAGCCGGTAGTCGGCGGGACGGGGCGCCAGCGGCAGGTTCGCCGGGTCCGGGCTGTACCGGATGTTCGAGGGCTCGACCTCGGTGGAGTAGGCGAGCTTGCCGTCCCGGTAGAAGCGCATCTCGTTGCCCTCGCCGTTGACGTAGGCGTGGTGCGTCGGGTCGGTGTCCGCTCCGCCCCGGAGGAACAGGGCGGCGAGGTCGCCCTGACGGCAGGCGACGCACACCTGTGCGAGGGCGTCGTCGGTGGTGGGGGCATGATCCCCGCCTCCGATGACGACGTCGACGCTCTTGAGGTACTCCGCCGCGACGGACGGCGTGGGCGGCGCACCGCCGAACTCCTGCCGCACCACCTGGCCGGGCTTCAGCGTCCGGCGCGGGTCGTTCCGCCGGCCGCCCTTGTCCGGGGTGAAGGCCCATTCCCACACGACCTGGTCGGGGGTGTTGCTGTACAGGTAGTCGGTGCGGTCACCGGCCGGGACGGCCCCGGCGTGCCCGACCGACGTGTAGGTCCAGGGCAGGAACGCGTTGGTGTACCACTGCGCCGGGCCGGTGGACGCGTCGTCCGACGGCACGTTGTGCAGCCGGGACTCCACCGTCGCGAAGTCGGACTGGGCGAGCGAATGCGTCTGGACCGCGGGGACGGACCCCTCGCTGAGGAACAGCGTCTTGTAGGTGGGGCCCGAGCCGATCACGCTGCCGGTGCCGGTGCTCAGCGAGGTCGTCTCGAGGAAGTGCAGCGTGCCCTTGGTGACCGGTTTGGTCGGCGTGACGTACAGCTTGGGGTTGCCGTTGTAGATGGACGAGCCGAGCCGCATGTCGTAGAAGCCCGCGAGCGAGCCCACTCCGTTCGGCGGCACGCCCTCCTGCTTCCCGTGCGTGTCCCCGCGGAGGAACGCCATGAAGTCGACGCGTGGCATGTCCGGCTTCGGCGGAGCGGCGAGGTCCGTCCGGTACTGGACGGCCTTCCGGGCGTCCAGGACGACCGTGGTGTCGCCCTTGACGGTGAGCTCGGGTTCGATGACGAGCGCGGCGCGGCTGCTCCGGTCGGTCCCCGGGCCGGTGAGCACGCTCGCCTCGATGCTGTAGGTGCCCTCGGGAACGCTGAACGCCCGCCTGCCGTTGCCCGGGGCGGCCATGCCGAAGTCGCCGAGGGTCGCGTCGTCCACGCTGTGGACGAACCCGATCATCACGCCGGGCTTGCCGTCCTGGTCGATGGAGTCGACGGTCAGCGTGCGGTACCTGACGCCGCCCTTCGCCGCGCCGTTCACCGGGCTGTTCGCCGGGCCGTTCGCCCCGCCGTTCACCGTGGCCTTCGGGGCGGCCGTACGGACGAGCGGCGGCGCGGCCGGGAGCTTCGGCGCGCCGCCCGGGACGGCCAGGGTCATCTGGTCCACGCCGGAGAGGCCCGGCGTCGCCGAGCCGCCCCCGCCCCTCGCCGCCTCCCAGTTCCTGGCGAGGAGGGCGCCGAACCCGGCCGCCTTCCTCTTGGCGACCTTCGCGCGGACGGTCCCGCCCGAGGAGGAGGTGACGCTCGTCCCGGGCAGGCCGTCCGCCTTCGCCGACGTCGCCCTGACCGTCACCGGCAGGGACGAGGCGTGCCCGTCGTCGAGTTTCGCCCGCACGAGGTAGCCCACGTCGAACAGGCGCGGGTCGAGGGTCGTGCCGAGGAACGGCGCGGCCTTCGCGGGGATCACGTACGCGTCCCCGTCGTAGGTGAACTGCGTGAACGTGCCGCCGTTCTCCCCCACGGCGTCCAAGGGGGCGACCTGCTGCGAGCCGTCCTCGGCCACGTCCACGCGGAAGCGGTCGCCGGTCACCAGCGTCACGTCCGCGCTCTTCACGACCTTCGCGGCGGGCGCGGCCGCTCCGGCCGCCCGTGGGCCCGGGGGCGGCGCGGCCACGCGCTCCCCCGGTCCCGCCGTCGCCGTCCCGCCGGCGGCCCCCGCCGTCGCCAGCACCGCGGTCACGCCGACCGCGATCCCCGTCCGGCGCCGCCCCCGGCCCGCTCTACACCGTTCCCCGCGCCGCCGTTCCCCGCGCTTCGCCTGCCTCGCTCGTGCGAGCGCGGCGGTCAGTCGGAATCTGGACACCGATCCTCCTGTCGGTCCTGCCGGTCCCCGGGTTCGCCTCGGGGCGGACTCGCGCGTCCACCCACTCCTCGTCCTCCGGGTCCGGCTCGTCCGGCTCGTCCGGTTCCGGCGGACGCGCCGGTTGCGCACTGGACATGCGGCAAGGATCGGCGCGCGGCGGGCCGCGGCGGGATGGGGAAGATCACCCATTCACGGGACGGACGGGACCTCCGGAAACCGATGGGGGTCCCCGGAGGAACGGCCCGTGGGCCGAACGGCGACGAGGTGCGACGCCGAAACCTCTGGGGGTGGGCCGGCCGGGACGCGGTCGGCCGGCGCGGGTCCAGCCGGTGGCGGCGCCGGGTCAGCCGGTGGCGGCGCCGGGGCCCTCGGCGAGGCGGGCGGCGAGCCCGGCGCGGGTGCGGAGCCCGAGTTTGCGCAGCGCGGACGCGAGGTGCTTCTCGACGGTCTTCGGCGACACGTACAGGCGGCTCGCGATGTCACGGTTGGTGAGGCCGGACGCGGCCAGCTCGGCGACCTCGCGTTCGCGCGGTGAGAGGGCGCCGCCGTAACCGCGCGGTCCCCGCCTGGGCGCCGGGCGCGGTGCGAGCTCGATCCCCCGGCGACGGGCCGTGCGGGCGACGCGGTCGAGGTCGCGGGTCGCGCCGAGACGCTCGAAGGCGGTCGCGGCCCGGGCCAGGAAGGCGGACGCGGCCGGGGCGTCCACCCCACGTAGCGCCCCGGCCGCGTGCTCTCGCGCCCGCGCCGCCTCGTACGGCGCGGGGAGTCTCTCATAACCCTCGGCGGCGGCCGCGTACGCCGCGCCCGCCCGTGACCCGCCGCCGTCGGCGGCGGCCAGCAACCCGCGCGCGTACGTTAGCGCACATTGGGCCATTGGCGCGTCAAGTCCGGCCAATCGGTCGGTGTACCGCTCTGTCAGCGCGCGGGCGTCGTCCGTCCGCCCGTCCGCGATCAGCGCCTCGACCAGCGACGGGACGGCCCGGACACCGGCCGCCCACATCCCGCGCGTCTCCCAGAGGTCGACGTACGCGGCCGTGTCGGCGAGCGCCTCCGCCGCCGCGCCGCCCGCGACGGCGGGCCGCAGCCACGCGTCCACGATGACCGCGAGCAGCATGGCGTCGCCCGGGACGGCCACCTCGGCGACCGCGCGCAGCCGGTCGACGATGCCCGGCGGGTTGTCCGCCGCGACGTCCAGGCACACGGCGACGGCCTCGGCGAACATGCTCTCGGTGCGGTCGCGCAGCCCGTCCAGCACCTCGGGGACGGCGTCCGCGAGCCCGTCCCACTCGCCGCGCAGGTAGGACACCAGCAGCAGCCCGGCGCGGCTGCGGTAGGCGATGCCGCCGGTCGGGTCCATCTCGGTGCCGATCTCCAGCGCGGTGCGCAGCGAGTCGCGCGCGACCTCGTGGTGCCCGGCGAACCCGGCGCCGATCCCGAGCGAGTAGAACGCGTTCGCGCGCCGCGAGTCGATCTCGGCGGGCCCGCCGCGGATCCGGTCGCGCAGGTCCGTCCAGCGTGGGTCGCCGGTGAGGAGCCGGGCCATCGACGCCTTGCCGAGGACGAACTGCCGCTGCGCGGGCTCCTCGATGTTCGGGAGGGTCGCGATGGCACGGTCCACCCACCCGCGGCGCTCGGCGACGGGGAGGCCGGTCGGCTCGGTGGGCATGCCGAGCGCGAGCATCCCCCATGCGGCGAGGCCCGCGCGCTGGTCCAGGTGCTCCACCGACTCCCGGACGCTCACCCACTTCTCGTCCGGGTCGAGGCCGACCGAGTCCAGGTACAGGCCGAGCCGGAGGCGCAGCTCGGCGCGCAGCCGGCGCGGCAGGTCGGCGGCCAGGGCGCGGGCGAACACCGTGCGCAGGTCCGGGACGCGCAACGTCTCGAACGCCGCCTTCGCCAGCAGGACGGTCAGCTCCGCGCGCCGGACGGGCTCGAGGTCGGCGTCGCGGAGCACGCCGTCCAGCAGCCGGAACGCCTCCGCGTCGTCCCGCAGCTCGGTCGCCCGCTCGGCGGCGCGGACCGCGACGTCCACCCACTCGGCGACCCTGCCGGACTCGCGCAGGTGGTGCGCCAGCACGCCGAGCGGCACCCGGTCCAGGTGCCGGACCGCGTCGGCGGCCCGGCCGTGCAGGTCACGGCGGCGGGCGGTGGGGATCTCCTCGGACACCGCCTGCGCGGCGAGGACGTGCCGGAACCCGAAGTCGCCGCCGCGCTCGCCGATCAGCCCGGACTCGACCGCCTCGTCCAGGCCGTCGGCGGTGCCGCCGCGCGCCGCGTCCAGCAGCACGGCCTGCGGGACGGCGGTCATCAGGACGGCGGCGGCCTCGGCGACCGCGCGGGCGCCGTCCGAGAGCCGCGCGACACGTTCGAGGACCGAGTCGCGGACGCGCACCGGGACGTCCAGCTCGGCGACGGTCCGGCGCGCCCAGCGTCCGCGCCGCCACGCGAGCGTGCCGCGCTGGCGCAGCAACGCCAGCAGTTCCTGGACGGCCAGCGGCACCCCCGAGGCGCGTTCGCACAGGTAGGCGGCGAGTTCGTCGGTGATCCGGTCGGCGTCGAGGATCGCCTGCGTGAGCTCGCGCGTGCGCGCGACGTCCAGCGGGGCGAGCTCGATCCGCTCGCGCGTCACCTCGGCGGCCGGACGCGCCGTGACCAGGCGCACGTCGGGGCCCGCGTCCTCGCCCCGGTAGGTGACCACGACCGACAGCGCGGGCGGCGGGCCCGCGAGCAGGTAGTCGAGGAACTCCAGGGTCTGCTCGTCCGCCCAGTGCGCGTCCTCCACGACGAGGACGGTCGGGCCGAGCGCGGCGAACACCTGCGCCAGCCCACGGAAGATCCGGTGCCGCTCGGCCAGCCGGTCACCGAGCGGCTGCGGCGCGGGCGGCAGGACGTCCTCCAGCTCCGGCAGCAGCGGCCGCAGCGCCCCCGCCACCCGGGACAGCGCGCCCGCCCCCTCCTCGCCGAGGGCGGCGGCGGTGTCGCGGAGGGCTTCGACGATGGGACCGAGGGGGAAGGGCTCGCGGATGCGGCGGCACGTTCCGGTGAGGACACGGCGGCCGCGGAGTTCGGGACGGCCCGCCATCTCGGCGACGAGCCGGGTCTTGCCGATGCCCGCCTCGCCGGTCACGACCACGACCGCCGGGGCGCGCGCGACCGCGCCGACCAGCCTCGCCATCTCCTCGTCCCGCCCCACCAACAGGGGTGAGACGACCCGTCCGACGACCGACCGACCGTCCGCGCTCATAGGCCGCGCATCCGTCCTCCGACCCCGTGTCTCCATGGCTCGGACTCCAACAAACGGCCCCGTCCCCGGCCAGTGAACCACGGCAAGATCAATAAAGCCATGGACGCGAGGTCCGGCCCCATTCCACCGAAACCGACCGCGCACGCACGACCACCGCCCGGAAATGATCGTAAGCTTGCGACATGTCCGACGGCCGTTCTGAGTGCCACTGCGTACTGGACCACGACTACGGTGACCGCGACCGCCTGGACACCTTCAACCTCCGCACGATCGTGCACATCTCCCAGTACGGCTTCAGCGTCGTCCTCGTCCAGCCCGAGGACCCGACGCCCGGCTGGGTCTACAGCATCGGCCTCTGGCACAGCTTCCGCGCCCCGGAGCTCGCCATGTTCGGCGGCGACGTGTACGAGATGGAGGAGACCCTCAACACCCTCGGCCGCCGCGCCGCCGAGGGAGGCCCGGCCGAGGACGGCGAGGTCGCCCCGGACGCCGCGCGCGGCCACCCCGCGTCCTTCCGCGCCGTCGAGCCCACCTGGTACAACGCGGCGTTTCCGGGCGCCGTGTCCTTCTACCGCCGCCCTCCCCTCCCCTACCTCCAGGTCGTCTGGCCGGACGGCGCCGACCTGTTCCCCTGGCAGCCCGGCACCACCCTCGACTTCCGCCGCACGCAGCCCTGGCTCTGGCTCCCCCCGCGCGAGCACCCCGGGGGCGTCTGGTCCCGGCGCCTGCGCCCCGCGCCCTGACCCCGGGCGAGGCTGCGCCGGCGACGCCCGGTGACCCCCTAAGCTCGTCCGCGTGTTCGGTCCCCTGGCGGAACCCCTCCGCACCCAGCGCCTCGTCCTGGAGCCCCTGACCGTCCACCACGCGGACGAGATGGCCGAGGTCCTGGACGACCCGCGCCTGCACACCCACCTCGGCGGCGAGCCCCTCTCCCTCCCCGAACTGCGCGCCCGCTACGCCCGCCTCGCCGAGGGCCCGGCCCCCTTCCACCAGGAGGGATGGCTCAACTGGATCGTCCGCCGCACCCGCGACGGCCGTCCCGTCGGAACCGTCCAGGCCACCGTCACCCCCGCCGAGACCTGGATCGCGTGGGTCGTCGGCATGCCGTACCAGGGCTTCGGCTTCGCCACCGAGGCCGCCCAGGCCCTCGTCGACTGGCTCCACGCCCACAACGTCCGGACGATCGTCGCCGCCGTCCACCCGGCCAACGCCCCGTCCGAGTCCGTCGCCAGAAAACTCGGCATGCGCCCCACCGAAAGAACCTCCGGCGACGAAACCGTCTGGCAACTCCCTTTTGAGTAATTAGACGGGGATTTGTCCTTTCGCCAGCACATCTTCGGCGACTGTAGGGTTTTCCCAGCGCAAAAAGAAAACGGTGAGACCGCAAAGCGATCTCACCGTGGAAAGAACTGTGCCCCGGGCGGCATGCGATGCAGAGGCGGACCCGGGGCTTCCAAGAGGAAGACTACCACCGAAGCGCCGTCCCTGACGGCTTCCCCCCGGAGTGCCCCATGAACTCGACCCCTCCGCCCGACTGGCTCCGCCGAGCCCTGTCCCGCTCCCGCCTCAACCCCTACCTCCTCGCGACGAGCGCACAGACCGACGCCGTGCTGGGGCTGTACACGTGGAACGTGGAGGTCTCCGCGGCCTTCTACGGCCCGCTGCACTGGCTGGAGGTCTCGCTCCGCAACTCGCTCAACGACCGGCTCCGCGAGCATCACGGATGCGACGACTGGTGGCGGGTGGCTCCGCTCCTCCCGGAGTCGCGTCTCAAGGTCGACGACGCCAGGCGCAAGGCTCGCCGCAAGGTGGTCCGTGACCATGATCGGCCCGTCACCTGCGACGACGTGGTCGCCGAGCTGACCTTCGGCTTCTGGGTGGAGTTGCTGAGCAGGGCGTCCGACCGGGGGTTCTGGGTGCCGGTGCTGCACCGCGCCTTCCCCGGCTACCACGGGCCGCGCCGCAACCTGCACAAGCCCTTCCTGAGCATGGTGCTGTTCCGCAATCGGATCATGCACTACGAGCCGATCCACGACCGTCCGCTGGAGAAGCGCCACGCGACCCTCTACTGGCTGCTCGGGTGCATCGACGCCGAGCTGGTCACGCAGGCCCGCACCTTCGACCGCGTTCCCGAGGTCCTCGCCCAGCGACCCCGGCTGATCCTGCCCGGCTGATCCCACTCGGAGAGCGGGATCAGCCGCAATCAGCCTTTGCCGTACAACCTGGCCTTTTGTTGGGTAGGTGTGGAGCGTCGGGTTAGGGCGATTCGGGGTCGAGGAGTGGGACGGTGGGGCGGGAGGTCTGGCCGGGAGAGGCTTATCCGCTGGGGGCCACGTGGGACGGGTCGGGGACCGGGTTCGCGTTGTTCTCCGAGGTGGCGCGGCGGGTGGAGGTCTGCCTGTTCGGAGCGGACGGGCGGGAGGAGCGGATCGTCCTGCCCGAGGTGGACGGGTTCGTGTGGCACGGGTACCTGCCGGGCGTGGGGCCGGGGCAGCGGTACGGGTACCGGGTGGACGGGCCGTACACGCCGGAGGCGGGGCACCGGTGCAACCCGTCGAAGCTGCTGCTCGACCCGTACGGGAAGGCCGTCGTGGGCGGGGTGCGCTGGCATGAGGCGCTGTTCTCGTACCGGTTCGGGCACCCGGACAAGCTGAACACCGCCGACTCGGCGCCGTACATGCCGAAGAACGTGGTCATCAATCCGTTCTTCGACTGGGCGGACGACCGGCCGCCCCGGACGCCGTACCACCGGACGGTCGTGTACGAGGCGCACGTGCGGGGCCTGACGATGCGGCACCCGGGGGTCCCGGAGGAGCAGCGCGGGACGTACGCGGGGCTGGCGCATCCGGTGGTCGTCGACCATCTGACCGGGCTCGGCGTGACGGCGGTCGAGCTGATGCCGGTGCACCAGTTCGCGCCGGAGCACGCGACGGTGGCGCGGGGGCTGACCAATTACTGGGGGTACAACACGATCGGGTTCCTCGCGCCGCACAACGCGTATTCGGCGTCCGGGCAGTGCGGTGAGCAGGTCCTCGAGTTCAAGGCGATGGTGCGGACGCTGCACCGGGCGGGCATCGAGGTCATTCTCGACGTCGTCTACAACCACACGGCGGAAGGCGACCACCTGGGGCCGACGCTGTCGTTCCGCGGGATCGACAACTCGTCCTACTACAGGCTGCGGGACGACGACCGGCGCTATCACCTCGATTACACGGGCTGTGGGAATTCGCTGAACGTGCGGAGTCCGCACGCCTTGCAGCTCATCATGGATTCGCTGCGCTACTGGATTCTCGAAATGCACGTGGACGGGTTCCGGTTCGATCTGGCGAGCGCGCTGGCGCGGGAGCTGCACGACGTGGACCGGCTGGCGGCGTTCTTCGACCTCGTCCAGCAGGATCCGGTGGTGTCGCAGGTGAAGCTGATCGCGGAGCCCTGGGACGTCGGCGAGGGCGGCTACCAGGTCGGGAACTTCCCGCCGCTGTGGAGCGAGTGGAACGGCAAGTACCGCGACACGGTGCGGGACTTCTGGCGCGGGTCGTTCGCGACGCTGCCGGAGTTCGCGTCGCGGCTGACCGGGTCGTCCGACCTGTACGAGCACGGCGCGCGGCGGCCGTTCGCGTCGGTCAACTTCGTGACCTGCCACGACGGGTTCACGCTCGCCGACCTCGTCGCCTACGAGCGCAAGCGCAACGAGCCGAACGGCGAGGACGGCCGGGACGGCACCGACGACAACCGCTCCTGGAACTGCGGCGCCGAGGGCCCGACCGACGATCCGGCGGTGAACGCCCTGCGGGCGCGGCAGCGGCGCAACCTGCTCGCGACGCTGTTCCTGTCGCAGGGGGTGCCGATGCTGTCGCACGGCGACGAGCTCGGCCGGACGCAGCGGGGCGACAACAACGCGTACTGCCAGGACAACGAGCTGACCTGGATCGACTGGGACGCGGCGGAGGACGCCGGGGACGAGCTGGAGTTCGTCCGGAACCTGGCGCGGCTCCGCCTCCGGCACCCGGTGTTCCGGCGGCGGCGGTTCTTCCGGGGGGCCCGCGCGGGCTCGGACGGCCACGACGCCGACATCGCGTGGCTCACGCCGTCCGGCGAGCCGATGACCGACGGCGACTGGCACGCCGGGTTCGCCAAGTCCCTCGGCGTCTACCTGAACGGCGCGGCGATCACCGAGCCGGACGCGCGCGGACGCCGCGTCCGGGACGACTCGTTCCTGCTGCTGGTCAACGCGGGCTCGGCCGCGGTCGACTTCACCGTCCCCGGGCCCGAGTACGGCGAGCGCTGGGAGGTCGCGCTCGACACGGCCGCGCCCGGCACGGTCGGCGAACGTCCCCGGGTGAAGGCGCGCGACGGGGTCGAGATCGTCGAGCACTCCCTCACCGTCCTGCGCCGCGCCTGACCGCCGCCGCACCCGCCAGGGTCAGTGGTCGGTCGCGGCGAGGGCGGTGAGCAGGACGAGGACGAAGGTGGTGACGGCGACCAGGCCGTGCAGCGTGACGGCCGCGGCGGGAAAGGGCTGGTCGGCGCCCCGGGCGTGGCGTCCGCCGCCGTCGGCGCCGACGAGCCAGCGGGTGAACAGCAGCAGCCCCTGGCACGCGGCGGCGACCAGGACCACGAAGGCCAGCCAGGCGAACGCGGGCCGTCCGGTGACGCAGAAGAGGATCCACGCGCAGAGGCCGGTGAGCGCGGACACCGGATGCCCGACCACGACGGCCGCGGGGAAGCGCGTCACCTTGGCGGGCTGACCGCGCAGCCCACCCGCCGCCAGCCAGCGCACCAGCAGGTACGCGCCCGCGAGCGCGGCCAGGACCCATGACCCGAGTGCGGCGAACTCCACCCCGGCTCCCCTCCGTGGTTCGTTCCACCCCCTGCCTCGAGTGTCGCGCGTTCCCCACCCGTCCATGACTGTTTCGTGAAGATTGCGGTACGGCCTGTGATCAGCGGACGGGATAGCCCACGCGATAGCGGAGGAACAGGACGCCCTCGTCCTCGTGGACGGAGGCCAGGTCGAGATCGACGGGCGCGTCCAGGCCGGTCAGCAGGCGGGTGTGGAAGCGGGACCCGAGCAGCGTCGGCGCGACGTTGAGGCACATCTCGTCCACGAGGTTCTCGCGGAGGAGCGCGGTGGTGAGCCCGGGGCCGCCCTCGCAGAGCACACGGCGCAGGCCGAGGCCGTCGCGCAGCTCCTCGACGGCGCTCCGCAGGTCGGGCGCCCGGACGACGCGGATCTCCGGCGGCACGTCCCCCTCGGACGGCGTGACCACGATCGTCGGGGTCTCGGCGGCGGTGAACAGCGGCAGGTCCCAGGGCAGGTCGAGGGAGCGGCTGGCCACGACGACCGGGGCGGGCGGCCCACCGCGGCGCTCCCGCAGGTCGGGACGGAGGCGGGCGGGCCCGAGACGGCCGGTGCGGACGGTCGCGGCGCCCACGAGGATCGCGTCGGTGAGCGCCCGCAGCGTCCGGAACACGCGGAAGTCGGCGTCGCCGCCGAGGCCGTCCGTCCAGCCTTCGGGGTCGGTGACCGAGCCGTCCGCGCTCAGAACCATCCCGACACGCACCGGCGGAACATCCGCGTACGCGTCATAAGGGTCGATCTGACCTGCGGGTTCGGGCAGAAGTCTGCGCATGCCGAGCACCTTAGCGGCCGCCCCGGCGCCGCATTCTGTCGGCGGCGGGGGCCATGATGGTGGCCATGGACCTGCCGATCAGCCCGCCGCTGCCGCCGATGCTGGCCAAGGCGGTCAAGACCATGCCCGAGGGCGACCTGCTGTACGAGCCGAAGTGGGACGGGTTCCGCTGCATCATCTTCCGCGACGGCGACCAGGTGGAGCTGTCCAGTCGCGGTGAGAAGCCGCTGACCAGGTACTTCCCCGAGCTGGTCGAGGCCGTGAAGCGGGAGCTCCCGGAGCGCTGCGTCGTGGACGGCGAGATCGTCCTGCGCAGCGGCACCCGGCTCGACTTCGACCGGCTGCAGCAGCGCATCCACCCGGCCGCGTCGCGCATCAAGCTCCTCTCGGAGGAGACGCCGGCGTCGTTCGTGGCGTTCGACCTGCTGGCGCTCGGCGACGAGTCGCTGATGGACGTCCCGCTGGGCGAGCGCCGCGGCCGTCTCCTCGACGCGCTCGCGGAGTCGGCGCCGCCGATCCACGTGACGCCCGCGACCGAGTCGAGCGCGGTCGCGAACCGCTGGTTCACCGAGTTCGAGGGCGCGGGCCTGGACGGCGTGATCGCCAAGCCGCGCGGCATCCCCTACCAGCCGGACAAGCGCGCCCTGTTCAAGGTGAAGCACGAGCGCACCGCCGACTGCGTCGTCGCCGGGTTCCGCTGGCACAAGTCCGGCCCGATCGTCGGTTCGCTGCTCCTCGGCCTCTACAACGACGAGGGCCGCCTCCAGCATGTGGGCGTCGTCGGCTCGTTCCCCATGAAGCGCCGCGCCGAGCTCGTCGACGAGCTCAAGCCCTACCGCCTCGACGACCTGTCGGAGCACCCGTGGGCCGGCTGGGCCGAGCAGGACGAGGCGACCACCGACCGCATGCCCGGCGCCGTCTCCCGCTGGACGGGCAAGAAGGACCTGTCGTGGGTCCCGCTCCGCCCGGACCTGGTCGTCGAGGTCGCCTACCAGGCGATGGAGGGCGACCGGTTCCGGCACATGGGCCAGTTCCGCCGCTGGCGTCCCGACCGCACCCCCGAGTCCTGCACGTACGAGCAGCTCGAGGTGCCGGTCGACTACGACCTGGACGCCATCTTCCACACCCCGAACACGACGGAGAACACCACGTACCGCAAGTCCTGAGTCCGCCCGTCAGGCTTCGACGGTGGTGGAGACGGGCGTCCGGTCGGCGCGGAACTGCACGGCGGGCCAGTAGCCCTCCATGAAGTACTCGCCGTCGTCCTCGTAGTGCACCGCGAAGTCGCCCGATCGGAAGATCTGGAGAGCGCCGGGTGAGAGCGCGTCCATGAAGTGGGCCTTCTCCTCGGCGCTCTCGGTGCCGTCCGCGCCCTGCCTCCAGAGGAACTCCAGGCCGTCCCGCGCGACGGCGGCGAACCCCTGGACCAGGCTTCTCGCCTGCGGAGTCAACTCTGCGACCTTCTCGGCATCGGCGGCGTCGAACGTCACCCAGATGTCGAGTTCGCCGATCGCGACCGTCGTCTCGTAGCCGGTGCCGAAGGCGACCGTGCCGAGCAGGAGGTCATGCAGCGGCGGTGTCCGGTCCTCGCCCCAGCTCGCATCGGGCAGCAACGGAGTCGCCAGAAACGCCTCCGCGAGCTGCTCTTCGTAGAGCGGATTGCACTCGCGATCCAGGCGCCGAACGTACATCCCGAACTGCGCGGGCGTGCCCCGCACGGTGCGTCCCCCGGCGTCGGTGAGGGTGAAGTGCGTCGTGTCGGCGGCGATCTCCCGCACCCGGAACGCGCGCGGTATCTCCATCGTCGTCACGCTTCCGCCGCCCGACGCGCCGACGACGGCCACGACCCCGTCCTGGCCGCCGTCGCCGGTCGCCCCGACCCGGAACACGGACCCCAGCGCGTCCGCGACACAGACGACCTCGGCGTCCTGCCGCAAGACCGCCAGACTCGCGCCGTCCCCGCGCAGGGCCCCCTTGAACACCTCAAGCCCGTACACGAACCCCTCCAACATCGATGCCGACACGCCTGACCACGAAGGGGCGCCGTGGGCGACGACCAGTTCCAGAACCTGCCGCAGCAGCAAGACCGACGATCAGCGCCCTCTCGACCGCCGTCACCCCCACCTGAACACGGAGAGCCCCCTCCAAGGAGGGGGCTCACTCACGTCCGCAGCTCAGCGCACCGACTCGTCCACCCTGATCCGCCGAACAAGCCCCGCCAGCGAAGCACGCCCGACCAAGAGGTAGCCATCCTGCGGCGCCTTGCTGTCACGAACACCCACCGACGCACCGACCGCGGCCACCTCAACACAATCCCCGCCACCGCCGCCAGTCCCGCCGCCGGAGTGACTGCTCTTCCGCCAGACGACCTTCACGACTGCACCTCCTGCTTCGCTGGATGAGCCGACCCGTCGCCGAACTCCTGACTAGCTCGACCTGATCTCCTGGAGGAGGGTCATCAGCGACGCACGGCTGATCGAAAGGTGACCACTCTGGGGCGCCTTGCTGTCCCGCACTCCCACGGAAATACCAAGGTCGGCGACCTCCAGGCAGTCACCACCGCTGCTTCCAGCACCGGAGTGGGTGCTCTTACGCCAGACGATCTTCACTTCAGACGCTCCAACTTCTGTCGGATCAGCGCGCGCGAGTCGTCCTCGGTTAGGGCGTTCGCCCCCAATCGGTCCCATCGAAGCGACAGCTCGCGAACCTGGTCGGATACATGTACCACTTTGCCACCAATCTGCGCCCAAATGTATCCGACGTCCTGCCCGGTTGCAGTGGTGATGACCTCAAAGCTCCCAGCCGTACCGCCGTGCATGCGCTTGGTGTGCTTGATGACGCGAACACTGACCTGTTCGCTCATGTCGAGAAGCCTCTGGAGCTGTTCCTTCTTGGCCTCGTCCGAGGGCAGCCAGTCCAGCTCCAAGGCGGATTCGTCGATCAGCAACCAGAGCGAAGTCTTCTGCTTCAGAAGCTTCTCGGTGCGGGCCATGCGCCCCTGCATTTCCTGCTCGACATCCTTGGTGAGACGGACCGTCTCCAGGACGGCCCGCGCGTACGCCTCGGTCTGGAGGGGGACAGGGATGAAGTGCGCGATGTACGCCTTGATCACCAAAGCGTTCTTCTCGTAGTCCCAGAGCTCCTTCACCCAGTCCTGCTCGGTACCGAACAGAACGGCGAAGTGGCGCATGACGGCGAAGTTGGTGCCCCACGTCCGGTCAAGGATCTCGGCGTGCTCCTTGGTGATCTGAAGACGGTTCGCCTCATAGTTTCCTACGCGCTGCCGATCCGCCCTGATGATCTCGGCGACCTGCTCCAGGGTGAGCCTGCGCCGCTTGCGCTCCGTGCGCAGGTGAACGGCGGTGGCGTGCCAGAGGGAATCGGTGGGGTTGAGCGACTCGGCTACGGACATCGGGCACTCCTCGCCTTGTAGTAATCCGTCCGGGACTCGTGGCGCCACGAGCTTATGGCGAGGATTCTAGGACGCGGGTCAACGTCAGTCAGGCGAAATTCGAAAGGTCCAAACATGCCGGACTTCTCCGCTTCTAGACACACCGAGCGTGATTATCTGGAAATGCTCTACCAGGAGATGCATCCGTGGCATGACCATCTCGGCAAGCTGCTGCTGAGCGTCAACGGGCACGCCTTTCTGGAGCTGGTGAACCGGCGCGTCCCGGAGATCCGGCGGACCGTCCGGGCCAGCGTCGCCAATGCGTCCGATGGCGGGCAGGACGTCGCCTTCCTCACCGACTGCTACGGCGAGATCCCCGGCGACACGCTCGCGGAGAAGGCGACGGTTCTCGCCCGCACCCTGCGCGTCGATCTGACAGGGGTGCTGTGATGGCGAACGTCCTGGTCGTGCCGCTGCTGGCCGCCGCCTGTGCGCTCTCCGGCGCGTGCTTCGCCGGGGCCGCGCTGCGCCGCCTCGCCCTTCGCCACCCGCCCGGCCGCCACCGCTTCGACCACTCCATCCCGGACGACGCCGCCCGGGATCGCTGGACGGAGGGTCGCTGATGGGCTGCGAGCTGGACCAGCGCATCGCGCTTCGGCGGGCGCTCGACATCGCTTCGGCGGCCTACACCGAGGCGATGCGGTCCTACGGGCTCCTACAGGGCACCATCACGGCCGTCCACGCCCTGGCCGAGGCCAACCTCGACCGCCTGTTCGCCGGCGACGCCGCAGGTCAGCGGGACGACAAGCACTGAGGGCGTTACCAGGCCGACACCAACGATCTACTTGCTCACAGTTATTTATTCGACACTCAGGGCTACATATCGGAGGGAAGAAGATCACTAGTAAGGAGTCGTTTCATGCTTTCTCGATCAGTGCGCACCGGGATGGCCCTGGCGTCGGTGGCGTTCGCCGCCGTTCCGCTGAGCGGTCCGTGGGCGGCGGCCGCGGCGGCCGCTCCGCCGGACTCCACATGCCCTGAGGATTACTTCTGCCTGTTCAGCGGGCCACACCAGACCGGCGACATCCTCTACCGAAGCCCCGGAATCCCCGAGCAGGAGGCGGACTTCGATCCCCCCATCCACCCCTGGTCATATCAGTACAAAACCCACCCCCCCATTGGCGACCCGGGCTTCATAGTCATGTCCGGCGCCACCGGCTACGGAACCTGGAGCCTGTTGCCCCTGCGGGGCGAACTGAGCGGCAAACCCGTCACAGGCCTCGACGGGAGCTATGACAACGACGAAGGATGGAGCGGACAAGAGGAGAACACCGAGGCGGAGATCTACCAACCGCCCAGGTGATTTCGGCGCCCGGTGACCGCCCTCCTGGAGGGCGGTCACCGGGCGCTCGCCGTTCCGGGCTGCCGATCTCGACTTCGACCGCTTCGCAGTCGATCCACCTCTTGCGGCCATGGCCCGACTCGGGTGCAGGCAGATACTAGTTCGTTGACGAATAATTCTTTGCCGAATTATATTGCGACCTACGTTCAGGCGTCACTCGCCGCCCCGTGCGGGTGGGTGGCCACTGTCTCTGCGTGGGAGGGGTCTCGTGGGTGAGGTACTGAGTCCGCGTGAGGTGTTCTTGAGGCTTGTGGACGGGGTGTGCGAGGGGCGTGTGGAGGAGGTGCTCGCGTTGTATGCGGAGGACGCTCATGTCGAGCATCCGTTTCATCCGCTCGGGGCGCCTCCGTTGCGGTCGCTTGACGAACTGCGCGCGCACTTCGGGGGTGGAGCCTCGCCCGCGGGGCCTTCGCTGCGGCGGCGGCCTGCGGGGATCACGGTGCATGAGACGGCGGATCCCGAGGTCATCGTGGCCGAGTTCCGGTACGAGGGGACCGTGGTGGAGACCGGGGAGCCGTTCACGATTCCGGGGGTCTTCGTCATGCGGGTCCGGGACGGGAAGATCGTCGAGTCCCGGGACTACCTGGACCATCTGCGGTCCGCGCGGGCCCGGGGGCGGCTCGGGGAGGTCCTCGACGCCGTGCGGGATCGGCACGGGGACTGACGGGCCCGGCGTCCGCTGGGCGGACGCCGGGGGGGCGGTCAGGGCTGGGAGGTCTCGGTCTCGACGGTCTGGCGGTCGAGGTCGGTGCGGGCGAAGCCCTTGGGCGCGGTGTAGGGACGCAGGTAGGTCTGCTTGAGGCCGGGGACGCGGTCCTCGATGACGTAGGTGGCCTTGGTGGTGGCCGCCGCGCCCGGCGTCCGGACGGTCGGGACGGTCTTGAAGTCGGCCCTCATCTGGTCGCGGTCGATGCGGGTCAGGACGTAGCCGCGCTGGTTGGAGTAGAACTTCAGCGCCGGGTTGTTCTTGAACCAGGGGTGCGTGCCGTCGCCGTCCGCGCCGTCGCCGCCGGTGGTGATGGACGAGCAGACCAGTTCGCTGCCGACGGCCGGGGCGGACGGGTCGGAGTAGTCCAGCTTCAGGTCGCCGGCCCAGTGCGCGTGGACGTCGCCGGTGAGGACGACGGCGTTGCGGACCTTCGCGTCCGTCCAACCGCGGGTGATGCGCTCGCGGGACGCGGTGTAGCCGTCCCAGGCGTCCATGCTGGTGACCTTGAGGGGGCCCGCGTCGCGGTCGCGCTGGCCGAAGAACACCTGCTGGCCGAGGACGTCCCAGCGCGCGGCGGAGCGGCGGAAGCCTTCGAGGAGCCACCTCTCCTGGGCGCCGCCGGTGATCGTCCGGGACGGGTCGTCCGCCGCGGCGCAGTTCTTGTAGCCGTCGCCGCACGCCTGGTCGTCGCGGAACTGGCGGGTGTCGAGCATGTGGAAGTTGGCGAGGCGTCCCCAGCGGATCCGGCGGTACAGCTGCATGCCGGGCCCCTGCGGGAGCGAGCTCCGGCGCAGCGGCATGTTCTCGTAGTACGCCTGGAACGCGGCGGCGCGGCGCTTGAGGAAGTCGGCCGTGGCGGGGGTGTCGGAGCCCTCCTCGGGGACGGATCCGGCCCAGTTGTTCTCGACCTCGTGGTCGTCGAAGACGACGAGCCAGGGCGCGGCGGAGTGCGCGGCCTGGAGGTCGAGGTCGCTCTTGTACTGGGCGTACCGGTGCCGGTAGTCGGCGAGCGAGACGGTCTCCGGGCCCTCGTGGTCGCGGACGTTGCCGCCCGGGATCGTGTAGTCGCCCTTCTTGTACTCGTACTGGTAGTCGCCGAGGTGGAGGATCAGGTCCGGCTCGTCCTCGGCCAGGCGGCGGTAGGACGTGAACAGGCCGTGCTCGTACTGGGAGCAGGAGACGAAGGCCATCGCAAGCGGCCCGCCGAGGCTGAACGGGTGCGGCGCGGTGCGGGTGCGGCCGGCGGGCGACACGTGGCCGCCGACGCGGAACCGGTACCAGTAGTCGCGTCCGGCGGGCAGGCCGTTCAGCTCGACGTGGACGCTGTGCGCGGACGCGGGGCGCGCCTGCGCCGTTCCGCGCCGGACGATCCGGTGGAACCGCTCGTCCGTGGCGACCTGCCATTCGACCTGGTAGGCGCGTGAGGGCATGCCGCCGAGGCCGTCCTCGGCGTGCGGGTCGACGGCGAGGCGCGTCCAGAGGACGAACCCGTCGTGGTCCGGGTCGCCGGACGCGACGCCCAGGGTGAACGGGTCGCCGGGCAGGCCGCGTCCCGGCTTGACGGCGGCCGTGGCGGACGGGGCGCCGGACACGGCCAGCGCTCCGGCGGCGCCGAGGGCGAGCGAACCGGCCAGCAGGGACCGGCGTCCAACGGCGTGGGCGGGGTGCGAAGCCGCGGCGGGGGTGTGAGGAGCCTCGTGCATGGTGACCTCTCGGGGGTCCGACGGGTGGTCGTCGGACAGCGTCCCGAGCGGGCGTGTCCCCCTCGTGCCGGGCATGTGACGTGCGGGGGTACGGCGGGGAACCAGAAACGATCTTGAAAGGGGGGCCGAGCCGGGGACGCAGCCGGGGCGCAGGAGTGTTAGACTCGAAAACCTTACTCAACTGAACGCACTAATCCCAGTGTCAAAAACCAGAGTACCCGAGAGAGGGAGACAGGTCAACCCGTCCACGTCAACCCGCGCGGCGGCGCGGGTCCGAACGTCCCTGGTGGCGGGGCGTCCGGGGCGGCGGCACCGGCGTGTCGCGCCGGGGCGGGGCGGGGTGGCGGCGGACGAGGTGGACGCGGAGCACGGCGGCCCGCGGAAGGCACGGACGGCGGAGAGCGAGGAGACGGCGAGCGTGGGAAGGCAGGACGTCGAGGTGACCGGGACGAACGGCGTGACGGAGAACGACGTCGAGATGACGGGAGCCGAGGGCGTGGCGGAAGCGGGGAACGTGGCGGAGGGCGTGACGGAGGCGGAGGGCGTGGCGGAAGGCTTGGCTGAGGGCATGGCGGAGGGCATGGCGGAGGGCATGGCGGAGGGCATGGCGGAGGGCATGGCGGAGGGACGGGACGCCGTCCGGCTGGCGTTGCGGGAGGAGGGCGCGCGGGTCGGGTACATGTACGCGCGGCTCGACGCGGAGCGCGACGGGGCCGAGCGGGCGCTGCGTCAGGGGCCGATGGCCGGCGGCGGCGGCGTGATGCAGGCGAACGTGGAGCGGACCGTCGCGACGGACGAGGCGGCGCGCACGCTGTCGCGGCTGCTCGGGGTCGAGCACGGGCTGTGCTTCGGACGCGTCGACCACCGTCCCGAGGGGCCCGGCGAACCGGGCGAGACGCTCTACGTCGGGCGCATCGGCCTGCGCGACGAGGACCGCGAACCCCTGCTGATCGACTGGCGGGCCGCGGCGGCGCGCCCGTTCTACACGGCCACGCCGTCCTCCCCCGGAACGCTCGCGCGGCGCCGCCACCTGCACACGCGGCGCCGCGAGGTCGTCCGCGTCGACGACGAGGTGTTCGACCTCGACGGGCTCGGCGAGGACGCGCGGCGCTCGGTCGTCGGCGAGGCCGCGCTGCTCGCGACGCTGCGCCGCGGCCGGACGGGCCGGATGAGCGACGTGGTGTCCACCATCCAGCAGGAGCAGGACGAGGTGATCCGCTCCGGGCTGCACGGCGTCCTGGTCGTCCAGGGCGGGCCGGGCACCGGCAAGACCGTCGCGGCGCTGCACCGCGCCGCCTACCTCCTCTACACCCACCGTGACGTGCTGGAACGGCGCGGCATCCTGGTCGTCGGACCGAACCCGACGTTCCTGCGGTACATCGAGCAGGTGCTTCCCGGGCTCGGCGAGACCGACGTCGTCCTCACGACGGTCGGGTCGCTGTACCCCGGGGTCCGGGCATCGGTGCACGACGTCCCGGACGTCGCGGTCGTCAAGGGCGACCACCGCATGGCGGACCTGGTCGAGGCGGCCGTCCACGACCGGGAGCGCGCGCCGGAGGGCGGCCTGTCCGTCCCGCTCGACGACCTGACCCTCCAGGTGGACGCCGAGGCGTGCGCGCAGGCGCGGCAGCGGGCGCGGGTGCTGCGCGCGCCGCACAACGTCCAGCGGCGGGTGTTCGTCCACGAGATGCTGGAGGCGCTCGCGACCGACCGCGCCGAGCAGTACGAGCGGATGATCGAGGAGCCGCTGGAGGCGCTGATCGCGGACAGCGGCGGCGTCCCCAAGTGGCTCCAGGAGCTGGAGGAGGACGCCGAGGAGACGCCGCTCCTGGACGAGACCGACATGCGGCTCGCGAAGGCCGAGCTGTGGCAGCTGCCGCCCGTCCGCAAGGCGCTCGACGAGCTGTGGCCGGAGCTGACCCCGCAGGCGCTGCTCACCGAGCTCCTCGCCGACGCGGAGGCGCTCGTCCGGCTGGGCGAGGCGGCCGGGCTCACCGCCGGGGAGGCGCTCGCGCTGCACCGCGAGCCCGGCGCGGAGTGGACGGTCGAGGACGTCCCGCTCCTGGACGAGGCCGCCGAGTGGCTCGGCCACGACGACCCGTCCGAGCGCTCCCGGCGGCGCGCCGCCGCGACCGAGCGCGCCGAGGAGGAGCGGTACGCGGCCGAGGTCATCAAGATGACCGAGGGCTGGTGGACGTCCCTGATGAACGCGTCCGACATCGCGGGCCGCCACCACGACGACGGCCCGGCCCGCAGCACCGCCGACCGCGCCGCCGCCGACCGCGAGTGGGCCTACGGGCACGTCATCGTGGACGAGGCGCAGGAGCTGTCCGAGATGGCCTGGCGGACGGTGATGCGGCGCGTCCCGACGCGCTCGATGACGGTCGTCGGGGACACCGCGCAGACGGGCAGCCCGGCGGGGGCGCGCGGCTGGGGGCAGATGCTCGACCGGTACGTCCCCGGGCGGTGGCGCGAGCAGCGCCTGATGGTCAACTACCGCACCCCGGCCGCCATCATGAGGGTCGCCGAGGACGTGCTGGCCTCGGTCGACCCGTCGCAGACGCCGCCCGTGCCCGTCCGCGACGACGGCCCGCCGCCGCGCGCGGTGCGGCTCGTCCCGGCCGGTTCGGCGCCCGCCCCCGGCACGCTCGCCGGGCTGGACGCGCTGCCCGACCTGGTCGCGGAGGAGTTCGCGGCCGTCGCGTCCGGGCGGGACGGGGAGGGGCGCCTCGCGGTGATCTCGTCGCTCGCGCGGCACGCCGAGGTGCGGACGGCCCTTCCGGACGCTCCGGCGGGCGCGACCCCGGAGGCCCTGGACGCGCCGGTCGTCGTCCTCACCGCCGAGGAGTCCAAGGGCCTGGAGTTCGACTCGGTGATCGTGGTCGACCCGTCCGGCATCACGACGGAGCGCCCGCGCGGCGGCCACGACCTGTACGTGGCCGTCACGCGCGCGACCCGCAGCATGACCGTCGTCCACGACGACGACCTCCCGGCCTCCCTCTCCCGCCTGGAGCACTGACCCGCTCCCCCGCAGTGCCGCTCCCCGCAGTGCCGCTCCCCCGCAGTGCCGCGCCCCCGCCTCACCCGAGGGGGCGCGGCATTGCGCGTTTCCTCACGGGGTGAGGAGGCGGCGGAGGGTCGTGGGGGTTTGGCCCAGGTGGTCGCGGGCGGTGCGGGTGAGGTGGGGCTGGTCGGCGTAGCCGAGGTCGGCGGCGAGGGCGGCGAGGTCGGTCTCGCCGGATTCGAGGCGGTCGAGGGCGCGGGCCAGGCGGACGCGGTGGCGGAAGCGGGTGATGGTGACGCCGAGTTCGCGGGGGAAGGCCCGGCTGAGGCGGTAGGGGGACGCGTCCAGGAGGTCGGCCAGGGAGACGAGCGTGCCGGACGCGGGGTGGTCCTCGAGGATGGCGTCGCGGGCGGCGGCGACGAGGGCGCGGTCGGCGGCGCGGGGTCGCGGGCGGGACGGGGTGGGGGCGTCCACGGTGTCGCGGACGGCGGCGGCGAGGAGGGCGAGGAGGTCCTCGCAGAGGGCGTAGTCGACGTCGCCGGCGCGGGCGGAGGCGAGGACGCGGCGGTGGGCGAGGTCGACGGGCGCGTCGACGTAGAGGCTGTGGCGGTCGGGGGTCGCGGCGTCGCCGGCGAGGGCGTGCCAGAGGTGCGGGGCGACGGTGATGGACGTGCAGACGTCGCCGCCGGACGGGTGCGCGAACTGCTCCTCGTCGGACGGGGCGCCGACGTAGGCGCGGGTCGTGTCCAGGTCGGTGTGGTCGCCGGACGCGCGGCGGCGGAACCGGCCGGTGCGGACGAGGACGAGCCGGTAGGCGTCGTAGGTCTCGGCGGGCGACCAGCGCGTGTGGTCGGAGCGGCAGGTCACGGCGCTGACGGTGAAGTCGGGGCGGTTCGCGAGGGGGACGGTGGTGAGCATCTTCTGTTCGTTTCGGCGCGCAAGGATGTTCAAGACGGACGCCGCCGGGGTCGGCAGGCTGGTCGGACGCGGGGCACTCGACCCCGCGGTTCGTTCTGGTGTTCGATTCTAGGAGTTCTTGTCATGTCCGTCCTCAAGCAGGTCGGCACGGTCATCCTCGACTGCGCCGACCCCGCCGCCCTGGCCGCCTTCTACCGGAAGGCCACCGGCTGGGAGATCACCTACAGCGACGACGACCTCGTCTACCTGGGCGACGGGTCCGGGCCGCAGCTGGGGTTCCAGCGGATCGAGGGGTACGAGGCCCCGGCGTGGCCGAGCCCCGCGAAGCAGGCGCACCTGGACTTCGGCGTCGCCGACATGGAGGCGGCGGCGGACGAGCTGGTGAAGCTGGGCGCGGAGCGTCCCGAGTCGCAGCCGGGCGACGGGCAGTGGATCGTGCTGATCGACCCGGCGGGCCACCCCTTCTGCATCGCGAGCTGATCCCCTTGGACGGGCCGGTGCGGACCCCTGGGTTCCAGGGGGTCCGCACCGGCCTTTCGTCCGCGCGCTACCAAGCGTACGCTTGTTTGCCGGACGAACCGAAGGGACGGCGATGGCTGACGGGCTGCAGGAGTACCGGAACCTGATCGGCGGCGAGCTGCGGGCGGCGGAGGGCGGCAGGACGCTCGACAGCGTGGACCCGGCGACGGGTGAGGTCTGGGCGCGGATCCCGCGGAGCGGGGCGAAGGACGCGGACGCCGCCGTCGCCGCGGCGCGCGCGGCGTTCCCCCGGTGGTCGGGGATGCCCGCGGCCGGACGCGCGCACTACCTGCGGAAGGTCGCCGGGGTGTTCGCCGAGCACGCGCGGGAGCTGGCCGAGCTGGAGACCCGGGACAACGGCCGGACGATCAGCGAGACCGCCAAGCGCGACCTGCCCGGCATGACCTATCTGTGGACGAACGCCGCCGCCGAGTGCGCCGCCGCCGTCGAGGGACGGACGGTCGACTTCGGCCCCGGGAGCCTCGGGATGACGCGGCGCGAGCCGTACGGGGTGACGCTCGGGATCATCCCGTGGAACTCCCCCATCTCGACGTTCTCGGCGAAGGCGGCGTTCGCGCTGGCGGCCGGGAACACGGTGATCATCAAGCCGGCCGAGCAGGCGACCGTGTCGTCGCTGCGGCTGGCCGAGCTGCTGAAGGACGTCCTGCCCGCCGGGACGCTGAACGTCGTGTCGGGGCTCGGCGAGGAGGCCGGCGACCCGCTCGTCCGGCACCGCGGGGTCAACAAGATCAGCCTGACCGGGTCGGTGGAGACGGCGAAGATCATCACCCGGGCGTCGGCGGACGCGCTGAAGCCGCTCGCGCTCGAACTCGGCGGCAAGTCGCCGAACATCGTGTTCGCGGACGCCGACCTGGACAAGGCCGCCGTCGGCGTCACCACGCAGGCGATCTTCACGGCCAACGCGGGGCAGATCTGCTACGGCGGCTCGCGCGTCCTGATCCAGCGTCCGGTCTACGACGAGATGCTGCACCGGATGCGGGCGGTCGCGGCGACGGTCCGGCTCGGCGACCCGATGTCGGCGGAGACGACCATGGGGCCGATCGTGTCGCGGGAGCAGTTCGACCGCGTCACGTCCTACCTGGAGATCGGGCAGAAGGAGGGCGCCGAGCTGGTGTTCGGCGGGCGCTCGGGCGCCGAGGCCGTCGGGGACGAGCGGCTGGCGGGCGGCTACTGGGTCGAGCCGACGCTGTTCGCGACCGGGGACAACGGCCTGCGGATCTGCCAGGAGGAGATCTTCGGGCCGGTCGCGGTCGTGCTGCCGTTCGACACCGAGGACGAGGCGGTCGCGATCGCCAACGACTCGTCCTACGGGCTGGCGGCCGGGGTGTGGACGCGGGACCTCGGCACGGCGCAGCGCATGTTCCGCCGCCTGGAGACCGGGACGGTGTGGGTCAACACGTTCCGCAAGGTCGTGTTCCCGCTGGAGGGCGTGAAGGACAGCGGGTACGGGCACGACTCCGTCCTGGCGTACACGCGCGAGAAGGCGTGCCTGATCGAGTCCTGACCGGTCAGGACAGGCCGTCCAGGACGGCGGAGACGACGCGCGCGGGGAAGTCCGGCGTCAGTGGTTCGCCCCGGAACGCCGCGCGCGTCCAGACCGCGCCCGCGAGCAGGTCCATCATCAGCATCGTGTCGGCACCGGGCGGCAGCTCGCCGCGCCGGACGGCGCGGTCGACGATCGCCTGCTCGCGGGCCAGGCGATCGGCGAAGAACGTCCGGAAGTGCGCGGCCAGCTCGGGGTTGCCGGCGGCGGCGGCGAGCGCCGCCCGGGCCGCGCCGCCCGCCTCGTCCCCGGTGACGAGCCGGACGAGGCCGCCGACGAGCGCGGTCAGGTCGCCGCGCAGCGTCCCGGTGTCGGGCATGGGCAGGTCGAGCAGCGGCGCGTCGACGAGCGCGGCGCCGAGCAGCGCGGCCTTGGACGGCCACCAGCGGTAGATCGTGGTCTTGTTCACCCCGGCGCGCGCGGCGACGCCCTCGATCGTCAGGGCGTCGAAACCGCGTGCGGCCAGGTCGCGCAGGGCCGCGTCGAAGATCTCGCGCCGCTTCCGGGGTCCGCTCATGCCGCCACCCTAGTGCAACGCAACGTTGCGTTGCGCTCGTGTCGCGGGCTACCGTCCTTGGAAGGAGCGCGCCACGTCGCGTTCCAGAAGGAGGTCATCGGGGATGAGCGCGGACACGGTCGAGACGGCGGCGGAGACCGTCGAGCGGTTGCGCGGAACGTTCCGGAGCGGGCGGACGAAGCCGCTCGCGTGGCGGCGGGAGCGGCTGCGCGGCCTGCGCGCGCTGCTGACCGAGAGGGAGGCGGAGCTCGCCGAGGCGCTGCGCGCCGACCTCGGCAAGAACGCGGTCGAGTCCTACGCCTCCGAGCTGGGGTTCGTCGTCAACGAGATCGACCACGCGCTGCGGCACCTGGAGCGGTGGACGCGGCCGGAGCGGGTCGGGGTGCCGCGCTCGCTGATGCCCGCGCGCGCCCGGACGGTGCGCGAGCCCCTCGGCGTCGTCCTCGTCATCAGCCCGTGGAACTACCCGGTGATGCTGGCGCTGGCGCCGATGGTGGGCGCGCTGGCGGCCGGGAACTGCGTCGTGCTCAAGCCGAGCGAGCTGGCGCCCGCCACGTCGGCGGCGCTCGCCCGGCTGATCCCGGAGCACCTGGACGACCAGGCGGTCACCGTCGTGGAGGGCGGGGTCGGGGAGACGACCGCGCTGCTGGAGCAGCGGTTCGACCACGTCTTCTACACCGGCAACGGGCACGTCGGACGGATCGTCATGCGGGCCGCCGCCGAGCACCTCACGCCGGTCACGCTCGAACTCGGCGGGAAGAGCCCGGCGATCGTCGACCCCGGCGTCGACCTGGCGGCGACGGCCCGGCGGCTCGCCTGGGGCAAGTTCTTCAACGCGGGGCAGAGCTGCACCGCGCCCGACTACGTCCTCGCCGTGGGCGACGGGACGGCGGACGAACTCGAACGGCGGCTCGCGGACGCGGTCCGCGCGATGTACGGGGACGACCCGTCCCGCAGCCCGGACTACGGGCGGATCGTCAACGAGCGCCACTTCGACCGCCTCACCGCGCTCCTGCCCGGCGGACGGGCCGTGGTCGGCGGCGAGTACGACAAGGAGACGCGGTACATCGCGCCGACCGTCCTCGCCGACGTCGCGGAGGACGCGCCGGTGATGGCCGAGGAGATCTTCGGGCCGATCCTGCCGGTCCTGCGCGTCCCGGACCTGGACGCGGCGCTCGCGTTCGTCAACGGGCGGGACAAGCCGCTCGCCCTGTACGCGTTCACGAACGACCCGGTGACAAGGCGGCGGGTGCTCACCGAGACGTCGTCCGGCGCGGTCGGGTTCGGGCTGCCGAACGCGCACCTGACCGTCCCGGGGCTGCCGTTCGGCGGCGTCGGGGAGAGCGGGATGGGCGCCTACCACGGGCACCGCTCGTTCGAGACGTTCAGCCACGCGAAGGCCGTGCTCGACAAGCCGCTCTCCCCCGACACGATGCGGGTCGTCTACCCGCCCTTCACCGCGCTCAAGGAACGCCTGGTCAGGGCGTTCACCTGAGCCCCCGGACGAACTCCAGGACGATCCCGGCGGTCTCGTCGGGACGTTCGAAGTGCGGCAGGTGGCCGACGCCGTCGAGCAGGCGGACGTCGGCCCCGGAGAAGACGGAGCGCACGACGGGCTCGGGCGGCATCGGAGTGACGGGGTCCTGGCGTCCCCACACGACCTGGAGGGGGATGTCGCCCGCGTCCAGGAACCGGTACAGGTACTCGGCGCCGTGGATCGGGACGTTGCGGATCGCCGAGTGCAGGCTGCGCTTGAAGCCCTCGTAGCGCAGTTCGGGCAGGAGCCGCGCCCGGACGCGGGAGACGACGCGCGGGTCGCGGGAGTAGCCGGGCAGGCGGGACCTCAGCGCGCGGTTCCCGGTCAGCCGGAAGAACGGCAGGCCGATCCCGGGCAGCAGGGACAGGCGCAGGCCGAGGTTGAGCGGGGTGGCGAACCCGTCCGGCGAGACGAGGCAGACGCCGGCGACCCGGCCCGGGTGGTGGACGGCGAACTCGGCCGCGACCGGGCCGCCGAAGGCGAGCGCGACGAGGGTGACCGGACGGTCGACGCCGAGCGCGTCGAGCAGGTCGAGCATCTGGTCCTCGAACAGCGCCTGGTTCTGCTCGACGTCCGGACGGTCGCTGAAGCCGATGCCGTAGCGGTCGAAGCGGATCGTCCGGTATCCGGCCCGCGCGAGGCGCTCGACGAGGCCGTCCCATACCCAGAGGGAGAGCGTCGCTCCGGGGACGAACAGGATCGGCTCGCCCGTTTCCGGGCCGTCGACCATGACGTGGGTGGTGCCGTGGCGGAGCCGGACGAACGTTCCGGGCGCGTCCTGCCTGGTCCGGGCATCCATGGGGACCGTCTCGCCGCGGCGGGCGTTCAGCAGGGCGGGCGCGGCGACGGCCGCGGCGGCGGCGAGCGCGAGGGTGGAACGGCGCATCGGAGGGTCGCTCCTTCGGAGGGAATCGGTAGGGTGATGACCGGCGGTCAGTCGACTGACCGCCGGTCAGTCTGTTCCACTGACCGCCGGTCAGTCAAGCTGCGAGGAAGGCGTCCGCCGTGAGCAAGGGCACCCCGGGCACGCGCAAGCGCGTGCTCAAACCGGCCGAGGAGCGCCGCGCCGAGCTGCTGGACGCCGCTCTGGAGGCGTTCACGGAGCGCGGTGTCGCGGACGCGACCGTCAGCGACATCACGGCCCGCGCGCAGGTCGCCAAGGGCACCTTCTACCTGTACTTCCCCGCGAAGGAGCAGGTCGTGGCCGCGCTCTGGGAGCGGTACGTGGCCGGGTACCTCGCGCTGGCCGAGGACGTCCTGAAGGACCGGACGCCCGGGGACGACTGGGTCGGCGTGCTCGCCGAGCTCCTGGAACGGCTCGTCGGGCACGCCGTGGAGCACGCCGACCTGCACCGCGTCGTGTACGGGTCCGCCGACGCCAAGGCGCTCGCCCTGTGCGCGGAGACGAACCAGCGGGTCATCGGCCTGCTGGCGGCGGCCATCGCGCGCGGGGTGGACGCCGGGGTACTGCGGCCGTGCGCCCCCGAGGTGTTCGCCCGCGTCCTCTACGAGGGGACGCACACCACGCTGCACTCCGCCGAGTACCGGCAGGACGACGTCGTGGCGACCGTCCGCGACATCGTCCTGCGCACACTCGGAAAGTAGGGGTCAGGCGTCAGGGGTCACGGGTCACGGGTCACGGGTCACGGGTCACGCGAGGGTGACCAGGTCGGCGTAGCCGGGGTTCCACAGGTCCTCGGTGGCGTCCGGGAGGATCAGGACGCGGCCGGGGCGGAGGGCCTCGACGGCCGCCTCGTCGTGCGTGACCATGACGATCGCGCCCCGGTACTCGGCGACCGCGCGCAGCACCTCGGCCCGGGATGCCGGGTCGAGGTTGTTGGTCGGCTCGTCCAGCAGCAGGACGTTCGCCGACGACGCGACCAGCCCGGCCAGCGCCAGCCGGGTCTTCTCGCCGCCCGACAGCACGCCGGCCGGCTTGTCGACGTCGTCGCCACTGAAGAGGAACGATCCGAGGATCCCGCGCGCCTCGGCCTCGGCGAGGTGCGGCGCGGCGGCGGCGAGGTTGGCCGCGACCGAGGCGTCCGGGTCCAGGGTGTCGTGCTCCTGTGCGAAGTAGCCGAGCCGCAGGCCGTGGCCGTGGACGACGCGTCCGGAGTCGGGGCGCTCCACCCCGGCGAGGAGTTTCAGCAGCGTCGTCTTGCCCGCGCCGTTCAGGCCGAGGACGACCAGCCTGCTCCCCCGGTCGACGGCGAGGTCGACGCCCTTCAGGACGACCTGGTCGCCGTAGGACTTGGCCAGGCTGATCGCGCCGAGCGGCGTCCGGCCGGACGGCGCGGGCTCGGGCAGCCGGATCCGCGCGACCCGCGCCGTCCGCCGGACGGGCTCGGTCGCGGCGAGCATCCGGTCGGCGCGGCGGGCCATGTCCTTCGCGCGGGTCGCCGTGGACACGCGGGCGCGCATCCGGTCGGCCTGGGCGTGCAGGGCGGCGGCCTTGCGCTCGGCGGCGGCGCGGTGCCGGGCGCGGCGGCGGTCCTCGGCGTCCCGGTCGGCGAGGTAGGTGTCCCAGCCGGTGTTGTGGACGTCCAGGGACCGGGTGTCCGGGTCGAGGTGCCAGACGCGGTTGACCGTCGCGGCGAGCAGGCCCGTGTCGTGGCTGATGACGACCAGGCCGCTCGCGCGCGACGCCAGGAACCCGCGCAGCCAGGCCACCGAGTCGGCGTCGAGGTGGTTGGTCGGCTCGTCCAGGAGCAGGACGCCGTCCTCGCCGAACAGGACGCGGGCGAGTTCGGCGCGGCGGCGCTGGCCTCCGGAGAGGGTGCCGATCGGCCGCCGCATGAGCCCGTCGGGCAGGCCGAGCCCGGCGGCGATGCGCGCCGCCTCGGCCTCGGCCGCGTAACCGCCGCGCGCGGTGAACTCGGCCTCGGCGCGCGCGTACCGGTCGAGGGCCCGCGCCTCGCCGGACGCCATGCCCGCCTCGGCGGCGCGGAGGGCGCGGACGGCGTCGTCCAGCCCCCGCGCGGACAGGACACGGTCGGTGACGGTCTGGGCGGGATCGGCGGCGGCCGGATCCTGCGGGAGGTAGCCGACCGGGCCGGTCCGGGTGATCGTTCCGGCGGCGGGGGGTAGGGCTCCGGCGAGGGCCCCGAGGAGGGTGGTCTTGCCCGCGCCGTTGCGGCCGACGAGGCCGATCCGGTCACCGGGAGAGACGTGGGCGGTGATGCCGAGGAGAAGGGGACGGGCACCGGCGTGCACGTCGACACCACGAAGGGTGATCATGAGAGGGACGCTCCGAGTCTGGCTGAGGACACACGTGTGGCGTGGAAGCGGTGTCGTCGGCTAGACAATGCGGGCGTCGGCCATGCGCATCACTGTACGTGATGGGCCCCGACCAGGGGCAAAGGGATTTCTCCAGGGACGCAAGGGCAACTTGTGCCCAAAAGCCGGGAGAGTTCGTCGGACGGCGACGTTTACCGGTCCGTCCGCCACGAGGAACGTGTGGCACCTAGAGATCACCGTTGATGATCACGGAGGTGCGGATTGCCCAGGCGGCCCCTCGCAAGGACGCGCCGGAGCGCGACGCTCGCGGCGCTGACCGGCGTCGCCGTCGTGGCGGCGGGCGCGATGCCCGCCGCGAACGCGGCGGCGCCCACGACCACGCCGAAGATCGTGGTGAAGAACGGCGTCACCCAGCCCGTGTTCTCCTACAAGGACGCGATCCGCGAGCACGTGTACGTCCAGACGAACCTGGACTCCGACCACGACGGCAAGCCGGACCGGGTGAACGTCGACATCATCCGTCCCCGCGAGACCGAGCACGGCCTCAAGGTGCCGGTCATCATGGACGAGTCGCCGTACTACGACAACATCGGGCGCGGCAACGAAGGCCAGCGCAAGAAGTACGACGCGAACGGGAACCCGATCTCGTTCCCGCTGTTCTACGACAACTACTTCGTGCCCCGCGGGTACGCGTTCCTCGCCGTCGACATGGTCGGGACGACCCGCTCCGACGGCTGCCCGACCAGCGGCGGCCCCACCGACGTCCTCGGCGGGAAGGCCGTCGTCGACTGGCTGAACGGCCGCGCGAAGGCGTTCACCCCCGACGGCAAGCCGGTCACGGCGTCCTGGACGACCGGGCACACCGGCATGATCGGCAAGTCCTACGACGGCACGCTCGCCAACGGCGTCGCGGCGACCGGCGTGAAGGGCCTCGACACGATCGTCCCGATCTCCGCGATCAGCAGCTGGTACGACTACAGCCGCATGAACGGCATCAAGTACTGGACGGGTGAGCAGGACGGCCTCGCCGAGACCGTCGACACCGACCCGCCCGCCAAGTGCCAGGCCGTCCGCGACTACCTCGCCAAGGCGCAGGACGACGTGACGGGCGACTACAACGCCTACTGGAACACGACGAACTACCGGACGGGCGCGATCACGAACGTCCGGAACGTCCGGGCGAGCGTGTTCGCCATCCACGGCGTGAACGACTTCAACGTCAAGGACAACCACTTCGCCGAGTGGTGGGCGGGCCTGAAGAAGCAGGGCGTCGCCCGGAAGGTGTGGCTGCACCAGCGCGGCCACGTCGACCCGTTCGACATCCGCCGCCAGGACTGGGTGAACACCCTGCACAAGTGGTTCGACCACGAGCTGCAGAAGATCCCGAACGACGTGATGGCCCAGCCGCGCGCGGACGTCGAGATCGGCCCGGACCAGTGGATCACGCAGTCCGACTGGCCCGCGCCCGCGTCGAAGGCGGTCCCGCTGCGTCCCGGCGCGGACGGCTCGCTCGGCCTGAAGCCCGCCAAGGGCGGCAGCACCGGCACGTTCACCGACCTGCCCGGCACCGACAACGGCGGGTACACCGAGTCGGACCTGGCGTCCGACCCGACGACCGCCAAGCCCTACCGGGTCGCGTACGTGTCGGGACCGGTGCCCAAGTCCGTCCGGATCGACGGCACGCCGAGCGTGAGGCTGCGCGTCAAGATGGACAAGCCGACGTCGAACCTGACGGCCCTGCTCGTCGACTACGGCACCGACACCCGTGTCGACTACCTGGGCGACGGCTCCGGCATCAAGACGCTCACCACGCGCAGCTGCTTCGGCGAGAGCACCGCCGACGACAGCGCCTGCTACCTCGACACCCGGACCACCACGACCACGACCCCGCTGAACGTCGTGGCCCGCGGCTGGATGGACGCGCAGAACCGCACCTCGCTGAGCGACCCGACGCCGCTGGCGTCCGGGAAGTACTACACGATCGACTGGAAGACGCTCAGCCAGGAGTACGTCCTCAAGCAGGGCCACCGCCTCGGCCTGGTCATCGCCGGAACCGACATCGACAACACCACCGAGACCCCCACGGGCGCGAACGTGACCGTGGACCTCGCGGGCAGCTCGATCAGCGTCCCGGTCGTCCTGGCCCCGCAGGGCGTGACCTCGCAGCTCGCCCCCGCCCCGACGGCCCCGTGGCGCGGACCGTCCAAGGTGAACCTCCCCCGCCAGGAGAAGAAGTTCTTCTGATCGGGTGCGCTTCTGATCCAGTGTTCCTCTGATGCCAGGGCGAAGCCCCGGGGACCGTGGCCGGTCACCGGGGCTTCGGCCTTTCCGGGGTCAGGGGACGCGGACGGTCTTGAGGAAGACGGGGAGGAGCCAGGGGCGGCGGCCGCCGACGACGATCTTCCGGGTGAGGGCGGCGCGCGGCTTGGACATGCGGCCGAAGAGCATGAGGTTGAACGCGGCCGGGTCGAAGGTGAGGCGGACGTCCGGCGCCGCGGACGGCGGGTGGGCGGTCACCTCGCCGTTCGCCAGGCGCAGCGTCACCGGCTCGGTGTAGGCGGAGCGGAACTCCACCGAGATCGGGCGGGCGCGCGGCCTGCCGCCGCCGTCGAGCAGGCCGCCGACGCCGTTGTTCGCCATGCCCACGATGAACTCGCCGAAGAAGTAGGACGCGTCCCGGGACGGGATCTCCCAGGGGCGGCCGAGGGCGGCCGCGATGTCGTGGCCGTGCAGCAGCAGCTCGTTGATCATGTGGCCGAACAGCCCGGACAGCGTCACCTGGGCGCCGCCGATCCAGGACACGGTGTCGGACGGGTCGCGGTCCTCGGTGTGGTCGTGCATGAACGCCAGGCACTCGCGGAGGCGGTCGACCAGGGCCGCGAGGCCGCGCTCGGCGAACGCGTCCAGGACGACGACGTTGAGTTCGTGCACCGCGTCCACGTTCATGCGCGGCAGGCGTTCGAACAGGTCGGGGACGGGCGGCGGGGGCGCGGCGTCCGGGTCGACGAGGATGGCGTCCATCCAGGCGATGGCGGCGACATGGGCGACGCTGTCGGCGATCGTCCACGCGTCGGTGGCCATGGCGAACGGGTCGGGGGCGGCGGACACCAGCTCGGAGAAACGCTCGCCGGTCTCGTGGAGCGACGCGCGGATCTCGTTCCACTTCTCGTGGGCCATGAGGTGAGATGACCACGGTTCGGCGGTGGAGACAAGACCCCAATGGGGACCCGGATACGGGCGGGGCCGGGGCTCCCTCAGAGCGGGATGTTGCCGTGTTTGCGGGGCGTCGCGGGCACGGCCTTGTTGCGGAGCATGGCGAGGGCGCGGGCCACCTCGGCGCGGGTCCGCGCGGGATCGATGACGTCGTCGACCAGGCCGCGCTCGGCGGCGTAGTAGGGATGCATGAGCCGGTCGCGGTAGTCGGCGACGTACCGGTCGCGGAGCGGCGCGGGGTCGTCGGCGGCGGCCAGCTCGCGGCGGTACACGACGTTCACGGCCGCCTCCGCGCCCATCACGGCGATCTCGTTGGTGGGCCAGGCGAGCGAGAGGTCCGTGCCGATCGACCGCGAGTCCATGACGATGTACGCGCCGCCGTACGCCTTCCGCAGGATCACCTGGACGCGCGGGACGGTCGCCTCGCAGTACGCGTACAGCAGCTTCGCGCCGTGCCGGATGACGCCCGCGTACTCCTGCTCGGTGCCGGGAAGGAAGCCCGGCACGTCCACGAGGGTCACGAGCGGGATGCCGAACGCGTCGCAGAACCGGACGAACCGCGCCGCCTTCTGCGCCGCCGCCGCGTCCAGGACCCCGGCGAGGACGGTCGGCTGGTTCGCGACGACGCCCGTCACATGGCCGTCGACCCGGCCGAGTCCGCAGACGACGTTCGGCGCCCAGTCCTCGTGGAACTCCATGAAGTCCGCGTCGTCCACCAGCTCGGCGACGACCAGCCGCGTGTCGTACGGCCGGTGCGGCTCCGCCGGGACGATCTCGGCGAGCCGCGGGCGCAGGTCGTCCTCCGCGCCGCGCGCCGGACCGGACGGCGGGGCCTCCAGGTGGTTCGACGGCAGCAGCGACACCAGGTGGCGGACGTCGGCGAGGCAGCCCTCCTCGTCGTCGTGCACGAACGTCGCCACGCCGGTCCGGCCGCCGTGCACGTGCGCGCCGCCGAGCTCGGCGTGCGTGACCCGCTCGCCGCTGACCGCCTCGATGACGTCCGGCCCGGTCAGGTACATCTGCGCGGTGCCGCGGACCATGAACGTGACGTCGGTCAGCGCGGGCGAGTACGCCGCTCCCCCGGCGCACGGCCCGAGCACCACGCTGATCTGCGGTATCACCCCGGACGCGCGGACGTTGCGGCGGAAGATCCCGCCGTAGCCGTCCAGCGCCATGACGCCCTCCTGGATCCGGGCGCCGCCGCCGTCGTTCAGCCCGATCAGCGGCGCGCCGTTCTCCACCGCCAGGTCCATCACCTTGTGGATCTTCGCGGCGTGGGCCTCGCCGAGCGAGCCGCCGAACACGGTGAAGTCCTGCGCGTACACGAACACGCGGCGGCCGCCGATCGTGCCGGAGCCGGTGACGACGCCGTCGGTCGCGGGCCGGGCGCCGTCCATCTTCGGGCCCTGCGCCCGGTGCCGCCGGAACAGGTCCACCTCGAGGAAGGACCCCTCGTCCAGGAGCAGGGCGAGGCGCTCGCGCGCCGTCCGCTTGCCCTGCCGGTGCTGCCGCTCGACCGCCGCCGCCCGCCCCTGGACGATCTCCCGCCGCGTCCGGTCGCGGCGGTCCCGCAGCGCGTCCATCCCCGGGACGGCTTCGGCCGTCCCGGGGGCGAACTCGGCCGTGCCGGGGACGACCTCTGCCGTGCCGGGGGCGGCGGCGACCCGGCGCCCGTTCACCCGTCCCGCGCCCGGGGCGTCCCCGGAACCCCTGCGGGAACCGTTGCCGTTGCCGTTGCCGTGGCCCGGGCGCGGGACGGGTATCGGGGCGAAGTCGACCTCGCTCATCGGCGGCCGTTCCCGCCCGCCGCGAACTGTCCCGGGGCCCGCCCCTCCCCGGCCGGTCCCCGGTAGGCCTGCGCGATGTCCAGCCAGCGGCCGGCCTCCGCGCCGGACGCCGTCACCGCCAGGTCGTCGCGGTGCCGCCGCCGCGTGACCAGCAGGCAGAAGTCCTCGGCCGGGCCGCTGACCCGCTGCGCGGCGTCCTCCGGGCCGAACTCCCACGTCGCGCCGGACGGCGCGGTGATCTCGTAGCGGAACTCCTCGGCGGGCGGCGTCAGGCCGTGCGCCTGGTAGCCGAAGTCGCGGGTGAGGATCGCGAACCCGACCAGGTGGATCAGCCGGTCGTTGCGTTCCAGGCGGACGCCGAGGGCGTCGGCGATGTCCTGCCCGTGCGCGAACGTCTCCATGATCCCCGCGCAGGCGAGGATCGCCGGGGGCAGCGGGTTGACCAGCCACGGCACCACGCCGTCCTCGGGGAAGGCGGCGAGCGCGTCGACGCCCATGGCGCGGTCGTCGCGCCAGCGTTCCAGCAGCTCGCGCGGCTTCTCGCGCGGGTAGAGGTTCAGGGCGGCGTTCACCGCGCCGTCGAAGTCGCCCTTCGCGCCCTCGACGAGCGCCTGGAACCCGGCGGCGTCGGACGCGGCCGTCCCGGCGAGCCGGTAGATGAACGCCAGGTGGGCCACCTGGTCGGCGATGGTCCAGCCGGGGGCCGCCGTGGCCCGGCCCCAGCGGGCGTCGTCGAGGTCCTCGACCATGCGGTCGATCTGCTCACTCTCGGCGGTCAGGTCGGCGATGACCGTCTTCAGGTCCGTCACGGGCCGCGTCCTCTCCTGGGGAATCCGGGCTTCAGCATCACCTGCCGGGCCCGGACGCGCCCTACGGGAAAGTGCGGACCTCGCCGGGGCCCTCCTCACCGGACGCCACGGGCCCGCCGGGGGCGGCGGGCGCGCCGGGGGCGGCGGGCGCGGCGGGC
>NZ_RFFG01000065.1 GCF_003696215.1 Actinomadura harenae | reverse complement strand
AATCGAGCCTTTCTGACGCCATCAGGACATGCGGGCACGACGAATCGGATCCGCATGATCAGTGATGGTCGCGCACACCGGGCCGGCCACCGCTCAGCGGCGTCCTGCATCCCTCAAGGCGCGAGGAAGTACGTTACCCACTCGTTCCGTGGGCGTCAAGTCGCGGACGCGCGGACGACATGAAGGGCCGCCGGAGGACGGGCGACGGCCAGGGCGCTCAGCTCGTCGTGACGGCGGTGGCTGAGGCTGCGGAGCAGGGCTCCGAGGACGGTACTTCCGGTGTTCGCCGGGGCCAGGGACGTCAGGTTGAGCATGGGGAGGCTGTGGCCGAGGGCGGTCGGTCCGGTGAGGTGGATGGCGTTGGAGGCCAGGGTTCCGGCAAGGACGGCTCGGCGGCGTCGGGTTCGCTCGTAGGTGCGCAGGGCTCGGCTCGGGTCGGTCCGTCCGGTCACTGTCGCCAGCTCGGTCATCAGGACGGCGACGTCCTCCAGGCCCTGGTTCAGGCCGTGGGCCATGACGGGCGGCATGCCGTGTGCGGCGTCCCCGACGAGAGTGCAGGGGCCTCTCCCCCATGCGCGCGCGACGTGGTGGCGAGTGTGGGGGAAGAGTTCCAGGTCGGCGTCCGTCAGGGCGTCGAAGAGGTCCGGGATGGGGGCGGCGAAGCCTTCGTAGTGCCGGCGGAGTTCGGCGAGCGGGTGGGCCGGGACGGTTTCGCCGGGCGTCCAGGGGACGTCGAAGAAGAAGGCGAGCTGGCCGTCGCCCGCGCTCATGTAGCCGCACTCGCGGGTGCGGTCGAGCATCATCGTCGAGCGCGTCCCGAGGGTGAAGGGGGCGGGGACGAGGCCCTGCCAGGTCGCCATGCCGGTCGGGCGCGCGGGGGTGGCGTCGACCAGGTGCGCGCGCACGCGAGAGTGGACGCCGTCGGCGCCGATGAGGAGGTCGGCGGTGTGGCGGGTGCCGTCCGTGGTGGTGGCCGTGACCCCCTGGGGTGTGTGGGAGAGGCCGGCGAAGCTCGCGTTGTATTCGATCGGGATGCCAGACGCGAGCTGGCGCAGGAGGGCTCGGCGCGGGATGACGACGGCGGGTGCGCCGGCCTCGTGGGTGATTCCGGCGAGGTCGCAGTGCAGGACCGTCCTGCCTGTGGGTGTGCGGAGGTCGACCTCGGCGATGGGCTGTCCGGCGGTTTCGGGGTGGACGCCCAGGACGGACAGGACGGCGTTGCCGAACGGCCACACGGTGACGGCGCCGCCGCGCGTGCGGAGGGCGGGGGCCTGCTCCAGGACGGTGACCTCGTGGCCCGCGGCGAGGAGTCCGCGCGCGGTCGCGAGACCGGCGAGCCCGGCCCCGATGACAAGAGCGTGCACCGTTGCACCTCCGACGTTGGGTAGTACTACCTGTTGTAGTACAAGTGCGGGCGCACGAGAAGACCCAAATCGTGAAGGTGCGGGCATGCCCGAAGGCCCCGAGGGGGTGGTTCCGCCTCGGGGCCTTGGGTTTTCCCCTGGATGGTCCGGGGTCAGCGGGATCAGCCGCAGTGCGACCAGTCGCTGTACCAGTACTGGTAGTTCGTGCCGCCTCCCCAGATGACGCACTTGCCGGCGGCGTTGGCGTAGACCGGGCCGGCGTAGGTCGTGTAGTTGTCGCTCTCGTAGATCGGGGCGCTGCCCTGGACGTTCAGGTAGGCGCCGGTGCGCGTGGAGGATCCGACGTCCCGGGTCTTGATGGTGACGACGCAGTTCTTGCCCGAGCTCGAGCTGTACGACAGGTAGACGGTCGAGCCGTTCAGGGATTGGGAATCGACCACGGAGTATCCGGATCCGCAGATGGCGGACGCGGAGGCGGCCGAGGCCGGGGCGGCGGCGAGGGCGCCGAGGCCCGTGGTGGCGGCCGCGGCGGCCAGAGAGAGGACGGCGATGCGCTTCACGATCACTCCATTCCTGACACCGGCCCGCGCCGGCGTCGAAATGATCATGGTCCGCGCCCGTCGACCTGCGGGTGAACCGCAAATGATCTTGCTATGGCGGGCGGCCCGGCGCGGGGTGTCTGACGGACCGTCCGACCTCATGGGGCCGGTGGCTGTCATGCGCCTCCCCCGGCGCGGCGTGCTGCGGCGGGCGGGCCGGGGGCTGCTCGTTCGGGCGGTGGTCGTGGCGTGGGCGGTGGTCTCGTGAGGACGGCGGCCTTCCGTCAGGGGGTGGGCATCCAGTTGCCGTGGAAGCCGCTGGGGACGCGGGACGGGAGGTGGACGGCGCCGGTCTGCTCCAGGGTCGCGGCGTCCAGGAAGACGAGGTCGCTGCGGTCGGTGGCGGTGTCGAGGACGTAGCCCATGAGGACGCCGTCGTCCTCGTCGGAGGCGTCCGAGGACGGGACGAAGGAGAACTCGCTCGCGATCCGGCCCTGGCCGAGGTGGTGGACCTCGGTCTTGCGGTTCAGGAGGTCGTGCTTGAGGACGGCGTCCGGTTCGAAGACGGCGAGGTCGATGCGGTCTCCTTCGCCGAAGTCGGATCCGGCCATGTCGAGGCCCACGCCATAGCCGTAGCGGTAGGGGCGTCCTACGAGGCGTTCGTCGTGGCGGGGGAACTCCTGGGGACGGTCGTCCAGGCGGTCGGTGCCGACGCGGCCCGTGGTCTTGTCGAGGGTCCAGCGGTCGAGGCTGGGGGCGCCTTCGCCGGGGACGGTGGTCGTGGCGAACATGCGCGGGTGGCGGACGACGTCCAGGACGATCGTGTCGCCGTCCTCGTAGGCGTTGAGCGGGTGGAAGACGTAGCACGGGTCGATGTCGAACCAGCGGACGTCGGTGGCGTTGCCTTCGCGCGGGAGCAGGCCGACGCGCGCGGGGTAGTCGGGGTTCCAGGAGTACGGAAGGCCGGGGACGCCTCCGCGGCGTGAGCGGATGGCGGCCGCGACGACCGGTTCGGGCAGGGTGCGGCGGCCGACGACGCGGGACATCAGGGACGTCATGGGGCCGGCGAGGGCGCCCGGCATCCCGGCGGTGGCCAGGCGGAGGTCGAAGGTGACCGGCAGGTCGTACAGGACGACGTGGTTCTCGGTCAGGGAGAAGTCGTGCATCATCGGGCTGCCGCCGACGGGGATGTCCACGACCTTGCGGACGCGTCCGGACGCGCCGAGGACGGTGTAGCGGACCTTGTCGCCCCAGCCGAAGAAGTACGAGACGGCGTGCAGTTCGCCGGTGGCGGGGTCGCGGTGCGGGTGGGCGGTGTAGCCGCCGGGGAGGGTTCCGTCGAAGTCGCACGGGCCGACGGTCTCGAACTCGTCGGTGAGCTCGTAGGGGCGGCAGCCGGCCTCGACCAGCGCGAAGGTTCGTCCGGCGTGGGAGAGGACGTTGGTGTTGACGGCGTAGTCCATGCCCGCGTGCGCGCGTCCGGGGCGGGGCTGCTCTCCCATGCGGCGGGCCAGGTCGGCGTGCCGGACCCAGCGGTTGCGGTACCACTCGGCGCGTCCGTCGCGGAGGCGGACGCCGTGGACCATGCCGTCGCCGGTGAACAGGTGGTAGGTGGACGGGTCGGGGTCGGTGAACGGGTTGGGGCCGATGCGCGCGTAGCGGCCGTCGAGGTGGGCGGGGATCTCACCGGTGGTCTTCAGCTCGGTGACGGTCAGCTCCTCGCGCACGGGCGCGTACTGGCCGTCCAGGATTCCGTTCGTCATCGGGCCTTCCCTCCACTGCCAAATAACGCTGTTATTTGGGATATAACGCTGTTATGAGCGAGACGTCAACGGCATCGGCGAAATCGGCATCGGCGAAGGCCGCGCGGGCGGCGCCGGGGACGGCGCCGGGGACCGGGGCGGGCGCGGCGCCCGTGGTGCGGGCGCGGCTGCTGGAGGCGGCGGCGCGGCTGCTGGCCGAGGAGGGGCCGAAGGCGCTGACGGCCCGCCGGCTGGCGGCCGAGGTCGAGGCGTCCACGATGGTCGTGTACACGCACTTCGGCGGGATGCCGGACCTGGTGCGGGCGGTCGTGGACGAGGGGTTCGAGCGGCTGGCGGCGATGCTGGCGGAGGTCCCGCCGAGCGACGACCCGCTCGCCGACCTGGCGCGGCTGGCCGTCGCGTACCGGGCGAACGCGCTGGCCAACCCGCATCTCTACTCGGTGATGTTCGGGGGCGCCGTCCTCGGCGCGCTCTGCGAGGACGACGAGGAGATCCGGAGCGGGCGGTTCACGGAGGGCGCGGGCACGTTCGGAGTCCTGGTGGAGGCGACCGGACGGGCGATGTCGGCCGGGCGGCTGCCGGGGGTGGGCGACGCCGATCCCGCCGACGTGTCCGCGCAGCTCTGGAGCGCCCTGCACGGGTACGTGATGCTCGAACTGGGCGGGCACTTCACGCCCGCGGACGAGGAGACGGTCTTCCTTCCGCTGCTCAGGACCCTGGCGGTCGGGCTCGGTGCCGCCGTCCCCGGGATGGACGCCGGCGGCTGATCCGCGGGCGGGTGGCCGGGAGCGTCGCGCGGGGGCGAGGGGGCCGTTGACGGTTTTGCCCCTCTGGCCACGTTCGGTCCCGCTCTCCCCATGAATGCCGAATTCGTCCATCGTTCCCTGCAACAGCTGCGGATCATGCGGTTCCGCGCCGGGGAACGGGAGGGATGCGGCCGTGGGCGGACGGGCTGGGTCCGGGTGGGTGCGGCGTTCGGCTGCGTCGGCCGGGCGGCGGGCGGGGGTGCCGACACGGCGTCCGGTGGCGTTGCTGGTGGCGGTGGTGCTGGGGGCGGCGCTGCTGACCGGGGCGTCGTTGCCGGGGGCGGGGACGGCGCGGGCGGCGCTGCCGAGCGGGTTCCGGCAGCAGACCGTCCTGTCGGGACTGACGAACCCGACGGCTGTGCGGTTCGCGCCGGACGGGCGGGTGTTCGTGGCGGAGAAGAGCGGCATCGTGAAGATGTTCCAGTCGCTCACCGACCCGAACCCGGTCGTGTACGCGGACCTGCGGCAACAGGTGTTCAACGGGTGGGACCGCGGGCTGCTCGGGCTGGCGCTGCACCCGGACTTCCCCACGGATCCGCGCGTGTACGTGCTGTACACGTACAACGGCGAGTTGGGCGGGGGAAATCCGAGGTGGCCGTCCGCGAACGGTAGCGACGACCAGTGTCCGGACCCTCCGGGGGCGAACAAGGACGGATGTGTGGTCTCCGGCCGGATCTCGGTGCTGACACCTCCGGTCCAGTCGGCGGGGGCGCTCGCTCCGCGCGCGGCCACAGGACCGGTGACCGAGACGGTGCTGCTTGAGGACTGGTGCCAGCAGTTCCCGAGCCACTCGGTCGGGACGCTCCAGTTCGGGTCGGACGGCATGCTCTACGCGGGCGCGGGGGATGGCGCGTCCTACACGTACGCCGACTATGGGCAGACCAAGAACCCGTGTGGTGACCCGCCTGGGAAACCGGGCGAGAACCTGACGGCGCCCACGGCGGAAGGCGGTTCCCTGCGCGCGCAGGACCTGAACACACCGAACGACCCGACGACCTTGGACGGGTCCATCATCCGCATCGATCCGGACACGGGGAAGCCTGCGCCCGGGAATCCGGCGGCGGCCGGGGACGAGAACGCACGGCGGATCGTCGCGCACGGGTTCCGTAACCCGTTCCGGTTCACGATCCGCCCGGGGACGAACGAGGTGTGGGCGGGTGACGTCGGGCTGAGCACGTGGGAGGAGATCGACCGGTTCACTGCCACGGCCACGAAGGCCGCGAACTTCGGCTGGCCCTGCTATGAGGGGACGGGCCACAACGCCGGTTACGAGGCCATCGGGCTCACCGCATGCCAGAAGCTCTATGCGGGTGGTGCGTCCGCCGTGGTCGCGCCGTACTACATGTACAAGCACTCCGAGAAGGTCGTGCCCAACGAGGCATGTGGGACGGGCAGTTCCGCCATCAGCGGGACGGCGTTCTACACAGGGAGCGTGTACCCGCAGCGGTACAAGGGGGCGTTGTTCTTCGCCGACTACGCGCGCAAGTGCGTGTGGGCCATGCGGGCGGGCGCGAACGGGCTTCCGGACCCCAAGAGCATTGAGACGTTCGACGCGTCCCCTGGCACGATCGTCGATCTCGAGGCGGGGCCGGACGGTGACCTCTTCGGTGTGGACCTGCTCGGCGGACGCGTCGTCCGGTGGGTGTACGAGGGCGGCGACAACCCGCCGGTCGCCGCGATCAAGTCGGACGTGGTGAGCGGGAAGCTGCCGCTGACGGTGCGGTTCGACGCGTCGGCCTCGTCCGACGTGGACGGTGACCTGCCGCTCACCTACGACTGGGATCTCGACGGGGACGGGACGTTCGGCGACTCGCACGATGCGAAACCGTCGTTCGTCTACACGAAGGCGGGCACGTACAACGTCGGGTTGAGGGTGACCGACGCGCGCGGGGCGTCCGACACGGCGACGCTGCGGATCACGGCCGGGTCGACGCCGCCGGTCGCGAAGATCACCACGCCCGCGTCCGGGCTGACCTGGCAGGTCGGCGACCGGATCCGGTTCGCCGGGACGGCCACCGACGCGGAGGACGGGACGCTCGGCGGGAAGGCCCTGACCTGGCAGATCATCATGCATCACTGCCCGAGCACCTGCCATGTGCACGAGATCACCGCGCAGGGCGGGACGTCCGGGTCGTTCGTCGCGCCCGACCACGAGTATCCGTCGTGGATCGAGTTGCGGCTGACGGCGACCGACGCGTCGGGGCTGTCCGATACGCGGAGCGTGGAGCTGCATCCGAAGACGGCGAAGCTGACCCTGGCGAGCAGCCCCGCGGGCATTCCGCTGACGCAGGGGCAGCGGACCGGGAACGCGCCGCTCACCGGGACGGTCATCAAGGGTTCCGTGGTGTCGGTCGCGGCGCCGACGAAGACGCAGATCGTCGGAGGGCACGCGTACGAGTTCGCGGGCTGGTCCGACAAGGGCGGGTCCGCGCACAACGTCACGGTCGGGAAGGACATGAAGCTGACCGCGACGTACCGGCTGAAGGCCAACCTGGCGTTGAGGCGTCCGGCGACGGCGTCCAGTGTCGAGAAGTCCTGGTACCCGGCGCGGAGCGCGGTGGACGGCGACCGCAGGACGCGGTGGTCGAGCAAGCGGTCCGACCCGCAGTGGCTCCGCGTGGACCTGGGATCGGTGCGGCAGGTCGGGTCCGTGATCCTGCGGTGGGAGACGGCGTACGCCACGGCGTTCCAGATCCAGGTGTCCAAGGACGGGCGCACCTGGACGACCGTCCACGCGCGCACGAACGGGAACGGCGGCGCGGACTACGTGACCTTCACGCCCGTGCAGGCGCGGTACGTCCGGATGCTCGGGACGAAGCGGGCGACCGCGTACGGGTACTCACTGTGGGAGATGGAGGTCTTCAACAGGTGATACTTGCCTGGTGTCCGCGCAAGTCATCTATGACCGGAATGGTGTGCTCGTGGTCCGGGCCGGGGACGTGGTCGCCAAGGCGCACCGTCCCGGACGGGCCCTCGGGCCCGAGTTCGCCCGCCGCGTCGAGATCGCCGCGTCCCTGCCCGAGCTGTTCAACACGCCCCTGGGGCCGCCGCTCTCCGTGGAGGGGCGGACGGTCACGCTCGAGCGTTACGGAACGCCGGTCGATCCGCACGATCCGCCATGGGAGGACGCGGGGCGTCTTTTGGCGGCCCTGCATGCCGTCCCGGTGCCTGCGGATACGCCCTCGTTCGGACGTCCCGCGCGTGTGGCCCGTGCCGTCTCCCGGCTCGAGGACGGCGAGGCCGCGGACGCGGTGCGTCGGGCGTTCGCGAGCCTGCCCGCGTGGGTGCGCGGGGATGCGCCCGTTCCTGATGTGACGGACGAGCGTCTGCTGCACGGCGACTTTCACCTGGGCCAGCTCGTACGCGCAGGGGAAGGTGACGGCGCTTGGCGGTTCATCGATGTCGAGGACGTCGGACGCGGTGACCCGGTGTGGGATCTCGCACGTCTGGCCGCCTTGTACGCCACGGGGATCCTGGCCCCGGACGCCTGGGGGCGCTTCCTGCACGCGTACCGGGACGCGGGCGGCGTGGCCGTTCCCCCTGATGAGGGCTCGGAGTGGACGGTGCTGGACATGCCGTCCCGCGCGCTCGTGGTGCAGATCGCCGCGACGTCCCTGCGCCTGGTGGCCGAGCAGGGGCGCGATCTGGCTCCGGAGGAAACCGGGCTGGTGGGCGCGTGCGTCAGAATCGCAGAGCTGTCCGCTCTGCCCTAGATTTACCTGTTGATTGTGTTAGACGGCTGGACCGGAAGGACGACATAGGCGATGCACTGCCCCAAGTGTCACGGCTTCATGCACACGTACAACCGCAATGGCATCCAGATCGAGCAGTGCGCCAACTGCCGCGGCGTCTTTCTGGACTACGGCGAGCTGGAGGCCCTCACCCGCATGGAGGCCGGCTACCACGCCGCGCCGCCGCCGCACTGGGGGGGCCACCACGACTACCACCACGGGCACCATGGCCACCACGGCGGTCTGTTCCACGCGCTCTTCACGAGCTGATCGCCCGCTCGACCCGCACGGCACCTCACCCGCGCCGACACGAAACGGCCCGCACCGGAAGGCGCGGGCCGTTCCCGTTCACCCGGCCGCCGCGCCCGTCCCCGGCCGGGGACGGGCGCGGCTGAGCGCGCTTCTCAGAGCCTGGGGTCCACCGGCTCGGACTCGAGGGCCAGGACGGCGAACACGGCCTGGTGGACGCGCCACAGCGGCTCCCCGGCGGTCAGCCGGTCGAGGGCCGCGAGGCCGAGCGCGTGCTCGCGCATCGCGAGCGAACGCTTGCGTCCCAGGAATCGGGCGCGGAGCCGGTCCAGGTGGCCGGTGTAGTCGGGGCCGTAGATGATGCGCAGGTACTCGCGCCCGCGGACCTTCAGGCCCGGCTGCACCTTGCGGTCCGCCGGGAGCGGGCCGAGCGGCTTCACGACCATGCCCTCGCCGCCGTCCGCCGTGAGCCCCTCCCACCAGGACGTCGCGTCCGCCTCGGACGCGGGGTCGGCGAGGTCCACGACCCGCGTCGCGGTGGCCCGGACGAGACCGGACCCGTCGGCCGCGGCGAGACGGTCGGCCATGGCCATGTGCCACGCGTGGTCGCGGGTCGTCGCGAGCGTCTCCCCTTCGGCGGCCAGGACCTGGAACGGCGCGATCCGCAGGTCGCCGATACCGTCCACGTCCCAGCAGTAGCGCGCGAACGCGTCGCGGAAGCGGGCGGCGTTGACGGCGCGGTGCTCGGTGCGTTCGCGCAGGTCCGCGATGTCCAGTCCGCGCGCGTGCGCCTGGGCGAGGACCGCGGACGCGGCCGGGAGCGCGGCCCGCGCGGCGGCGGCGGTCGAGGCGTACTGCGTGCGGATCAGCTCCATCGCCTTCGCCGACCAGGGCAGCAGCTCACAGTCAAGGACGAGCCAGCCGGTGTTCAGTTCGTCCCAGAGGCCGGCGTTGCCGATCGCGTCGCGCAGGCGCGCGAGAACGGCGTCGGTGCGCGCCGCGTCCTTGAAGAACGACCGTCCGGTGCGGGTGTAGATCGCGCCGGTCGTGCCGTCGTCCATGCGGAACCGCTTCTCGGCGGTCTCCTCGTCGCGCGCGACCACGGCGATCGCGCGGGAGCCCATGTGCTTCTCCTCGCAGATCGCCTTGGTCAGCCCGAGGTCGCGGTACGCGGCGAACGCCTCCGCGGGGTGCTCGAGGTGGCCGGGCAGGGACGACGCGTCCGCGGGGGCCATCGTCGGCGGCAGGTACACGAGCCAGCGCGGGTCGACCGCGAACCGGCTCATCACCTCCAGCGCGGCCAGGGCGTTCTCCTCACGGACGGACACGCGGCCCATCAGCGTGGTCTCGACGCCGTGCGCGTCCATCACGTCCTCGATCTTCAGCAGATCGTGGTCGCGGGACTCGTCCTTCAGTGGACGCGCGGGCTCGTACCAGACCTCGTGCGCGGGCGTCTGGACGAGCTCCTTCTCCGGGTAGCGCAGCGCGGTCAGCTTGCCGCCGAACACGGCGCCGGTGTCCAGGCAGATGGTGTTGTTGAGCCACTCGGCGCTCGGGACGGGCGTGTGGCCGTAGACGACCATCGCCTTGCCCCGGTAGTCGCGCGCCCACGGGTAGCGGACGGGCAGCCCGTACTCGTCGGTCTCCCCGGTGGTGTCGCCGTAGAGCGCGAACGAGCGGACGCGTCCGGACGCACGCCCGTGGTACTCCTCCTTGAGACCAGCGTGCGCGACGACGAGCTTCCCGCCGTCCAGGACGTAGTGGCTGATCAGGCCGTCCATGAACGTGCGCGCGCGTTCGCGGAACTCGTCCGGTTCGCGCGCGAGCTGCTCCAGGGACTCGGCCAGGCCGTGCGCGACCTTGACCTTGCGGCCGTTGAGCGCGCGCACGAGCTTCTGCTCGTGGTTCCCCGACACGCACAGGGCCGTCCCGGCCTCGACCATGCCCATGACCAGGCGCAGCACTCCCGGCGTGTCCGGGCCGCGGTCGACGAGGTCGCCGACGAAGACGGCCGTGCGGCCCTCGGGGTGGCGGGCGCCGACGGGGCGCCCGTGGTCGTCGCGGTCGACGGCGTAGCCGAGGCCGGCGAGCAGGTCCTCCAGCTCCGCGCGGCAGCCGTGGACGTCGCCGACGAGGTCGAACGGGCCGGTCAGCTCGCGCTTGTCGTTCCACGCCTTCTCACGGACGACCGTGGCCGCGTCGATCTCCTCGACGCCGTTCAGGACGTACGAGCGCTTGAACTCGCGCGACTGGAGCGAGCGCAGGCCGCGCCGCAGTTCGCGCCGCTGCCGCGGGATCACGTGGTCCGGCAGGTCGCGTTCGGGGCGCTCCGCGTTGCGCGCGGCGGCGACGCCCTCCGGGACGTCCAGGACGATCGCCACCGACAGCACGTCGCATTCCTTGGCGATCTGGAGGAGCTGCTGACGCGGCCCCACCTGCACGTTCGTGGCGTCCACGACGGTCAGCAGGCCGCGCCGCAGCCGCGTCCGGACGATGTGGTGCAGCAGCGCGAACGCGTCGCCGGTGGCCGACTGGTCGTTCTCGTCGTCCGACACCATCGCGCGGCACCGGTCGGACGAGACGACCTGCGTGGGCGCGAAGTGGCGGCGGGCGAAGTGCGACTTGCCCGATCCGGACACGCCGACGAGCACGACCAGCCCCATCTCGGGCAGGCGGATCTCGGTCATCAGGCACTCTCCTTTCGGACTTCCTGCGCCTTGTCGGTTTCGCGGGTGAAGACAGCCATCTGGGTCGGTGCGCCCACCTCGGGGTCGTCGTCACCGACCGGGACGTACCGGACGCCGTAGCCGTTTCCGGCCGCCACCCGGGCGGCCCACGCCGCGAACTCGGCGCGGGTCCACTCGAAGCGGTGGTCGGGGTGCCGCATCGCGCCGTCCGCGAGGCCCTCGTAGCGGACGTTGTACTCGGCGTTCGGGGTCGTGACCACGACCGACGCCGGACGCGCCGCGCCGAACACGACGCCCTCGAGGGCGGCCAGCCGCGGCGGGTCGATGTGCTCGACGACCTCCATCAGGACGGCCGCGTCGTACCCCTCGAACCGGCGGTCGGCATAGGTCAGCGCGGACTGGAACACCCGCACGCGCGCGGGACGGCGCGGGTCGGACGGGTCGTCCGGCAGGCCGCGGCGGCGCACCATCTCGATCGCCCGGTACGACACGTCCACGCCGGTGACCTGCTCGAACGTCCGGTCGCGCTTGAGTCGCGCGAGCAGCTTGCCGGTGCCGCATCCGAGGTCGAGCACCGTGCGCGCGTCCTGTTCGCGCAGCGCGGCGAGGACGGCCTCCGCGCGCTGTTCCGCCAGCGACGCCTTCGGCTCCTGCCCCGGTCCCTTCGGGGTCTCCTCGGCCTGCGTGGCCTGCGTGGCCTGCGCGGCCTGCGCGGCCTCCGTCGTCGGTTCCTCTTCGAGGGACGGCTGGTCGAGGGCGTCCTCGGGGGCGTCGTCGGAGTCGGCGAGGCGGCCCAGGGCCGCGCGCACGAGCGGACGGCGGTTGGCGAGGTAGCGGCGGGTGATGCCGGAACGGTCCGGGTGCGCCGCGAGCCATCCCTCCCCCGCGCGGATGAGCTTGTCGACCTCGTCCGGGGCGATCCAGTAGTGCTTCGACTCGTCCAGTACGGGAAGCAGGACGTACAGCTGGTTGAGGGCGTCGGCGAGCCGGAGTTCACCGGTCAGGGTCAGGCTCACGTAACGCGAGTCGCCCCAGCCTGGGAATCCGGGGTCGAGTGGCACGGGAACGGCCTCGACGTGCCAGCCGAGCGGCGCGAAGTACCGTTCCGCGCGTTCGGGTCCGCCACGGCAGGGGAGCGCGGGCAGCGAGATCTCCAGCGGCAGCGGGACGTCCGGGAGCTCGGGGCGGGCGTCGCAGCGTCCGCGCATCGCGGTACGGAACACGCTCGCCATGGCGGACGCCAGCAGGGACGACGCCGCGTACGGACGGTCGTTCACATACTGGCCGAGAGCGAAATCGGGACTGTTCTTACCGCGCGTGCGCACCAGCTTGACCGGGTCGACCTCCAGCAGCAGCGCGGCGGTGCAGCGCGCCTCGTCCGCCTCGGGATAGAAGACGTGCGCGACGCCGGACGCCTGCTCGAAACCCTGCACCTTGCCGGGATGCTTGTGCAGGAGGAAACCCAGGTCGGTCGCGGGCGCGCGGGTGGTCGTGATCGTGAGTAGCACCGGCCCAGGATGCCCGAGACGTCCGGGGCCGACCACCGGATTTGCGGGTGCCCCGACTGGTCGGCGGCCCGGGTCAGGGCGGCTGGGTCAGGGGCTCTCCGGGCCCGTCACGAACTTGCCCCGGCGGTCGAAGGGCCAGGCGTTCGGACGGCATCCGCCGAGCCCGCCGAGCTGCTGCATCATCACCGGCGCGGGCCTGCCCGCCGCCGGGCAGGACGCGCGCTTGTAGCGCAGCATGCGCCCGACCTCGAAGTTCAGCATCTGCGCGCGGTACGAGCCGGTCTGCCCCTGGTAGTAGGTCGTGGTCAGCAGCCAGCGCCTGAGGTTCATCACGACCTCCTTGTCGGAGGCGCAGTTGCCGCGTCCGGCCGTCATGATCCCGGTCGGCGCGCACAGCTTGTCGGTGGTCTCCGGGGACGCGAGCCGGACGACGAAGTCGGCCTGCTGCCCCGTGCCGACGCGCCGGAACCCGTACTTGCCGCCGGCCGTCCAGCCGCGCGGGTCGGTGAGGATCCGGTCGACGAGGTGCGTGAACGCCGTGGTGCTCTGCCGCGTTCCCCCCTCGATCTCGACCGCGTAGCGGCGCACCTTGCCGTGCCCGGTGGTCAGGGTCTCGCCCGCAGCGCGCGTGAACTTGCCGGTTCCGTGCTCGGGGATGAACGGCCGGTGCGCCATCGGAACGGTGGGCGGATCGGGCGGGACGTCGGCCGGGTGCGCGCCCATCGTCGGGACGACCTGCGGTTCGAGCTGGGGTTTGGGCGGTTTGCCGCCGGACACCATGGTCGCGCCGACCATCGCGGTGATGCCGGTCCCCGCGATGAGGACGAGCGCGCCGATGCCGAGCACGTAGGTGATCGTGCGGCCGCGGTCGGCGCCGGCGAAGTCACGGTCCAGGTCGGTGGAGAGGCGCTCGTCCAGGACGGGGCTGCCGACGCGTCCGGTCGGGTCGAACAGTCCGCCCGGTGCGAAGGCGTCCGAGGACGGCTCGTCCCCGAAGAAGCCTTCGCCGGGCGGGTCCTCGTGCGCGTGGGCGGGAACGGGAGCGGCGGCCGGGGCAGGAGCGGGAGCGTGCTGCTGCTGCGGGGGCGGAGCCGAGTGGTACTGCGGTTGTTGTTGGTGCGGCGGCTGCTGCTGCTGTGGATGCTGAGGCTGCTGCTGTTGCGGATGCTGCTGTTGCGGTGGGGGCCCCGGCCGCTGAGGCTGGGGTGGGCCCGACTGCCGCGGATGCTGCGGGGCCTGCGGATGCTGCGGCTGGTGCTGCTGCTCGTCGTGCCGCGGACCATACGGCGACTGCTCGTAGGGCTGCTGGCCGTACGGGTTCTGCTGCGGGTACGGATCGCGCCGTCCCCGGCGGGGGCGAGGGGGCTCCATGACGGAGCAAGCATGCCAGATACCCGACCGGATTCGATCCTTTTGGCCTGATCGGCGGGTCGCCGGAAGACGATAATGGCTGGCAGGCCATGGTGCATGTCCGAAATCATCCATCCGATGAGCAGAGAACCGAGGCGGGCACAGGCCCGCCAGACCCTCGAGATCCTCGAACGCGGGGGCTACCGCGCGCCGTCCGGGCACGAGGTCGACCTGAGCGGCGCGTTGCGCGCGTCCGTGGACGGGACCGTCCTGCACCGCCCCGAGGAACTGGCCGCGATGCTGTCCCTCCTGCCGCCGGTCGCCGACGACGCACCGCGCACGCGCGTCGAGGTGACGACCGAGACGACACTGCAGGCGGCCCGCCGCCTGGGCGAAGGCGACGGCACGGAGGATCCGCTGGCGTTGAACTTCGCGTCCGCGAAGAACCCCGGCGGCGGGTTCCTCAACGGCGCGCACGCGCAGGAGGAAGGGCTCGCGCGCGCGTCCGGCCTGTACGCGTCACAGCGGGCGGCGCGGGAGTACTACGAGGTCCACCGTGAGCTACGCGATCCGCTGTACACGGACCACATGATCTACTCCCCGGGCGTGCCGGTGTTCCGGACCGACACCGGGGCGCTGCTGGACGAGCCGTACAGCGTCGCGTTCATCACCTCGCCCGCGCCCAACCGCGGCGCGACGCGCGACGACGACAAGCTCGCGGCCCTGCCCGGAGTGCTGCGGCAGCGCGCACTGAAGGTGCTCGCGGCGGCCGCCGCCCACGGCCACCGGCGGATCGTGCTCGGCGCGTGGGGCTGCGGCGTGTTCCGCAACGACCCGTCCGAGGTCGCCGAGGCGTTCGCGGCCGCGCTCCGTCCGGACGGCGGGCCGTTCGCGCGCCGCTTCGAGACGGTCGTCCTCGCCGTGTACGACACCGCGCCCGGCTCGCCGCGCCTCGCTCCGTTCGTGCGCGCCTTCGAGGGCTTCTAGCGCGGGAGGGGCCGCAAGAGACGCGAGAGGCGAGGGTTCGAGAGGGCGAGGGGGCGAGCGCGCGAGGGTTCGAGAGGGCAAGGGCTTCAAGGGCCGTCGGTGGTTCAGGAGCTGTCGGTTCCTGGGGTTCTGGCAGGTCGGGGGCTTCTTGACGGTTCGGTCGCCATGACGGAGCGCCGTCCGTCCCGCGGGTTCGCGGGCGGCGGCGCTTCGGCGTTTCCGGGGTCGGCGGGGCGGCCTGGTACGGCCGGGCGGGGTCGGCGACGAATTTCGAGATACATCTTGACTTGGCTCGAACGAGATATATCGTCTCTACAAGAGAGAGGTTATCCCGGCCGGGTCCGCCACTCCACGGTACGAACATCGTACTTGACACGAACACTGTTCTCCTGGAGAACGTTGTTTGTAGCCACGAACACTGTTCCTCTTCCTTCGGGAGCCCTGATGATCGACACCACCGGCGCGGCGCCCCCGGCGACCGAGCCCGCGTTGTTCCGCTGGCGCTGGGCGGCGCTCGCGGTGATCCTGCTCGGCGAGATCATGGACATGCTGGACTCGCTGGTCACCACCATCGCCGCACCCACCATCCGCGCCGACCTGGGCGGCTCGGCCGCCACCATCCAATGGCTCGCCGCCGGGTACACCCTGGCCATGGCGATCGGCCTGCTCACCGGCGGACGCCTCGGCGACCTCTACGGACGCAAGCGGATGTTCCTCATCGGCGCGGCCGGGTTCACGATCGGCTCGCTGCTGTGCGGGACCGCCGTCTCCCCCGGCATGCTCATCGGCGCGCGGCTGCTCCAGGGACTCGCGGGCGCCATGATGATCCCGCAGGGCCTCGGCATGATGCGCCGGATGTTCCCGCCCAAGGAGCTGACCAAGGCGTTCGGCGCGTTCGGGCCGGTCATGGGCCTGTCCTCGGTCGCCGGGCCGGTGCTCGCCGGGTGGCTGATCGACGCCGACTTCTTCGGCACCGGCTGGCGGATGATCTTCCTGATCAACCTGCCCCTCGGTCTCGGCGCCGTCGTCCTCGGCGCGGTCTTCCTGCCGCCCGGACGGGAGGACGGCCACGGATCCCGCCTCGACCTGGTCGGCGCGCTGCTCGCCGCGCTCGGCGCCGCCCTGATCGTCTACCCGCTCGTCCAGGGCCGTGAGCTGGACTGGCCCGCCTGGATGTTCGTGCTGATGGCCGCGTCCGGCGTGGTGTTCCTGCTGTTCGCCCGGCACGAGCTGCGGCGGCAGCGCCGCGGCGCCGACCCCCTGATCACACCGTCGGTGTTCGCCAAGCGCGGCTTCTCCGGCGGACTCGTCGTCGGGGTCGTCTTCTTCGCCGGAATGACCGGGTTCGCCCTGACGTACTCGCTCTACCTGCAGCTCGGTCTGGGGTTCTCGCCGCTGAAGGCGGGCCTGTCGCAGATCCCGTGGTCGGCCGGGACGGTGCTCGGGTTCCCGGTCGCGATGGCGATGCAGAAGCGCGGCCGGATGGCGCTCCAGCTCGGGGCGCTGGTCATGGCGTCCGGGGTGGCCGGGCTGGTGCTCACCCTCCAGGTCGCCGGGACCGGCGTCGGCCCCTGGCAGCTCGCGCCCTCGCTGGTCGTCGTCGGATTCGGCATGGGCCTGCTGATGGCGCCGTTCTTCGAGATCGTGCTCGCGTCGGTCGAACCGCACGAGACCGGCTCGGCGGGCGGGACGCTGTCGGCGGTGCAGCAGCTCGGCTCGGCGCTCGGCGCGGCCGTCCTCGGCACCGTGTTCTTCGGGCTGCTCGGCGGGCACGTCGCGACCTCGTCCGACCAGGACGCGCCGGCGTTGCGGGCGAGCCTCGCCGCCGTCGGGGTCGCGCCGTCCGGCCAGGAGCGGATCACCGCCGGGCTGCGCGCCTGCGGGCACGACCGCTCCACCGCGAAGGACCAGGCGAAGAATCCGGAGACGTGCGTCCGGCTGGAGTCCGACGTCCGGGCGGAGGCCGCCGCGCACCCGCGGTCGGCCGGGCGGATCGCCGCGATCGTCCGGTCGTCCGCGCTGCACTCGGCGAAGACCGGCTTCGGCGCGGCCATGAAGATCACGCTGTGGATCGTGGTCGGGCTACTCGGGCTGACCTTCCTGATCGCCTTCCTGCTCCCGCCGCGCGCCCGTCCCGAGGACGAGGCCGAACCGGCCGAGGAGACCGCGCCGGCGACCGCCTGACCCTTCGGGCACTCCCCCGGTGTTCCGCACGCGCGGCGTCCGCCGTGCGCGCGGAACACCGGGGGTTTGGTCGTGCTGACCGCCCGGCAGGCGGTCAGAGCTTGTTCAGGACCTCGAAGGCGATCAGCTCAAGGTGGTTGATGTCGGACAGGTCGAGAATCTGAAGGTAGAGGCACTCCGCACCGACATCGCCGAACTTCCCGATCTTCTCGAGAATCTCGGCGGGCGTCCCGCACAGGCCGTTCTCGCGCAGCTCGTCCACCTCGCGGCCGATCGCGGCGGCGCGGCGCCCGATCTCCGCCTCGTCCCGGCCGCAGCACACGACCTGGGCGGCCGAGTAGACCATCGGACGCGTCCGGCCACGCTCCTCGACGGCCTTGCGGACCCGGCCGAACGCGGCGGCGGTGTCGTCCACCTGGGCGAACGGCACGTTGTACTCGTCGGCGTGCTCCGCGGCGATGCGTGGCGTCCGCTTGGCCCCGAAACCGCCGATCAGGATCGGCGGGCCCTCCGGGCGCGCGGGCTTCGGCAGCGCGGGCGAGTCCTTGAGGGTGTAGTGCCGTCCCTCGAAGTCGAAGGTCTCGCCGTCCGGCGTCCGCCAGAGGCCGGTGAGGATCTGGAGCTGCTCCTCGAGCCGCTCGAACCGCTCGCCGAGGCTCGGGAACGGGATGCCGTACGCGGCGTGCTCCTCCTCGAACCAGCCGGTGCCGATGCCGAGGTCGACACGTCCGCCGCTCATCTGGTCCACCTGGGCGACCGAGATCGCCAGCGGCCCCGGGTACCGGAACGTCGCGGCGGTCATCAGCGTGCCGAGCCGGATCCGGCTCGTCTCCCGGGCCAGCGCCCCGAGCGTGATCCACGCGTCGGTCGGCCCGGGCAGGCCCGACACGTCCCCCATTTTCACGTAGTGGTCGGAACGGAAGAAGGCGTCGAACCCGAGGTCCTCCGCGGCCTTGGCCACGGCCAGCAATGTGTCGTAACTCGCCCCCTGCTGGGGCTCAGTGAAGATCCGAAGACGCATACCCACCATCCTCATACGTCTCGACCTCGTGCGCACGCGCGGGGGTGACCCTGCGCGCACACACCTATCCGAATCCGTATGTCACCGGGGAGCGCGAGGCCCGGACGGTGGGGCCGTCCGGGCCTCGGGTCCTGTGGATGCCGGTTCGGGTTCGGGCGTGTCGCGTCTCGGCTACTCGCTCGAACGGACGACGCGACGGCGGCGTCCGGCGTACATGAGGATCAGGCCGCCACCGAGAAGGACGAGCGACGCGTCCACGATGAGACCGCTCTCATCACCGGTGCGCGGCAGAAGGTGCAGGCCGCGCAGCGAACGAGGCACCTGCCAGTGGCCGTGGTGACCGACCGCCGGACGCAGGGTGAGCCGCCCGTGGCCGCCTTGGGCACCCTGGGGGTGCTGGACGCCCTGGAGGTGCTGGACCAGCTGGGCGTGCTCAGGACGGCCTCCTCCTGGACGTTCCTGCCCGGAGAGCTGGTGGCCCTGCTGGCCCTGCTGGCCTTGATGACCCTGCTGGCCCTGATGGCTCTGTTGGCTCTGTGCGGAGGGCTTTCCGCTCTGCTGCCCTTGCTGCGGGTGCGCGTTCGCTTGGGCCGGGAGCTTGACGACCTGCTGGGCGTGGGCGGTGCCTTGCCGGCCCTGTGTGCCTTGCGCGGTCATGCCTTGGCCCTGGCGTCCCGTCCCCGGAGCGCCCTGAGACTGCTGCCCGGTTGTGGGAGCACCATGAACCGGCACCACGGAGGCCGCCTGGCTCGACGAGGTTGCTCCATGGGTCTGCCTACCCGTCGAGGGAACGCCATGGGCCTGCTGGCCCGTCGAGGGAACGCCATGGGCCTGCTGGCCCGTCGAGGGAACGCCATGGGCCTGCTGGCCCGTCGCGGGAACGCCATGGGCCTGGCCGCCGGGCGCGGAGACGGTCTCGCCGTGTCGTCCTCCCGCAGGAACCCCGTGAGTCTGCTGACCCGACGCGTGGGCCGCGTGCGCCGGGCGTCCCTGGCCGGACGCCCCCTGACTGGACGCCCCTTGGCCGGAACGTCCTGTCGTCGGAGCGCCGAGGAGCGGAAGGATCGACCCGGGCGTCCCCTTCGCCTGCTGGCCGGACGCCGGCGCCGCGTGGGTCTGCTGTCCCGACGAGGAGGCGACGTGGACGGGGCGTCCCGCCGCCGAAGCCTTGTGCGCCGAACCTCGCGCTCCGGTCGTCGCCTCACGCAGGACCTGGGTCTTGACGGTCGCGCTGTTGTTGCCGAGGTTCAGCTCCGGCGTGGTCGTGGTGACGCGGACCGGCGCCTGCAGCCACTGCCCGGACTTGAGACCGCTCGGCTTGACCGAGGTCCGGATCTCCTTCTTCGCGCCGGACGCGAGCGTCCCGAGGTTGCACACGTACTCACGGGCAGCGCCCGGACCCCCCGAACCGCTCGTGCCCCCCGAGCTGCTCACGGGTCGAGAATTGCCCGCGGATCCGGTAGCGCCCACAGAGCCGGTGTTGCCCGCAGATCCGGTACCGCTTGTGGATGCGACGGTGCAGGTCGAGCCCTTCAGGGTGGCTCCGGCGGGAAGTTGCCCGGTGACCACGACATTCTGCGCGGACGCGGGTCCGGCGTTGCTCACCGTCGTCACGTACGGGATCGCCTGCCCGGGCCGCGTCGTCGCCGGTCCCTTCATGGCGACCGACGTGTCCGCGGTCTCGGCGACGCTCGTGACGGGGAACTGCTTGGACGCCGTCGCCGACCCCCACGACACGGTCGCCGTGCTCGCCACGCGCTCATGCGGCTTGGCCTTCACGGAGACCTTCGCGTTGAGGACGCCCGCGATCGTCTGCCCCGGCTTCAGCCGGCCGAGCGCACAGACCTCGCTGCCCCCGCCGACCCCGCTCCCGGACGATCCGGACACGCCGTTCGCGCCCGTACCGGACGCACCGCCGGAGGCTGAGGCGTACGAGCAGGTCTCGGAGCCGGGGACGTACTCCAGCGAGTTCGGCAGTGGCGCCTTCAAGGTCGCGGGCGCGGCCTGGGTCGAGCCGTTGTTGGTCACCGCGAACGGCCAGTTGTACGTGCGGCCGGGGACGAGCTGCGCGGTCGGGCCGGACGTCTGGATCACCAGTTTGGCGACCCTCTCCTGCTTGCCCGACTTGCCCGCACCCCCAGCCTTGCCGGACTTGGCGGACCCCGCACCCTTGCCGGACGTGCCGGGCTTGCCGCCCCCTGCATGATTGGCGGACGTCCCGGGCTTGGAAGATCCCGAGGACTTGGCGGACATATCGGACTTATCCGACTTCCCGGGCTTTCCCGCCCCCGCGCCCGCGCCCGCAGGCTTGGCCGACCCTGCGGACTTGCCGGACGTCCCCGCCACCTTGGCCGACCCTCCGGGTTTACCGGACGTCCCTGCACCGCCGCCAGGTCCAGGTCCAGGTCCACCGGACGATCGCGTCCCGCCCCGCGTCACGGACCCGCCGGAATGTCCGGGCCCCGGGCCGGGCCTGCCGCCCCGGTTCTCGTTCGAGTGCGCTTCCGGGTGGTGGTGCCGCGCCTTGTGGTGGCCGTGGTGCCTGCGCGCGCCCACGTTCACCGGTCCGTCGGCCTCCGCGGCCACCTGGTAGACGAGCACAGGGACGACGCCGAGCAGCGGGACCGCCGACAGCGCGGCGAGGCCGCGGGCGCCGATCCGCCCGGTTCCCTTCTGGATCATTCTTGCTCCCCCGTGACCTGGGCGGACGGCTACTTGATCAGCTCCGTTGTAACCCGGCCGGAAGGGAAGTCCTAGCGTTGTGTCCGCGTGTCGTTACATCAGGTGACGCCAAGGATCGGTCAACGCGCCGGGGATCCGTCCGGGCGTCCGTCGCCGTCGGACGGCGGAGTCGCGGGGGCAGCGTCGGGCCGTCCACCTGGGCTTTCGCCGGACGTCGCGGCGAGGCGGGCGGCCGCCGCCAGGACGCGGGTCTGGAGTTCGACCTCGAGGGCGATGCGGCGCTGCCCGGCGCGGATCTCGCGTCCCTGCCGGACGGCCGTCAGCGCGAGCACCAGTGAGAGGGCGCCGAGCAACCCGGCGCCGGTCGCGATCGCGAGGGCGAGCATCGCTTCGACCACTCCTCATCCGACGGGAGCGGGACCCCGGGGCGTGCCGGGATCGGCGACGCCCACCGGCCGTGCTGACCCGGTCCGGCTCCCTTAGTGTGCCTCCGAGTCAAGCCCGCAACAACCGGTCAGTACGAGAAAGTCTTGAATGCCGGATTCGGCCATGGAGCCTGGTGGGTCAGCGTCCGTCGGGCTCGCCGTAGAGGGCGCGGAGGAAGGCCAGCGCCATCCGGCGCTTGTCGCCGGCGCCGGCACGGAGGTCGGCGAAGTAGGCGTCCAGTTCGGCGAGTTCGCGGACGGCCTCGTCGCCGCGCCCCTCGCGCCGTTCGGCCTCGTCGGGCTCGCCGCCGTCCCCGACCAGGACGAGGTCACCGGACCGCCACCGCAGCGCCGCCTCGATCGCGCCGCGGGTGCGCGCCTGTGGCCAGCGTCCGCCGGCCTCGAGGTTGTAGACGGTCTTGACCGTGACGCCCGCGCTCTCGGCGAGTTGCTCCTGCGTGAGCCCGAGCGCTCCCCGCCGGGCCACCACGTACTTGGCGACCCGCTCCCGGTCGGGACCGTTTCCCATGCCCTCCAGCATGGCGGAAACAGTAAGGAACATCCAGCAATCAGAAGCGGAAAATTTCCCACCACAGAGTTTCCGGTTATTACCAGACATACCCTTGTCACCTTGCCGGAACATTCCTATGGTGAAAACCACGGGTCCGCGGGACGGACCTCCCCGGTCACCGGTGCGGCACCCGAGAACGACGAGAGGCTGAAGCCGTTGACCGAGGAAGGACCGCTCACCGTCGAACTGGCCCTGGCGGAACTGCGCCGTGGCACCGACGTCCGGATCACCGGGCTGGAGGGCAGGCTCGCACTGCTCCTCCAGCGCGACGATCTGCACGACCGTCGTGCCGACGACCTGTCCCGCCAGCTCCAGGACCTGGACGACCGGCTCAACGCGGCCGAACGCGAACAGGTCACCCGTGGCTCACTCGACACCCGCTTCCGTCACACCGTCGCCCTGCTGTCGCTGATCACCGCGGCGGCGGCCGTCCTGGCCACCGTCGTCACGGCCTTCCTGGCCCGCTGACCGACCACCCTCCCCCCGACCCCTCCGGTCGGCGCGGGTCCCCCGGGCCCCGCGGCCCGGTGCACCCCACCCCCGCGCCGACCGGAGGCACCACCTCCCCCGACCATCTCCCCACGAGGGGCCGGAGGGGCGACCTCCTTCACCGCCCCTCCGCCCCCTCCCCCGCAACGCATCCCCGCTCCGGGCGTCTCGCCGATATGGCCCGCCGACTCAGCTGCAAGGACGCCGTCAGAATCCTCGGCGGCAAGAGCCCATCGTCGAAACCCTCGAACGTCTTCCGGTCGAGTGGCGGCACGCGGCGTGCCAGAGCCTTGATCCGACGCTGTGAGCGCGGTTGCGCCATGTTCTGGGGCTCGTTCGCCGAGGTGGCCGAGGTCGTCGGGCGGGCGCCGGGGATCAGGTGCATCTGGCTCCTCCACAACCCTGAGAAGCTGCGGGCCTGGACGGCTCGTCCCTAGAGGGCGGCGTGGTCGAGGTTCGTGGTGACCGTGGTGAGGAGGGTTCGGAGGGTCTGGAACTCGTCCAGGGTCAGGCCCGCGGCCCTGGCCATGTGGAGCGGGATGCCGGCGGCCCTGGCGCGGAGGGCCTCGCCTTCCGGGGTGAGGGTGACGACGACGGAGCGTTCGTCCTCCTCGCTGCGGCGGCGGTGGACGAGGCCGGCGGTCTCCAGGCGCTTGAGCAGGGGCGACAGGGTGCCGGAGTCCAGGCGGAGGCGGTCGCCGATCTCCTTGACGGGGAGCTCGCCGTGTTCCCAGAGGGTGAGCATGACGAGGTACTGGGGGTAGGTGAGGCCGAGGTCCTTCAGGACGGTGCGGTAGACGCCGGTGAACGCGCGGGACGCGGCGTGCAGGGAGAAGCAGAGCTGGCGGTCCAGGCGGAGGAGGTCGTCGGCACGCGTCTCGGTCGTCATGTGACCAGAATATCTCTCGGACAACTAGATTGTGCACAACTGAATTGTGTACATTCGAATGCGAACGGATCTTCCGAGAAGGAGTCACCTCATGGACGCGCTGTACACCGCCGTCGCCACCGCCAACGGACGGGACGGGCGGGCCGTCAGTTCGGACGGCCGGCTCGACCTGGCGCTCGCCTTCCCGCCCGCGCTGGGCGGGGACGGGAAGGGCACCAACCCCGAGCAGCTGTTCGCGGCCGGTTACGCGGCCTGTTTCGCGAGCGCGATGGGCGCCGTGGCGCGGGCGATGAAGCTGGACGTCAAGGACGTCTCGGTCACGGCCGAGGTGGGCATCGGCAAGGACGCGTCGGACGGCGGCTTCGCGATCGGCGTCGTCATGCGCGTGGAACTGCCCGAGCACCTCGAGGGCGAGGTGGGCGAGAAGCTCGTCGAGGCGACGCACGCGGCCTGCCCGTACTCGAAGGCGACGCGCGGGAACATCCCGTTCGAGATCGTCATCGAGTGACCACGGAGACGGCCGTCACCGCGCCTCGACGAGGAGGCAGAGGATGCGCTTGAAGTCGGCGTACGCGTCGGGGCCGAAGGTCTCGGCGTGGCGGGCCTCGATGGCGGCGAGGATGGCGTCCGAGTCGCGCATCTGGGCGAGGCCGCGGTCGGTCGGGACGACGAGCTTGGCGCGGCGGTCGGACGGGTCGGGGCGGCGTTCGGCGTAGCCGAGGGCCTCGAGTTCGTCGACGAGCTTGCCGATGACCTGTTTGTGCTGGCCGGAGCGTTGCGCGAGGTCGGTGGCGCGGGTGCCGTCCTCGTCCAGGTGGGCGAGGATGGCGCCGTGCTGGGGGCGCAGGTCACCGTAGCCCTGGTCCGCGAGGACGCCGAAGAGTTCGCGCTGGATCCCGAAGAGCAGGCGGGCCGTGAGGATGCCCAGGTCCGGGTCCGCGCGCTTGCGCTCACCGCGCCACATGGTCACCTCCGATTATTGTCACCTCTATTGACTATACCTGGAGGTGACTATACCTTCCCGTCTCGCAGAAGGAGGCGAGAACGGTGATCGAACTGACCCGTTTCACGGCGCACGACAGGAAGCGGCTGCTCGCGGCCCGTCCGGCGATGCTGGCGGACTTCGAGGCGGACCGCGCGGGGTACCTCGGCGCGCGGCTGGTGGAGCTGCCCGGCGGCGAGTGGCTGGACATCGTCGAGTGGCGGAGTGCCGAGGACTTCCGGATCTCGCGGGAGAAGGGTCCGAACCGTCCGGGCATCGCGGAGTTCTTCGCGGCCATCGACGGCCTGGTGAGCGACGAGCAGGGAGAGCTCCGATGAGGGACGTGCACGGGCTCGCCGCGGACGGGTTCGACGGGGTCCGCGCGGCGTTCGCGGCGGCGGTGAACGGGCCGGACGGCGATCCGGACGCCCAGCTGGCCGTGTTCCAGGATGGCCGGAAGGTGGTGGACCTCTGGGCCGCGCCGGACGGCGAGAACGCGGTCACGGCGCTGTACTCGACGGCGAAGGGCGCGGCGCACCTGGTCGTGGCGATGCTCGTCCAGGACGGGACGCTCAAGCTGGACCAGCCGGTCTCCGAGATCTGGCCCGAGTTCAGCGGCTTCGGCAAGGAGCGCCTGACCCTGCGCGGCCTGCTCGCCCACCGGTCCGGTCTGATCGGCGTGGACGGCGGGTTCACGGACGAGGAGCTGGCGGACGACCGGCGGCTCGCCGCGCGGCTGGCCGGGCAGCGTCCGTTCTGGGAGCCCGGGACGGCGTACGGCTACCACGCGTTCGTGATCGCGGCCCTGACCGGCGAGGTCGTCGTGCGCGCCACGGGACGGACGATCCGCGAGCACTACGAGGAGCGGATCCGCGGGCCGCGCGGACTGGACTTCTTCTTCGGACTTCCCGAATCGGAAGAGTCCCGGTACATCCCGGTTCTTCCGCCGGCGAAGCCCATCGGGCGCGTCCCCGCCGACACCCTGACCGGCGTCGCGTTCAACGCGGCCGCGCCGCAGGTGGACGACCACGGCGAGTTCCTCGTCCGGTTCGCCAACAGCCGGTACACGCGGGCGCTCGGCCCGGGGTCGGCGGGCGGGGTCGGCAGCGCGCGCGGCGTCGCGGCCATGTACGCGGCCGCGATCGGCGACGGCACGACGCCGGGGCTGCTCACCGCCGACACGATCGTCGAGTTCACGAGGCCCCAGGACCCGGGGACCGACCTGGTCACGGGCGAGACGAACCACTTCGCGCTCGGGTTCGAGGTGCAGTCCCACCGGTACCCGGAGCTCGGGGCGGCCTCGTTCGGGCATTCCGGGGCGACCGGAACCCAGTCGTTCGCCGACCCGGCGTCCGGGATCGCCTTCAGCTACGTCCGGCGGCGGTTCGCGGTCGGCGGCGGTGGCGGGGCGCGGGAGAACGCCGGTCTGGTCACGGCCGTCATGGACGCCGCCCGCTAGGCACGAACATGGCGGGCGTCGCGAACGGCGGGCCGTTCCACCGGCCCGCCGCCCCCGGCTCCGCCCCCGCCTTTGGTGGGGTCAGTCCATGAGCAGGACGACCTTGCCGCGGCCGTGGCCGGTCTCGACCTGCCGGTGCGCGTCGGCGGCGCGCGTCCACGAGTGGGCGCCCTTGATGTTCAGGGTCAGGCGCCCGTCCTCGTAGAGGCGGGCGACCTCGGCGACCCGCGCCATCGAGCGCTTGGAGAACGTGGTCACGCGGATGCCGAGTTCCTCGGCGCGGCCGTGCTCGACCAGCGTGAGGATCCGGTCACGGTCCTTGACCAGGTCGAGCGAGACCTCCAGCGCGTGGCCGCCCGCGCCGTCCAGGGCGGCGTCGACTCCGTCCGGTGCGGCGGCCCGGACGCGGTCGGCGAGGCCGTCGCCGTACGTCACCGGGACGGCGCCGAGCGAGCGCAGGTAGTCGTGGTTCTCCTCGCGGGCCGTCCCGATCACGCGGGCTCCCGCGATCACCGCGAGCTGGACGGCGACCGCGCCGACGCCCCCCGCGGCCGCGTGGATCAGGAGGGTGTCGCCCTCCCCCACGCGCAGGTCGTCGAGCGCGATGTGCGGGGTCATGACGGCGGCGGGGAACGCCCCGGCGACCTCCCACGGCATCCCGGCGGGCTTGCGCACGGCGTTCGCGACGGGCACGACGACGAACTCGGCGTAGGAGCCCAGGATGGAGTTGCCCATCACCTCGTCACCGGCCGCGAACTCCGTCACGCCGTCCCCCGCCTGGTCGACCACGCCGGCCCACTCGTTGCCCGGGACGCGCGGGTACGGCGGCGCGTCCAGGTAGCCGGGCGTCCAGCCCTCCCGGACGGCGAGGTCGAACGGCTGCACCCCGGCCGCCCGCACCCGGACCCGGATCTCCCCCGGCCCGGCCTCCGGCGCCGGCACGTCCAGCATGGTGAGAACGTCCGGTCCGCCCGGCTGACTGAATCCCGCGACGCGCATGATGGCCTCCTCAACTCTCAGGTGACGATCACGCTAGGACCTCAACCAAAGTCGAGGTCAAGCCGCGGGACGGGGCGCCGTCCGGTCAGCCGCCGCCGAACCCCAGCTCGCGCAGCTGCCGCCGCAGCCCTTCGGGGGTGTCGTCCTCCGCGACGGACGGCCCCTCCTGGATGAGCTCTCCGGGCTCCGGCCCCCGCGTCGCCCACCAGCGCCCCGTGTCCCGCGCCTGGATGATCGTCCACCCGGGGAACTCCCGCAGCAGCGCCGCCCGGGCCTCCTCCTGCTTCTCACCGCTCATACCGACGCACGGTAGGCGCGCGGACACGCCAGGGATTCACCCGTGTGAACTCAGTGCGCCACGCCCATGCGCGCCGCGAGTCCGCGCAGCTCACGGCCGCCGGCGTCGACGGTGGCGCGGGTGAGCATGGTGGCCACGCTCTCGCGGACGGCGGACGAGTTGCGGATCTTGTGCGGCGCGAGGGTCTCGGCCCGCAGCAGCCAGCGCTGCGCCTCGCGCATCGTCGCGCGCTCGCGGGCGAGGCCGCGGCCGACGTCGGCGAGGAAGGTGGCATGCCGTCCCGGGCGCGCGGCGATCCTGTCCTCGTCCACCTCCCGCGCGAGGTCGAGCAGGACGCCGCCGCCCTCGCCGCGCTCGGTCGCGAGGCCGACCCGCCAGACGGCGACGTTGGCGGACGAGAACGCGCCCCAGTTCCGGCCCGGTTCGTCCGGCACGCGCGACGCGAGCGCGGACGCCTCGTCGAGCCAGTGCGCGGCCACGTCGAACCGGTGCGCGAGGGTCGCCGACAGCGCCGCCGCGAGGGTCAGCATGCCGAGGACCTGAAGGCCCAGCGGGTCTCCGGCGTGGGGCTCCAGCCGGTCCGCCGCCCGCTCGGCCATGGTCAGCCGGAACTCGCGCGAGCCGGTGGGAAGAGTGTGGACGCGCAGGGAGTCGGCCTTGCCCTGGTCGACCGCGTCGTCCAGCACCCCGGCCACCTCGGCCGCACGCAGCGCGGCGATGTGGGCGAGGTCGGCGTAGCCGAGGTCCTTGCTGGTGAACGTGGCCGCCTGGAACGCGTCCACCAGCGAGGCGAGCGCCTCCCGGCTCACGTGCTCGTCGGCCGCGCACGCGTGGACGTGCAGCTCGTCGATGAGCACGGGCAGCCGCACCGCGACCTCCGAGTGCCGGTACTCGCTGCGGTCGATGCGTCCCACCTCCGCGGTCAGGTCGGGCAGCGGACGCGCCCGCTCGGCGACCGGGGCGGTGAGGGTGTTCGCCGTGAGGGCGATCCGGAGCGCCGGGATCAGGGCGTGCGGGCCCGCCTGCACGGGATCCGCCGTCAGGTGCGGGCCCCCGGCGAGCTCGGCCTCCGACACCCGCAGCGCCGCCGCGAGCGCCGCGATGTGCGAGCGCCGGTCGACCGCCCGCACGCCGCGTTCGGCCATGGACAGGAAGGACTTGGACAGGCCCGCCTGGCCCGCCAGCTGGTCCAGGGTCATCCCGCGCCAGCGCCGCAACCTGCGCAGACGCGTCCCGATCGTCTCCTCGTCGTGCATCACACCTCCCGACGGCTCCTTCTCAGCGTAGGGTCGCGGCGCCCATCGCGTGGAGGATGTCGTGGCGAGCGTGGTGACGGAGGACGGGTTCCTCGCTCCACTGACCGAGCGGGCCGCCGGGCTCATGGTGGGCGGTTTCCCCCTTCTGTCCGGTGGTGACTACTGGCTCGGATACGTGGAGGGGGCGCGGGCGGGCCTCCTCACGGCGGGGATGACGGAGAAGGCCGCCGAGCACTGGCTGGGCGTCCTGATGTACCGGGAGTGGCTCGGCCGGGACGACTCCGAGGCGCTCGCGAAGAAGACCGGGCCGAAGGTCACCTGGTTCGGCTCGGAGGACGGCGCCCCGTCCTGCCGGATGTTCGACCTGGTCGGGGGCAGCGCGATCGCGCGGCGGAACCGGGCCGACACCGCGCGGCTGGAGGAGCTCGGGTTCGGCGTCCTGGAGTTCGAGGGGCTCGACCACATCGGCGGGCTCGCCGACATGGACGCCGTGGGCCCCCGCCTGAACGCCGCGCTGGCCGCCGCCGGCTGGTGATGTAAAGGACACTTGACACCGTCGCCCTGTCAAGCCTACTTTCCCTATGTGCGGAACGACGTGCGTGAGCTGCGGACGGGCAAAGGATTGTCGCAGGCCGGGCTCGGACGCGAACTCGGGGTGTCGCGGCAGACGGTGAACGCGATCGAGCAGGGACGGTACGACCCGTCCCTGCCACTCGCCATCGCCATCGCCCGGTACTTCGGGACGACGGTGGAGGAGGTCTTTCATGTCGACTGAGCGCGGGCGATTCGGCGGCGGACCGCGCCACCGGGCGCGGATTCCCTCGCGGGCCACAAGCGGACCTTGGGCCTCAGCGGGTCACCGGCTTACCGTTGTGGCGAGACCGAACGGGGGTTCGCCATGCGTCCACGCCTCGCCATGGGTTCACGGGTCGGCACGGGTTCACGGGTCGCCACGGGTTCACGGGTCGTCATCGGCTCACGCCGCCTGCCCGCCCTCTTCCTCGGCGTCCTGTGCCTGGTCGCGACGTCGGCCGCCGACTGCAAGGCGACCGGCGACTCCGGTGGCGGCGGACGCTGCGGCGGCGGGAACTGCACGATCACGCTCAACCGCTCCGAGACCCACAAGATCGGGAGCCATCGGGCGACCGCCACCGTCGCCACCGCCGTCGCGTGCCTCAGCCTCACCCACCTGATCGCCACGCACGTCGTGTGCGAGGCGGGCGGCGAGACCTTCCAGCGGCGGTTCACCAAGACCGCCGCGACCGCCGACGCGGACGGCCAGTGCCTCCAGGTGCGGTTCGACGCCCCGAAGAAGCGGCACTGGCGTCCGGTCAGCGCGTCCCAGACACCCTGCGGCTAGCCGCGGACCAGGGTGGCCAGGCACTCCACGTGCTGGGTCATCGGGAAGGCGTCGAAGGCGCGGAAGGACTCGAGGGTCCAGCCGCGCTCGGAGAAGTAGCCGAGGTCGCGGGCCAGGGTGGCCGGGTCGCAGGACACGTAGGCGATCTTGCGTCCGGTGAGGGCGGCGACGCGGTCGACGACCTCGCGGCCGGCGCCCTGGCGCGGCGGGTCGAGGACGACGACGTCGGCGCCGCGCATGCGCGAGCCGCCGCGGTGGCCGCCGGTCGCGCGCTTGTTCTGCGTCCGGCCGGACGAGTCGTCGGAGCGGCCGAACTCCAGGTCGGCGATGACCTCCTCGACCGGGCCGCGCTCGAACGAGACCTGCGGCAGGTCGCGCAGGTTGAACTTGGCGTCCCGGACGGCCTGGCCGTCCGACTCGACGCCGACGACCAGCCCGCCGCGGCCGACCCGCTCGCCGAGGAACGCGCTGAACAGGCCGACGCCGCAGTACAGGTCGAGGGCGATCTCGCCGGGCTTGGGCTCCAGGGCGTCGATCACGGCGGCGGCGAGGGTCTGCGCCGCGCCCGGGTGCACCTGCCAGAAGCCGGACCCGGAGACCTGGAACATCCGGCCCTGGACCTCTTCGCGGACGTACGGGGGCGTGGTGCCCGCCTCGGGCTTGCCGCGCATGAGCCGCACCGGGACCTCCAGGCGCGGGATGCGCATGCGGCGCGGGTGCGGGCCGCGGACCGACACCAGCCGGTCGCCGGTCGCCGCGGACGTGATGCCCTCGACGCTGTTGACGCCCTGCCAGCGCTTGGTCTCGATGCCCATGATCTCGACGCCCGGGTGCGCGATCAGGCACTCGTCGATCGGCTCGATGTCGTGCGAGCGGTGCCGGCGCAGGCCGGGCACGCCGTTCTCGACCGCGAACTGGACGCGGGTGCGCCAGCCGAGGCCGGGCGGGGGCGTCATGTCCTCGCCCGCGAACGGGTACGGGACCTCCTCGACCGTGACGGTGCGGGTGATCCCGGCGACGCGGGCGAGCTGCTCCTCGACGACCGCGGCCTTCAGGCGGCGCTGGGCGGGCAGCGACGCGTGCTGCCAGTCGCAGCCGCCGCAGCGGCCCGGTCCGGCGAACGGGCAGGGCGGCTCGACGCGGTCGTCGGACGCGGTGATGATCTCCACCGCGTCCGCGCGCAGGAACCGCTTGGTCGCCTCGGTGATCCGGGCCCGGACCCGCTCGCCGGGAAGCGCGTGCCGGACGAAGACCACGCGGCCCTCGTGCCGGGCCACGCAGAAGCCGCCGTTGGCGACGTTGCCGACCTCCAGTTCGAGGAGGTCGCCTTCGTGGGGTCCGAGATCAGCTGTCACGTTCCGAAACGATACCGCCACCAGTGGACGCCTCATCCCGCTGCCCGTCCTCCGAGCCGTTCCCGCCCGAGCCGGTCGGCATCCGGTAGGACGACCCGAACCCGGGCTCGCCGCGTCCCTTCAGCCGGTCGGACGACTGGAGCTGCCAGGCGACGCTGGTGACCATGACGCCCGGCTGGAACAGCAGCCGCCCCTTGAGCCGCAGCGCGCTCTGGTTGTGCAGCAGGTGCTCCCACCAGTGGCCCACGACGTACTCGGGGATGAACACGGTCACCACGTCCCGGGGGGACCGGCGGCGGACGCTCTTGACGTAGTCCAGGACGGGCCGGGTGATCTCCCGGTAGGGCGAGTCGAGGATCTTGAGCGGGACGGGCACGTCCAGCGCGTCCCACTCCTCCTGGAGCCGGTGCGCCTCGTCGCCGTCCACGGCGACGGTGACCGCCTCCAGCGTGGACGGACGCGTCGCCCGCGCGTACGCCAGGGCCCGCAGCGTCGGCTTGTGGATCTTGGAGACCAGGACGATCGCGTGGTTGCGGGCGGGCAGCGCCACGTCCTCGCCGGTCGGCTCCAGCTCGGCGGCGACCCGGTCGTAGTGCTTGCGGATCGCCTTCATCAGCAGGAACAGCACCGGCATCGCGATGCAGACGATGTACGCGCCGAGCATGAACTTGGTGACCAGCACGACGACCAGGACGACCCCGGTGAGCGTCGCGCCGAACGCGTTGATCGCCCGGGACGTCCGCATGCGGCGGCGGTCGGCGGGGTCCTTCACCGTGCGCAGCAGGCGGTTCCAGTGCCGGACCATGCCGACCTGGCTGACGGTGAACGACACGAACACGCCGACCGTGTACAGCGGGATCAGCTTGCTCACCGACGCGTCGTAGGCGTAGATCAGCAGGCCCGCCATGGTGGCGAGGATGATGATGCCGTTGGAGAACGCCAGCCGGTCGCCGCGGGTGTGGAACTGGCGCGGCAGGTAGCGGTTCTGCGCGAGCACCGAGCCGAGCACCGGGAAGCCGTTGAAGGCGGTGTTGGCGGCCAGGAACAGGATCAGCGCGGTCATCGTGGTGACCAGCGCGAAGCCCGGGGTGAAGTTGGAGAACACGGTGTGCGCGACCTGGGCGATCACCGGGTCGGCGTCGTGGACGACCTTGCCGGTGGCCGGGTCGATCAGCTGGCTGCCCTGGCTGGGCTCGGCGAACTTGGCCTTGGTGTAGAAGGCGAACGCGGTGACGCCGCCGAACATCGTCATCGCGACCAGGCCGAGCATCAGCAGGGTCTTGGCGGCGTTCTCGCCCTTGGGCTTGCGGAACGCCGGGACGCCGTTGGAGATCGCCTCCACGCCCGTCAGCGCCGCGCAGCCGGACGAGAAGGCCCGCAGCAGCAGGAAGATCAGCGCGGCGCCGCCGATCCCGGCCTCCTTGCCGATGATCTTGTAGTCGGCGGTCTCCGCCTTCAGGTCCGTGCCGAGGCCGAGCCGGATCATCCCGTAGAGCAGCATCGAGATGATCGAGAACATGAACAGGTAGGTCGGGATCGCGAACGCGACGCCCGCCTCCTTCAGCCCGCGCAGGTTCGCGATCGTCACCAGGACCACGATGGCGATCGCGACCAGCACCTCGTGCGGCTGGAGGAACTTCAGCAGCGCGCCGAGGTTCTCCACCCCGGACGACACCGACACCGCCACCGTCAGGACGTAGTCGACCAGCAGCGCGCTGGCCACGACCACGCCCCAGTTGTCTCCCAGGTTGGTCGTCGCGACCTCGAAGTCGCCGCCGCCGCTCTGGTACGCCCGGACGTTCTGGCGGTAGGACGCGACCACGGTGAGTAGAATCACCACCACGGCCGCCGCCACCCACGGGGTGTACTGGTACATCGCCAGCCCGCCGACGCCCAGCGCGAGCAGGATCTCCTGCGGCGCGTAGGCCACCGACGACAGGGCGTCGCTGGCGAACACGGGCAGCGCGATCCGTTTGGGGAGGAGCTGCTCGTGCTGCTGAGCGCTGCGCAGGGCGCGTCCCAGCAGCAGGCGCTTCACGAGGTCCGGAGCCTTCGACACGAGAGCAGACTCTAGCCTGCCCCCTTTACGACTTCTCAACACGCCCGGGGCGGCCGCCCACAACGGTGGTGTGACGTGGGGTTGGGTAGTAAGCGCCGAAACGGCTGTGTAGTTTTGCAGCCCGGCAAGGATCATCCGAAACCTCGGGCTCCGGAGAAGGAACGGCCGTGCATATCGTGATCATGGGGTGCGGGCGGGTCGGATCGACCCTCGCCCACATCCTGGAGGACAAAGGCCACTCGGTGGCCATCATCGACCAGAACCCCGAGGCGTTCCGGAGGCTGCGCGGCGGGTTCCGCGGCCGTCGCGTCACCGGCGTCGGCTTCGACCGGGACACCCTGACCGAGGCGGGCATCGACCAGGCGTCCGCGTTCGTCGCGGTGTCCAGCGGCGACAACTCCAACATCCTGTCCGCGCGGGTCGCGCGCGAGACGTTCGGCGTGGACAACGTCGTCGCGCGGATCTACGACCCGCGCCGGGCCGAGGTGTACCAGCGCCTGGGCATCCCGACCGTCGCGACCGTCCGGTGGACGGCCGACCAGATCCTGCGCCGGCTGCTGCCGGAGGGCGCCGAGCCGCTGTGGCGCGACCCGACCGGCACCGTCGTCCTCGCCGAGCTGGACGCGGGCACGACCTGGGTCGGTGAGAAGGTCGCCACGCTGGAGAGCGCCGCGGGCACCCGCGTGGCGTTCCTCACCCGGATGGGCGAGGCGCTGGTCCCGGAGGCCGACACCGTCATCCAGGACGGCGACATCGTGCACGCGATCACCCGCGCCGAGGACCTGGAACGGATCAACGCCGCGGTCGCGGTGCGCAGCGAGGAGGAGCACTGATGCGGGTCGCCATCGCCGGGGCCGGCGCCGTCGGCCGGTCCATCGCGCAGGAGCTCCTCGAGAACGGGCACGAGGTCCTGCTGATCGACAAGAACCCGCGCGCGATCAAGGTCGAGACGGTGCCGCGCGCCGAGTGGCTGCTCGCCGACGCGTGCGAGATCGCCGCCCTCGACGACGCGGCGCTCGAGCGCTGCCAGGTCGTGGTCGCCTCGTCCGGTGACGACAAGGTCAACCTGGTGGTGTCGCTGCTCGCCAAGACCGAGTACGGCGTCCCCCGGGTCGTCGCGCGGATCAACCACCCGAAGAACGAGTGGCTGTTCAACGAGTCGTGGGGCGTGGACGTGGCGGTGTCCACCCCGCGCCTGCTGTCGGCCCTCGTCGAGGAGGCCGTCAGCGTCGGCGACCTGGTCCGGCTGATGACGTTCCGGCAGGGCGAGGCGAACCTGGTCGAGCTCACCCTGCCCGAGGACGCGCCGCTCGGCGGCGAGCGGGTCGGGTCGGTCGCCTGGCCGCGCGACACCGCGCTCGTCGCGATCCTGCGCGAGGGCCGGGTGCTCGTCCCGACCCCGGACGACACCCTGGAGCCCGGCGACGAGCTGATGTTCGTCGCGTCCCAGGACGTCGAGGACGAGCTGGCCGAGCTGCTCAGCGCCAACTGACGCACGCCCCGCGACCCCGCCGCGCCCTCCCCGGCACGGCGGGGTCTCCGCATTCCCGGGGCTAGCGGTACTCGGCGAGGCGGGGGCGGAGACCGGCCAGGACGAGGCCGATGATCACGAGCGCGGCGGCCGGCGGGACGACCGTCCAGCCGGACAGGACGTCCGCGCCGCTTCGGATGTTCGCCGTGAACTGGTCCTGGTTGACGGCGATGACCCGGGCCATCGCCTGGTCGAAGCGGGTGAACGAGCCGTTGGAGTCGTCGGCGGACGGCGAGGTGTCGAACGTCACCGCGGCCTGGACCTGCCGCTTGTCCATCAGCCCCCGCAGCCGGACGTCGTTGGCCTGGTAGGCCTGCCAGGCCAGGAGCGCCTCCTCGGCCGCGGTCCGCTCGCCGGGGAACGTGATGTTGCGGAACTCGTCCCCGAGCAGCCCGGTGAACGGGACGTCCTTCTCGTTCTGCCGGTACTTGATGACGACCTGCTGGAGCACCGCCTGGTAGGTGTCCGGGAGGGAGGCGGCGGTCGGGAGGCCGACGAGTTGGCCCGCCTTGTCGTAGAAGGCGTTCTGGTAGTCGCTCCAGCGTTCCCGGTCGACGATGTAGCGGGACTCGTCGGCGTTGGCGTCCCAGCCGATCGCGCGGGCCCGGGTGAGGGCGATCACCGAGTCGAAGGCGTCCCTCTTGGCGACCCGCAGGTGGTCCGCGGACGATCCGAGCACCGTCGACGCGGTGATCGTCCCGCCGAGGACGCACGCGGTGGCCAGGAGCAGGGCCGGGTTGAGGATCCGGTGGGTGCGGCGGGCCAGGGTGACCTGGAGCAGGAGCAGCGCGGCGAGCGTGACGAGACCGAGCACCAGGACGGCGTCCGAGCCCGTCCTGAGCGCGCGGTACCGGCTCTGGTAGGTACCTCCGACGCGGTCGGCGTTGGCGGCGCGGAGCTCCTCGGCCGCGGGCAGGAGCACCTGCTTCATCTCGTCGGTCGCCTGCCGGTACAGGGTGATCGCGGCGGCCGGGGGCGCGGCGGCGGGGTGCGGGCGCTGGCCGTCCAGCAGGAGCGCCTGCCCGGCGAGCGCCTGGTAGCGGCCGAAACCGTCCAGCGCCCGGCGCACGGCGCGCGCGGCGCTCTGGTCGCCGCCCGCGAGCGCCGCCGCCTGCTGGAGGTCCTGGTCGGCCTGCCGCCGCCGCTGCTCGAAGGTGCCCAGCGCCTGCTGCCGGCCGATGCCGAGGTTCTGCGCGCTCCCGACCAGCAGGACGTTCGCGAGCTGGGCGTCCATGTCGTTCAGCGCCAGGTAGAGGTCGGACGACGCGAGGACCTGCGGCCCCGCCTGGTGCCCGATCTCCTTGAAGCCCGCCTTCCCGCCGGACGCCCGGGTGGCGGCCAGCGCCGCGACCAGGACCGTCAGCAGCACGACCAGGACGGCCAGGAAGCGGAACCGGTCGTGGGTGAACCAGCCGCGCGGGTCGATCCGCAGGTGGCCGGACGGAGCGGTCCGGACGGGCAGGCGTATGCCGTCCTCGTCGGCGGGCAGCAGCTCGGCAGGGATGGGGGCCATCAGAACGCCGTCCTCGGTCGGATGGTGTTGGCGCGGTCCACGAAGCCGCGGCGGCGGCTCGGCAGGGTGGAGATCCGGGCGAGATCGCGGTAGACGCCCTCCAGCGCCCCGCGCAGCGCCCTCTCCTCGTACGGGACTCCGAGGACCGTCCGTCCCGGCGGCGCGGCGCCGTTCCGGTCCAGCTCGGCGACCAGGGCCTCCAGCAGGAGGGCGACCACGCGGCCGCCGCGCTCCTCGGGCAGGTCCAGCGCCGCCACCCGGTCGGCGGCGGCCAGCAGGTCCTCGCGGTCCGCGCGCCAGCGGGACGCCGGGGCGTCCGGGGCCCAGCCCCGGATCGTCACGACGACGGCGGCGACCTGCGCGTCCAGGTGCCGCCCGGACACGGCGGGCACCTCGCCGAGCACCTCGACGGCGGCCCGGTCCTCCCCCGTCGCGACCAGCGCCCGGGCCAGGCCGAACGCCGCGTTCTCGTAGGAGCGGTCGGTACGCCAGACCGCCCGGTGGAAGTGGACGGCCCCGTCGGTGTCGCCGACCGCCTCGGCCGCGAACGCCAGCGCCAGCTTCGCCGCCGCCTCACCGGGCAGCAGGTCGTAGACGCGGCCGAACTCGCCCGCCGCGGCGGCGCCGTCGCCCTCGGCCAGCGCGGCCACGCCCCAGAACCAGTGCGCCCGCCAGTCCCCCTCGTCCAGAGCCATGATCATCTCCCGCGCACGGTCCTCGTAACGCAGGTCGATCATGGCTCTGACCAGCCGCAACGTCTCCTCGATCGAGCGGGCGCCCTTCTTCTCCAGCGCCCGGACGACCTGCTCGGGCGCGGACGCGGCGAGCGCCGCGACGTTCCGCGCGCCGGGATCGGCCGTGTCCACCAGCGGCACCGGCAGCGCCGAGACGGCCTCCCGGAACGTCGGCGGACGGCCGAGCCGCGCCCCCACCACCCGCGTCTCCGGCCCGAACAACGTGGACGCGGCGGGCCGCTGCCGCCCGTCCCCCGCGGCCAGCGTCTCCCGCAGCACCCCGGTGAGCTGCTCGGTCATCTCCTGCGCCGACCAGAACCGCTCGTCCGGGTCGGGGTGGGCGGCGCGCCGCAGCAGCCGGTCGAACGACGGGTTCCCGGCGAGGACCGGCACCTTCGCCGCGTCCGGGAGGCCGGCCCGGTGCGTGCTCGTGTAGCCGGTGAACTCGAAGCTCATCACGGCCATCGCCCGCGCGACCGTGTACAGGTCCGACGCGACCGACGGGCCCTCGTCGGCGATCTCGGGGGCCTGGTAGCCGAGCGTGCCGTAGACCGCGCCCTCCTCGTCGTCCAGCCGCCGGACGCCGCCGAGGTCGACCAGCTTCAGCTGCTCCTCGGTCTGGATCGCGTTGTCGGGCTTGAAGTCGCAGTAGACCAGGCCCTTCTCGTGCAGGTGGCCGAGGGCGCGCAGCACCTCCAGGCCGTAGGCCATGACCTGCGCGGGGGTCAGCGGGTCCCCGGCGGAGCGGCGCTCCAGGACGAGCTCCTTGAGCGACCGCCCGCCGACGTACTCCATGACGATGTAGCCCGCGTCGCCGTGCTGGACGAAGTTGTAGATCTTGACGACGTTCGGGTGCTCGACCTCGGCGAGGAACCGGCGCTCGGCGAGCGCCGCCTCCATCGCGTCCGGGTCGCCGGTGTCGAGCAGGCCCTTCAGGACGACCCAGCGGTCCGAGACGTTGCGGTCCTTGGCCAGGTAGATCCAGCCGAGGCCGCCGTGCGCGAGGCAGCCCAGCACCTCGTACTGGCCGCCGACCAGGTCCCCCTGGCGGAGTTTCGGGGTGAACGAGAAGTGCGTGCCGCACTTGGGGCAGTACCCCTCCGACCGGCCGGGCCTGCCCTCCCGTCCCCGGCCGACCGGGGCGTCGCACTGCCCGCAGCGGCGCTTGTGCTCGGGGACGTCCGGGTTCGACATGATCGCGGTGGCCGGATCGCGCTCGGGCACCGCGGGCATCTCGACCAGGCCCGCGCCCAGTTGGCCGCGCCGGGACGCCCCGGACGACCCCCTGCTCCCCCGCGAGCCGCGCGACCCGCGCGAGCCCCGGGATCCTCGGGAGCCCTGCGTCCCGTGCGCGGGACGCGATCCGGAGGTGCCGGGCCCGGCGCGCCCGGCGGCCGTCCCGGACTTCCCGGTCCCGGTTCCGTTTCCGTTTCCCTTGCCACCGCCGTCGCCGTTCGCCCGGCGGGAGGCGACGCGTCCGCTCAGCGTGCGGGCGAGCACCTCGTCCGGGACGGGTGTGGACGGGCCGAGCACACCGACCGCGCCGCCGGATCCGCCCCCGGCCCCGGCTCGTCCGCCCGCGCTTCCGTTTCCGCTGGTCGCGAGTGCCCCCGCGGTCGCCGCGGACGTCTCGCCCGGCGGGGACCCGCACACATCGCAGTAGCCGTCCTCGATACCCCCGGAACACCCGGGGCGCAGGCACCGCATCTTCGCGCCGTCACCGACCTCGACTCCACCGGAGCCCCCTGGCCCCAGGATCATTCAAGATCGTAGGTCGACAAATGCGGGTACACCCGCGGTTTTTACGCGTTTCTGACGGCAGGATCCGGTCAGCCCTCGGACGGTTCGACGGCCGCTTTCCCCGTCGCGGGTCCGGCGGACGCGCCCGCGGTCTGGAGCGGCGTGCTGGTGCGCATCAGCATGAGCAGCGCCAGGCCCAGGGCCGCCACGTACGCGGGCCAGCCGAGCACGACCTTCGCCACGCCGAGCGCGACGACCTGGTCGGCCAGGTAGAGCGGGATCTGGAAGGCCAGCTTCAGCACCCCGGGCAGCATGAGCAGCCAGGACAGCCGCGTGCACACCCGCACCATGGCCGGGTCCTTGCGCCAGCCGAACGGGTCCTCGGGGTTCGCCGCGCCGATCATGAAGCCGACGAACGGCCAGCGGGTCACGATCGACAGCAGCATGACCAGGCTGACGCCGCCGGAGTAGAGCATGCCGGGCAGGAAGGCGTCCTGCGCCTTGCCCGAGCGCAGCGCGAAGAACGCCGCGATCACGATGCCGACCAGGCTGTTGAGGACGAACTGCGGCGTGGACCGCTGGACGATCCGGGCCGCGAGCAGCACCAGCGCCGAGCCGCCGCCGACGTACAGCGACAGCCGCAGGTCGTGGGTGACGATCCAGCCGACGGTGAACGCGATCGTGGGCACCGCGCCCTCGAGCACGCCGCGCCGCCCGCCGAACACCTTGGTCAGCTGGGCGCGGATGACGTCCTCGACCGTCAGGAGCCCCCCGCCGTCGGGCTTCCCGCCCTCGGCCGCCGTGGCCGCGTCGGCGGCTGTCGCCTGGGACGCGGACCCGGACGCGGGCGCGGTGGGGTCGGTGGCGGTGGGGTCGGTCACGTCGGGCTGGACGGCTCCAGCGGTGGCCGTGCCGGGGGACTGAGCCGTGCCGGGGGCCTGGGCGTCGCCGGAGGCGGTGTCGCCGGCCGCCATGTCACGCGCCCCGCAGTTCGTAGCGGGGGTTGAACATCACCTTGCGGCCGTCCTGGAGGCTGACCAGCCCCTCGGCGCGCAGGCGCCGGCCGGGGTCGATTCCGGCGATCTTGCGCCGGCCCAGCCAGACCAGGTTGACAACGTCGGTGCCGTCGTAGAGCTCGGCCTCCAGGGCCGGGGCTCCGCCTCGGGGTCGCAAAGTCACGGTCCGTAGCGTACCGGCCACGCAGGCGCGCTGCCGGGCCGCGCACGCGGTGATGGGGGTCGCGCCCTCCTCGCCGGTGGACCGCTGGAGCTCCTCGGCCTCCAGCTCCTCCTTGCTCGACGCCATGCGCCGCAGGAACCGCCGCAGGCCACCGGGCCGTGCCCCGCCTCCGGCGGTGGAGGTCGTACCGGCCGCTCGCTCGTCCATGATTCGAAGCCTAAGGCATGCGGTCGACGAAAGAACCGGTGCAGGACCGCCGATACGGCACCGTCACCGCCATCACCCCCCGGACCCGGACGACACGGTCCCCCGCCCGGCGTCGGGGAGGACGGGCCGTCCGCCGCCGGGCTCAGTGGGCCTCTCCGGTTCAGGAGGCGTCTCGGGCTCGGGGGGCGCCTCGGGTTCGGTCCGCGCGGAGCCGAGCTGCCACGGGACGCTGATGACCATGACCCCGGGCCGGAACAGCAGCCGGGCCTTCAGCCGCAGCGCGCTCTGGTTGTGGAGCAGCTGCTCCCACCAGCGGCCGACGACGTACTCGGGGATGAAGATCGCCACGACGTCGCGCGGGGACCGGCGGCGCAGCCGCGCGACGTGGTCCAGGACGGGCCCGGTGATGTCCCGGTACGGGGAGTCCAGGACGACCAGCGGGACGGGGATGTCGCGCGCGGCCCATTCGGCGCGCAGGGTCTCCACCTCGGCGTCGGAGGTCTTGACGGTCACGGCGGTCAGCGTGGACGGCCGGGACGCGCGGGCGAACGCCAGCGCCCGCAGGGCCGGGGTGTGCAGCCGGGAGACCAGGACGACGGCGTGGATCCGGCTGGGCAGCGCGACGGCGTCGTCCCCGGGGGTGAGCTCGACCGCGACCCGCTCGTAGTGCCGGTGGATGGCCTTCATCATCCAGAAGACCAGGGGCATCGCGATCACCACGATCCAGGCGCCGTGGGTGAACTTGGTGACGAGCACCACCACCAGGACGAGGCCGGTGAGGAGCGCGCCGAACGCGTTGATCACGCGGGCGCGGCGGATCCGCCCGCGGCGGGCGGGCGGGCAGGCGCGCAGTTCGGTCGTCCAGTGCCGGACCATGCCCGCCTGGGACAGGGTGAACGAGACGAACACGCCGATGATGTACAGCTGGATGAGCCGGGTGGTGCTGGCGTCGAAGGCCCAGATCAGCAGCCCGGCGAGCAGCGCGAGGATGACGACGCCGTTGCTGAAGACGAGCCGGTCGCCGCGCCGGGAGAACTGCCGGGGCAGGAAACCGTCCGCGCCGAGGATGGACCCGAGGATCGGGAAGCCGTTGAACGCGGTGTTCGCGGCCAGCACCAGGATCGCCGCGGTGAACCCGGCGACCAGGAAGAACAGGATCGTGTGGTCGCCGCCGGAGACGGCCGCCGCGACCTGCGTGATCACCGTCTTCTGCTCGTACCCGGCGGGCGCGCCGATCAGCCGGGACGGGTCGTCGGTGATGTGCACCTTGCTGATCATGGCGAGCAGCGAGATCCCGGCGAGCATGACGATGGTGAGGACGCCCATGATCGCCAGCGTCGCGGAGGCGTTCCTGCTCTTCGGCCGCTTGAAGTTCGGGACGCCGTTGGAGACCGCCTCGACCCCGGTGAGCGCGGTGCAGCCCTGGGAGAAGGCGCGCAGGACGAGCGCGATCGCCAGCAGTCCGGTCGTGTGCTGCTCGGCGTGGAGGCCGTAGTGCGCGGACTCGGCGTGCAGGCTCCCGCCGAACGCCACCCGCAGCCCGCCCCAGAGGATCATGAGGTAGACGACCACGACGAAGCCGTAGGTCGGGATCGCGAAGACCGTCCCGGACTCCTTGACGCCGCGCAGGTTCATCACCGCGAGGACGGCGAGCAGCGCCAGCGAGATCGGCACCGCGTACGGGACGAGCGCCGGGAACGCCGAGGTCACGTTGGCGACGCCCGCAGCGACCGACACCGCGACGGTCAGCACGTAGTCGACCAGCAGGGCGCTGGCGGCGGCGAGCGACGCCGTCTCGCCGAGGTTGGCGCGGCTCACCGCGTACGCGCCGCCGCCCCCGGGGTAGGCGTGGCAGGTCTGCCGGTACGACAGGACGACCACGGCGAGCAGGACGATGACCGCGAGCGCCACCCAGGGCGCGAGGCGCAGCAGCGCGACGCCGCCGAGCCCGAGCCCGAGCAGGATCTCCTCGGTGGCGTACGCGTTGGACGACAGGGCGTCGCTGCAGAAGACCGGCAGCGCGAGCTTCTTCGGCAGCAGCGTGTCACCGAGTTGTTCGGTACGCAGCGGGCGTCCGACGAGGAGGCGCTTCGGCGTCCTGAGCAGGGGGATTCGCACACAGAGGGCTTAACCCGCAAAACACCCTATTCAGGACGCGCTAACGCCGTCTTGACGCCGCAGGGAGTCGTCTTAACGCGTTCTTAGCGCACGTCCGAAACCCCGCCCGGCCCGGCGGCGGGGCGGCCCGGTCAGGCCTCGAAGCGGTAGCCGATGCCGGGGGCGGTGATCAGATGCCGCGGATGGGACGGGTCGTCCTCGAGCTTGCGGCGCAGCTGGGCCATGTAGACGCGCAGGTAGTTGGTCTCCTTCGCGTACGACGGGCCCCACACCTCCTGGAGGAGCTGCTGCTGGCTGACGAGCCGTCCGGCGTTGCGGACCAGCAGCTCCAGGATGTGCCACTCGGTCGGGGTGAGCCGGACGTCCCCGCCGTTCCGCTCCACCCGCTTGGCGGCCAGGTCCACGCTGAACGCGTCGGTCCGGACGACCGCGGCCTCCTCGACCGGCGACGAGCGGCGGACGGCCGCGCGCAGCCGGGCCAGCAGCTCGGCCATCCCGAACGGCTTGGTGACGTAGTCGTCGGCCCCGGCGTCCAGGGCCTCGACCTTGTCGTCGGACTCCTGCCGGGCGGACAGCACGATGATCGGCACGGTCAGCCAGCCGCGCAGCCCCCGGATCACCTCGGTGCCGTCCATGTCGGGCAGGCCGAGGTCGAGCAGGATCACGTCCGGGTGGCGGCGCGCGGCGAGGTCGAGCGCGGTCCGGCCGTCCGGCGCCGCGTCCACCTCGTAGCCGCGCGCCTTCAGGTTGATCCGCAGCGCGCGCACGATCTGCGGCTCGTCGTCCACGACGAGAACGCGTGTCACGTCCTGTCCTCTCGCTCGTCCCGGCTCCGCCCGTCGGCGGTCCGCTCGTCTCGTCCGCCCGGGTCCCCACCCTGCTCGGCGCCCTGCTCCACGTCCTGCTCGGCGCTGTGCTCCACAGCGTGTTCCTCGCGGACGCCCGGCGGGGCGGACGGGGGGCCGCCCGGGGCGAGGGGCAGGCCGAAGACCATGGTGAGGCCGCCGCCGGGGGTGTCCTCGGGGGTGAGGGTGCCGTCCATCGCGGCGACGAAGCCGCGCGCGACGGCGAGGCCGAGCCCGACGCCGTTGCCCTTCGGCGCGTCCCCGAGCCGCTGGAACGGCGCGAACATCCGCTCCTTCACGGCGCTCGGGACGCCGGGACCGCGGTCGACGACGCGCAGCTCCACCCGGCCCGGCTCGCGGCCGAAGCGCAGCTCCCCCGCCGTGACCAGGACGGGCTCGGCGCTGTGCCGGACGGCGTTCTCGACCACGTTGGCGAGGGCCCGCTCCAGCAGCCCCGCGTCGGCGGCGACCGGCGGCAGCGTCTCCGGAACGTCGATGCGCACCCGGTCCTCCGGCACGTTCAGCAGGGCGCGCGGGAGCACCTCGTCCAGCGCGACCGGGCGGATCAGCGGGGTCACGACGCCGGTCTGGAGGCGGCTCATGTCCAGCAGGTTGCCGATCAGGCCGTCCAGCCGGTCGGCGGACTCCTCCACCGACGCGAGCAGCTCGGCCTCGTCGTCCGGATCCCACTGGACGTCGGTGGCGCGCAGGCTGCTGACCCCGGCCTTGATCGACGCGAGCGGCGTCCGCAGGTCGTGCGAGACCGCCGCGAGCAGCGCCGTGCGGATCTTGTCGCCCTCCTCCAGCCGCCGCGCGCGGGCCGCCTCCTCGGCCATCCGCCGCCACGCGAGGACGGCCCCGGCCTGCGACGCGAACGCCGACAGGACGCGCCGGTCGGACGCGGGCAGCACCCGCCCGGACAGCGCGAGGACCGTCTCGGCGCCCGGCTCGCCGCCGACCTCGGCGGTCGCCTCGGCGTCGTCGGGGTCGGCGGCCGGGCCGGAGCCGACCGCGCCGCGCGTCCGCCAGCCCTCGCCGCTGTGCTCCAGCAGGGCGACCGCGCGGACCCCGAACGTCTCGCGGACGCGGTCCAGCAGCGCGGGCAGGGCGTTCTCGCCGCGCAGCACCGAGGTCGCGAGCAGGCTCAGCGTCTCGGCCTCCGCGCCGCTGCGCGCGGCCTGCCGGGTGCGGCGGGCGGCGAGGTCCACGACCGACGACACCGCGACCGCGACCGCCACGAACACCAGCAGGCCGAGCGCGTTGCGCGGCTCGGCGATGGTCAGGGTGTGCAGCGGCGGCGTGAAGTACCAGTTCACGGCCAGGAACCCGAGGACGGCCGCGAGGATCGCGGGCCACAGCCCCCCGGCCAGCGCGACCAGGACGGTCAGCGCCAGGAACAGCATCAGGTCGGTGGTGAGGCCCGGCCGGTCCCCGGCGTCCAGGACGGCGATCAGGGCGGGCGGCCCGAGCAGCGCCATCACCCATCCGGCGACACGGCGGCGGACGCTGAGCGGGCTCCCCGCGAGGCTGACCAGCCCGCGGCCCTTCCCGACGTGCTCGTGCGTGACCAGGTGGACGTCGATCTCGGACGACTCGCGCGCGACCGTCGCGCCGACGCCCGGCCCGAGCACGAACTGCCAGCCCCGGCGGCGGCTCGACCCGAGCACGAGCTGCGTCGCGTTCACGCCCCGGGTGAACTCCAGCAGCGCCTTGGCCGGGTCGTCGCCGAGGACCTGGTGGTAGCTGCCGCCGAGGCCCTCCACCAGCGCGCGCTGCCGGGTCAGGTCCCGGGCCGACCCGCCGGACGCCAGCCCGTCCGCGCGGGACACGTGGACGGCGAGCAGGTCGGCGCGCCCGGCGCGGGCGGCGATCCGCGCGGCGCGCCGGATCAGCGTGTCGCCCTCCGGGCCGCCGGTCAGGCCGACCACGATCCGCTCGCGGGCCTCCCAGGGCTCGGTGATGCCGTGCTGGTCGCGGTAGCGCTCGAGCGCCTCGTCCACCTTGTCGGCCAGCCACAGCAGGGCCAGCTCGCGCAGCGCGGTCAGGTTGCCGGGGCGGAAGTAGTTGGCGAGCGCCGCGTCGATCTTCTCGGGCGCGTACACGTTGCCGTGCGCCATCCGGCGGCGCAGCGCCTCGGGCGTCATGTCGATCAGCTCGACCTGGGCGGCGCGGCGCACCACCTCGTCCGGGACGGTCTCGCGCTGCCGCGCGCCGGTGATCCGCTCGACGACGTCGTTCATCGACTCCAGGTGCTGGATGTTCACCGTGGAGATCACGTCGATCCCGGCGTCCAGGATCTCCTCGACGTCCCGCCAGCGCTTGGCGTTGCGGGAGCCGGGCACGTTGGTGTGGGCGAGCTCGTCCACCAGGACGACCTCGGGCCGGCGGGCCACGACCGCGTCGACGTCGAGCTCGGTGAAGTCACTCCCGCGATAGGCCAGGGTCCGGCGCGGGACGACCTCCAGGTCGCCGATCTGCTCGGCGGTGCGGGCGCGGCCGTGCGTCTCCACGTAGCCGACGACCACGTCGGAGCCGCGCGAGGCGCGGCGGCGGGCCTCGCCGAGCATCGCGTACGTCTTGCCGACTCCGGGCGCCGCACCGAGGTAGATGCGGAGCTCGCCCCGCGTCCCCATGGCTGCCTCCCCTTGGCGGAATCTACCAAAGAGGTGTCCGGCGCTCTGATTCGGCCGGGATGTGCCGCGGTGCGTGCGACCTGCGGCTCGGCGGGGTCCGGGCGGGTCGGGGGCCGTCCGTCCGGGCCCGGCCCGGCCTGGGCGGGCCCGGACGGGCCCGCCCAGGCCGTCGTCATCAGATCGAGACATGGCACTTTGGCCGCCCTGGGCGTCCCGATTCCGATCAGCGTCTATTTTGCCGAGGGTCATCACCGTGAGTGAGTGCATGATCACCCGAAACGCCCTCTCCGTCCCGAGGTCACCATGCCGCACCATGCCCCGATCACCCGTCACACCACCCGTCGCACCGCCGGCCGCACCGCCCGCCCGGCCGCCCGCCTGGCCGGCGCCGCCGCGCTCCCCGCGCTCGCCCTGTGCG
>NZ_RFFG01000064.1 GCF_003696215.1 Actinomadura harenae | reverse complement strand
GCTCGGCGTCCGGGCCGGGGGCGATGAGCGCGCGGTGCCGGGCGCGCTCCACCGGGTCGGTCACCGCCCCGGCGAGCGCCGCGTGCGCCGCGTGCCGCTCCCCCGGGTCGGCCTCGGCGTAGACGACGGCCGCGAGCAGCGGATGGGTGAACCGGACGACCTCGCCCGACCCGATCTCCACGATCCCGTCCCGGACGGCCGCCGCGACGTCCTCGTCCGCGCCGTCGCGCCCGGCCGCGCGCAGGAGCCGCAGCGTCGGGCGGGCCGCCGCGCTCGCGGTCAGCAGCGTCCGGCGCGCGTCCTCGGGCAGCGTGCCGAGCCGGTCGAGCATGAGGTCGCGCAGGCTGTCGGGCAGCGGGAGGTCGTCGTCGGTCGACTCCGGCGGCGACTCGGCGAGCGCGCGCCCGAGCTCCAGCGCGAAGAACGGGTTCCCGCCGCTGACCTCGTGCACGCGCGCCGCGACCGGACGCGGCCAGCGGTCGCCGAGCAGCTGCGACACCTCGGCCACCGTCAGCCCCGGCACGTTGATCGCGTGGACGGGGCCCGGGCAGAAACTCGCGTCGTACCGTCCGCGCTGGTCCACCCGGACGGCCACGAGCGCGCGCAGCGGCAGCCCGGCCGCGCGGCGCGCCACGAACGCCAGCAGCTCGGCGCTCGGGCCGTCCAGCCACTGCGCGTCGTCGATCACCAGCAGGACCGGCGACCGCGCGCACAGCACCCGGAACAGGTCCAGGACGGCCAGCCGCAGCGGCAGCGGTCCGCGCTCGGGCGGCGGGTCGCCCCCGCGCAGCAGCGCCGACCGCAGGACGGCCCGCTGGTGCCCGGGAAGCAGGTCCAGCACGTCGTCGCCGGTCGTGGACAGCAGGTCGATCAGCCCGAGGAACGGCAGCTGGCTCTCGGACTCGGCGGGCGCGCAGCGCAGGACGGTGTGGCCGGTGTGGTCGCCGGCGAGCCGCTCGAGCAGCGTCGACTTCCCGATGCCGGGCGGACCGGTCAGGACGACCGTCCCGTCGTCGCGGGCCAGGTGCTCCCGCGCCTCGCTGAGCAGGCCCGACATCCCCACGATGCCGGCGCCGCGCCGGGTGCGGCCGGGAACGACCGGTTCCACGACCACGAGCGCCTCGGTCGCCGCCCGTTCGGCGTCCTTGGCGTATCCCCCGGTTGGCCCTGCCGCACGGTCCATCTGGGCGGGTCCTCCGGTTGCTCATGGCCAGGCACGAGTTCCGCGCCGCGAAACTACTCCTCCCGCCGACCATGGTCAACGGAGAAGTCAGCCGTCACCCGCTCCCCGGTCGGGGGTGTCATTTTGGTGGATATCGTGCCGTAACCGCAGCAGAACGATCCCACCGGGGTCGGGTGCGCCGGACAGGGGCGGATCGGCCCGCCCGGCGCGCGGCCCGCCTCCCCCGCCCGCGAGCGCCCGGCCGCCGCCGCGTCCCTTCCCGCCCCGTCCGGTTCCGGCCGTTTCGCAAGCGCGGGCACGGCCGGTGTCCCGGCGCCGCAACCGGGTAGGGCCCGTCGGGGGATCGCGGGGGGAACATCGGGGGAGACAGCGGGGGAGACAGCGTGAAGGTGGACGCGTCGGCGCGTCCGCCCGGAAGCGGGCGCGCGGCGGGAAAGATCGAGCCGGGGGCGACGGCGCGTCGGCACGGGCCGTTCGCGCTGCTGCTCGCCGTCGCCGTCCTGGCACGCCTGGTCGCCATGGCCGGTTATCCGTCGACGCTGTGGTTCGGGGACTCGGGCGCGTACCTGCGCGGCGCCCTGGATCCGGCCCCGTCGGTGCTGCGCCCGAGCGGCTACTCGCTCCTGCTGTGGACGCTCCGGCCGCTGCACGACTTCGGCGCGGTCGCGTTCACCCAGCATTTCTTCGGGCTCATCGTCGGCGTCCTGCCCTACCTGGTGGTCTACCGCGTGGCGAGCGCCGCCCGGCCGCACCGGACCGTCCTGCCCGGACTCCTCGGCTGCCTCGCCGCCGCACCCGTACTACTGGACGCCTACCAGATCCAACTGGAGCACATCGTCCTGTCGGACGTGCTCTTCGAGGTCCTGATCGCCGCGGCGATCGCGGCCCTGCTGTGGCGCTCCGCCCCGTCCTGGCCCCTGGCCCTGGCCGCCGGACTGCTCCTCGGCGGCGCCGCCGTCACCCGGACGGTCGGACTGCCGCTCGTCGCCCTCGCGCTGCTCCTCCTGATCGTCCGCCGGGTGGGCTGGCGGACCGTCGGCTCCCTCGCCGCCGCGTTCGCCCTGGTCGTCGGCTCGTACGCCACCTGGTACCACGCCGAGAACGGACGCTGGGGCCTCAGCGGCACCGGCGGACTCTTCCTGTTCGGACGCGTCGCCGCGTTCGCCGACTGCGCCCGGATCCGCCCGCCCGTCGGCGAACGGATCTTCTGCCGCGACTGGACGCACGACACCCCCGGCATGGACGCCGCGTTCGCCGCGATGTGGGGCGTCCACACGCCGTTCCAGACCTTCCCCGGCGGCGCCTACGACCCGGACGCCAACTCCCTCGCCGCCGACTTCGCCCAGCGCGCCGTCCTCGCCCAGCCCCTCGACTACACCTGGACGGTCCTGGAGGACGCCGTGCGCGGCTTCGCACCGCGGCGCGCGAACCGTCCGACCGCGAACACCGTGGCCGAGTACCGCTTCCCGGCCCACTACCGGCGGCACGGCACCACCGTGAAGCCGTCCAGGCGGTACGGCGGCGTGACCGCCCGGCCCCGCGTGGTCCAGCCGTTCGCGCGCTGGATCCGCGCCTACCAGGACCTGGTCTTCCTCCCCGGGCCGCTGCTCGCCGCCCTGCTGCTCGCCGCCCTCGCCGGGATCGTCCGGCGTCCCCGGAGCCCGGCGCTCCTGCCGCTCCTGGCCGGTGTCGCGCTGATCGTCGTCCCGGCGGCCACCGCCGACTTCGACCACCGCTACCTGATCCCGGCCGTCCCGCTGCTGTCCCTGGCCGCCGTCCTCCCCTGGGTCGCCGGGGAGGGGGAACGCGCCGACGGCGGGCGGCCGGGCGACGAGCGTCCCGACCGCCTCCGGGCGGCCGGCTAGGGCAGGAAGCGGAAGCTCCACGCCCACTCGGGCGCCCCGGCCGCGCCCGCGTGCGGCTCCATGTAGGCGTGCCGGCCGTGGCAGTCCTTGTCGCTGAACAGCTCCACGGTCGTGCCGGTGAGGTTCTTGAACCGCGAGCCCATCTCCGCCAGGGAGTGGCACGGCCCGTCCGCCTCGTTGTGCAGGCGGAAGTCCTTCTGTCCCGACCGGTACGTGAAGTCCCCGACCGACGCGGACGCCGCCGTCGCGGTGCCCAGCGCGACACCCGCCGCGCAGCCGAGCGCCAGTGCACCCGTCAGCACCTTCATGGTCCTGCCCGTCGTTGTCATGCGTTCTCCTCTTTCCAGGCAGGCGGAAGGCACCGCCCGCGGTTCGTGTGAGGCAGCCCCGTGCGACGACGCTGCCGTCGGGGAGAGATGCGCCGCGGCCCGAACGGCTGGTGGCGGCTAGTGGTCGAGGTGGGCGAACACCACGAACCGGTGGCTGTCGAACCCGCGTGGATAGCAGGTCACGAGCGTCACCCAGCCCTCGGTCGCCGCGCGTCCCGGCTCCATCGGGACGGGCGCGAGCACCCGGCGGTCGCCCGGCAGGATGATCTTCGTCCCGGTGACCCGGTAGACGTACCGGCGGTTCCCGGAGACCAGGACGACCGGGTCGTCCCGCGTCAGCTCCTCCAGGTCGCCGAAGGGCGCGGCGCCGGTCGTCCGGTGTCCGAGGAACACGGCGTTGCCGACCTGCCCCGGCCGCGCCGTCCCCGGGTAGTGGCCGACGCCGCGCTTGAGGTTCGACTCCGAGACCCCCTCGCGCACCCGGCCGTCGAGGCGCAGCCTCGGAATGATCAACTCGACGCGCTGCCGCGCCCGCGCGCCCGGTCCGGGGCGTGCGGTGACCGACGCGGCCAAGGCGGGAGCCGCCGCGGCGTCCACGGGCGCGGCGAGGCCGGCCCAGCCGAGGACACCGGCCGCCGCGCCGGCGAGAAGCTGTCTGAGCTGCACGTACTCCTCCTGCTGTTGCGTGGGGCTTTAGCCACCGGGGCGCGGACCCCGCGGCCGGACGGGCCCGGCCACAGCGACAGCGCACCGCCGCGCCGGGCTCCGAGAGGATCGGACCCGGCCGGACGGTGCGCTGTCACGGGACGGCGAGGGGCCGGGGCGCTCGCGCGCCCGGCCCGCTCAGGTCACGAGAGGCCCGGGATCGCCTTGCCGCCGACGCTGAACGGCAGGCCCTCGATCGGGAGCCGCGGCGGGACCTGCGGGTCGTTCGGGCCGGAGTCCGACCCGGGCACCGGGATCCCGACGCTGCGGACCAGCTTGCGGACGGACTTGGCCACCGGCGGCATCCCGTCCGAGCCGGACCCTCCGCCGGGCGGGTTGGCGATGCCCTGGTGGACGGCCGTGCCCTGGTGGGCGGACGTCCCGGAGGCGGCGTCGGCGAAGGCGGAGCCGGTGGACAGGCCCATCCCGACGACGGTCAGGCCGCCCGCCACGAGCGCGGCGCGGCTCACGTTCTTGGCCCAGTTGCGCATGATCTGCTCCTTCGGAGGTTCGGCGGAACGTCGTCCACGCCCGTCTGTTCGGGGACCCGGGCGTTCGAGGCCGACCATCGCCTGTTCGAGTTTTCGGTGGCTGCGCACGCCCGATCCCTGGGGACGACCGCGTGCGGACCGTGCGGCGGCGGGCCGGGGCATGTGCCTTGGACCGCGCATTCGAAGGAATGCGGCGGCCGGAGCCCCGCTTTCACACCGTCACTCGTCCGGCGCCGAGAACCGTTGCCGGAACCCGCAGCCATGACAGCACAGTGTGCCACTCGAAGCATGGTCCGGACGGACAACGCGCCGCATTGAGGAGACAATCGAAGCGGTCCCGTGAGTGCCACTTCTGCCGGAAATGGACCGAGTTTCACCGACCCCCGGAAACCAAGCCGACTTGATCAAGACCAGAGGTTACCCAGGCGCGTGCGACCGATTGTTCTACTGTCGCGACTTTTGCGTTCCGACCGGAAATGCCCGAGCCGCCTGAAGAGCACTCCTGCTCAAGGCAACGGTTTCGCAAAACGCGTTTGTCCATCCTGCCCTGAGGTGAGGCTGTGGGGTGCGATGGTCGGACGCTGTGGCGCGGTTCGCGTCGGCGGCAACGCAACAACAGTTGAATGGAGAACTCATGCGCAAGCGACAGGCTGCTGTGGCCCTCCTCGGCGGCGTGGGTTTGATCGCGCTGATGTCCGGGCCGGCCATGGCGGGCGACAAGCCGCCGCGCAACCTGCAGATCATCGGCATCCAGACCTGCCGCAGTGTCGACGTCGCCGGCATCGGTGCCGCCATCCACAACCTCCTCGGCATCGAGGACGAGCACGGCGACTGCGTGAACGGCGGAAACCTTCAGAAGGTCAAGGTCATCAAGGGTCGCTGACCCGGCCCGTCCGAGGCGAGGGTGCGGACGGGGCCGCCCGGGCCTCCTCCGCACCCTCGCCGTCTGTCCGACATCCGATTTGTCCGGTACCCGCCACCGGGACCACCGGACCCGCGCACACGTGAGGCGCGCCGAGCCCTCCACCTGACGTCCCTCGTGCTCGGCGCCGCAGCCCTCTTCATTCGCCCTCGGTCACCATCAGAACCCGGACTCCCCCTCTTTGGGCAAGGCGAGGATGAGTCAACCCATGGGCGGCCCGGAACAGCCGGGCGAAAGCGACCAAGGCAGGACGCTTTGGTGCGCGATAGGCGAGGGGGCCCTCGGCGGGCTGCTCGCCGCCCTGCTCGCGCTCTCCTTCTGGTACCTCATTCCCGTCCCGCCCCCGACCGCGGCCGAACGCTGGCTCGCCGTCATCGCCACCGCCCTGCTCGGCGGAATCGCCTCGGCCACCGGAACCGTCCGCCGCAAGCCCCGTTGAGGCCGCACACCCCCGACAACGCCGGAATCCCCTGTCCGCACGGGGCTCACGGCGCCGTGAAGAACGAAGGGGTGGCCGGAACCCTCCCTTTTCTTGAATCGCCGCTCGCCACTCGGCCGATTCACCTACGATGCGAAGGCGCGTGCTGACCCACAGGGGGGTGGGTACCACACGGTCAACGTCTCCACGCGGAATTCCACGCGACCCGCCAGCGATCGGTATAAGGGCCGTCCGGCATATCGCCGTCCGGCCGCCGACACAGATCTTCGAGAAACGGACCAAGGGCGTGTTTCCGCCTTCGCGGCGAATTCCAGCCCTCCCTTCCCCGGTTCCGGGCCTCGCGTCCAGTCCGTGTTTCCACCGTCAGCGCCCGCCGCCGTTCGCGGCCGGGCGGTCCGCAGCTCAGGTCGTCCGGGGGGCCGATCTATGTCCTGGATTTCCGACTGGTTCCATCGTCCGGCGCTCGTCGCGGACCCGGTGCCGAGCCGTGTCGGCGGGCCTCCGGGGACCGTCGCGCCCGACCTGCCCCGGCTCCGCCTGGGGCCCGGCGCCGACCGGACGACGATGGAGGGCGGCACCCGCCACCTCGAGGAACTACAGGTCGTCGTCCTGAAGCTGTCCGGGCTCCGCTGCAGCCTCCAGGTCCCCGACGACGGGCCGCCGTTCCTCAGCGTGTGCCGGGCCGAGGCCGTCCGGATGCGGCAGACCGTGTGGTGCGAACCCGCGACGCTGCCGCCCGCCGTCCCGCCCGACGGGACGGCCGTCTGCTGCACCGACGCGTCCGTCGACACCTCGTGCGGGTTCGTCTGGGAGGCGGGGCGCATCGCGCCCGCGTACGAGGTCTTCGAGGCGGCGATCCTCGTCATCGCCGGCATGACGGCGTCTCACCCGTCCGGGGGACCGGCCCTGCGCTGATCCCCTCCGCCGGGGGAGTCGGCGGGGCGGGGCGAGTCGGCAGGGTGGTCCCTGTTCGAGATCGCCGACCGGTGCACAGAACGGACCACACCTATGAACGCCAAGAAGATCGCCGTGCTCGCCCTCGCCGCCGCCGCCGCGGCCGGCACCGCCGCCGTCACCACCTCGGCCTCGGCCGCCACCCCGCGCGAACCGTCCGCGCGTCCCCGGGCCGAGGTCGCGAGCGTGGTCGGGTCGGCGGAGATCCGCCGCACCTACCAGCGCGACGACGACGTCCGCGCCTTCACGATCGACGCGCACGCCGCGCCGTACACCCGCCCGCTCCCCCGCCCGGACGGCGGGCCGGGGCTGCCGGGCGCGCCGAACGACGCCACCGGCACGGTGACGGTGGCGCACACGAGCGTCGTCCAGGGCCGGAAGGTCACCTTCACGGCGAGGGCCGCCGTCGACTCGCTCGTGACCGCGCCCGGGTACGCGTCCCTCACGGCGGTCGTCACCTGGACGAGCCCGGGCGGCCCGCCGTGGGTCGGCAAGCGGCTCGGGTTCAGCGTCTACGACGCGGGCAAGGACGCCCCGGGCCGTTCCCACGACCGGCTCGGCTACTCGTGGGAGTTCGTGAACCTGGCGAAGGGCGCCGACGGCTCCTGGAGCGACGAGACGCCGGTCGGGACGGCGATGGCGCCCGCTCCGTTCGCCCCGGTGACCAGGGGCGGCTTCACCGTCACGCACGCCGACCTGCCGCCCGTCCCTGGCAACTGACCGGGCCGCGAGACCCTGCTGACGCAGGGGAAAGAGCCACCTACCAGCGCGGATACATCTCGCCGGAAGCGTCCTCCGAGGGCGGCCGCGTTCGGGCGTGGCGGGCGCGACGCAGGCCAGTATTCGGTGTACGCCGCGCGCGACCGCCGAGGATCCGGCGCCGCGCGGCCCAGGCGCCGGTGTTTCGCGTCTCCCGCCCGAGGAGGACATGTGAGCTCGCTGGACCCCTACTGCCCGGACTGCGGGGCCGCCGTCGCACGGCCGCACACCGACGGGTGCGCGATCGCCCGCTGCCTCTACCACGGCGGACGGCGGCTCGCCTGCGGAAGCCATCACCGGGCCGACCTCGAGCTGGACCACGCCTGCGGCCGGGACACCTGGACGGGGCAGTGGCCCGGCGAGGCCGAGGCCGAGGAGTTCGGCTGGTGGGCCTGCTGGGACGGTCCCGGCCCCGAGCGCGGCTGGGACTACCAGGGGCAGGGCTGGGTCCAGGTCCCCGCGGGCACCCCCGGCGCCGTCCCGGACCTCGACCGGCTCCGGACCGAGGCGCGCTGGGACCGCGACGCCCTCCGCTGGGTCCGCCGCGTGAAGCACTGACCCTCGCCGGCACGCCCCGGCCCACCGGCGCCTCGTGAGGGGCGCGGGTGGGCCTGGACGGAGCGGGTCAGTGGCGTGGGGGGCAGAGCCGGCGGGCGATCCGGCGGGCGCAGAAGCCGGTTCCGTGGACGAAGCGCATGACGGGGCCGAAGCTCGCGGCGGCGGCCAGGCCGGTGAAGAACAGGCCCGGGACGGACGACTCGAACCCGGCGTCCAGCTTGGGCGAGAGGCCGATGCGCGTGATCTCGCGGCGGAGGCCGGGCGAGAGGATCCCGACCCGGTCGACGTCCGGGACGAAGCCGGTCGCGGCGAGGACGTGGTCGGCGTGGAGGAGCCAGGGCATCCCGGTGTGGTCGACCGTGGAGAGCGTCACCCGGCCGGCGACGAGGTCGGCCCCGGAGAGCCGCTGCCCCGGCCGGACCGCGACGCCGCCCTCGAAGCGGTCGCGCAGCCACCACGCGCCCGCGGGTCCGAGCGTGTTCTTGACGATCTTGGCGCGGGCCGCGTCCGAGAGCAGCCGCGTGTACTGCGGGCGCTCGGACCACACCCAGGTGCGCCAGCCGCGTCCGAGCCCCGACCGGGGACCGCGCAGCAGGCGCGTCAGCGGGGACCCGCCGCCGCCCGGCGTCGCGTTCCACCTCAGCCTGGTGGTGCGGGTGATCAGATGGGGCTCCGCGCCGTGCTCGGCGAGCAGGACGGCGGTCTCCAGCGCCGACTGGCCCGCGCCGACCACGGCGACCTGCCGTCCCTTGAAGACCGACAGGTCGCGGTGGTCGCCGCTGTGGCTGCACACCTCGCCGGGAAGGCCCCGCAGCTCGGGCGGCATGTCGGCGAACGCCCCGACCCCGATGCCGAGGACGACGTTGGCGGCGGAGATCACCTCGCCCGTCTCCAGGGCGACCTCGAACCGGTCGCCGGTGCGGCTGACGTCGGCGACGAGCGTCGGCTCGACGGGCAGCCCGGCCTCGCCGGTGAACCACTCGCCGTACGCGGTGAACGTGTCGAGCGGGATGGGCTCACCGGTGCGCCAGCCCGGGCGGAAGTCCAGGAAGCCCGTCCCGGCGTCCGGTGAGCTGAGGCTGGACGCGAAGGGCTCGGACTTCAGGAACATCCCCTCGGGCATGTTGGAGTTCCAGTAGTGCATGGGCGTGCCGATGATCCGGCACTCCATGCCCGCGCTCCGGAGGTGCGCCGCCACGGAGAGACCGTAGGGGCCCGCGCCGACGACGACGGTCTCCACCTTGGACGTGCTCATTCCTGGACTCCGTTCACTGAGGCGGGGTGCGCTGGTCGCGGCGGTCCGGCCCCGCCACGGCGGACACGGCGGACGCGTCGGGCGTGCCGGGCGTGCCGGGCGCGTCATGCGTGGCGGGCGTGGCGGATGTGTCGGGCATGTCCGGCTCGTCGGACGATCGGCGGGTGAGGCGGCGGGCGATGCCGCCGGCGGTGGGCAGTCCGCGGACGGCCTTGCGCGCCGCGACCCGCAGGCTCTGCCGGACGAGCGTCGTCATCGGGGCGAGGTCGTCCGCCGCGAGCCAGGCCAGCTCGCAGTCGCGCAGCGCGGCGAGCCCGTGGGGCCGGGTGGCGGCCATCAGCGGCAGGTAGTGGTTCTCGACGAGGATCTTCCGGCCGTACACCGGGCGGACCGGCGGGACGGGCCGTCCGGACGCCAGCAGGTGCAGGACGCGGACGAGGTCCTTCCCCCCGCGGTCGGTGAACAGCCGGAACTGGGCGCCGAGCCGCGGGTTGTAGTCGAGCAGGCTGTAGGTGTCGTCCCGCTGGTCGTAGCGGAAGTCGAGGTCGGCGGGGCCGGTGTAGCCGAGCCGCCTGGCGAGCGCGCGGACGTGGCGTTCGAGGCGCGGGTTGGGCAGCCACTCCCCCACGACGGTCGCGCCCGTCCGGCGCGGGTAGGCGAGGCGCTTCTTCCCGACGCCGCCGAAGAGCAGGTTCGACTCGTCGTCGAAGTAGCCCTGGAAGAACCAGTCGTGCCGGGTGTCGCCGACGATCTGCTGGAAGATGACCGGGCCCGCGGCGCGGTGGTCCGGGGTGAAGGAGAGCCGGAGCAGCGCGCGGGCCTCGCGGAGATCATGCGCCAGGGTGGTGCTGCGGGCGCCGCGCGGGAGCATCCACGGGCGGGACCACTTGGCGATCACCGGGTAGCCGAGCGCGTCCAGGTCGTCCGGGGAGACGTGCGGCCCGGCCGGGACATGACTGGACGGGACGGGGACGCCGACGCGGCGGCAGCATTCCAGCAGCGCGGACTTGTCCGCCACGTCGGCGGGGGCGCGGCTCATTCCCGGAAGCCGGAAGAGGCCCGCGAGCGTGTTCCGGTGGTCGGCGGAGAAGAGCGCGGCGGCGTCGTCCATCGGGATCAGGAGCGGTGGCCGTCCGATGTGGCCGGCGACCCGGGCGAGGTGGCCGATCAGCCCGGGCGCGTCGGCCGGGTGCGGCCCGAACGCGTGCGCCCCGCTCAGGTAGCGGGACCGGCTCACGGGGCTGGCGCGGCCCTCCAGCAGCGCGTGGACCTCGATCCCGGCGCGCCCGAGGGACCGGACGGCCGCGAGCGTCCCGTGGTGCAGCGGATAATGGTTGGTGCGGAAGAGAAGCACCGGAAGCCCGGTATCGAATTCGGGCACCGAACGAGTGCCGAGAAGCGTGGACCGGTATGCCGCTTCCGCCAAGATTCACCCCGATTCGAGGTTGGTAAAGAGTTTTCCATTCGACGGAACCCACGGTTCGTCAACCAAAGTCGCCGGGCATATTCTAGGCATGAGGAACGGCTCCGCGCGTGCAGACGGCCCGCGTTTCGCCCCACCGAGACCCAGGTCCCCCAAGATTTTGGGGGCGATCTCACTGACCTCGGTCACCGTTTTCCTCGCCCTTGGCGTCGGCACGTCCTTTCATGAGACGAGGCGCTCCGCCGACCAGACGCCGCACGCCGTTCCGCTCGGCGCGTTCCTGGGGTCGGGGAGCGAGGGCGTCCGGGCCATCGGACGCTTCCAGCGCTGGCTCGACTCGCCGGTGGACGTCGGCCACACCTATCTGCCCGGCAACACCTGGAGCGACATCGAGGGCTCACCCGGGGTGCTGCGGCCCTGGCTGGAATGGAAACGCGCCAACCCCGCGAAGCTCCTGGTCCTGAACGTCCCGATGCTGCCCCACAACGAGGACGGCGTGGACGACGAGAACGTCTCCCGGGGCCTCGACCGCGGCGCGGACGGCGCCTTCGACCGGCACTTCCAGGAACTGGCGACGCGGATGGTCTCGGGCGGCGCGGCCGACGCGATCATCGTGCCGGGCTGGGAGATGAACGGCGACACCTATACCAGCAGATGTGCGCCGAATCCGAATAAATGGCGTTCCTACTGGCGGCGGATCGTCACGACGATGCGCGCGGTCCCGAACGCCCGCTTCCGTTTCGACTTCACCGCCACGCGCGGACGCGACACCATTCCGTGGCCGACCTGCTATCCCGGCGACGATGTCGTCGACATCATCGGCTCCGACAACTACGACCAGCCCGCGGGCGCCGACTTCGACCAATTCATCCAGGAGCCCTACGGCCTGGCCGAGCAGGCGCGCTTCGCCACCGACCACAAGAAGCCCATGTCCTTCCCGGAATGGGGGATGTTCCGCAATTCCGACGACCCCGGCTTCGTGAAGGGCATGTACGACTGGATCTCCACCCACCCGGTGGTCTACGAGACCATCACCGACTACTGCCCGCACGGGGTGTGGGGCTGCGGGCAGAACCCGCGCTCGTCGAGGGAGTACCGGAAGCTGTTCGGCGGACGCGGCCTCACACCCACACCGACGCCCACGCCCACGCCCACGCCTTCGACGCCATCGCCTTCGCCTTCGGTGTCTCCGACCGATCCGGCGACGACGGTTCCGACACCGGCCGTGCCCGGGGTGCAGACTCCCCCGGCGACGCCACCCGTCGTCCCGCCGACGGGCGTCGTCCCGCCGGTGACGGCTCCGGCGACGCCCGCGGCGCCGCCGGTCGTCCCGGCCCAGACGGTTCCGGGGCCGTCGACGCAGGTGCCGTTCCTGCCTCCGCACCTGAAGGAGCTTCCCAAGGCGTCCACACCGGCGACGCACGCGACTTCGAAGGCACCCGTCAAGCCGGTCGCGCCTGACGCGAAACCGCTGGTCAAGGCCATCGAGAACGCGTCGGCGACGGTACCGGGGAGCTCGGGCGGCACGGCTTGCCCGGTACGTCCGCCAGGGACGGAGCAGACGCGTCCGACCGTGCCTCCTGTGGTCACGGTCCCGGCGCCGAAGCCGCTCGCGCCGGACGCGGCCCCCGTTCCGGCCCCGCTCGTCCAGCAGCCGGCGGCCGCCACGCCGTCACCCCAAGCCCTCACACCGCCGGTGCCGCCCAGCACCGCCGCCACCGCCGCCACCACCACTGCGGGGGCGGCGCGGTTCAGGCGGACCTGCTAGCTGACCGGAACGGGGCTGCTCAGCGCCGGCGCGTCGGCCGTCCCCATGGCCACGGCCAGGGTGAGCGCGCACAGCCGCGACTGCGTCTCGACCATGTCGAAGTCGCGGACGAGGACGCCGGCCGCCTCCGCCTCGTCGGCCAGCAGGCCCGGATCGCGAAGGCGACGGATGATGGCCTGCGCCAGCGCGTCCACGTCGCCGCAGGTCACCAGGGCACCGACCTCGGACGTCACGACCTCGGCCAGGCCCGGGATCCGCGACGCGACGACGCTGCGCCCGACCGCCAGCGCCTCCAGCGCGACCAGCGGAAGCCCCTCCCAGCGCGACGGCAGCGCGACCACGTGCGCCGCCGCGAGCCAGTCGCGCGGGCCCGTGACGTCCGGGAGGAACCGCACCCGGTCGCCGCCGCGCCGCCGCAGCTCGTCCAGGGCGTCGCCCGAGCCGACGATCGCGAGCTCGGCGTCCGGGCAGGCCGCGGCCACCCGGTCCCAGGCGGAGAGCAGGAGGTCCTGGCCCTTCTGGCGGGTGACGCGGCCGAGGCAGACCACGAGCGGCGCGTCCCGGGGGAACCGCAGCCGCTCCCGTGCCAGCTCGCGTTCCCGCTGGTCGGCAGGGGGGAACCGGGTGAGGTCGACGCCGTTGCGGATCGTCCACAGCCGTTCGCGGATCCGCTTCTCGACGCCCTGCCGCCGCTCGCCGTCCCCGACGCAGACGATCGCGTCCGCGCGGTGCGCGGCCCTCCGCTCCCACCACGCGCTCGCGTGGGCGAGGACGCCGCCGCCGGACAGCCACGACCAGCCGTGCGGCTGGAAGATCACGGGACGTCCCGGGGCGACCCCGGGCAGCCGCCCGGCCAGTCCCGCCTTGGACGAGTGCAGATGGACCACGTCCGGGCCCACGGCGCCGATGATGCGGCGCAGCCTGCGCGCCTCGCCCAGCATGCCCGGCCCGGGTGAGCGTCCCGCCTCCCACACGTGGTGCGGGACGCCCTCGCCCCGCAGGTCGGACGCGAGCGTGCCGTCCTGCGGGCTGGCCACGAAGACCTCCCATCCGCGCCGTCGCTGCGCGGCGACGGTCTGGACGAGGTACCCGGCGACCCCGCCGGTCGTCGGCTGGGAGACATGGAGCACCCGCAGCGGACGGTCCTGAGGCCCGATCCCGGCCCCCGCCGCCGCGTCTTCCCCGATCATGAGGTGCGGGCCCGGTGCCTCAGCCGCGTCAGCTCCGCGCGGGCGGACACGAGGCCCAGATATCCGGCCGACCGGGCCGAACGGCACAGGACGATCCGCTCGTTCTGGATCAGGTCGGGCCGCCATTTGAGCTTGTAGTCCTCCTGGCCGCGCAGCAGGCTCAGGAACGGCAGGCCGCCCCGGCACGCCAGGCGCAGGTCGTTGCCGAGCAGCATCAGCGCCACGTCCATGCCGCCGGTGCGCAGGTCGGGCACGGCGCCGTACAGGTACGCGCCGACCCAGTCGGGGCCGATCACCGCGAGGTCGGCGGCGACCAGCCGTCCCTCGCGCCGGTACTCGGTGAGCGCCGCCTGCCCGGACGCGATCATCGCGGCCGCCGCGTCGCCGAGCATCGCGGCGAAGCGCGGACGCAGGTGCTCGGGGTTGATGCCGCGTCCCTGCCACTGCCGCCGGTGCAGCCCCAGCAGGTCCGCGACGCCCCGCCGGGCGTCGGCGGGGGCCGCCTGCCGGACGTCCAGTCCCAGCGCCTCGATCTTCCGGAGCCGCGCGCGGATCTTGCCCGCCGCGCGGCGCGGGAACCGGGCGCAGAACTCCTCGGGCTCGCACGCCGGGAGCCGCAGGCACACCGAGGACGGCACGCGCCGGCCCGGCCGCGGCCAGTGCTCGGCCAGCGCCCCGGCCGACCCGTTCGGCATCACCTCGGGGAAGTCCAGGACGCTCCAGCCCGGCTCGTCCAGCAGCGCCTCCACCAGGCGCCCGACCGCCGCGGACGCGTGCTCGGTGTCGACGAGCACGTCGGTGTGGTCGCTCTGCGCCGCGGCCAGCGGCGCCAGGACGCGGTGCCCGTGGCGCCGCCGCACCATCAGCGGGGCCAGCGCGATCAGCCGGTCGTCCCGCCAGACCGCGACGAGGCGCAGCCCGCCCGGACGGCCGTAGTGCCGCCACCACGCGGCGTTCCAGGCCAGGGCCTGGAACGGCGTGGCGCGGCTGCGGTCGTACAGGTCGTTCCAGCCCTCGCCCAGGACGTCCCACGCGGTGTCGTCGCGGTGCACCTCGGTGCGCCAGCGGGCGGTGTCCACCCGGGAGAGGGACGGGTGGAGGTTCACTTCTCGTCCTCCGCGGCGGGTCGCTCGACCCGGTTCCGGCGGGACGAACGGGACGAGCGCGACGCCCCGCTCCGCCGCGTCTGGGCCCGTCCGCCGGTCTCGGACGGCGCGTCCGGAACCGCCTCGGTGTCCCAGGCGCGCCCCTGCCTCCGGCGGCCCGCCGACGCGGGCGGCCAGCGGAGCCCCGCGAGCGCGGCCAGCGCCGCCAGCAGCCCCCCGGACGCCGCTCCGACGGCGATGTCGAGGAGGAGCTTGGGCGAGCTGGCGGTGGTCGGGGCGAGCGCGTTGCTCATCAGGATGACCCGGACGCCGGTGTCCGCCTGGTGACCCGTGCCGTAGCGGACGAGCGCGGCGGCGGCGGCGTTGGCCAGGGTCGCGGCCCGGCGCGGCTCCGGCGCGGTCGCGGTCAGCCGGATGAGCGGCGTGTCCGGCGAGGTCGACGTGCGCAGCCGCTTGGCGGCCGACTCCACCGACGTCCCCCACGGTGCCGGGACGGGTGCCCAGGTGAGCGTCTCGGGCAGGTTCGCGAGCCGCCCGTACGCCTGCGCGTAGTTGACCGCGTCCGCGCCGGAGCTGTGCTTGTCCGGCGCGACCAGCACGTTCGCGGACGCCTCGAACGCGGGCGGGGTGAGCAGCCCGTACAGGGTCCCGGCCACCGCGCCGAGCACGATCACGGCCATCGGGAGCGCCGCGCCGCGCATCGGGTCCGCGGGCCCGCGCGCCCGCCCGCCCGGTGGCGGGGGGCCGGTGTCCGGGCCGCCGTCCGCCGTCCGGGTCTTGGCCGTGGTCATCGATGTGCCTCCTCGGAAGTCGTCATGCGGCCGGGCCGGTCGACCTGGTAGAGCGCGACCAGCCGGGCGACGAGGCCGTCGATCGCGTAGGCGCGCGCGGCGGCGGCGCAGGAACGCGCCGTGACCGGCAGGTCCCCGAGCTCGCGGAGCGCCGCGGCGTAGGCCTCGGCCGTGCCGGGCACCCGCCGGACGGGCGGCTCGTCGCCCTCCGGACCGGGCGGGCGCCCGGCGAGGTCCTGGAGGGCCGGGCAGGTGGTGTAGATCGTGGGAAGCCCGTTCGCCAGGGCCTCCAGGACGCTGAGCCCGAAGGTCTCCTGCTCGGAGGGCGAGGCGAACACGTCCATGGCGGACAGGTACGCGCCGACGTCCTGCCGCGCGCCCACGAAGAGGACGCGGGCCCCCGGCGCGGACGCCATCGCGTGCAGCCGCAACGCGTCGGGACCGTCCCCGACGACCAGCAGCTTCGCGCCCGGCACCCGCGCGACGGCGTCGATCAGGACGTCCACGCGCTTGGTCGGGACGAGGCGTCCGACCGTCCCGACGACGAAGTCCCCGGACGCCAGCCCGAGCCCGTGCCGGACGCGTTCCCGCGCCCGGGGGTCGAAGGCGAAGGCCACCGGGTCCAGCCCGTTCGGGATCGTGACGACCCGCCGCGCCGGAACGCCCCAGTCGCGCAGCCGCCGCTCGACCGTCGGCGACACCGCGACGGTCGCCGAGCCGAGCTGCTCGCTCGCGCGGTACAGCATCCGCACGGGCCAGGTGGTGTCCCGGCCCTCGATGTGGCGGTCACCGAGGGAGTGCTCGGTCGCGATGATGCGCCGCACCCCCGCGATCCGCGCGGCGACGCGTCCGTACAGGCACGCCCGGTAGAGGTGCGTGTGGACGGCGTCGTAGCGTCCGCGCCGCATCAGCGACACGAGCCGGGGCAGGACGGTCAGGTCGCGGTTGTGGACCATCCCCAGGTCGTGCACGGGGACGCCGAGACCGCGCAGCTCGCCCGCGAGCGTGGTCGGCCCGGCCAGCGTCGCCACCTCGCACTGCACGGGAAGGTGCCGCGCGAGCAGAACGAGCTGGTGTTCCGCGCCGCCCAGGCCCAGCCCGGTGATGAGGTGCAGGACGCGCGTCATTCCGGCTTCCTCTGCCGGAACCGGTGGCGGGCGAACTTGAGCCGCATGCGCAGCGGGTCGTCGCGTTCGCCGATGTAGGTGCGGGCGAGGGCGTGCCGGTCGGCCCCCGATCCCCAGATCGCGCACCCGTAGTCGTAGCCCGCGTCCCGGACGGCGTCCACCACGCGCGGCGTGACGTTCCCATAGGGGTAGGCGAAGCCGGCGACCGGCCTCCGGAGCAGTTCCTCCAAGTGCGCGCGGCTCTCCCGCAGCTCGCCGGCCAGGTCGTCGTCGTCGGCGTCGGGAAGCGAGAGGTGCCGGACGCCGTGGGACGCGACCTCCATGCCCGCGTCGGCCACCGCGCGCAGCTGCCCGGCGTCCATCAGGCGCTTGCGCGGGCCGTCGTCCCAGGAGTTGGCGCCGCCGATCTCCCCGGACACCATGAACACCGTCGCGGTGAACCCCAGCCCCCGCAGCACCGGGACGACATGCCGGACGAAGTCGGCGTAGCCGTCGTCGAAGGTGAGGCCGACCATCCGCCGGTGCCGTCCGGCGGCCCGCGCGGCCAGCAGCTCCGCGACGCCGACCCCGCGCAGGCGGCTCGCCTTCAGCCAGCGCATCTGCCGCTCGAACCGGCTCGGCGTGACCGTGATCAGATGCGGGTCCTCGAGGTAGTGGTCCACCGAGTGGTACATGAGCACCGGCGGCATCCGCCCCGCCCTGTCCGTGTGCGGACCAGGCGAATCGGCCGCGTGCGGACCCGGCGAATCGGCCGCGCACGGACCGGGCGAGTCCGCCGGGCGCGGACCCGGGCCGCCGGGCGGCTGGTCCCTGGTCGTCCACTCGATGCCCATCAGCCGATCACCCTTCGCATGGCCGGCGGTCGTTCCGCGGGCGGAGCCGATCCGGCCTCGCCGGCTCCCCCCGTTCCGGTCTCGGGCTCGTCCCGTCCCCGCAGAAGCTCCGCGGCCCCGATGACCAGGGCGAGCATCACCGTCATGACCAGCGGCACCGCCACGCCCCCGACCACCAGCCGGACGAGCGGCGCGGCCTCCCCGGCCACCAGCCACGTCACCCGCTCGGCGCCGAACCCGGCGGCGAGCGCGCATCCCGCGCCGACCACCAGACGCCGTCCCAGCAGGACGAACCGGATCGGCGCGACCCTCCGCCGCACGGTCACCAGTTGCAGGACGGCGGCGACACTGATCCCGGCCGCGTTCCCCGCCGCCAGCGCCCCCGCGCCGTGGCTCGCGCCGAACAGCGCCGCGACGCCGAACGTGACCGCGAGACCGGCGAGCATCGCCAGCGGCGTCCGCCAGCCTCCCCGCCGTCCCGCCGACAGCGCGCGGACGCTCACCCCCAGGACGCACTGGGCGAGCAGCCCGAGCGCGTAGATCCGCAGGATGTGCGCCGTGCTCAGGGAGTCGGCGCGGGTGAACGCGCCGTGCTCGAACATCACCCGCGTGATCAGCGGCGCGAACGTCCACAGGTAGGTGATCGCGACGAGGATCAGCAGCCCCACCACCGTGAGGTCGCCCTCGACGCGCCGCCGGAGCCGTCCGGCGTCGTCGTCCAGGTGGGCCCGGACGAGCCGGGGGAACGTCACGGTCGCGACCAGCAGCGCGAGGACCATCGGCACCTGCGCGACCTTCTGCGCGTAGTTCAGGTGGGAGATCGTCCCCTCGGGCAGGCTCGATCCGAAGAACCGTTCGACCAGCACCTGCGCCTGCCGCGCGACCGTGAACGCGACGACCGGCGCCACCGCCGCGAACCACACCTGGCGCGCCGCCGTCCCCGGCGCCGGTTCCGCCTCGGGGACGGCGGGGACGTCGGCGGCTTCGGCCGCCGGTCCGCTCCCCCCGCGCAGCACCCGGACGAACGCGGGCACCTGGACGAGGACCATGAACAGGCTGCCGCACGCGACCCCGAGCGCCGCGCTGGTGATCCCCCACGCGTTCGCGAGCGTGACCAGCATCGCGAGGATGCCGACGTTGTAGGCGAGGTAGATCGCGGCGGGCGGCCCGAACCGGTGGTGCGGACGCAGGATCGCGCTGATGAACCCCGCGACGCCGAACGTCAGGACGGTCACCGCGGTCAGCCGCAGGCAGACGACCGCCTCGGCCCGGTCCGTGACGCCGGGCGCGGCGATCCGCACCAGCCACGGCGCGAGCAGCATCACGGCCACCGCCAGCACCGTCAGCACGAGGATCAGCCGGGGCGCGACCCGCCGCACCAGCCGCGGCACCCCGTGCGGCCGGAGCATCGCCCGCGTGACGACCGGGACCATGACGAGCGCCATCGCGTCCTCGATGAGCAGCGGCGACACCGTCTCCGGGACCGTCCAGGACACCAGGAACGCGTCCGTGCGCGGCCCGGCGCCGAAGTGGTCGGCGAGCAGCAGGTCCCGGACGAACCCCATCCCCGTCCCCGCGCACACCAGCACCGCCGAGAGCGTCGCCGCACGTCCGACCGAGAGCCGCTTCCCGGCCTGGACCTCGGGCCTCACCCGAGCGTCGGCGGCGGTCACCACGCGCCCTCAACCGAGGCCGAGCCGGAGGCGGGGGCGGGGGCGGGGGCGGGGGCGGGGGCGGAATCGGAGGCGGAGGCCGGGCCAGAGGCCACGGGCCAGGTGTGGCGGGCCGCCAGCCCCAGCACGATCCCCACCAGGACGGTCGTGGGCCCGCCCATGTCCGAGTACAGGAAGTTGACCGTGATCGAGGTCGTGGTGCCCACGCATAGCAGCCAGTGCCCGTCCACGGCCCTGCTCCGGCGCCACAGTCCGACCTGCACCGCGCCCAGGGCCAGCACGAACGCCCCCGCCCCGAGCAGACCCTGCTCGGAGAGCATCAGCAGGTACTGGTCGTGCGGCGACAGCAGCGGCTCCCGGACGAACCCGGTCACCGAGTCGGCCGTGTCGCTGGCCCCCGACAGCCGCGGCGGCGCGTACGCGTCCCGGAAGACCGGGAAGTTCTTGATGCCGACGCCGGTCACGGGGTGGTCCTGCCACATTCCCTCGGCGGTCCCCCACAGGGCGTACCGGTCCCCGACCGAACGGTCCGGGTCGTTGACGGAGTCGAGGATCGACCGCGTGCGGGTCCCGATCGTCCCCGAGCCGATCCCGAACCCGCCGACCACGACGGTCGCCAGCGCCAGCGCGCACAGTCCGAGCCGGAAGGCGAGCTTCACGTCGAACCGGACGAGGACGACCAGCAGGCCGGCCAGCGCCGCGATCCAGCTCCCCCGGCTCAGCGAGCACGCCAGCCCGGCGGCGAGGACGGCCACGACGCCGAGGAGCAGCGCCCGCCGCCGTCCGTCCCGGGCGGTGAGCGCGAGCGAGACGGCCATGACCAGCGCCATCCCGCAGACGGTCGCCATGGCCATGACGTCCAGCGCGCCGAACGTCCCGACCGCGCGGATCAGCTTCCCCGCGTACGAGGCGCCGTCGTGCGTGACGGTCTGCCAGACCCCCACCAGGGCCTCGACCGTGCCCAGCGCCACGACCGAGCCCACGACGACCGACACGTCCCGCCGGTCGCGGACCGCCACCATGACGGCGAGCGGCACCAGGACGAAGACCTGCGTCTGCCGCACCCACCCCACCAGGCTCGTCGCCGGTTCCGGGGAGAACTCCGTCGAGAGCGCCGCCGCGACGACGACCCCCGCGATCACGAGCGTCACGGCCACGGGAACGCGCACGCGACCGCGCATCCACAACGCCCCCGCGATCACGACCAGAACCAGACTGACCGCGTCCCCCGGTGAGGCGTGCGTCGTCCCGGAGGCGACCGAGTCGTCCCCCAGCGGGATCGCCACGCTCAGCACCGTGGCCGCGACCAGCCACGACGGACGCCGCCACCAGGCGGAGCCCCACGAGTGCGGTTCGCCGTCCCGCGCGGGAAGGGCCTGCCAGGAGGGGCTGGAGGACCGTGTGAGCCGACGCCGTCCCCCCGGCGCGGACCGCGTGCCGGTCATGCGGCGAGGGGCCGGGGGTCGGGGCCGGTCCGGGCCTGCGGGGTCATCGCCCGGTCACCGGCCCTCCCGGACCATCACGGCCCGGACGGTCATCAGCAGGATCCGCAGGTCCGCCGCGAACGACCAGTGGTCGATGTAGTAGTTGTCGTAGCGCACCCGGTCCTCGATCGAGGTGTCGCCCCGCAGCCCGTTGACCTGCGCCCATCCGGTCATCCCGACCGGCATGCGATGACGCAGCCCGTAGTTCGGGACGGTCCCGCCGAACGTCGCCACGAAGTGCGGGCGCTCGGGACGCGGCCCGACCAGGCTCATGTCCCCGCGCAGGACGTTCCACAGCTGCGGCAGCTCGTCCAGCGAGGTCTTCCGCAGGAACCGCCCCACCGGGCCGACGAGCCGCTCGTGGTCCACCGACCAGCTCGTGTCGGCGTGATGCTCGGCGGTCGGACGGACCGTCCGGAACTTCACCAGCGTGAACTCGCGTCCGAGCAGTCCGACGCGGCGCTGCCTGAACAGCACGCCGGGCCCGCCCTCGAGCCGCACGGCGATCGCGCACAGCGCCATCGGCCAGCTCAGCAGCACGAGCATCCCCGACGCCACGACGACGTCGAACATCCGCTTGCCGCGCCGTCCGAGCGTGACGCGCCCGGCGTCCAGCACGCGGGCGACCGGGATCCCGGCCAGGTCTTCGCGTCCGCGCGCCCCCGCCGGGACCAGGCCCGGCGCGGTCACCACGGCCCAGACCTCGCCGGTGGCCCGCGCCGCCGTCCGCGCCGTGGCGTCCAGCTGGACGGGGTGGACGCCCTCGCAGACCAGCACGGCGACCCGGGCGCGCGTCGCGTGCAGCGTCCGTGTGAGGTGCGGCCAGTCCCCCGCGGCGGCGGCCGGAAGGGCGGCGTTGTCGACCTGGCCCGGATCCAGCCGCGCCGTCACGGCCAGCCCCAGCTCGGGACGCCGGTCGAGATGCTCGGCGATGCGGTCCGCGACCGCGCCCCCGCCGATGACGACCGTCGCGCGCAGCCGCGCCGGCCTGCGCCGGAACCGCCGCGCCGCGTTGAACACCGGGAACCGTCCCGCGAGGGCCAGCACCGACGCCACCAGGACGAACTCCAGCATCCGCAGTGTCGCGAGGGGAAGCGTCGCCGGCGCGGGCGGCAGCAGGACGCGGCCGACGGCCAGATCGGCCAGGAGCACGCGGGTCACGGTCGGCACGACCTCGTCGACGAGGCTGAGGCTCCGGCGCGGACGGTATCCCCCGGCCGCGACCTGCAAAGCCACGAGCACCGTCCCCGTGAGGACGGCGCGTACCGGATCTCCGGTCCGCGTGAGGGAGAGGCCCGCCGCGACCGTGAAGTCCAGCAGCGAGAGCGTCAGGCGATAGCCGGCCGCGGGCAGTCGCAGCGTGAGGCGGGGGGTGCGCCGGTGGGCCGGAGGGCGGTGCTCGGTCCCGAGCACATGGTCCTGGAGGACCGGCGGGCGAGTCGTGGTCCCCTCGGCTGTGCCGAGCGCCGCAAGCCCTTGAGCTCCCAAAATCGACGTCCTTTCCGGGAACGGAAAAGCCTGGACCTGCGAGCCGTCCGCACACGGCGGCGGGGTGAACGGCTCGCCGTCGCGCCACCTTTCGGACTTCGGCCTGAACGAGGCGTCCCGGGCGGTACGGGCGGACGACCGCGGGGACGCCCGATTTCCTCCGGGAGTTCCCTCGCCCGGCTTCACGATCCGCTGGCGAGCCTCACACGGAGGCCGGGGACGACACGCGCCCGCCACGGGTCCTTTGACGAATGCCGCAGGGACGATGGAACAGCGTTGACCGACGGGGAATCATCCCGGACAAAGCGAAAACCGGGCCGGGGACGAGCCGAACTCGCCCCCGGCCCGGTCAAGGCCTGGATCAGTGGCGGTAGCCGCCCCAACCCTCACCGAAGCCGTGGCCGTGGTGGCCGTGGTGGCTGTCGGCCGTAGAGCCGTTGTTGCAGTTGCCGGCCTCGTTGTCCTGAGCGAGGACGTTGTGGAGGATGACACCGATGACGGCGCCGACCTCAACCGAGCGGCAGGTCTGGACGCCGATCCCCTGGGCGTCCGACGAGTGGGACGAGTGGATGTTCGGGACCGGCTCGTCCCACGCCATAGCCGGGGAGGCGCTCATCAGCACGCCACCCGCCGCCAGGGCCATGAACCCTGTCGCCACCAGTCGCTTCATACCGAAGCCCCTTCTGTGCACAGTGGAATTTCGACCTAGTGCCCGTTCTTGCAGGCTGGGCACCACGGACACTCAACACGTTGAGCCCGCCGACTTCCACCATCATCAGAACGATTAGCAGGTCGCTCACCATTTCTTGACTTCCCAATGACGAACGCCCCGGACGCAAATCTCTCTTTCTCCCCACCAACCCACACGACACGACATCCCGAGGCGCTCCCCGCCGCTCGGCACGCCACCCCTCGACAATCCACCACAACCCGCCTGAGGTGCGAAAACGCTCAACTATCTTCGCACTTCTTCCGTTCCGTGCCGCGATCGTTCCCGACGCCTCCGGAGATCACCCTCTCCCTTTTGCCCTAGAGACCGGAATACATGGCGTTACGCCCCCGTCCGTCAAGGCACCGGCTCCCGACGTCCAACACTCCACCCCCGGCCGCGCAACGGAACAGCGCAGGAACGCACCCCACCCGGCACTTTTCGCATATCGCACTTCTCGCGACAGCACGGGCGTTCCGCTTTCTTGGCCTGATCAGGTAGTTGTCATGCCATATGCCGGGAATTCACTCTCAGGTCGGAAGCATGTCGCATCTGCGACTGCCCGGATCAGAAGGAGCACACATGGGAGCGACGACTCGACGGAGCATCGCCCTTGCCATCGCCGGCGTCGGCCTGAGCGGCGTGACCCTGCTCTCCTCCGGCGCGGCCGAGGCGGCGACGCCCGCCGCCGCGTCGAAGGCGACGGCGGTGACGGGCTGGAGCAGCCCGGTCTGCCGCTACAGGGTGGCCCCGCGCATCGGACTCCACGTCCGGGTATGGCCCAACAGCTGGATCATCGGAGCCCTCAAGCACAACCACCACGTGTACGCCAAGAAGTGCCGCAACCCGCGCGGCTGGGTGAGGCTGCGCGGCGGCGTCCGGGACGACCTGCGGCACCACTGGGTCTTCCGGCGGTACCTGCACCGCGAGCACTTCTGCTGAGCCGCGGACACCCGGAGCTCCAACCTTGAGTTCCGGACTCGACCGGGCGGCCGGAGGACCACGTCCTCCCCCGCCCGGTCCCACGCCCGGTCCCACGCCCAAGACCGAACGCCCCCGCAGGCCCTTCCCCGCCCCGGTCCGCTGCGGCCCCGACGACGACCGCGCCCCGCCGTACAGCGCGACGAGCACAGCAGGACGAGCGACAAGCCGCCTCAGCCTCACTGACGTCCCTCGAAGGCCCCCGATCCCCCGCCAGTGCACTGCGGCGTCTCCACACGCCACAGGGCCACACCTCGCCCGCGCGGGCGAGAGGAGGACGGCGCGGCACCGAGGGGGGCGGGAAACACGAAGGCCCCGGAGGCTGGAAGCTGAGCTTCCGGCCTCCGGGGCCTTGTGGCGGTAGTGGAGGTGGCGGGAATCGAACCCGCGTCCTTCGATGATGGGCCAGGGCTTCTCCGGGCGCAGCCTGCTTGACGCTTTCTCAGCCCCGGCGCTCTCGCAGGCGAGTCGCCGACGGGCTCAGTCGCTGTTAGGTGTTCTCTACTGCCCCGCGACCGGGCGGCAGAGTGGAGTCTCCTGATGATGCCGGATCCCGGGGCGGAGACGTACCCGGGCCGGCAGAGTCGCTACTCGCCTCAGGCGGCGAGAGCGAACTCGGACTGCTTCTTGTTGGCAGTTATAGGTTTGCTGTCACAGGATTTACGAGGTCACAACAGCAACCCTCGACCCGCTTCCCCTGGCTCGACCTACCGAAGTCGAGACCGGTCACCCCCATGTTGACTTGTCAAGAAGTCGGACGCCTGGGCGTCCAACACCAGACACTAGTAGGTCAACGTCGTGGATGCCAACGGGATTCCCGGGGTGGGAGAAAAGTGACGCCCCGGTGGGCGGCGAACATGTCGCGCCCACCGGGGCCGACCGGCAGGGTCAGGCCGGTCCGGACGGCAGAGCCTCCCCCGAGACGAGGCTCTGGTCTCATCACGGCGACTGGGGCCGCAACCCCCCGAGCGGCACCTCAGTCACCTGTGAAGACGTCCGGAACGGGCCGGAGGGTTGCCTCCGTCACGTCAAGAGATCACCAAATGGTGGCGGAGGTCTCACCGCTTGTGTCAGGGCTTGCGGGTGGGCTGCATCGTCGGGTTCGTCCCGTTCCCGGGTGTGTGACCCGGCGTCTGGCCGCCGCCGGTGCCGTTCGGCGGACGCTGGCCGCCGGTGCCCGGGGTCGTCCCCTGCGGGGGCTTGGTGGTGGACGGCGCGCTCGGCTGCGCGCCGTTCAGGAACGTCGAGGCGATCTTCGCAGCGTTCACCTTGCCCTCGACCGCGATCGCGAACGCCATGTCGTCGCGGAACCCGACGAACCAGGAGACGGTCTTGGCCTGGCCGCCCTCCTGGTAGTTCACGACCGCGCTCACGCCGGAGACCTGCCCGCCGCTGTCGACGTTGGCGTCCTTCGCCGCACCGGACTGGACGGACCGGCGCACCATCCGCTTCAGGTCGCCGGTCGCGACCGCGTCGAGCACCTTGGCCTGCGCGGACGGGGTGTCCACCGGGTCCTTGGTGATGAACGGCGGACGCCACACGCCGGACGAGACGGCGGCGGCCGCCGCGGCCATCGCCAGCGGCGAGGTGGTGACGCCGCCCTGCCCGGTCGCGACGAGCGCCTTCTGCCCGTCGTTGGCGGTGGCGGGGATCGTCCCGGCGTAGGACGGGAAGATGCCGCCCCAGTCCTTGCCGAGGCCGAACCGGGCCGCCGACTGGCTCAGCGCCTGCGGCGGAAGCTTGGTGGCGAGCTGCGCCAGGGATGTGGCGCAGTTCACCGAGAAGGCGCGCTCCAGGATGCCGGTGCGGGCCGCCTTGCCGGACGGGTTGGACACCGTCTGCCCGCCCACGTCCGCCGTGGCGGGGCACTCGACCTGGGTGCTCTTCGGGACGCCGTTCTGGAGCAGCGCGTCCGCCGTGATGAAGGAGAACGCCATGCCGGGCGGGTAGTGGCCCTCCATGGCCTCGTCGCGCCCGCCGGTGTCGTGGTTGGACACGGCGAGCACGTCGCCCGTGCCCGGCCGGACCGCCACCAGGGACGCCGGGTACTTCACCTTCGCCAGCGCCCGGTCGGCGCGCGGCTGGATCCTGCGGTCGAGCGTGGTGACGATCGGGGCCGGGTCGTGCCCCTCCCACGAACGCAGCTTCGTGACCTGCCTGCCCTCGGGGTCCTGCGCGACGACATCGATCGCCGGGGTGCCCGCGAGGCGGCGCTGGAGCAGCAGCTGGAGGCCGCTGACGCCGATCGTGTCGCCCGGCTGGTAGGGGGCGCCGACCTGCTGCAGCCGGTCGGCGGTGGCCGCGCCGAGCCTGCCGACGACCTCGGGGGCGAACTGCGGCTGGATCGGGATCCTGACGACCTGGAACCGGAGACCGTCCACCTGCTTGAGCCGTTCGATCAGCTTGTCGCCGCTGGACCGCTCGAGGGTGAGCAGGGGGAGGAACTTCTGCGGGGGCGCGGACCGGACGCGGCCGAGCAGCCGCTCGCCGTCCAGCCGCCGGCCGCCCTCGATCTTGGTGGTCTTCACCATCTGGTCGATGGTGGCCTTCGGGTCCTTCAGCTCGCCGGGAACGACCCCGACCAGGTCGGCCGGGACCGACCTCAGCACCGTCTTGGCGTTCTGGTCCTGGATCGGGGAGCGCGAGGGGACCCGTGTGACGACCGCGAGCCGCTGGCCCTGCTTCAGGCTCGGGTGGATGATCGACGGATCCCACTCGATCTTCCAGCCGGAACCCGCGCGCCGCAGGTTCATCGAGCTGTTGTAGGTCCAGGGCTCGCCGTTCTCACCTAGATCGATCTTGACGGCGAACTGCGCGGTCGCGGTGTCGCCCTTCTTGACGATCTTCAGCATGTCGAGCTTCAGCGAGGCCGCGTCCAGCTGGCTGCGGACCCCTCCGAGGGCCGCGGCCACCTGCCCCTGGTCCGCCCCCATGGTGTGCCCGGCTGCGGCGGGGTAGTTGCCGACCTCCCAGGCGACCAGGAAGTCCCGGACGGCGGGCATCGCGGACTGCTCGGCGAAGCACGCCGACGCCGAGCCACCGACGAGGACGACGCAGGCCCCCGCCGAGATCGTCCGGCGCGCCATGCTGCGGCCTCGGAGATTCATCGACACCCTTCACCGTCTCCTGAGCCGGGCCGCGGCCGCCTTCTGCATCTCGCGGTCGGCCTCGCGCTTGGCGATGGCCTGGCGCTTGTCGTACGCCTTCTTACCACGGCCCAGCCCGATCTCGATTTTCGCTCGGCCGTCCTTGAAATAGAGCGCCAGCGGGACCAGCGTCCACCCCGGTTCGTCGGTCTTCTGCTCGATCTTCGAGATCTCCCGGCGGTTCAGCAGGAGCTTGCGCCGGCGCCGCGGGGCATGGTTGGTCCACGTGCCCTCGGTGTACTCCGGGATGTGGACGTTCTCCAGCCAGACCTCGTGGTCCATGACGTGCGCGTAGCCGTCGGCCAGCGAGGCCCGTCCGGCGCGCAGCGCCTTGACCTCGGTGCCCATGAGCACCAGGCCGGCCTCCCAGGTGTCGACGATCTCGTAGTCGTACCGGGCGCGCTTGTTCTGGGCGATCATCTTTCGCCCCTGCTCACGTGGCACGGGAATCAGCCTCGGTTCTGGTCGGGTCACACCGGCCCGGCGCCGGTCGGGGGCGCCGGAACGGGAACGTCGGCCCAACGCGGAGCCGCCCTCGTCCGGAAGGCGGACGGGGCGGCATCGCTGCGCCGGACCTCGGCCCAGTGTAGGCGGGTGATCAGATGCGCAGGTATCGGCGCAGGGTGAGGAAGGACGCCACCGCGCACAGCAGGACGCCGAAGCAGATGGCCACGATGATGACCAGCGACACCGAACCCCAGCCCAGCTTCGAGGCCATCTGGATGTTGCTCGCGAGCCGGTCGACCAGCAGCATCTTGGAGAACACCAGCAGCACCGCGGCGAGCACGCCGCCGATCAGGCCGGCGATCGCGCCCTCCAGGATGAAGGGCAGCTGGATATAGGTGTTGGACGCACCGACCAGGCGCATGATCCCCGTCTCCCGGCGCCGGTTGAACGCCGACAGCCGGACGGTGTTGCCGACCAGCAGGACCGCCGCGACCACCTGGATGGCCGCGATGATCAGCGCCGCGCTCTGCAGGCCGCCGAGGATCCGGAAGAACTTCTTCAGGATCTCCTGCTCGTTGACGACCTGGTCGACACCCGGCTGGCCGAGCACGGACTGCGAGACCGCCTTGTACTGCTTGGGATCCTTCAGCCGGACGCGGAAGGAGTCGGGGATGTCGCCCTCGCGGACGCTCTGAACGAACCCCGGCGTGGTCGAGAAGCGGTCCTTGAAGCGAGAGTAGGCATCGTTCTTACTCTCGTACTCCACCTTGGAGACCTGCGGCAGCGCCTGGAGCTTGCTCTTGAGCGCGTCCTTCTCGCTCTGCTGCGCCTCCTTGCCCGCGCAGGATGGATTGGAGGAGGTCTTCGCGCAGAGGAAGATCGAGACCTCGATCTTGTCGTACCAGTAGTTCTTCGAGGAGTTGGCCTGGTTGTGCAGCAGCAGACCGGTGCCGAAGAGCGCCATGGCGATGGCGACGGTGATGACGAGGGAGATCGTCATCGTCAGGTTCCGGCGGAGACCGATCCAGATCTCCTGGAGAACGAACTGTGCGCGCATGCCTCGCTGTCCTTGATCGCCTGTGCCCCGGTGGGAGCTTCGAGTGCCGGTGCAGGCTACCGCTCTGCGACCGCTGGGCCGCGCGGGCGGCGTGTCCCGGGGCGTCGCCCCGGTCGCGCGCCGTCCCGGCGTCGGGTTGGGGGCGCTTAGTACGCCTGGCCGTAGACGCCGCGGGACTGGTCGCGGACGACGCGGCCGTCCTCGAGCTCGACGACCCGCTTGCGGAACGCGTCGACGATGGCGGCGTCGTGCGTGGCCATGACGACGGTGGTGCCGGTCCGGTTGATCCGGTCGAGCACCTTCATGATGCCGATGGACGTGGCGGGGTCGATGTTCCCGGTCGGCTCGTCCGCCAGCAGGATCATCGGCCGGTTCACGAACGCGCGGGCGATCGCGACACGCTGCTGCTCGCCGCCGGACAGCTCGTCCGGCATGCGGTGCGCCTTGCCCTCCAGGCCGACGAGGTCGATGACCTCGGGGACGACCTTGTTGATGAACCGGCGGGGCTTGCCGATCACCTCGAGGGCGAACGCGACGTTCTCGAACACGTTCTTGTTGGGGAGGAGCCGGAAGTCCTGGAACACGCACCCGATGCGGCGGCGCAGGTGCGGGACCTTCCAGTTGCTCAGCTTGCTCAGGTCCTTCCCGGCCACGTGGACGTGGCCCTGGGACGGCCGCTCCTCCTTGAGGATCAGTCGCAGGAAGGTGGACTTACCGGAGCCGGAGGGACCGACCAGGAACAGGAACTCGCCCTTCTCGATGGCGACGTTCACGTGCTGGAGGGCGGGCCGGTTCTGGTTCTTGTAGCCCTTGGTGACGTTGTCGAAGTGAATCACGGCTGCATCACGGCGGTTCAGCACCATTCTTGCGAAGGACCCGCGCGGCCCCAGGGGACGGACCACTCAGCGTAGCCCTCGGACCTACATCGGGCTCGGAACACTCGACCTTAGGGGCTGAATCCGAGGAACCGGTAACCGGCCGCCCTCAGACCCCGTCCCACCTGCGACGAGTCCGGCCGCGCACCCCGCCGGAGCCGGATCGGCTCGACGGGCCGCGTGGCCCCGTGCAGTGTAGAGGCGAGGTCGGGCCGCCTCGACCGCACGGACCCCTGGCAGGCACCAGGACTTTACAACCGGGACGCGACGATTGCCGGGGAATCGCGCCTAAAGTTCTCAGTGACAGATAGTTCCCGATCGAGAGGGGCAGCCGGATGAGCTGCGAACATCTGGTCTGCGCGAACTGCTCGGGGCCGGTCGTCGAGGGCCGGTGCCCGACCTGCCGGGCCGCCCGCGCCGAGGTCCACCGGCACGGCCCGTCCGTCCCGCCCGCGCTGGTCCTGGCCGGACTGGTCGCGCTGCTGTTCGTCGCGCTCCTGCTCCAGCGCCTCTACGGCTGACCCCGGCCGCCCGGCCCGCCCCTAGCTGGGCTTGGGGAGGGGCGTGGTCGCCTTGCTGATCGTCCCGAAGTAGCCGATGACGTCGGCCTTCGGCAGGTTCGCGTCGCTCTTGGGGTTCGCCGGGTCGGCCGCGGCGAGCTGGAGCGTCTCGGTGTAGTCGATCTCATAGCCGGGGACGGTGCCGTCCAGCAGATGGGCGGTCTCCGGCGGGATCGGCGGCTTGCGCTTCGGCCGGTCCTTCGACTTCACCGAGAGCTGGTTGTTGCGGAACAGGGAGTACAGCACCAGCGCGCCGCCCTTGTCGGAGCGGAGCGCGAAGATCGGGTACGGGGTGGCGACCACCACGCTGGAGAACCCGAGCCCCTGCTTGCGGGCCTTCTTCCTGGCCGCCTGGATGTCGGCGTTCATGCCCGTCGTGACCGGCCCGGACGCCATCACCTTGGACGCCACGCTGGACGGTCCCTCGGCGGCGATCGTCGCCTGGATGCCGGGCAGGTCGCGCGGCCTGATCAGGACCGAGGTGTCGGCGGTCTCCAGGGCGGTCGCGTACCCCTGGGCGTCCAGGACGACCTTGGGGAGCTTGGCCTTCGGGTCGAGGTCGGTCTCGACGCTGAGCTTCCACTGGTCCCCCGGCGACCGCAGGATGAAGGCCATGAGGGCCGTCCGGGTGCTCTTGGGCTTGCCCTGCTCGGTGCGCGGGACGGCCGCGACGAACCACTGCGGGAACGTCTTGACCTCCTGGAACTTCGGCACATAGAAGATCGGCTTGCCGAAGCCGAAGCGCGGGACCGGGTCGCCGTCGTGGGCGGCCTTGCGGAACTCGGCGGCGGTCAGGGTGTACTGCCCGTCCACGACCCAGCTCAGGGCGAGCCGCTCGTCGCCGGACGCGCGGGCGACGTCGTCGTTGACCGTCCAGGACTTGAAGCGGTCGGCCGCGAGCTGCGGCGTCAGCGCCACGGGCGTCGGAGTCGGACGCGGCGGGGCGGGAGTCACCTTCGTCCTGGCCTTGGAGCCGCCACCGCACGCGGAGGCGGTCAGCGCGAGCGCCGCGAGGACGGCCGTCGCCGCCCGGTACTTCCTCGGCACCGCGCCCCCTCGCCACCCCCGACCGGCCTTCCTGGCCGACCCCATCGTGATTGTGCCATTCACTAGGGTATTGGGCGATCGCTCGGGCACTGGCCGGACGGAGATAAGCTCTGTTACGTGGCTGCCATCGATCCTCAGGATCAACTCAAGGAGCTCGACGCGACGTTGTCCGGCATCGAGCAGGTGCTGGACATCCCCTCCATGGAGCGGAACATCGCCGAGCTGCGCGAGCAGTCGGCCGACCCCGAGCTCTGGAACGACCAGGAGCGCGCCCAGGTGGTGACGCGCAAGCTGTCCCACCTGGAGGCCGAGCACAACCGGGTCACCGCCCTGCGCCAGCGCCTCGAGGACGTCGTGACGCTGTACGAGCTCGCCGGCGAGATGGACGACGCCGACACCCGGGACGAGGCCGACGCCGAGCTCGCCTCCGTCCACAAGGCGGTCCAGCAGCTCGAGGTCCGCACCCTGATGTCCGGCGAGTACGACGCCCGCGAGGCCCTGGTCACCATCAACGCCCAGGCGGGCGGGGTGGACGCGGCCGACTGGGCCCAGCAGCTCCAGCGCATGTACATGCGGTGGGCCGAGCGTCACAACTACCCGACCGAGATCTACGAGACGTCCTTCGCCGAAGAGGCGGGCATCAAGTCGACCACGTTCGTGGTGAAGGCGCCCTACGCGTACGGCACCCTGCGCGGCGAGCACGGCACGCACCGGCTCGTCCGCATCTCGCCCTTCGACAACCAGGGCCGCCGCCAGACCTCGTTCGCGGGGCTGGACGTCGTCCCGGTCGTGGAGCAGAGCGACCACGTCGACATCGACGAGAGCGACCTGCGCATCGACGTGTACCGGTCGTCCGGTCCGGGCGGCCAGGGCGTCAACACCACCGACTCGGCGGTCCGCATCACGCACCTGCCGACCGGCATCGTGGTGTCCTGCCAGAACGAGCGCTCGCAGCTGCAGAACAAGGCGACCGCGATGAACGTCCTGCAGGCCAAGCTGCTGGAGCGCAAGCGCCAGGAGGAGGCCGAGCAGATGGCCTCGCTGCGCGGCGAGGGCACCAGCTCGTGGGGCACCCAGATCCGCAACTACGTCCTGCACCCGTACCAGATCGTGAAGGACCTGCGGACGGGCGTCGAGGCCGGCAACCCGACGGCCGTGCTGGACGGCGACATCGACGACTTCATCGAGGCCGAGATCCGCTGGATGCGCCAGCAGGAGTCCGAGTCCGCCTCGTCCTGACGTCCCTGACGCTGCTCCGGCGTCCTTGAAGTTTCCGGCCCGCGGTTCCCCGAGAGGGACCGCGGGCTTCTTCGTGGGCGCAGGCCCTCGGCACACCGCGCGGCAAAGCGGACATCTCTCTCATAACGCATTCAGAGCGTGATGGAGTCGTGACTCTGCGATGATGTCGATCAGAAAGAGTCGCCTCTCCCCTCGGGGGCCGCCATGCTCGCTGGCCAGATCCGTCCCGTTTCGTCCAGGCGCCACCCTTCCGCAACGCCTTCCGGCTCGGCGGCCCCGCGCGGGCGCGCCGCCCTCGCGATCCACGGAGCCCTCACGATCCACGGACGCTCCGGTGTGCTCGTCCTGGCGCTGCTGGCCGGGGTGCCGCCGGCCGCCGGGTGCGGCGGGTCGAACGCGGGCGCCACCGGAGCCCCCGCCCTGCTGCGCGACCAGGCGCAACAGGCCGTGATGGCGTACGCCGCCGCCGTCGGGCAGGCGGGCGACAGGCTGGACGCGTCGCTCCTGCCGAAGGCCGAGGCCGACCCGCAGCTCACCATGGACACGGCCGCCGTGAAGCTGCGCCGCATCGTCAAGGCCAGGACGGGCACCCTGAAGCTCTCGCACGTCCGCGTCGCCGTGCCCCGGCAGTCCGCCTACCCGCGCTGGTTCGCGGCCGAGGGGGTCAGCGGGTCCGGGAAGGACGCCCTGCGCCACGCGATGCTGTTCACCCAGGCGAAGGCGGGCGCGCCCTGGCTGCTGAGCGCCGACCCGTTCCCCACCGACACCGCGTTCTCCCGCGTCGCCCTCGACCACGACGGCTACGCGGAGGCGGTCGCCCCGTCCGCGAGCGGGCTCGCGATCGCCCCGGACCGGCTGGCCGCCGCCCACGCCGCGCTGCTCAACGGCGGTCCGCGGGCCGCCGGGGCCGACCGGCTGGCCCCCGGCCCGAAGACGACCGAGGCGTTCACGGCCCTGCGGCACGCCGAGGCGGGCCTGCGGAGGAACGGCATCACCCTGGAGTCGCGGTTCTCGCCCGCTCCCGCGCCCGTCCACGCGCTGCGCACCCGGGACGGCGGCGCTCTGGTCTGGTACGTCCTCAAGCAGAACGAGGCGTATTCCGCGACGAAGAAGGGGAAGCTCACCGTTACGGGCGACCTTGTCGGGCTCGCCCCGCCGTCGTCCGTCTCGACCCGCATGGACACCACCGTGCTGATCCAGTACCTCGCGACCGTCCCGGCCCACGGCGGGGCCGGTGTGACCGGGATGTACCGGAAGGCCGTGGCCGCATCCGGCCACTGAGACCCCGTCGGGGCCGGTGCGCTCCGCTCTTCCTGACCGCTGCAGCGGTCCCGCACCGGCTCCCGACGGTCCCATCGATCTCGTCCTAGTGCCGCGGCGTCCGGACGATCTCGGTGAGGCGGCTCAGGACGGCGACGTGCCCGTCGAGGTCCTCGGCCCGTGTCGTCCCCGGCAGGACGGCCATGATCTCGCCGTCGCGGACGCTCCACGCGGGGACCTCGCTGTCCAGGAGGGCCTGGACGCCGGCCCCGGACAGCCGTCCGCGCGCCTCGGGCGGCCGCACCTCGAAGCGCGCGTCGAACGCGTCCGCGTCGGTGGCGTTCTGGGCGAGCGACCCCATCAGCTTCGCGCCGAGGCCGCGCGCCTGGATCTCCATGTCGGGCGTCCCGTCGCCGGCCCGGACGGTCAGCACGGTCAGGTGGTAGGTGGCGGTCTCGCCGCGCTTCGACCCGTCGCCAGCGGCGATCGTCTTCGGGACGACGTAGGCGCCGCTGCCGATCGTGGCGTCCCGGTCGGCCACCCGCCCTTCGAGCAGGTAGCCGAGGGTGACGTTCTCGTGGGGGGAGCGGTCCTGCCAGGGTGGTCGGGGGTTCTCACCGGTGAACGCCCAGCCGTGCGTGTCCGCCCATTCCCGTACCTCGCGCAGCCGGGCCTTCTCGCCCTGGTTCCGCCTGTACGCCACACGGCCCGCGACCGCGAGGATCGCGGCCGCCGCGGCCGCCCAAAGGACCATCTGGGTACCAGACACTTGTCCTCCCCTTTACCTTGTGGGACGAGGAAGGGGCGAGTCCAGTTCCGGTCAGGGGGGATCGCCCAGAAGTCCGGCGAGGCGGCGGATCGTGCCGAGGTGCTCGTCCAGGTCGGACGGGTGGAGGGGGCTGTACCGGACGACCATCAGCTCGCCCCGCCGGAGGCTCCACAGCGGCGGCTCGTCGTCCAGGTGGGCGCGGATGAGGTCGGACGAGAGCCGGTCGCGTGTCGCGTCGGGAAGGTCCGACTCGGCCTGGAGGGGCGCGCCGGGTCGTTCGTCCAGGTGGACGACGAGGACGGTGAGGTGGTTCGTGACGGTCTCGGTGCGCTTGCGGCCCTCGGCGTCCGTGATGACGCGCCGGGTCGGGTAGGTGCCGTGCCCCAGGGAGGCGGGCAGGCTTCCGACCTGACCGGTGAGCAGTTCGCGGACGCGCAGCCCGTCGCGTCCGACCCGCGCCCGCCAGGGGACCCCGAGATCGCCCTCGGCGAAGGACCACCGGTGTTCGGCCGCCCAAGTCCGCAGGCCGCGGACGCGCTCGTCCTCGTCCACGCGCTTCTCGCGGGACGCGCCGACGGCGACCAGCGTGACCGCGGCGACGAGCAGGACTCCGAGTATCACCAGTCCGGCCATGCGGCTCCCTCCCGTCCCCCGTCGGACGCGACGTCCCCGACGCCGGTTCCGCTTGACCTGTTTTGCCCCGATCCACGACCCTGAATCCCATGATCACCATCAGGCCCGGAGACTCCGGAGACATCACGGCCGTCCTCGGCCTGTTCGACCGCGCCGTGGAGTGGCTCGTCGCGCGCGGGCAGACAGGCCAGTGGGGCGACGAGCCGTGGACGGGCAACGCGAAGCGCGAGGCCCTCGTCGAGCGTCTGGCCGCCTCCGGCGGCCTGCGCGTCGCCGTCATGGACGGGAAGGTCGTGGGCGCCGTCAGCCTGGGAGTCGCCCCGGACTACGTCGCGCCCGCCACCGTCTCGGAGCTCTATGTCGAGGCCCTGGTCACCGACCGTCGGCACAAGGGCGCGGGCATCGGAACCGCCCTGCTGCGCACCGGCCGGGAGGAGGGCATCGCCCAGGGCGTCTCCCGGCTTCGGGTGGACTGCTGGGCTGGGGCCGAGGGCGAACTCGTCCGCTATTACGAGAGCCAGGGCTTTACCCGGGACACCGAATTCGTCGTGGCCGACCATCCTCGAGGGCCTTGGCACGGGCAGGTTCTCGTCCAGCCCCTTTAGTCCGGCCGATCGGGGACCTCACTCGAATTCCGTGGCGGCTATGACGTTGTCGGGGAAATCGAGCCAGATGGTCTGGCCCTCCGGGGTCACCGTGATGCCGTAGCGGGTGAAGTCGGGGCCTCCGGCCTTGATCCAGCGTTCCACCGCGTCGAATCCGACGCGCGGCAGAAGGCGCTGGTCGCGGAGGGGCATGAAGAACGCCTGGGCGATGAGGCGTCCCTCCGCGGTGCCGTCCGGATTCACGACGAACCGTGCCAGCCGTCCGTCCGGGTGGACCGTTTCCGCCCAGGGAACGAGGATCACCCCACCCGGACGCGTCTGCTCGACCCACGCGTAAGGGACGGTGTGCGCGGCCGCCGTGACGATGACTCCGTCATAGGGGGCCGCGGGTGGATATCCGTCCTTTCCGTTCGCCGTGATCACCCGCACCGGGTATCCGGCCCGGCGCAGGGCGGCCCGCGCGTGGCCGGCCACGTCCGGGTCGATCTCGACGCTCACGACATGGTCGCCGCCCAGCAGGTACGCCAGCAGGGCGGCGTTGTAGCCGGTGCCCGTCCCGATCTCCAGGACGCGCATCCCGGGCTCCAGCTCGAGCATGTCGATCATCTCGACCATGAGCGACGGCTGGCTGCTGGAGCTCGTGGACTCCATGCCCCGTCCCGTGGCCGGATCGCACAGGCCGGGCGGCAGTGTGGGGTCGGGGCGGACCTGGATGACGACCGGCTCGTCCCGCCGAACCTGCTCACGCCACCGCTCGGGGGCGTCGTGCCTGTTCAGCGGGACGAGCGTCCCGTGCTCGCCGAGCACGAAGATCTCGTCGGGGATGAAGTCCTCCCGCCGGACCGCCGTGATCGCGTCGCCGGGATCCACCGTTCGCCGAGGACGCATGCCCTCCACACCCTGTCGCCGTCGCCCGCCCCTCCGGAACCTTCCCCTGGTCCTACCCACCCTCGATCACTTTCGTTACCGAGCGTGAGCGCCGGGGATCAGACTCCCCTCTCCGCCCCCTTCCGATGGAGTTCGAACCAGACGGTCGTTCTGGACCGTTCCGCTGTCCAACCCCAGTCGGCGGCCAGGACCGCGACCATGAGGAGCCCTCGACCCGACTCCTGCCAGTCGGACGACTCGACCAGGTGCGGGATGGTCCGCGCTCCCCCGTCGTCGGTCACCTCGACCCGCAGGCACTCGTCCCGGACGAGGATCCGCACGTCGACGCCCCCGCCGCGGCGTCCGGACGCGGTGTACCGGACGGCGTTCGTGAGCACCTCGGACACCAGGAGCTCCAGGTCGTCCAGGTCGACGCCCCAGGCGTGCGCCTCGGCGACGCCGCGTAGCGCGCGCCGTGCCTCCCCGATGTCCAGCGGCTCGCCCGTCCCGCCCGCAAGGCGGAGCGCCGGGTAGCCGCCGTCCGGGCCGCCCACCGGCCTCGGCACGAGGAAGCCGCCGGTCATCGCCGCACCGCCGCGACGCTTTCCGCAGCGCAGGACGTGTCCCCCTCGACCGCCGCGGCCCGCTGATCGCCATCCCCTCGAAAGCACCACTGCCCGCCCATCCCCGATTCACTTTCCTCCGACAGTCGGACTCTTCGCATTCGCCTGCGCACCGTCGGTGATCGATGGCACGCTGTGCAAAGACTGCTTATACGAAGCGCAACATGCAAGTAATGCAAAGGCATTGAGTGCACTCAGTGATCAGAGTGTCACCGGCAGGCCACCCTCCGCCCGGCCGGAAGGAGCGAACATGTCGAGTCGCAAACCCGTCCTCACCATCCGCCTCCGCCGCCTCGCGGCCGAGCTGCGCCGGCTCAGGAAGGACGCCGGCCTGACCCGGGACGAGGTCACCGGACGCACCGCGCTGAACCCGGCCACGCTCTGGCGCATCGAGACCGCCAAGACCCGCCCCCAGGCCCGGACCCTCAAGACCCTGCTCGACCTCTACGACGCCTCCGACGACCAGCGCGCCGAGCTGACCGTCCTCCTCCGCGAGTCGGCCGTGCGCGGACGGGCCCACATCATCGCCCGGGAGCTCCCCGAGCGTTACGCCGCCTACATCGAGTTCGAGGGTTCGGCCACCCGGATCTCGAACTTCGAGTGCGCCTTCATCCCCGGACTCCTCCAGACCGAGGAGTACGCGCGGGCGACGATCGAGGGCGGCCGGCCGGGCATGACCGAGGACGAGGTCAACCACCGCGTCGAGGCGAGGATCCGGCGCCAGGAGCTCCTCACGTCGGACGGCCCGCCGGAGCTGCGGGCCATCCTCGACGAGGCCGCCCTCCGGCGCCGGGTCGGCGGGATCGGGCTGATGGCCCGTCAGGCGGAGCACCTGCTCGACGCGGCGGCGCTGCACAACGTCACCGTCCAGGTCGTGCCGTTCGCGGCCGGGGCGCACCCGGGGATGATGGGGCCGTTCGTCGTCATGGACTTCCCCGAGGACGTCGGCGTCCGCGTCGCCTATCTCGACGGCCAGGTCGGCGACCTCTTCCTCGAGGAGGAGGCCGAGGTCCAGCGCTATAGCCTGGCGTTCGAGCACCTCCGCGGAGCGGCGCTCAGCCCGCGGGCCTCGACGGCCCTGATCGCGGAGGTCGCCAGGGATTCCCGAGCCTGAAGGGACGTCATGCGCGCACCCCACGAGCCGTCCGTCCTCCGCTGGAGGACGTCCGGTCACAGCAGCCCGGAGGGCCAGTGCGTCGAGGTCGCCGGGCTCGTCGGCGGCCTCGCGGTCCGCGACAGCAAGGACCCGGGCGGCCCCCGGCTCGTCCTTCCCGCGGCGGCCTGGGACGCCTTGAGCTCGGCGATCAGGGCCCGCTAGGAGCCGGGCCGGCCCGGGCGGCGACGCCGTCGTTCAGTTCAGGTTCGCGTACACGAACGGCACGACGAACGCGATGAGGGACAGGGCCTCGGCCAGCGCGAACCCCAGGATCATGTTCTGGCGGATCACCGTGGTGAGCTGCGGCTGCCGGGCGATGGCCAGGCACCCGAGGCCGAAGATCAGGCCGATCGCGATGCCGGGGCCGATGGTCGCGATGCCGAAGGCCACCGCGGCGATGTGCCCCTTGACCTCGGCGACGACGGGCAGTGGTGCGTGGATCGGTGGCGCGTGGATCGGTGGCGCGTCGATCGGTGGCGCGTGGGTCATGCGTGGATCCCCTCACGTGGTCGCGAGGTTCTCGTGGTCGCCGGGCGCTCCCGCTACGGCGGATGACGAACAAACACAAGAACCTCTTTTCCGATTTGTTCCTTCGTGAGAGACATTCCCGCTCCGCACCCCTCCGACGATCCTTTGGACCGTCCAACACCGGCCACGCGCAGGGCCGGGAACGCCGCGGCCCCCGCCTGGTGGGGCGGGGGCCGCGGGGGTGCCCTGGGGTTAGAGGGCGCTGGTGCTGGCCAGGGTGCGGATCGCGCCGAGGGCGACCGACAGGGTCGCCAGGTCGAAGCTGTCGCTCTCCCAGATCTCGGTCAGCGTCTGCTGGGCCCGCGTGACGGCCGTGCGGTTCTTCTCGGCCCAGGCCGCGAGCCGCTCCTCCGGCCGCGTGCCGGACGCCGAGGTGACCAGGACGTCACGGGTGAGCGCGGCGTGGGCGGAGTACAGGTCGTCCCGCAGCGCGGAGCGCGCCATGGAGCGCCAGCGGTCGTCGCGCGGCAGGGCGATGATCCGCTCGCGCAGCCGGGTGATGTCGAGGCGGTCGGCCAGGTCGAAGTAGACCTCGGCGACCTCCTCGACCGGACGGCCCGACTCCCTGGCGATCGTGACCAGGTCGAACGTCGAGAAGGCCGGGACGAACATCGCGGCCTTCTCGGCGAGCTCGTCCGGGACGCCGCGCTCGGCGAACGAGTCGCGGCGCTGCTCGAACGCGGTCAGGTCGGGGCCCGCGAGCAGCTTGGGGAACTGCGCCGACAGGGCGACCGCGCCGCCGGCGAAGTAGTCGATCGTCTCCTGGATGTCGAACGGGGGACGCCGGTTGTGCAGCAGCCAGCGGGCGCCGCGCTCGGTGAGCTTGCGGGCCTCCAGCAGCATCGCGATCTGCGTCGACTCGTCCACCTGGTAGTCGAGGGCGTCGACCGAGCGCCAGAAGCGCGGCATGTCGAAGACCTCGCGGGCCACCAGGTACGCGCGGGCGATGTCGGACGACGACGCGCCCGTCTCCTCGTTCAGCCGGAACACGAACGTGGTGCCGGAGTTGTTGATCACGTCGTTCACCACGGCGGTGGTGATGATCTCGCGGCGCAGCGGGTGCCGGTCCATGTGCTCGCGGAACCGCTCGCGCAGCGCGGTCGGGAAGTACTCGACCAGCCAGTCCGCCAGGTAGGGGTCGTCCGGCAGGCCGTTGGCGATCAGCTCGTCGTCCAGGGTGAGCTTGGCGTAGGCGAGCAGCACCGAGAACTCGGGGCCGGTCAGGCCGAGCCCGGCCTGGCGGCGCTCGGCCAGGGCCTTGTCGTCCGGGAGGAACTCCAGGCGGCGCTTGAGCTTGCCGCCCCGCTCCAGCTTGCGCAGGTAGCGGGCGTGGACGTGGAGCATGGCCGGGGCCTGCGCGCGGGACGCCGCGAGCACCACGTTCTGCGCGTAGTTGTCGCGCAGCACCAGCGTGCCGACCTCGTCGGTCATCTCGTACAGCAGGGCGTCGCGCTGCTTGCGGGTGAGCTCGCCGTCCCGCACGACCTGGTCGAGCAGGATCTTGATGTTGACCTCGTGGTCCGAGGTGTCCACACCGGCCGAGTTGTCGATGAAGTCGGTGTTGACCAGGCCCCCGGCGCGGGCGTACTCGATCCGGCCGAGCTGGGTGAGGCCGAGGTTGCCGCCCTCGCCGACGACCTTGCAGCGCAGGTCGGCGCCGTCCACGCGGACGGGGTCGTTGGCCTTGTCGCCGACGTCGGCGTTGTTCTCGGTGGACGCCTTGACGTAGGTGCCGATGCCGCCGTTCCAGAGCAGGTCCACCGGCGCGCGCAGCGCGGCGCGGATCAGCTCGAACGGCGTCATGGACAGCACGCCCTCGTCGATGCCGAGCGCCCGCCGCATCTCCGGGGTGATCTTGATGGACTTGGCGGTGCGCGGGAACACACCGCCGCCCCGGGAGATCAGGGACGCGTCGTAGTCGGCCCACGAGCTGCGCGGCAGCGCGAACAGCCGCTGCCGCTCGGCGAACGAGCGGGCGGCGTCCGGGTCGGGGTCGACGAAGACGTGCCGGTGGTCGAACGCCGCGACGAGCCGGGTGTGCTCGCTCAGCAGCATGCCGTTGCCGAACACGTCGCCGGACATGTCGCCGACGCCGACGGCGGTGAAGTCCTCGTTCTGGACGTCCTTGCCCAGCGAGCGGAAGTGGTACTTGACCGACTCCCACGCGCCGCGCGCGGTGATGCCCATGGCCTTGTGGTCGTAGCCGACCGACCCGCCGGACGCGAACGCGTCGCCGAGCCAGAAGCCGTACTCGGCGGCGACGCCGTTGGCGATGTCGGAGAACGTCGCGGTGCCCTTGTCGGCCGCGACGACCAGGTAGGTGTCGTCGCCGTCGTGCCGGACGACGTCCGCCGGCGGGACGACCTTGCCGTCCACCAGGTTGTCGGTGAGGTCGAGCAGGCCGGAGATGAACTCCTTGTAGCAGGCGATGCCGGCGTTCATGAACGCCTCGCGGTCGGAGGAGTCCGGCAGCTGCTTGCCGACGAAGCCGCCCTTCGCCCCGGCCGGGACGATCACGGTGTTCTTCACCGCCTGCGCCTTGACCAGGCCGAGGATCTCGGTGCGGAAGTCCTCGCGCCGGTCGGACCAGCGCAGGCCGCCGCGCGCGACGGACCCGAACCGCAGGTGGACGCCCTCGACCCGCGGCGAGTACACGAAGATCTCGAACTTGGGCCGCGGGAGCGGCAGGTCCGGGATGCCCTCGGGGTCGAACTTCAGCGCCAGGTACGGCTTGCGCTGGTAGTGGTTGGTGCGCAGGGTCGCCTGGATCATCGCGAGGTAGGCGCGCAGGATGCGGTCCTCGTCGAGGCTGGCGACCTCGTCCAGGCGGCCGGTGAGCTCCTCGGTGATGCCCGCGGAGCGCTCGGACTCGCCGCCGGCGAGGGCCGGGTCGAGCCGCGACTCCCACAGCCGGACGAGCAGCCGGGTGATGCCCGGGTTCCGCAGCAGCACGCCCTCGATGTAGCGCTTGGAGAAGGACGTCCCGGTCTGGCGCAGGTACATCGCGTAGGCGCGCAGGATCATCGCCTGCCGCCAGTTCAGCCCGGTGTGGAGGACGAGCGCGTTGAACCCGTCGTTCTCGATGTCGCCGCGCCACAGCGCCTCGAAGGCCTCCTGGAACAGGGCCTTCACGTCGTCCTCGGCGACGTCGGAGGCGGGCTCGTAGCGCAGGCCGAGGTCGTAGATCCAGTAGCGGCGGCCCTCGAGGGTGTTGATCTCGTACGGCCGCTCGTCCACCACCTCGACGCCCATGTTGGACAGCAGCGGGAGCACCCGCGTCAGCGAGATCGGCTCGCCGAGGCGGTAGATCTTCAGGCGCCGCTCGCCCGGCGCGGCCTGGAACGGCTCGTACAGGTCGATTGAGGTGCCGTCGGCCACGGACGGGTCGGCCACGGACGGGTCGGCGTCGAGCGCGTCCAGACGGCGCAGGTCGTACACGGCGGTGCGGGCCGGGAAGTCGGCCTTGTAGCCCTCGGGGAACGCGTCGGCGTAGCGGCGGGTCAGCTCGCCCGTCTTCTCCTCGCCGCACTGCTCGACGATCGCGTCGGCCAGGTCGTCCGCCCAGGAGCGGGTGGCCGCCGCGAGGCGGTACTCCAGCTCGTCGACGTCGACGTCCGGGAGGGGGCGGCCGCGCTCGCCGCGCACGACGACGTGCAGGCGGGCGAGCATCGACTCGGTGACGTTGGCGCTGTAGTCGACCGCGACGCCGTCGAAGGCGCGGCGCAGGATCTCCTGGATGCGCAGCCGGATCCGGGTGGTGTAGCGGTCCCGCGGGAGGTACACCATGCAGGACATGAACCGGCCGTAGGGGTCCTTGCGCAGGAACAGCTTGAGCTGGCGGCGCTCGCGCAGCCGCAGCACGCCGAGCGCGATCGGGAGCAGCTCGTCGGCGGAGATCTGGAACAGCTCGTCCCGGGGGTAGGTCTCCAGGATCTCGACGAGGTCCTGGCCGTCGTAGCTTCCGGGGGTGAAGCCGCCGAGCTCCAGCACCTGGTCGAGCTTGCGCTTCAGGACGGGGATGTGCGCGATGGACTCGCTGTAGGCGACGTGCGTGAACAGGCCGAGGAACCGGCGCTCGCCGATGACCACGCCGTTCTCGTCGAACTTCTTGACGCCGACGTAGTCCAGGTACAGGGGGCGGTGGACGGTCGAGCGCGAGTTCGCCTTGGTGACGATCAGCAGCTTCTTCTCGGTGGCCTTCTCGCGCACCTCGGGGGGCAGCGCGGCGAAGCCGCCGGACTCGGGCTTGTCGTTGCGCAGGATGCCGAGGCCGGTGCCCGGGACGGGGCGCAGCGCGGTGCCGTCGTCGGTCAGCGTGTAGTCGCGGTAGCCGAGGAAGGTGAAGTGGCCGTCGGCGAGCCAGTCGAGCAGCTCGACGGTCTCGGCGCGCTCGCCCTCCGGGACGGGCGGCGGGGTCCGCGCGATGAGCTCGGCGATCTCGTTGGCCCGGGCCCGCATCTTCGGCTCGTCCTCGACCGAGACGCGGACGTCCTGCAGGACGCGCTGGAGGTCGTTCTCGAGCTCCTCCAGCCGGGCGTGGTCGGAGGTCCGGTCGATCTCGATGTGGATCCAGGACTCGTCGACGTCGGTGGGGCTCTCCAGGTTGGAGCGGAACCCGTGCAGGTGCCCGGCGACGTCGCGGTCCACCCCGAGCTGCGGGTGGACGATCATGTGGGTGGTGTACTGGTGCCGGTTCAGCTCCACGGCGACCGAGTCCACCAGGAACGGCATGTCGTCGGTGACCACCTGCACGACGGTGTGCCCGGGGTCCCAGCCGTGCTCGTCCAGCGTGGGGGTGAACACGCGGACCTTGGCCCGGCCCTGCGGCCGCTCCTCGCCGAGCGTCCGGTGCGCCATCGCGGGCCCGCAGATGTCGGACGGGTCGCGGTCGAGGAGGTCCTCCGGCGCCACGTGCCGGTAGTAGAGGCGGAGGTAGGCGATCGCGTCGTCGAGATCGTCCCCCCGCGAACCGGAGCCTTGGAGACAGGTCTCCGCCGCCCTCCTCAACAGGTCGTCTTTGGCCTGGTCGAGCTTGCCGCCCATCAAACAACTCCCGAAGAAGAGACCTCGCCACTCCGTTGTGGCGCTGCTCACCGCGTCAGCGTAGCCAGGAATGACCAAAAAGCCGACTTGGGCAGCGCCGTTCGACGCGCCGGTCACGTGGCGGTTCCGTGGCGAAGGTCTTGGTGGTTTCCGGCCGCTTTCGGCCGACTGGGAGCGTCCGCGAGGTCGTCGCGGACACCGTCTCCAGCGGCTTCCAGCCTACGGCGCGGGGTCCCGGCTCGCCGGGGACACACGCCAACACGCCGGTGCCCGGCGGGCCTTCCGGGAGGGTCGGGAACAAGATCGTCCCAGCGCATGGCGGGGTCCGGACGTCCACCCTGTGACGAAGATCACGTTTGGGGCGGACCGACCGGGCGATCAGCCGGCCGGCGCGGGCTGCTGCCCCTGCCCGCCGGTGACCGGCGGGGTGGACGGCTTGGTCGGCGGCTCCGTGGTCGTCGGAGGCGGGGTCTCCGGCGTCGTCGGCGTGGAGGTGTGGCTCGGCGTGTGCGTCGGGGTGTCGGTGGGCGACGCCGGCGGGCTGGACGGCCCGGTCGGCGTCGGCGACGAGGTGCCGGTCGGGTGGTCGGTCGGGGCCTCGGTCTCCGAGGACGTCGAGGACGGGCGGTGCCTGGTCGGCAGCGTGTCCGGCAGCGACGGCCCGCCACCGCCGCCGGTGTTGGTCGTGACCGGCTGCGGGTCGTTGTCGCCGGCCCGCTGCGTCGCCGCGCCCTTGTGGCCGGGCGCCAGCGCCAGGACGGCGGACACGATGACCACGGCGATCAGCGCGGCGGCCGCGCCCGCGATCGCGGCGGCGCGGCCGGTGCCGAACCGTCCGACGAAGGGGGACCGCCGGAAGGCGGCGCCCTTCGGCTGCGTGACGTGCGCGCCGGAGCCCCCGACGCCCTGCGTCCGCCCGACGTCGGCGACGGCGGCGCGCTCCTGGGCGGCGAACTCGGCCGGGGTCGGGAGGCGGCCCGGCCCCTCCTGGCCCGGGGCCTCCTGGGAGGGGATCTCCTCGGCGGCGGCCGCGCGCACCGGGTTCGGGGCCGTGCGGCGGCGTCCGAAGCGGCGGCGGCTGCGCTCGTTCTCCTCGGCGAAGTCGGCGGCGACGACGCTGCCGGCGGCGAGGATCGACGTCGCGTCGGACGGCTCGGGCACGGCCGGGACGGGCGTGGCCTGGGTGCTGTAGTCCTCGTGGCCGAGCAGGCGCATGAGCACCTGGCGGGCGTGCGGGCGGGCCGACGGGTCCTTGGTAAGGCAGTCGACGACCAGGTCGCGCAGCGGGCCCTCGAGGGCGCCGAGCTCCGGCTCCTCGTGCAGGATCCGGTTGATCACGGCGGGGATGGTGTCCTGCCCGAAGGGCGGCGCGCCGGTCGCGGCGAACGCGACGGTCGCGGCCCAGCAGAACACGTCGGCCGGGGTGCCCGCGCCCTCGGCCCGGATCTGCTCGGGTGCCATGTAGGACGGGGTGCCGATGACCTTGCTGGTGAGCGTGGTGGAGCCGCTGATCGCGCGGGCCACGCCGAAGTCGATGACGCGCGGGCCGTCCGGGCCGATCAGCACGTTGTGCGGCTTGAAGTCGCGGTGGACGATGTCGCCCTGGTGGATGGCGGCCAGCGCGGTCGCGGTGCCGACGGCGAGCCGCTCCAGCGCAGCACCCTCCAGCGGGCCCTCGTCCAGGACGAGCTGGTTCAGCGACGGGCCGGGCACGTACTCGCTGACGATGTAGGGCCGGTCGCCCGTCGCGTCGGCGTCGATGACCTGGGCCGTGCAGAACGGCGCGACCCGCTTGGCGACGTCGAGCTCGCGCAGGAACCGGGCGCGGGCCCGGTCGTCGGCGGTGAGGTCGGAGTGCAGCAGCTTGACCGCGACCCGGCGTCCGTCCTCGGCGGTGGCCAGGAAGACCGTGCCCTGCCCGCCCTCACCGAGCCGGCCGATCAGGGCGTACCGTCCCAGCCGCTCCGGATCTCCGGACCGCAGCGCCCCAACCTCCATGTCGCGAGACCGTCCCTCTCGTGTTGTCGGACCGGGTTGTCGTCGGACCGGGTTGTCGGACCGGGCTGTCGTCGGACCGGACCGTCCGGGAGACCGCGCGGCGTCCCCGTCACGCCGCCACCCGCGTCCCGGCCCCTCACCGGCCAGGCGATCACGGGCCACGACCGCGCGGTGCGGTCCCGGTCCCAGTGGGACGCCCCGGTGCGCGGGGAGGTTCACCCGTCCCTGCGACCTTACGACGCGATCTGACCCGACACGCCGCATCGGACGGGTTCGGTCGGCTCAAGCCTAGTGGGAAGGGGCGCCGAGCGATACCACACATTCCCGCCATGCACCCACATTCCCCCTGGTGAGAACCCTGTTTTCGAAGAATTTCGCGAGTGTGAGCGACGCGGCCGGGGTATCGGAACGCCTGACGATCTTGCAAGGAGGTACGACAGGCATGTCCATCCCCTTAAAGGCCGTGACCGGCGCGGTCCCGCTCACCGTGTCCCTGACGCTCGCGCTGGGGACCGGGGTGGCGGAGGCCAGGCCCGTCCCGGCAGGGAACGGCGAGGCGACCGCGACTCCCGAGCAGTCCGCACCGATGCGGCCCGCTCCGCAGCGTCCGGCCGAGGAGCCGGTCCGGGAGCGGTCCGCGCCGGAGCGATCCGCACCGGAACCATCCTTTCCAGGACCTTTCGCGCATGTCGCGGACCCCGCGTTCGACGCGGACCCGGACGAGGACCCGGCGCCGGCCGATGAGGCAGGGCTCCTGCCCGAGATGGCGGCGGCGTTCAACGCCGCCCGCACCCGACAGATCGCGAGCGCGGCGCAGGCCGTGCGATCCGACCAGGCCGCGCGTCCCGACCAGGACGTCCGGGCCGAGGAGGTCACCCAGGCCGACCAGGCCGCACATTCCGAGGCGGCCACGCGTCCAGAGCAGAGTGCGCAGGCCCGGCGGCCCATCCGGGACGCGGAGGCGGCGCAGAAAGGACAGGCAACGGCGGCAGGGCGGGCACGGGCCCCGCGCACCCGCCTGGGGCGGGCCGAGCCCGGCGCACCCCAGGCCGCCGTGCGGCGGCAGGCCGCCCTCAGGCAGCGCGCGCTACTGGCGCGGCGCTG